>NC_016893.1 GCF_000247565.1 Wigglesworthia glossinidia endosymbiont of Glossina morsitans morsitans (Yale colony) | reverse complement strand
CATAGTATATAATAAGTTTTAAAAATTTTAAGCTTATAATATTTTAATTTTAAACTGATAAATAACAAATTATATATATTTTGATAATTACTATAATTTAATATATGAACAAACTTAATATGGAGTTTGGTTTATATATAAAATAATTAATAATTGATTTATTAAAAATGTTATTAATCCACGACAACTATTAAATCTTAGAGCATATTTTTAATTAATTTGCAAGTATACTTAATGTTAATTAGATTTACATATAACGATGATAAAAATTTTTATATTTATAAAAATGTAAATTTTTTAAAATTTATAAAACATTTAAAAATTTTTTATAAAAATGTAAAAATACTTTTTGTAGTTAACAAATTGTTTAATATTTAAATATTCTTCAATTATATTCTTTATATTTCGCTTTATTCTTAGTCAAAAATAAAAATAATTTTAATCTGTATTTAAATGTAATTAATTTTTATTTACAATAAATTTTAGTTTATTTAAAAAAATAATATATACATAATTTTCTATTAATACCTGAAATAAAAAATTTTTTTTAGAAAGAAAAAATAGTTATATAAAAAATTATTAAAATAAATAAAAAATAACTTATTAAATAAATTTTAATTAAAATAAAAATTTATAAAATTATAATTAATATTAATACTTTAGGACACATTTATGTCTTCATTGGTTTATTTTTCTAGTACTTCTGAAAATACTCACAGATTTATAAAAAAACTTTGTTTACCGGCAACAAGAATTTCTTTAAGTGTGCAAAAAAAACTAAAAATGCATACTCCATACATTTTAGTTTTACCTAGTTATAGTAGTAAATTAAAGAACATTGCAATTCCTAAACAAGTAATAAATTTTTTAAAAATTGTATCTAATCAATTTTTTTTACGTGGTGTTATTGGTTCTGGAAATAAAAATTTTGGTGCTGATTTTTGTATAGCAAGTAATTTTATTTCTAAAAAATATCATGTTCCTATATTATATAAATTTGAACTATTAGGTAATCCTGCAGATGTAATTCGAGTAAAAAATACAATAAATAAATTTTGGAAGAAACAAAATTTGGAGAAACAAAATAAAAATGCATAAGATCGATTATCATGCACTTAATGCTATGCTAAATCTCTATGATGACAAAGGTCATTTGCAGTTAGAAAAAGATGCTCTTGCAATAAAAAGTTATTTTAATAAACATGTGTTACCAAATACAAGAGATTTTATTTCTTTGCAAGATCGCATATCTTATCTCGTACAAGAAGGATATTATGAACTCAAAATATTAAATAATTATAAAAAAAATTTTGTTTATTCTCTTTTTAATCAAAGTAAAAAACAAGGTTTTAGATTTCAAACATTCATGGGAGTTTTAAAATTTTACAGTAGTTACGCGTTAAAAACATTTGACGGAAAATATTATTTAGAAAATTTTGAAGATCGTACATGCATGGTAGCGTTAACTTTAGGCGGCGGAAATGAATTATTTGCTATGAACATTATGAAAGAAATACTTTCTGGAAGATTTCAACCGGCTACTCCGACTTTTTTAAATTGTGGCAAAAAACAACGCGGAGAATACATATCGTGCTTTTTACTACGCATAGAAGATAATATGGAATCTATTGGGCGTGCAATTAATGCAGCTTTACAGTTATCTAAAAGAGGCGGAGGGGTATCGTTTTTATTAACAAATTTAAGAGAATCTGGAGCTCCTATTAAATATGTTAAACATCAATCTTCCGGAATCGTACCGATCATGAAAATGTTAGAAGATGCTTTTTCTTATGCTAATCAATTAGGTGCACGACAAGGAGCTGGAGCAGTATATTTACATGCTCATCATCCTGATATTTTAAAATTTCTAGATACTAAAAAAGAAAATGCTGATGAAAAAACTAGAATCAAAACTTTATCTTTAGGCGTTATTATTCCTGACATAACTTTTCAATTAGCAAAAGAAAACAAAGAAATGTATTTGTTTTCTCCATATGATGTTGAAAAAGTTTATCATCAACCATTTTCAGAATTAGTTATTAGCGAAATTTATCATAACTTATCTCAAGATAAACGAATTAAAAAAACTACAATTAATGCACGTAATTTTTTTCAAAAATTAGCTGAAATTCAATTTGAATCTGGATATCCATATATTATGTTTGAAGATACTGTAAATCGTACTAATCCTATTTTTGGACATATTAATATGAGTAATTTATGTTCTGAAATTTTACAAGTAAATAGCCCTTCAGAATATAATGAAGATTTAAGCTATAAAAAAATAGGAACAGACATATCTTGTAATTTAGGATCTTTAAATATTGCTAATACTATGGAGTCTTCCAACTTAGGTCGTACAGTAGAAATTGCTATAAGGAGTTTAACGGCAGTATCAGATATAAGTCAAATACATTCGGTATCTTCTATTTTAAATGGAAATAATAAATCTCATGCAATCGGATTAGGACAAATGAATTTACATGGATATTTAGCTCGGGAAAAAATTTATTATGGTAGTCCAGAATCAATTGAATTTACCAATCTATATTTTTATATTATTACGTATCATGCAATTCGAACATCAAATTTATTAGCTATTGAAAGAAAAAAAAAGTTTTGGGGTTTCTCAAAATCAAATTATGCAAATGGAAAATATTTTTTAAAATATACTACTCAAACTTGGAAACCCAAAAATCATCGAGTACTTCATTTGTTTAAAAAAAATAAAATTCATTTACCTACTCAAGAAGAATGGAAAGCTTTAGCAAAAAGCGTAAAAAAATATGGATTGTATAACCAAAATTTACAAGCTATTCCGCCAACTGGATCAATTTCTTATATTAATCATTCTACTTCTAGTATACATCCTATTGTATCTCGGATAGAAATTAGAAAAGAAGGAAAAATTGGACGCGTATATTATCCTGCACCGTATATGACAAATAACAACCTATGTTATTATAAAGATGCATATGAAATTGGTCCAAAAAAAATCATAGATGTATATGCTGCTGCCACTCAACATATCGATCAAGGATTATCTTTGACTTTATTTTTTAGAGATAATGTTACTACAAGAGATATTAATAAAGCACAAATATACGCATGGAAAAAAGGGATTAAAACATTATATTATGTTCGTATTCGTCAATTAACCTTAAAAGGCACTGAAGTTTCTGGATGCGTATCCTGTGCATTATAATATTAATAACTAACATCAGGAGTTATTTATGCATAATACTGAAAACGATCATAAATCACATATATATGCAATTAACTGGAATCGCTTAGAAGATGAAAAAGATTTAGAAGTATGGAATCATTTAACTTCCAATTTTTGGTTACCGGAAAAGATACCATTATCTAATGATTTTTCGTCCTGG
The DNA here is from genome assembly GCF_000247565.1 of Wigglesworthia glossinidia endosymbiont of Glossina morsitans morsitans (Yale colony). Lineage (NCBI taxonomy): Bacteria > Pseudomonadati > Pseudomonadota > Gammaproteobacteria > Enterobacterales > Erwiniaceae > Wigglesworthia > Wigglesworthia glossinidia. The sequence goes on along the minus strand of NC_016893.1, from coordinate 716,149 downwards.
AAAACTCTTACTTTGCAAGAACGTAATTTGACTATACGAGTATTTACTGGATTAACATTGCTAGATACTTTGCAAAATATAATCGGTGCTCCTTCATTAATGAAGGACTCAGCAACTATTCACGAAAAAGCTGTAATTTCTAATATTTGCTTTATGGAAGCAGTACATGCACGTTCATACAGTTCGATCTTTTCGACATTATGTTCTACATCTCAAGTAGATGCAGCTTATCAATGGAGTGCAGAAAATCAATTTTTGCAAAATAAAGTCAATATAATTTTAAAAATTTACTTAGAAAAAAACATTTTAAAAAAGAAGATAGCTAGTGTATTTTTAGAATCTTTTTTGTTTTATTCTGGTTTTTATTTACCTATGTACTACTCTAGTAGAGGAAAATTAACAAATACTGCGGATTTAATTAGATTAATTATTAGAGACGAAGCAGTTCATGGATATTATATTGGATATAAATTTCAAAAATCACTAATTATTTTAAATCAACAAGAAAAGAAAGATACGGAAAATTTTACATTCCTTTTATTAAAGGAGTTATATAATAATGAATTATTATATACTAAATCTTTATACGAAAAAATTTTTTCGACTTCAGATATTATTTCTTTTTTAAATTATAATGCTAATAAAGCTCTTATGAACCTCGGATATGAACCATTGTTTCCTGAATCTAAAACAAATGTGAATCCAGACATTTTATCCGCATTATCACCTAATTCAAATGAAAATCATGATTTTTTTTCTGGATCAGGATCATCATATGTTATGGGAAAATCTGTAAGTACAAAAGATGAAGATTGGATATTTTAAGTTTATTTTTTATATTTTAATTTGCATGCCTAAAGCAATTATACGATCTGAAGGAATTCCATATTTATCAAATATTTCTGAAGAATTTCGTGATAATAACATAAACAATTTTGCTCTTAGTACAAGATACCAAGGACGTTTATCTAATATCAATAATTCATAAGAAAGAAAAAAAGATGAATCCATAATTTGACATGACAATCCAGATAACTCACAAAAATGAAATACTTCTTTAATATCAGGTTTTTCTTTAAATCCATAACGTGCTATCACTTTCCAAAAATTATTTGATAAGCATTCTACATAAACTCGAGATGTATAATTAGAAAATGGAGAATCTTCTGTTTTAATAGTCAAAAATATTACTCTCTTATGCAATACTTTGTTATGATTAATATTATGTAATAAAGTTAATGGGATCATGTTTTCAACTTTAGACATAAACACTGATGTCCCTTCTACTCGTGCAAAAGAAATTTTGTTTAAACTTTCAATAAAAGATTTTAAAGAACCACTATTTTCATAAATTTTTTGTAATAGATTAAATCTTTCACTTTTCCATGTGATCATAATAATAAATAAAAATAATCCTAATAAAATTGATATCCATCCTCCATATTTAATTTTTAAAAACATTAAAGAAAATATTGTGCATTCTAGAATAAGAATGAAAAAAAATATAAAATTTTTAAAAATTTTATATCTTTTAAAATTTTTATTAAAAAAGAAATATGCAAAAGATGTTGTTAATATCATTACATTAATCATTCCCATCCCGTACATTAAAAGTAAATTATGTACATTTTGAAAATTTATAATCATTATAATTATTGAAATATACAGTAACCAATTAATACACGGAATGTAAACTTGTCTAGACTCTTCAGATGTATAAATAATGCGCATAGGTGGCAAGTATCCTAGTCTTACTGCTTGACGTATTAAAGAAAATACACTTACAATAATCATTTGAACAGATAATATAGAAATTATAAATGAAATAATAATTACTGGAATTCTAATTATTTTAGGTATAAGAAATAAAAACGGATTTATTAAAATATCTGGTTTTAATAATAAAACCGCACCTTGACCGAAATAATTTAGCATTAAAGCAGGAAAAATAAAAAATAACCAAAATTTTTGAATAGTTTGATGCTGAAAACGTCCTAAATTAATATATAAAATTTCTGCACTAGAAATTAAAAGAACAATTATTCCAAAAGTAAAGAATGTAAATTTTTTATATATCAAAACAAAATTTACTAAATATTTTGGATTTAATGCATGTAAAATTTCTGGATACATGCCAATTCCACGTACCCCAACTGCACCTATTAAAATAAACCATACCGTTATAATTAGCGAAAAAATTTTACTGTAATCTTTTTCAATCTTTCTTTGTGCAAAGAATATGCATGTTAATACTGTTATAGATAATGGTAAAATAAATTTATTAATTTTTATAGTATATGTGTCTAATATTTCTATCACTGAAACTATAGAGATAGTTGGAACAATAATTATATCTCCATACATTAAGCTAAAACCTAATAATCCAAAAATTACTATGATTAATGTCGATCTAGGTTTTGATTTTTGCCCAGATAATAACATTAATGTTAAAATTCCTCCTTCTCCATTATTATTTATAGAAATTACAAATATTAAATATTTCACGAAATAAATAATTATCAAAGACCAAAAGATAAGAGATAATATTCCAAATACTTCAAGTTTTTCAATTTTTAACCCTAAATTAAAACAAAAAATTTCTTTTAAAACATATATGGGGCTAATAGCTATTTCTCCATATACAATGCTAATTGTTAAAAATATTTTTGATAAAAATAATTTTATGTTATATTTTTTCATGAAAATTAAATTTTTTACTATACAATATTATTTTAAGATCATTAATGTATAAAAATTTATAATTTTTTTGTTTTAATTCAAAATTATTTGCTTTATAAGAAATTAATAATTAAATTTCATTTAAAATCGTTAGTTAATATTATATTATTTATAATAACATCTATTTTTTCTCTAAAATATATTGCTATATTCAGATCATAATAAATTTTATTTATTCAATATTTTGAATTTGTTCTCGAATTTGTTCAGTTAATATTTTTATTTCAATAGCAGATTTAATGATATTTATATTAATAGCTTTTGATGCAATTGTATTAGATTCTCGTATCATTTCTTGCAAAATAAAATTTAATTTCATACCTACTAAACGTTCGCTGTTAAGAATATCAAAAAATCTTTTAATATGTATTGAAATACGATCTATTTCTTCATTAATATCTGTTTTACTAATAATTATTGCAATTTCTTGCTCTAATCTATTAGTATCATATTTTACATTAATTTCGCGTATTTTATTGTTTAATTTTTTTCGATATTCTTTTAAGTAAGTAATCAAATTGGCACTTAGTTTGTTTAATTCTAGATTAATGCTAAATAATTTTTTTTCAACAATTTTTCTTAGTTCTTCTCCTTCGAATAAACGAAATTCTAATAATTTATCTAAAGTACATTCAAAATGCTTTAAAATTAATGCTTCATTTATATTATTAACATTTTGTTTTATAACAACACCAGGCCATTTTAATAGATCTATAAAATTAATTATTCCAAAATCAATTTTATTTTTTATTTTTAGTATTAATTTTACTAATTGATTAATTAAAATTTTATTTATTAATATATGATCTTGATTTTTTTCGATACAATAAATATATAAATTGCAGTCCAACTTACCTCTAAAAATATTTTTCTTAATTTTTTTAGAAATGACTTGTTCTAAATGTTTAATTTGATCTGGAAGATTAATAGAAATTTCAAGATATTTATGATTAACAGATCTTAGTTGCCAAATTATATTACAGTTATTTTTTATAATTTCGTACCTAGAAAAAGCAGTCATGCTATATATCATAATTATGCTCATTTAACTATAAAATGAACGATATTTTATACTATTTTTAAAAATGTTAAATATATTATTTAATGCGTACTAATATTTTATTCCCATTCAATTGTTGCCGGAGGTTTATTAGAAATATCATATACAACACGTGAAATTCCATCAATATTATTAATGATAAGACTAGAAATACGGTCTAATATTTTATATGGTATTTTAACCCAACGAGCGGTCATAAAATCTACTGTATGAATTGCACGAAGCGCAATTACCCATTCATATTTTCTTGAATCTCCCATAATACCAACAGATTGAATTGGCAAAAATATTGCAAAAGCTTGGTTAATATTAAAATATAAATTTTCTTTTTTTAATTCTGTAATAAAAATTTTATCTGCAAGACGCAGTAAATTGCAATATTCTTCTTTTATTTCTCCGATAATACGTATTGCTAGACCTGGACCAGGAAATGGGTGTCTAAAAATTATATTTTTTGAAATACCTAATTTTTTAGCAATTGTTCTTACTTCATCTTTAAAGAGTTTTTTCAATGGTTCTATAAGAGTGAGTCCTATTTTTTTTGGCATCTTACAAGCATTATGATGTGATTTAATTGTACATTGCATGCCTAAATCTCTTGAAGATTCAATAATGTCTGGATAAATAGTGCCTTGTGCTAACCACTTAGCATTTATTACTTTAGATTGTTCTCCAAAAATTTCAAAAAATATTTTTCCGATTTTCTTTCGTTTTTCTTCTGGATTATGAATACCAGATAAAGCGTGTAAAAATAATTTTTTTTTGTTTAAAATAATAAAATTAATGTTTTTTATTTTTTTTAAAATTTTTTGAACTTCTTTCAGTTCGTTCCATCTTAATAATCCATTATCAATGAAAATGCAAAATAAATTTGATCCAATAGCACGATGCATAATCATTGCAGTAGTAACTGAATCAATTCCTCCGGATATTCCTAAAATTACTTTGTCATTTTTAACAGTATTTTTAATTTTTAAGATTATTTTATCTATAGATAAATGATATTTTTTATTTGATATACAATGACAAATATTTTTAACAAATCTTTCTAAGATTACTGTGCCTTCGTAAGAATGAGTAACTTCTGGATGAAATTGTACACCATATAATGCATATTTCTTATTAAAAATTGCGGCATATTTACATTTTTTAGTGTTTGCAATATTTTTAAAATTTTTTGGTATTTTATATATACTATCTTCGTGACTCATCCATACTACAGGTTTATGTATTTTTTGAGATGATTCAGTATTATTTTTATTATATATTAAATCATTTTGAGTATTTGATATGTACAAAGTTTCATATCCAAATTCTCGCACTAAATTTTTTTTTATTATCCCACCCAGCTGGTGAACCATAGTATGCATTCCATAACATATTCCTAACACAGGTACACCATAATTAAGTATTTCCATAGAAATTTGAGGACTGTTATGATCGATTACACTACAAGGGCTACCCGATAAAATAATTCCTCTAGGCGCAAGATTTATAAGTTCTATTTTTGAAATATTCCATTTAGAAATAATAAAATTTATATGCATATCTCGTATTCTTCTAGCTATCAAATAAGTGTATTGTGATCCAAAATCTATTATCAGGATAGTATGTGTATTTTTTTTATTAATCATAAATTTGATGTTCTGTGAATAATTTATATATTATAAATATTTAGTTTTAAATGTAAATTTTATGTTAAATTGTAATTTGGAGCTTCTTTTGTAATAGATATGTCATGTACGTGACTTTCTTTTATACCTGCTTGTGTAATTTTGAGAAAAGTAGTATTATTTCTTAATTGATCTATATTAGCACATCCAGTTAATCCCATACACGATCTTAACCCGCCCATTTGTTGATATATAATATGTTCTACAGAACCTTTATATGGAACTCTTCCTTCAATTCCTTCCGGCACTAATTTTTCCATTTTGTTGTTTTTTTGAAAATATCTGTCTGAAGAACCTTTTAACATAGCGCCTACTGATCCCATTCCTCTGTATACTTTAAATGATCTACCATGATAAATTTCAATTTCTCCTGGACATTCTTTTGAACCTGCTAATAAAGAACCTAACATGACAGATTCAGCACCTGCGGCAATAGCTTTTGCTATATCTCCTGAAAATCGAATGCCTCCATCTGCAATTATAGGAATTTCGGTTTTTCCTATTGCTTCTACAACATCGGATATTGCAGTAATTTGTGGCACACCAACTCCGGTAACAATACGTGTTGTACAAATAGATCCAGGCCCAATGCCTACTTTAACAGCATCTACACCTGCTTGAATAAGTGCTAAAGCTCCTTGACCAGTTGCAACATTACCGCCTATAATTTGTAATTCTTTATGTATACTACGTATTTTTCTGATTTTTTTTAAAATATTTTCAGAATGTCCATGAGAAGAATCAATTAATAATATATCTACACCTGCAATTATTAGTGAATTAATACGGTCATGATAATCATTGCCTATGCCTATAGCTGCTCCTACGCGTAATCTTCCGTATTCATCTTTACAAGCATAAGGTTTTTTTTCTGATTTTTTAAAATCTTTAACTGTAATCATTCCAATTAAACGAAAATATTGATCAACTACCAATGCTTTTTCTACTCTTCTATCATACATTTTTGATAAAACTATTTCTTTAGATTCACCTTCATTAACAGTAACAAGTTTATCTTTCGGTGTCATAAGAGTATGAACTTCTTGGTTAATGTCTTTTGCACAACATGTATCTCTTCTAGTAATAATACCTACCAATTTGCCTTTTTTTGTAACTACGGGGTATCCTCCAAATCCATTAATATTAGTTAGATTTTTTACGCTTAATAAAGTTGTATGTGGTGTAACGCATTTTGGATTAAAAATAATGCCATTTTCATATCTTTTAACTTTTTTGACCTCTTTTACTTGATCATGAATTGACATATTTTTATGAATAAATCCTATTCCTCCTTCTTGCGCTACAGCAATTGCCATATTTGATTCAGTAACAGTATCCATGGCAGCAGACAATATTGGAATATTTAGTCTTATTTTTTTAGTTAATTGAGTGCTTAAATCAACATTTTTAGGAAGTACGTTTGAATGTGCTGGAAATAGCAATACGTCATCAAAAGTTAATCCAGTTTTAATAATGTGCAACATAGCAATATCTATCCTCATTAAAATAAATTAAAAAAATATTGCTATAAAAATATACAGAATATAAATCATGACCTCCAGTGTTTTTAATTTTTTTTAAAATTTTGATACATACTTGCAAAGTAAATACTTGAAATATTTATATTATTAAACTTTCAAAAAAAATAATTTTATTTTTAAAAATTTTGTGTAACTTTAATAAAATATAAGCATAATATTTTATGCATCGTGAAAAATAATTAAAAATCATTATATGATAAACATAATAGTGTATTGAAAGATGATATATTATCTTAAACTAAATTCAAATATTAATATTATATTTTAAAATATTATTGAGACTTAATATGTTAGAAAATACTAAAAATTATATTAATTTAAAAACTTCTAAGATAGCACCCAAAAAAAATAGCAATCCTCCTATAGATTTTGTGCTAATTGGCTGTGGTGTTATGAGTGCTACATTAGGAATATACTTGAAATTACTTGAACCCAGCTGGATTATTCATGCTTATGAAAGATTAGATAAAGTAGGCCAAGAAAGTTCACATGGTTGGAACAATGCTGGAACTGGTCATTCTGCATTTTGTGAATTAAATTATACTTCTATTCAAAAAAATGGCAAAGTTGATATATCAAAAGCAATTTCTGTAAATGAATCTTTCGAAATTTCTAAACAATTGTGGGCTTATTTAGTAAAAAAAGAAATTTTAAAAAATCCAAATACTTTTATTAATACTGTACCTCATATAAGTTTTGTATGGGGAGAAAACAATATTAAATTTTTGAAATCTCGTTTTCATGCATTAAAAAATAATGTTTTATTTAAAGGCATGCTGTATTCGGAGGATTATAATACCATTAAAAAATGGGCACCATTAGTTATGTATAAACGTAATTTAACGCAAAAAGTTGCCGCCACTTATATGTCAATAGGTACAGATGTAAATTTTGGTGAAATTACTCGTCAAATATTTTTATATTTAAATAATCATTCTAATTTTCATTTACATGTCAACCATGATGTTATAAATATCAAACAAAATCGAGATAAAACATGGAAAATACACATCTTATATAAAGATCTAATAAATAAAACTAAAAAATTAATATATATAGATACTAAATATGTTTTTATTGGATCCGGAGGAAATGCATTAAGATTACTACAAAAATCTGGAATTCAAGAATCTCATAAATATGCAGGTTTTCCAGTAGGAGGACAATTTTTAGTAACTAAAAATAAAATATTGACTAATCAACATTATGCAAAAGTATACGGCAAAGCCCCTATTGGAGCACCTCCAATGTCAGTGCCTCATATTGATACTCGAATATTAGATGGAGAAAAAGTGTTATTATTTGGGCCATTTGCTACGTTTAGTAGTAAATTTTTAAAAAATGGATCTTGGACAGATTTGTTTTGTTCTTTAACCTATAAAAATATTTTTCCTATTGTACAAGTAGGCATCAAAAATATTAGTTTAGTCCAGTATTTAATTGGACAATTATTAACTTCTAAAAAAGGAAAATTTATAACTTTATGCAAATATTTCCCAAATGCAAATATAAAAGATTGGCATTTAATTACAGCTGGTCAAAGAGTACAAATAATTAAAAATGATCCAAATCAAGGCGGAACATTACAGTTTGGAACTGAGATTGTTCACTCTTCAGACAAAACGTTATCAGCACTTCTTGGCGCATCTCCCGGTGCTTCTACATCTGCTGCAACTATGTTAGATTTGTTAAAAATTATGTTTAAAGAAAAAATTAATCACAATAATTGGAATACTAAACTGAAAAAAATGTTTATTTCATATAAAAAAAATATGCATAACAATTTCGAATTAACTGCTGAAATTAGAAATTATACTTCAAAATTATTAGATTTATAAAATATGTTTACAGAATAACAAAATTTCATAATTTAAGAATTGACTTTAAAAAATAATCATATTAAAGTATTTTATAGCTTGTTATATATAATAAATTTTGCAATAAAGTTCTTTAAAATTGCTACAAAGTAACCTGTGTAATACATATACATAGAATAATTTTAAAATAAGATTTTATATGCATTAAAAAACAAAAACTTTAAAATTATTTTAAAGTCAACTAAATATGTAAAACTGAAGAGTTTGATCATGGCTCAGATTAAACGCTAGCGGCAAGCCTAACACATGCAAGTCGTGCGGCAGCGTGAAGATTTTCTTTGACGGCGAGCGGCGGACGGGTGAGTAATATCTGGGGATCTACCTAAAAGAGGGGGATAACTACTGGAAACGGTAGCTAATACCGCGTAATATCGACCGATTAAAGTAGGGGACTAAATCAAAATTTTAATTTTGATAAAGCCTTGCGCTTTTAGATGAACCCAGACGAGATTAGCTAGTAGGTGAGGTAAAAGCTCACCTAGGCGACGATCTCTAGCTGGTCTGAGAGGACGGCCAGCCACACTGGAACTGAGACACGGTCCAGACTCCTACGGGAGGCAGCAGTGGGGAATATTGCACAATGGGGGCAACCCTGATGCAGCTATGCCGCGTGTGTGAAGAAGGTCTTCGGATTGTAAAGCACTTTCAGCAGGGAAGAAAGTAAATATGCTAATACCATGTTTATGTGACGTTACTTGCAGAAGAAGCACCGGCTAACTCCGTGCCAGCAGCCGCGGTAATACGGAGGGTGCAAGCGTTAATCGGAATTACTGGGCGTAAAGCGTACGCAGGCGGTTTATTAAGTCAGATGTGAAATCCCTAGGCTTAACTTAGGAACTGCATTTGAAACTAATAAACTAGAGTATCGTAGAGGGAGGTAGAATTCCAGGTGTAGCGGTGAAATGCGTAGATATCTGGAGGAATACCAGTGGCGAAGGCGACCTCCTGGACGAAAACTGACGCTCAAGTACGAAAGCGTGGGGAGCAAACAGGATTAGATACCCTGGTAGTCCATGCCGTAAACGATGTCGATTTGAAGGTCGTAGATTTATCTGTGATTTTCGGAGCTAACGCGTTAAATCGACCGCCTGGGGAGTACAACCGCAAGGTTAAAACTCAAATGAATTGACGGGGGCCCGCACAAGCGGTGGAGCATGTGGTTTAATTCGATGCAACGCGAAAAACCTTACCTACTCTTGACATTTAGAGAATTTAGCAGAGATGCTTTAGTGCCTTCGGGAACTCTAAAACAGGTGCTGCATGGCTGTCGTCAGCTCGTGTTGTGAAATGTTGGGTTAAGTCCCGCAACGAGCGCAACCCCTATCCTTTTTTGCCAGCGAACAAGTCGGGAACTCAAAGGAGACTGCCGGTGATAAACCGGAGGAAGGCGGGGACGACGTCAAGTCATCATGGCCCTTACGAGTAGGGCTACACACGTGCTACAATGGCGTATACAAAGGGTTGCAATCTCGCGAGAGTAAGCTAATCTCACAAAGTACGTCTTAGTCCGGATTGGAGTCTGCAACTCGACTCCATGAAGTCGGAATCGCTAGTAATCGCGGATCAGCATGCCGCGGTGAATACGTTCCCGGGCCTTGTACACACCGCCCGTCACACCATGGGAGTGAGTTGCAAAAGAAGCAGGTAGCTTAACCTTCGGGAGGGCACTTACCACTTTGTGATTCATAACTGGGGTGAAGTCGTAACAAGGTAACCGTAGGGGAACCTGTGGTTGGATCACCTCCTTATTTTAGTATCGATTATTCTATAATATTGTATTTGCATAGGTTACTTAGTGCATTATTGTTTTATCCTTTAGATTTAGGGCAAAATCAGTGTCCCCTTCGTCTAGAGGCCTAGGACATCGCCCTTTCACGGCGGTAACAGGGGTTCGAACCCCCTAGGGGACGCCACAAAAAATAAAAATTACGATGTCCAGTAATTCATGTTCTTTAAAAATTTAAAAACTATTTATAAACAACTTAGGGTTGCAAAGTTAAGTAATTAAGCGTGCACAGTGGATGCCTAGGTAGTCAGAGGCGAAGAAGGACGTGCTAATCTGCGAAAAGCGTCGGCTAGCTGATACGAAGCGTTATTAACCGGCGATATCCGAATGGGGAAACCCGATACAATTTTGTATCAGCATTAAATGAATTCATAATTTAATGCAGCAAACCAAGAGAACTGAAACATCTTAGTATCTTGAGGAAAAGAAATCAACCGAGATTCCCTCAGTAGTGGCGAGCGAACAGGGAACAGCCCAGAGCAATTGCAACACGTATGCTATAAGAATAGTATGGAAAGACTAGCAATAAAGAGTGATAGCCTCGTATTTTAAAGCATACAAAATTGTAGCTCTTATGAGTAAAACGAGACACGTGATATCTTGTTTGAAGATGGGGGGACCATCCTCCAAGGCTAAATACTCCTGACTAACCGATAGTGAACTAGTACCGTGAGGGAAAGGTGAAAAGAACCCCGGCGAGGGGAGTGAAATAGAACCTGAAACTGTGTACGTACAAGCAGTAGGAGCATTAAAACAACAATGTGACTGCGTACCTTTTGTATAATGGGTCAGCGACTTATATTTTGTAGCAAGGTTAACTGTCATAAGGGAGCCGTAGGGAAACCGAGTCTTAACTGGGCGTTAAGTTGCAAGATATAGACCCGAAACCCGGTGATCTAGCCATGAGCAGGTTGAAGGTTAGGTAACACTGACTGGAGGACCGAACCGACTAATGTTGAAAAATTAGCGGATGACTTGTGGTTAGGGGTGAAAGGCCAATCAAACCGGGAGATAGCTGGTTCTCCTCGAAAGCTATTTAGGTAGCGCCTCGTGCATTCATCTTCGGGGGTAGAGCACTGTTTCGGTTAGGGGTCTTATCCAGACTACCAATCCGATGCAAACTACGAATACCGAACAATGTTATCACGGGAGACACACGGCGGGTGCTAACGTCCGTCGTGGAAAGGGAAACAACCCAGACCGTCGGCTAAGGTCCCAAAGTCATAATTAAGTGGGAAACGATGTGGGAGGTCTTAGACAGCCAGGATGTTGGCTTAGAAGCAGCCATCATTTAAAGAAAGCGTAATAGCTCACTGGTCGAGTCAACCTGCGCGAAAAATGTAACGGGGCTCAAATTATGCACCGAAGCTGCGGCAATAATTTTTAAAATTATTGGGTAGAGGAGCGTTCTGTAAGCTTGAGAAGATATATTGTAAAATATATTGGAGGTATCAGAAGTGCGAATGCTGACATAAGTAACGATAAAGCAGGTGAAAAACCTGCTCGCCGAAAAACTAAGGATTCCTGTTCAACGTTAATCGAAGCAGGGTAAGTCGACCCCTAAGGCGAGGCCGAAAGGCGTAGTCGATGGACAACAGGTTAATATTCCTGTACTAAACATAGTTGTGATGGGGGGACGGAGCAAGCTAAATTCGCCAGGTGACGGTTATCCTGGTTCAAGCAGGTAGGTGGAAAAGTAGGCAAATCCGCTTTTTTTAACATCGAGATGTGATAACGAATCACTGTTGAGTGATGAAGGAATCTACGCTATACTTCCAAGAAAATCCTCTAAACGATATAAGCTATGTTTAATCGTACCTCAAACCGACACAGGTAGTTTGGTAGAGCATACTAAGGCGCTTGAGAGAACTCAGGTGAAGGAACTAGGCAAAATAGTGCCGTAACTTCGGGAGAAGGCACGCTGAAATATAGTGAGAAAGCTAGCCTTTTAAGCTAAAATCAGTCGAAGATACCAGCTGGCTGCAACTGTTTATTAAAAACACAGCACTGTGCAAACACGAAAGTGGAAGTATACGGTGTGACGCCTGCCCGGTGCCGGAAGGTTAATTGAAGAAGTTTACCCTACTACTTTGTAGGGAAATGCTTTTGATCGAAGCCCCGGTAAACGGCGGCCGTAACTATAACGGTCCTAAGGTAGCGAAATTCCTTGTCGGGTAAGTTCCGACCTGCACGAATGGCGTAATGATGGCCAGACTGTCTCCACCTGAGACTCAGTGAAATTGAATTCGCCGTGAAGATGCGGTGTACCCGCGGCAAGACGGAAAGACCCCGTGAACCTTTACTATAGCTTGATATTGAATCTTGAACATTAACGTGTAGGATAGGTGGGAGATAATGAAGTATAAACGCCAGTTTATATGGAATCGTCCTTGAAATACCACCCTTTAATATTTAATATTCTAATTCTGACCCGTAACCCGGGTCGAAGACAATGTCTGGTGGGTAGTTTGACTGGGGCGGTCTCCTCCTAAAGAGTAACGGAGGAGCACAAAGGTTAGCTAATCACGGTCGGACATCGTGAGTTTAGTGCAAAGGCATAAGCTAGCTTAACTGCGAGAGTGACAATTCAAGCAGATGCGAAAGCAGGTCTTAGTGATCCGGTGGTTCCGAATGGAAGAGCCATCGCTCAACGGATAAAAGGTACTCCGGGGATAACAGGCTAATACCGCCCAAGAGTTCATATCGACGGCGGTGTTTGGCACCTCGATGTCGGCTCATCACATCCTGGGGCTGTAGTAGGTCCCAAGGGTATGGCTGTTCGCCATTTAAAGTGGTACGCGAGCTGGGTTTAGAACGTCGTGAGACAGTTCGGTCCCTATCTGCCGTGGGCGTTGGAAGATTGAAAGGAGCTGCTCCTAGTACGAGAGGACCGGAGTGGACGTACCTATGGTGTACGGGTTGTCATGCCAATGGCACTGCCCGGTAGCTATGTACGGACGAGATAACCGCTGAAAGCATCTAAGCGGGAAGCTTCCCTTAAGATAAATCTTCCCAGAAACTTTTATGTTTCCTAAAGGGACGTTAAAGACTATGACGTTGATAGGTCGGATGTGTAAGCATTGCAAGATGTTTAGCTAACCGATACTAATGACCCGTGAGGCTTAACTTTGCAACACCTAAGTTGTTTAATTAATAATAATATCCTGACGATGTGAGCGCGATAGAACCACCTGAATCCATTCCGAACTCAGAAGTGAAATGTCGTAGTACCGATGGTAGTGTAAGGCTTCCTTATGTGAGAGTAGGAGATCGTCAGGAAATTTTTCAGGTAATTATTACTTTATCCATAATTCATGGTGCGGTAGTTCAGTCGGATAGAATACCGGCCTGTCACGCCGGGGGTCGCGGGTTCGAAACCCGTCCGCACCGTAAAAAGGGGCATAGCTCAATTCGATAGAGCATCGGTCTCCAAAACCGAAGGCTGAGAGTTTAAATCTCTCTGCCCCTGAAAATTATTTTTAAAAGTCTATTAAATAACAATATTATTACTATGATAATCGTAAAAATTTTTTAAAATACGGAATTTTTTATGTTTGAATTTACTAAACCAGCTCCTTTAGATCCAGTTTTAGGATTAAAAGATATTATTAATCAAGATCAACGTAAAAATAAAATAAATCTTGGTATTGGAATATACACAGATACATACGGGAATACACCAATTTTAGATTGTGTAAAACAAGCTGAATCAATTTTAATTGAAACAGAAACAACTAAAAACTACTTAAATATCGAAGGATTACCATCTTTTATAGAAAAGACAAAAAAAATTATTTTCGGAGAAGATACTATACAATATGAAAATATTGCTAGCGCGCAAACTCCAGGAGGAACTTCAGCTTTAAAAATTATTGCAGATTTCTTAATTAAGAATACACAAATTCGTCGTATTTGGATTAGCAATCCAAGTTGGCCAAATCATAAAAAAATATTTTATACTTCTGGTTTTGAAATTCGCGAATATCCTTATTTTAATAAGGACAAAAATGTAATAAATTTTTTTGAAATGAAAGATTGTTTAAATAATATCGACAAAAATGATGCAGTGATTTTACATGGATGCTGTCATAATCCTACTGGAATGGATCTTAAAAATGATCAATGGATAGAACTTGCGAAAATAGCACAAAAAAAATGTTGGATACCGATATTTGATTACGCTTATCAAGGATTTGCTTATGGATTAAAAGAAGATATGTTAGGAATTAAGGTTTTTTCAAAATTTATTCAAGAATTTATAGTATGTCATTCATATTCAAAAAATATCAGTATATATAACGAACGCGTCGGAACATGTAACATAGTTACTAAAAATCAAAAACATGCAAGTATCGTTTTTAGTCAACTCAAATCAGTTATAAGATCCAATTATTCTAATCCACCAGCGCACGGAGGATCTATAGTAAACTTAATATTATCAAATCATAGTTTGTTTAATTTATGGCTTAATGAATTAAGTAATATGCGTAATCGAATTATATTAATGCGAAAATTATTCGTCGAGACACTATACAATTTAAATTGCAAAAAAAATTTTAATTTTATTTTAAAACAAAATGGAATGTTTTCTTTTATTGGTTTAAATTACGAAAATGTATTAAAATTAAGAAAAATTTATGGAGTATATGTTGTTGACTCCGGAAGATTAAATTTTGCAGCGATGACAGAGAGTAACATTTTATATATATGTAAGGCAATCAAAAAAATACTAAAAAAATAATAAAAATTTATAAAAACGTTTTATGAATAAAATCAATATATTCTTGGTCCATGAAGAAAGTTTCTCCGTGACCAGGAAGAATTTTTACTCTGTCGCTTTTATTAAAGAGCGGAAATATTTTTTTAATTAAGGAATTTTTCATTTGCTTTGTATTACCTCCTAATAAATCAGTTCTGCCTATACTATATTTAAATATAATATCGCCGCTAATCAAGATTTTTTTTTCTATATTCCACAATGCTATATGTCCCGGAGAATGACCTGGACAATAAATTACTTTTAAAACAGACGATCCGACAACAATTTCATCACCATCTGACAACCATCTATGAGGAACAAAAGCACTTATTTTCGGATAAATATTAAAAATTTTAGATTGATTTGGAAGATTATTAAGCAAAAAATTATCATGAATGTGCGGTCCTATAATAGGAATTCTATATAATTTAGAAAAAAAAACCGCTGCGCCAACATGATCGATATGTCCGTGAGTAAGCAATATTTTAGTAATTGATATCTTTAAATTTTTAATAAATTTCAATAGCTTTTTAGGTTCACCTCCAGGATCAACTAATATAGCTTTTGTATTATTATAGCTCCATATGCAATAGCTATTTTCATGAAAATTGGTTACAACCTGAGATTTAAAATTTAACATATATATTTTTGTTTTATCTAATTTTGGAGCTATGCAGAGTTGAACTGCAATCTTCTATATGCCATACAGAAATTTTACCAATTAAACTATAGCCCCTGTATAAAAAATAATTTGTATAGTTTAGTTATATGTTTTATTTATTAGTAATAAACTGTAGTGCAATTTTAATTTTTTTTAAAGTATATATTTTTCCACATGTGTATATCAAAATATCAATCGATGGTGTATTTTCTCTGCCAGATAAAATAATCCTTAAAGGCATAGCAACATTTTTCATATTAGTATTAGTTTTTTGTGCAGTTTTTAATATTATATTTTTAATATCTTTAGTAGACCAAACTTGAATTATCTTTAAATTTTTATATATTAATTCTAAAATAAATTTTTGATTTATCAATAAATATTTACTTAATAAATTTATTTCTATTTTATAGATATCGCGATAAAAATATACTATTTGGTTAAATATTTCTTTTAATGTTTTGCTTCTACTTTTAAATAAATTTACAATTTTTTCTAAATTTGGACCGTGTTTAGTATCTATGTTATATGTTTTAAAATATTCTATAATTTTTGTTAAAATATTTGATGTAGGTATATTACTAATATAGTATTGATTGATCCATAATAATTTGCTTTTATTAAAAATACAGTTTGCTTTATTAATAGATTTAATATCAAATAAATTTTTCATTTCATCTATGTTAAAAATTTCTTGATTTCCACAAGACCATCCTAGACGTACTAAATAATTCAATAATGCTTCTGGTAAAATTCCATCGTCTTTATATTGTAAGATATCAGTATCTTGATTTTTTTTGGAAAGTTTTCTTTTATTTTCATCTAATATCATAGAAATATGTGCATATTTTGGTGGTATTAATTTTAACGCTTTAAAAATATTTAGTTGTCTTGGAGTATTATTAAGATGATCTTCACCTCTAATTACATGCGTAATATTCATTTCGTGATCATCAATGACAGCGCAAAAATTATATGTGGGTATACCATTACTTCTTAAAATTATTAAATCATCTAATTCAGAATTTTGAAATATTATTTTTCCTCGAATTAAATCATAAAAAGTTACGTAACCGATTTCTGGATTAGCAAATCTAATAACATAGTTTTTATTTTTTATACATTTGTTCTTTAATAAACGACAATGTCTATCATATTTAGGTTTTTTACCTGTTTTAATTTGTACAGATCGTAAATTATTTAGGCGTTCTTGGGAGCAGTAGCACGGGTATGCTAATCCGGAATCTATCATATTTTTAATAATAGCACGATAATTAGCAATTTTGCTTGTTTGAAAATATGGTCCTGAATCCCAATTTAAACCAAGCCATTGCATACTATTAATAATTGAATTAACAGATTCTTGATCAATGCGTTTTTGATCGGTATTTTCTATTCTTAATATAAATTTTCCATTAAAACGTTTAGCAAACAACCAAGAATATAATGCAGTACGAATACTCCCTAAATGCAATTTTCCTGTAGGGCTCGGTGCAAATCGAGTAATTACTTCCATTTATAATTTATACCTTTAAGTTGAATTAAAAACTTAAATTTAATTACTATAAATTTATATTAATTAAATTAAAATTGATTATAAAAAATAATTGAGATTTTTTTAAATATCATTTATTATTCACATATATTAGGTGATTAGCTCAGCAGGCAGAGCACCTCCCTTACAAGGAGGGGGTCGACGGTTCGAATCCGCCATCACCTAAAATATTAATAATTTTAAAAAAAATAAATTTTTAAAATTTTTATAACAATTAAAAAAAATATCAAACATTTTGACATAAAAATACTATTTAATCAAAAATTTGTTACTGATTTTTAATATACATTAATACTTTTTAATTTATTCTAAGAGAAATATTATGTTTAATTTAATTGCTGAACTTAGATATCAAGTCGGCAAAAAATCAAGTAGACGTACGCGAAAAATAAAAAACTACATACCTGCAGTAGTATATGGAAATAAAAAACCCACAATTTCTATAATGATTTATTACAATGAAATTGCAAATTTACAACACGAAAAAAATTTTTATCATGATAATATCTGTTTAAACTTTCAAAAAGAAAAAAAAATCATAGTGAAAATTCAATCTATTCAAAGACATGTATTTAAGCCAAAAATTATTCATATAGATTTTTTATATTCTTAATTTAAAAATCATGATTTTGATAATAAAAAAAATTTTTTTTCAAAAAAAATACTTTGAAAATATTTTTTTTCAAAGATTTGAAGCGTTTATACGATTAATGCGCTTAAATAATTTATCCGGATTTTTTTTGTTACTTTGGCCAACAATTTGGTCTTTATGGATATCAACACACGGTAAACCTAGTTGCAAGCAAGTTATTATTTTTGTTCTTGGATGTTTTTTTACTAGAACATCCGGATGCATTATAAATGATATTATAGATCATAAAATTGATAAAAAAATAAATAGAACAAAAAATCGTCCATTGCCTCAAAATATAATTAGATTAAAAGAAGCATTTTTTACTTTTTTAATTTTTGTTGTTTTATCTTTTAGTACTATTTTTTTTCTTAATATTAAAGCATTTTTTTTATCTATTTTAGTGTTAATCTTGATCTGTACGTATCCTAAATTAAAGCTATATAGCTATTTCCCACAAGTTTTTTTAGGAATAACTTTTAGTTGTTCTATATTGATAGTGTATGCTGCTACAAAAAATAACTTTCCAATAACTTGCTGGCTTTTATTTGCTGCAAATATCGCCTGGACTACAGCTTATGATACACAATATGCGCTTTTAGATTTAAATAATGATATCATGCATAACATAAAGTCTACTGCTGTATATTTTAAAAAAAAATCTAAAAATTTTATATTATTATTGCAACTTTTAATGTTATTAATTTTTATTATGATTGGATATATAGAACAATTAGGCATTATTTTTTATTTTAGTTTAATTTTATCTAGCATTGTATTTTATATGCAAAATATTTGGGTATCTAAAAATATCATAAAATATATTTATAATGTTTTTTTAAGCAATAATATAGTAGGGGTACTCATTTTTTTTGGAATATCTATTGGATATTTAAAATAAATTTTATTTTTCATACTTAAATTAAAGACGTTAATATTTTGATCAAAGAATTTATTTTTTTATTTGTATTATTAATAAAATAATATTTTTTGTATAAAATATTAACAAGCGCAAAAAAATTTTTTCTATCAAAATTTTCCAAGAATTGCACTTTGTTTAATAAAAGTAGTTTTTTTACTATACGAAAGCTTTTATTTGTTAATAATGTTTGACTACCGTACGATTCATTTTTTAATACACAACATATTATCATTAGTTTTCTCAAAAATCCTCTTGAATGAAATGCTAATAAATTTAAATTTGATAATTTATTTGTTAAAACATAAATATTCGATTTATGATTAATAATAAAGTTGTTTTTTATTAATATTTGTATAATAGTAAAAGATATATTTGAGATTTGATTTTCATGAAATCTTAAAAATAATTCTATTTTTAAAAAAGGATATAAAATATGCACAATATTATCTAAATCTATATAATTTATATTTTTATGAGTCAAAATGATGTTTGATATTAAGGACGGCAAAACTAATAAATGTTTAATAGTATTACTATGATAGTTTATTTTTATAATATTATGATTTGCAATAAATATTGTATCATTTAATTTATTTTTACCTTTTTTTATCACAAAAGTTTTTTTAAAAATGTCACTATCAAATAATCTTTTTAGATTTAAATTAGGCAATATAATATTTGATGTATACGGAAAATTTTTAAAAAGATTAAAATAAAAATTAATTTGCGATAAAACTTGATAAAATTGTAATGATAAATCAGGAGCAGATATTAATATACTAGAGAATATATCAATTTCATTTACTACTGTAGCGTTATTTATACGTACCATTAAATTAAATGCTAAATTTCCAGTTTTTTTATTTGTTTCATTAATAAATGATTGTTTTTTGTTTATCTGAATTTTTTTTGTTTTAAAAAATTTATTATCAAACCATTGATGCAAAAATATAGGTTTACCAAAATTTATATATGCTTTGCCCAAATTTTTTAATTTATATATTGTTTTTAAAATTAGATATATATTTTCTTTTTCTTTTTTATAACCTAGAATTTCTTTTTCGTAAGACTTCATTTCTATGATATCTTCATATCCAATATAAATTGGCATCAATGCCACTGGTCGATTAATGCTATGCAAAAAAGCTCGTATAGTCATGATGAGCATGCCAGTTTTTGGATATAAAAAAATTCCCGTGCGAGAACGACCACCTTCAATAAAATATTCTATTGAAATTCTTCGAATAAATAGTTCTTTGAGATATTCTTGTAAAATATTAAGATATAATTTATTTCCTTTAAAAGATCGACGAATAAAAAATGCGCCTAATAATTTTAATGTCATACCGATAGGCCAAAAATTTAAATTGATTCCTGCTGCAATATGAGGCGGCACAATACCTTGATTGTATAGTACATAAGATAAAATTAAGTAATCCATATGACTACGATGACATGGTATATAAATTATCGTATATCCTTTTTCTGCTAATTTTTTTATACTATTAATATTATAGATTAATATTTTTTTATATGCATATTTAAAAAATTTTTTTAATATTTTATTTGATACATATATAGCTCCATATGAATAATTAGCAGAAATTTCTTTTATTAAACGTAAAACAAAATTGTAATTTTGTTTTGCATAGTTTAATCTTTTAGATAAAGCTTGACTTATAGATGTAGAAAATTGAATTTTTTTCAATAATTTTTTTTTATTAAATAATTTCGGTCCAACTATAATAAACGTAATACGTATAAATTTAATCTTTAAGAGGCGTATAATTTTTTTCAAAAATATTTTATCTTTATTACACTTTAATGCTATATATTTCATAGATAAAGATTGTAAAAAGACTATTAAAGTATCTCTTCCGTGCCATAACATTAAAAAAAATTTTTTAAAAATTCTGTACAATTTATTTTTAAAATTTTCATTTAACAAAATTTCTTGATTAGGATTACGACCAAAAAAAATAGAAACTGGTATGAATATAATTTCCATAGATACTTTTTTTTTCTTCAAAATAGAATTTATATAAAACAGTTCTTGAATATTATAATTACGAATATTTTTAAAAAAGTTAAATTTTTTATAATGCTTAATAAATATACATCTTGGCAATCTAGTATCGCTAATTTTTATTGTGGATAAAGGATCGGGTAGATGATTTTTTAAACATTCTGTTCTTAATGTTAAGATATCTATAATAGAATAATATTTAAATATATATATTATATATTTTTTAGAATCTTTATTTAACAAATAAGTATTATACGAAATCGGCGCAATTTTACTTTTTATAAAAAAATTAATGAAAAAATTTAGTACTTTATGAAAAAAATTCGCAACCAAAATAGTTTATCCTTTTACTATAATTTAATAAAAATTAGATAAATTTTTATAAAAAATTATTAAATATTTTATATATAAAACAGTATAGTAAATAAAATATAAAATTTATAAAAATTTTAGTTATAATTAATTAAATATATGATAATTAAAGTATACATAAATTTTTAACAAAAATATTAATTTAAGATTTATACAGACATTAATTTATAAATTAAAAAATAAACATTTTATATTTTTAGGATCACATGAATATTAAAAAAATTTTATTTGAAAAAATTAAAAAATCCCAATTAATTTCTAAGGAAAATTATTTTGACTTTTTTAAAGTTAAACAATCTAAATTGTTGAAATTTGGTCATTATCAAATTGACGGAGTTTTAAGAGCTTCAAGAAAATTTAATATAGAGCCAAAAAAATTAGCAAATGAGATCATTCAATTATTTATATCAGATAATATATCAGAAAAAATTGAATTTGTTCAACCAGGATATATTAATTTTTTTTTAAAGCGTTCTTGGATAGAAAAACAATTGTACATAATATATTGCAAAAAAAATTTAGGAATATTTGCTTCTAATAAAAAAACTGTAGTTATTGATTATTCTTCTCCAAATATAGGCAAAGAAATGCACGTTGGACATATAAGGTCAACTATTATCGGAGATTCAATCGCACGTATACTAAATTTTTTAGGACATCGCGTTATAAAAGCTAATCATGTAGGAGACTGGGGAATTCAATTTGGAATGTTACTTGCAAGAATTAAAGAACTTAAAAGATTTAATTTTTCAAAAATTACGTGTTCTGATTTAGATAAATTATATTGCGAAGCTAAACAAAAATACGATTCAAATGAAACTTTCAAAAAAAAAACGCATTATTGCACGTTAAAATTACAAAAAAAAAATAAAAATTCTATATATATTTGGAAAAAACTAGTAGATATTTCGTTAAAACATAACCAAAATATATATGCACAATTACATGTTAGTTTAAATTATAAAAATACTATGGGAGAAAGTTTATACAACGATATTGTACCAAATATTATTACTGATTTAAAAAAGAAAAAATTAGCAACTATACAATCCGGAAACACTATAGTGATCTTGAATGAATTTAAAAATAAAAACGGATCTCCTATGGGTGTAATTTTAAAAAAATCAAATGGCATATATTTATATGCAGCAACCGATATTGCTTGTATAAAATATAGATATGATATTTTTAAAGCAAATAAAATAATTTATTATACTGATTTACGTCAGTCTCAACATTTATCTCAAACGTTCATAATTGTTAGAAAAGCAAAATATATACCATCATCAGTACAACTAGAACATCATACATTTGGTATGATTTTAAAAAAAGATGGCACGCCTTTTAAAACTCGATCTGGAAATACAATTAAATTATTAACATTATTAAAACAAGCTAAAGAAAAAGCGAAAAATTTAATTATAAACAAAAAATCAAATATTTCATCAAATGATATTGAATCACTCTCTCAAGCAATTGGTATTGGTGCAATTAAATATTTTGAATTATCTAAAAATCGAACTTCAAATTACGTATTTGATTGGAAGAATATGTTAAATTTTCATGGAAATACTGCTCCCTACATGCAATATGCCTATGCACGTATGATTTCTTTACTGAGAAAAAATAAATATAAAAAAAATAGAACTAACTTTTTTATGTTAAACAAAATAGAAGAAGAAAATTTAGCTATATTATTATTACAATTTGAAGAAAATATGATTAAAACTGTGCAATTTGGTATGCCTAATATTTTGTGTAATTATTTATATAATTTATCCAAAATTTTTTCAAAATTTTATGAAAAGTGTCCTATTTTACATACAAAAAATAAGCAATTAAAAATTAGTCGTTTACAGTTGATTTTATTGACTATACGTACATTACGTATTGGATTAAACCTTTTAGGTATTCCACTAGTTAATAAAATGTGAATTTATTACATTTTTCTAATGATCTTTAATTTAATTTAATACGTCCAATATTTAAAATGTCACTAATTTTTATACCAAATATTAATAAGGTAGAAAAATATGTAATACTACTAATTAAAATAATGCTACACATTCGTACTAATCTATAAAATAAGTTACCATAATTCCAATTATTAATTAATGAAGATAAATAAAACATCATCATTAACATAGTGAATAAGCTAAACAATATCGGTAAAATAAATTTACGCCATTTTGTATGCAATATTAAATATTTTTTTTTACGTAATTTCCAATACAACAATCCAGCATGAAAATATGCAGTAATTGAGATAGAAATTGATAATCCTGCATGTTGGAAGTAAGTAATCAATAATATATTCATACATTGTGTCATCAATAACATTGATATAGCGTAATAAATTGGAGTTTTAAAATTTTTATGCGCATAAAAAGCTAAAGTTAAAATTTTTACTAAAATAAATCCAGTTAATCCTATTGCATAACCTATAAGAGCTTTTTGGGTCATAGTAACATCAAAATCTGAAAAACTTTTATATTGAAACAATGTAATAATTATAGGACGTGATAATGTTATTAACATTATGGATATTGGCAAAACACATAAAAAACATATTCGAATACCCCAAAATAAAACGTTTGAATATTTTTTATTTTCGTTTCTAGATGAAAATCGTGATAAATATGGCAACAAAATATTAGTAATTGATACTCCTAAAATACCTATTGGAAGTTCAACAATACGATCTGCGTAATACATCCAAGAAATAGAGCCTGGAGAAAAAAAAGAAGAAATAGCAGTGTTTATTGAAATTAAAATTTGGTTAATAGAAATTCCAAAAATAGCAGGACCAAGTAAAATAAACATTTTTAAAATTTTAGGCTGTTTTAATCGAAAATAATTTATATTAATTTTATTTTTTTTCAAAAAAACAAAATTAAAGCAAATCTGCATTGCTCCGCCTATTAATACTGACCAAGCTAAAGCAATAATATTGTTTACATGTAATTTTGGTGCTACAAATAATGCAAATAAAATCATACTAATATTTAAAAAAATAGGAGAAATTAAAGTAACAAAAAATTGATTGAAAGAATTTAAAATAGATGCAAATAAAGAAGAAATCGAAATTAATACTACATAAGGAAATAAAATACGAATTAAAGCAACTGTTAATTGAAATTGTTCAAAATTTTTAGTAAATCCTGGAGCAATTAAGATAACTAAAATAGGAGCAATTATTATTCCTAAAATAGCAATAAGAGTAATTAACAGTGCTAACCACCTAAAAACACAAGAAATAAAAATATATGTTTCTTTCTTATTATGTTTTTTTTTATATTCGATTAATATAGGTACAAAAATTTGTGAGAATGCACCTTCTGCAAATATTCTTCTTAAAAGATTAGGAATCCTAAAAGATACAAAAAAAGCATCTGTATTTAATCCTGGACTAAACACAGAAGCAATAGCAACATCTCGAATAAATCCAAAAATTCGAGATAATAATGTAATAAAACTGGATAACAAAAATAATTTATTTATACGCATTTTTTTAAAATATAATAAATTTATTTCAAAAATTTCTAATAAAAATTTAATTTTTATTTAAAAAAAATTTTTTAAAAGTATTACATTTCATTAATTATTTTTTTTACTATAGATACACCGTGAAATACTAAACTAGAATATATTTGAATCAAAGAAGCTCCGGAATAAACTTTTTCTTTTGCAGACTCTGCAGAATCTATTCCGCCAGATCCAATAATTGGGATTTTACCTCTTAATTCTAAATTTAATTTTTTTATTATATTTGTACTAATGTTTTTCAACGGTGCTCCACTTAATCCGCCTTGTTCATGATATTTTGTTTCTTTTAACATAGTACGACAAATAGTTGTATTTGTCGCTATAACACCGTCTATTTTATAATGTATTAAGGTATCTGCAATTTGTATAAGTTCATTATCATTAATATCGGGAGAAATTTTTATTAATATTGGTACATATTTTTTATATAAAGAACATAAATTTTTTTGTGAAAATTTAACTTCTTTTAATAATTCATGCAATAATACACCAAATTGTAATTTCCTTAAATTTTTCGTATTAGGTGAAGAAATATTAATAGTAATATAATCTGCATACAAGTAAGCTTTTTTTATACAAATTAGATAATCTTCTTTCGCTCTTTCTAGAGGTGTACTATGATTTTTTCCTATATTGATACCTATTCTCGTATTAATATTTTTTATTTTTTTAATATTTTCTAATAAATAATCTATGCCATAATTATTAAATCCCATTCTATTAATTATTCCACATATTTCTGGAAAATAAAATAAACGTGGTTTCTTTCTTCCTACTTGAGAATTTGGAGTTACTGTACCTAGTTCAATAAATCCAAAACCCATCGAATCAAAAATTTCTATAAAATCTCCATTTTTATCTAATCCTGCAGATAATCCGAGAATATTTTTGAAATTCAAACCCATACAAATAATATTTTTTGTTGGTAGTTTATTTTTTATTAAAAATTTTAAAGGACTACGATGAATGTACTTTGTGTATTTTAAAACTAAATTTTGTTTTTTTTCTGGATCTAAGTAAAACAAAATTTTTTTAATTAATTTATATAACATATTGTTTTATAAAATTAGAGTAAAATGAATAATAAATTTTTATTAAAAATTATAATTATATTAATATTTAATAATTTTTTTGTATTATAACAGCTCTTTAAAATGTTTAAATATATTAAAAATATTTATTATCTAGTAAAATATATGAAATAAAATTTTTTTTAAAAAAAATATATATATCTATAAATTTTAATTTTTTAAATTTTAATTTAGAATGGAATATTATGGAATTAATAACAAACAATCATGTTCAGTTTTCTAGATTAAGACGTTTAAGAAGCAAAAAAAAAGTTCGCGTACTTTTTCAAGAAACCGAAATAAAATTAAGTGATTTAATTTTACCGATTTTTGTAGAAGAAGATTTAAATCATATGGCACCTATTTCTACTATGCCTGGAATTTTTAGAATTCCAGAAAAATTATTATCTTATGAAATTGAAAAATATGTAAAATCCGGAATTTGTTCGATTATAGTATTTGGAATTTCACATCACTTAGACAATGAAGGTAGTAATACATGGAATTCAAATAGTATAATTTCAAGAGCTTTACGTATTTGTAAAAATGTTGCACCAGAAATAGTTTTAATATCTGATATGTGTTTTTGTGCATATACTACCCATGGACACTGTGGAGTGTTAGATAAAAAAAATGTTAATAATGATCAAACTATCTTA
This sequence comes from Wigglesworthia glossinidia endosymbiont of Glossina morsitans morsitans (Yale colony), assembly GCF_000247565.1. NCBI lineage: Bacteria > Pseudomonadati > Pseudomonadota > Gammaproteobacteria > Enterobacterales > Erwiniaceae > Wigglesworthia > Wigglesworthia glossinidia. Next base: position 689,272 of record NC_016893.1, on the reverse strand, counting down.
AATTTGGAACGACAAGCTATTATTTTAGCAAGTTCAGGAGCAGATTTTCTTGCTCCTTCAGCTTCTATGGATGGACAAGTACAAGCTATTCGATTTGCATTAGATAGATCTGGATTTTATGAAACTGGAATAATTTCATATTCTACTAAATTTAAATCAGCATTGTATGGACCATTTAGAGAAGCTACATATTCAAATTTAACAGAAAATCGTTCCACTTATCAAATTAATCCGATGAATCGTAGGGAAGCAATTAGAGAATCTTTAATTGATGTAGAAGAAGGAGCAGATGCATTAATTGTTAAACCAGCAAGTAATTTTTTAGATATTATTCGAGATATACGGGAAAGAGTTTATTTACCGTTAATAGGATACCAAGTGAGTGGAGAATATTCGATGATTAAGTTTGCTTCAAAAGCTGGCGCTATAGAAGAAAAAAAAATTATTAGAGAATCTCTTGGATCAATTAAAAGAGCTGGAGCTGATGCAATTATTACGTATTTTGCGTTAGAAGTTGCAAAAAACAGTTTATTATAATAAATAATTAATATTTTGTTTTTTTTTGCCGAAGGTCGGATTTGAACCGACAAGTCGTGAGACGATTGATTTTGAATCAATTGCGTTTACCTAATTTCGCCACTTCGGCTTAAATGATAATTTATGTTTTTAATATATATTAAATTAATCAATTTTAATTATTTTATATTTTTTGCAAAATATTTTATCGTTCAAAACAATTTTGAATTATTAAATTTAAATATATACTGTATATATAGTGATTGTCAAAAAATTTATTAGAATAGTATTCTAGAATAATTATAACAATTATTTATATGCAATGCTAAAATATTATAGCAAGAATTAATAATTATTTAAATTAAAAATGATAAATCAAACTAAATATATTTTACCCGTAATTGCAATTTTTGATTCAGGAACAGGAGGGTTATCTATTTATAACAAGATTAAAAAATATATACCATGTGCAAAATATATATATATATTTGACAATGCAGAATTTCCATATGGTAAAAAGTCTAAAACATTTATATTGAATCGTATTGTAAAAATTATTACTAAAATTCACAAAATGCATAAAATAGATTTAACGATTCTTGCATGCAATACAGCAAGCATAATTGCGTTATCTTATTTAAAAAATAAATTATTAAATCCAATAATTGGAGTCATTCCAGAAATAAGTACTGCGCTTAATTATACAAAAAATAAAGTTATAGGGTTTTTAGGGACATCTATTACTATTAATCATTTTTCGTTATTCGAATTAGAATTAAGTGGTGTTAAAATTATTAAATTAGATGCTCATAAATTAATTTTATTATCAGAAGAAAAAATACTTAGAAATCATATTTCTTACAAATTAGTGCAAAATTGCTTAATTTCTTTTCTTCAAAATTCTCCTATTCCAGACACTATAATTTTAGGATGCACACATCTTTCGTATCTTATACCAGAAATTATTAAAAGTTTTCCTGAAAAAATTAAATTGATCGATTCTAGAAAAAAAATAAAAGATCAGTCTTGTTTATTACTATCAAATATTTTAAAAAACAAACCAGTCGTCAATAATATATCAGGAATTGCTTACTGCACGAAATTAATTTTTTCAAAAAAATTACGCAATATTTTAAAATCTTATAATTTTCAAACATTAAAAAAAATTAACATTAATTATAACCATATTAATTGCATATAAGTTTATTTTATAATATTTTTTTAATTAATCGATCGAAATGTATCACTTTAATATTTCGAATAATTCTTTGCACTTTTGCAGGATAATCAGAAATTTTTTCAATTTCTCGAAAATTTTTTATTCTTTTTGTATGCTTGCAAATATAAGATAGTTCTTTTTTACGTTGAATATAAATTTCTTGTTTTGGATCGTGTATTAAAATTGCATTTTCTAAATCTAACGCCCATGCTCGTGCATTAAAATTATTTCCAGTTAATAACATCCATATTTCATCAACCCAGATACCTTTAATGTGAAAACTATTATTTTTATTTTTCCATAATTTAATAATTAAATTTCCATCGTCTATATAATTTTGATAATTTTTCATAAAATTTCTTAAGTTAATTTCATACAAATACGGTATTATACTGATAATTTTGAATGTATGTTTGTTTGAAGTATAAAAATCATTTGCAATTTTATCACCAACAATAATTTCCACGGTTTTATGTAAACTTAAAATCTTTGATATATCTTTAATTAACAAAGGAAATAAATTAAAGTATGGCGTACATAAAATTAATTTATACTTTGTAGCACATACGAGATTATGTATCACGCGATTTAACAAATTATTTTTACCTAATCCTAAGATTGGTGCAATAGAAAGTTGATTATGGCATAGATCAGTGTCGTAATGATACTGGCTAGATTTCAATTTTTTACGTAATACTCTCGAGTAACGTCTAATAAAAAATTTTTTTTTTTATATGGTTTATAATTGTTTAAAAGCATTGAACTTTCAATTAATAATTTTGATTGAATAAAATTTAACATGGAATTAGCTAAAGCGTCATTGCAAATCATTTGATATCTATCATGACGGCATTTTTTATTAAATTGATTTAAATATGCATTACTAATACTTGCACCACTATAAAATACATAATTATCAACAATAAATCCTTTAAGATGCAATACTCCTAATGCTTCATTAAGATTTACAGGGATTCCATAAATTGGTACATTAATATTTTTATATATAGTCGCCATATCAGAATACCAATCAGCATTCGTTATACCTTGTTTTTTACCTAAAATTGTTCTGTGAGCTCTATACCAATCTACTAAGATTGCAACTTCTAAATTAGGGTTGTTTTTTTTTGCTTGATATATTGTTTTTAATATTTGCAAACCTGATTGATCTTTTTCTAAATATAATACGGCTAGGTAAATTAATTTTTTTGCTTCAGAAATTTTTTTTATAAGTAAATTAAAAAAATCTTGCGAATTATATATTGTTCTTATATTTTTTGAAAATTGTTTGATTTTAGGTAGTTCAATTAAATATTTTTGATATTTTTTTTGATTAAAATATATTGGTATTATCATAATTTTATAAAGAATGATGAATAAATTGTATGCAATATAAAATATATAAATAAATTGTTCAAGATCATTTGTTTTTTAACATATTTGAATAATATATAAAATTATTTTTATTACATTAACAAAATATAATTTTTTTCAATATAATTGAAAAGTTATTTTAAATTTAATTCTTCATAGTATTAAATATTTAATAAAATATTTTCATCTATAAATCTTTTATTTATAATTATTTTAATAACTTAAAAAATAATTTTTATTAAATCTGAGACATTAAAGTATATAATATTCCAGATAAAAGCATAGATACTGGTAATGTTAAAATCCATGCTAATAAAATATTTCTTACAGTTCTTTTTTGTATTTCTCCATGATCTATTAATACTGCTCCAGCAACAGCAGAAGATAATACATGAGTGGTGGATACCGGCATTCCAGTATAACTCGCAATTCCAATAGATAATGCAGAAGTAAATTGAGCAGATAAACTTTGAGCATAAGTCATTTCATTTTTACCAATTTTTTCTCCAATAGTTTGTGCAACACGTTTCCAAGATACCATTGTACCAAATGACAACGATAATGCTATTATAACTACAATCCAGATAGGAGAATATTCGATAATATACGTAATATCGCGACACAATTTTTTTAAAAATTTTTTATCTTTTTCTGATACTTCTGGGAGGCTAATCATTTTGTTAATTATATTAGATATAAACAACAAAGATTTTCTCAAATTAAATCTTTCTTCTGCACTTAATTGATAAAAATTTTTTTTATTTGATAATAATTCAGATGTATGTTCTATCACTAGAATAGTACAAGATTGTTTATAAACATTTTTATTTAACACGTTAGATATGCATTCTTCATATTTATTTTGTTTAAAATTAATATCTTGAGAAAAATGAGCATATTTTTCTTGAAAAATTTTTTCTTCTGTTTTAGGATCTGAATAATTTGCTAGTTTATTATGGTGACTTAAAAAATATTCATGTAAATTATTCACTGCATTTTTTGAATGATGTATATCATATTTATTAGCATCCATATTAATTACAAAACCTACAGGAAATACACCAATTAAAATTAGCATAATCAATCCTATTCCTTTTTGTCCATCATTAGCTCCATGAGAAAAACTGATTCCTGCTGCCGAAAAAATCAACGATATACGTATCCAAAAAGGCGGTTTTTTTTTCCCATCTTTCTTTTCTCTTTCGAGCGGAGTAAAATGTATTCTATTTATGTTTTTATTATTTTTCCAAAAATAACGTAAAATTAATATTAAAATGCCTGAAAGGAAAAATCCTATAAATGGAGAAATAATTAAAGATAAAAAAATATCAAACAATTTAGATAAGTTTAAAGTTTGATAAATTGATATATTTGTAAATTTTTGACTAAACAGTCCTACTCCAATAATTGCGCCGATTAAAGTATGTGAACTAGATACAGGCAACCGATAATACCATGTTCCAAAATTCCACATGATAGCTGCTAATAATATAGCAAACATCATTTTCAAACCATTTTTTGAACTAATGTTTAATAAAAGATCGTTCGGTAGTAAATGTACTATACTATAAGCTACACTCAACCCTCCTAATAAAACGCCAAAAAAATTAAATATTCCTGAGAAAATTACTGCTAATCTAGGTTTTAATGCTTTTGTATAAATTACAGTTACTACTGCATTAGCAGTATCATGAAATCCATTAATAAACTCATAAATTAAAACAAATAATATTGCTAATCCGAGCATACAGGCTGTATATAGCCCTAATTCTTGAAATAAATTTAAATATAACATGAAATGTATACTTTAATCTAAAATAGATTTTTATATTATCTTTTATAACTTAACTAAGGGAAAGAAAATATTTTAATTATTTTATTACTATTGTATTAAACTGAATTAATTAAATAATATAAATATATTTAATAATATATTTTAGCATAACTAATTTAAATAAATTTCAAAAAATATATTATTTAATAATAAAAAAATTTATAAAAGTAATTTTTATAATAATTATGCAAGATATAACTAATACAAAAATAGATTAAAAAATTAATATAAAATTTTTGTTTATTAATTTTGGTATAAATTATGCATATATAAAAAATAGAAAAACTAAAATTAATAAATATATTTTATTATTCCAAATTTAAAAAAATTAAAAATAGGAAATTATTATATGTCTATAAAAATTAGAAGAACAAAAATAGTTACTACTTTGGGTCCAGCTACAGATCTAAATAATAATCTAGAAAAAATGATATTATCAGGCGCTAATATAGTGCGTATGAATTTTTCTCATGGAAATTTTTCTGATCATTCTAGGAGAACAAAGGCAGTAAGAAAAATTTCACATAAATTAGGTAAAAATATTGCTATTCTTGGTGATTTACAAGGACCTAAAATTCGTATTTCAAGCTTTCAAAAAGGAAAAACATTTTTATCTCCAGGTAAACAATTTATATTAGATGCATCTTTAACAAAAGATCTTGGCACAAATTCGAGTGTAGGAATTGATTATAAAAAATTACCTCAAGACGTAATTCCAGGAGATATATTATTATTAGATGATGGACGTATACAATTAGAAGTAAAAAAAATTTTAAATCAAAAAATTTACACTACAGTACGTATTGGAGGTTACTTATGTAACAACAAAGGCATTAATAAATTAGGTGGCGGTTTATCTGCAAAGACACTCACACAAAAAGATAAGCAGGACATCATATATGCTACTAAAATGGGAATTGACTATTTAGCTGTTTCATTTCCTCGAACAGGAGAAGATTTAAAATACGCTAAAAATTTGTTAAAAAAATTAAATAGTCATGCAAAAATTATTTCAAAAATTGAACGTGCAGAGGCTGTAGCAAATAATGATATAATAGATGAAATTATTATAGCTTCCGATGCGATAATGGTTGCAAGAGGCGATTTAGGAATAGAAATTGGTGATCCAGAATTAGTTGGAATACAAAAAAAATTAATACAAAGAGCACATAATTTAAATCGCGCAGTAATCACTGCAACGCAAATGATGGAATCTATGATTAATAACCCAATGCCAACACGTGCAGAAGTCATGGATGTTGCTAATGCAGTATTAGATGGAACAGATGCAGTAATGTTATCAGCCGAAACTGCAATTGGGAAATATCCAATAGAAACAGTAATATCTATGGCAAATGTTTGTATAGGAGCAGAAAAAATTTCTAATAATAATACTTTAAAATATAGAGAAAATATGCAATTTCGATCTGTCGAAGAATCTATGGCAATGTCTGCTATGTATGTAGCAAACCATTTACAAGGTATACGTGCAATTATATCACTTACTGAATCTGGAAAAACACCTCTTATTATGTCTCGAATTAGTTCAGAATTACCTATTTTTGCGCTTTCTAAGCATGAATGCACTTTAAATTTAACGGCTTTATATAAAGGAGTAACACCGGTATATTTCAACAATAATGAAAAAGGTATTAATGCCGCGAACTCCGCTATTAATTTATTAAAACAAAAAGGATTTTTAGTTTCTGGAGATTTTGTAGTAATCACCCAAGGTGATGTGATGGGTACTGTTGGAAAAACTAATACAAGTCGTGTGTTACGTGTTTAATTTCGATTATAAAAAATTTAATTTTTATCCTATCTGCTTCCTAGCATTTCTAAAGATTCTCATCCATGGACTGTCTTCTTCGGCATAATTATGAGATAAATAAGAAAAATTTATACTTCTAAAACTTCTTTCTGGATGCGGCATCATAATATTTATCCGGCCATCGAAATTAGTAAGTGCTGCAATACCATGTTTTGATCCGTTTGGATTAGAAGGATATAGTTCTGTAGTACTACCATAATTGTCTATATATTTTAGTGTTACTAAATTTAATTTTTCTATCATTTGAAGATCTTTAACATTTTTAAATTTTACTCTTCCTGTGCTGTGTGCAACTGAAATAGGTATGCAAGAACCTTGCATATCTTTTAGTAAGATTGATGGACTATTTAATACTTCAACTAAAATAAAACGCGCTTCAAATCTACACGATTTATTTGCGACAAAATTTGGCCAATGCTGAGTTCCAGGTATAATTTCTTTTAATTCAGACATCATTTGACATCCATTACATATACCCAATGATAAAGTGTTCGGATTATTAAAAAATGATTCAAACATATCTCTCAATTTATTATTTAATAAAATTGATTTTGCCCATCCCGATCCTCCATATAATACGTCTCCATAAGTGAATCCACCGCAAGCTACTAAAATGTTATATTTTTTTAAAATATTTTCTGAACTAAACCGTAAGTCATTCATGTGTACGTCGATAGGTTGAAATCCTGCTCTATAAAAAGCAGCTGCCATCTCGGTATATGCGTTAGTACCTTGTTCTCTTAAAATAGCAATTTTTGGAAATTTTCTAATTAAAAAAAAAGGTGCTGAAATATCATTTTTTGGATTAAAAGTAAGTTTCATTCTTAATCCTGGATTAAAAGTATCTTGTCTTAGTCGATGTTCTTGATCAGCGCTATCTGCATTATCTCTTAATCTTTGAATTTTCCATGTTGTTTCTGACCACCATGCACGTAATACAGTTCTGCTATGCTCATATAAAATTTTTTCATTATTTCTTAATGTGAATTGATCTCCTGAATAAGCATATCCTATGTTATATAAACAATTTTCTAATTTGTTTTCTTTAAAAACATTTAATACGTATTCATAATCTTTTTTTTGAATTTGAATCAAGCCTCCTAATTCTTCATTAAATAATATTGATATTATATTATCTCCTAGATCATGCAAGTTAATATCAACAGAACAATTTCCTGAAAAAGCCATTTCAGCAAGAGTTACAAATAATCCACCGTCGGATCGATCGTGATAAGCAATTAATTTTCTTTTTTTTAATAATTTTTGCATAACATAAAAAAACTGTTTTAATTTTTTTGTGTTTCTTACATCTGGAGTATCGTTCCAAATTTTTTGATATGTTTGTGATAAAGCTGTTCCTGCTAATCCTTGATATTGATTTCCTAGATCAATAAATAATATAAAATTATCAACTTCATATCTTAATTGCGGAGTAACAGTGGCTCTTACATCTTCAACACGAGCACATGCTGATATTACTAAAGATGGTGGAGCAGAAACAGTTTTGCTATTATTTTTATCAATCCAATTAGTTTTCATAAACATAGAATCTTTTCCAACTACAATCGTTAAATTTAAATCGGGACAAAATTTTTCTCCTAGTTCTTTAACGGTTTGATATAATTTATAGCTATCTAAATTATTGCTAGAATCAATCATCCAATTTGCCGATAGTTTAATGTTTTCTATGTTTTTAATATATACTCCTGCAATATTAGTAATAGCTTCTCCAACTGATAAACGCGCAGAAGCGGCAAAATCTAATAAAGAAATCGGGCTACGTTCACCTATTGAAACAGCTTCTCCGTAATAACTTTCAAAACTTGATACTGTTACTGCAGAATCTGATACTGGAATTTGCCAAGGACCAATCATTTGATCACGTGTCACAGTTCCAGTAATACTACGATCGTTAATTGTAATTAAAAAACTTTTATCTGCGACAGATGGAAGATGTAAAATACGATGAATAGCATCACTTAAATCAATTTTACTTAAATCTAGTTTTTCATTTTTTATTGAAATTAGATTTTTATTAATTATTTTCGTCAATTTTACATGTTGATATAATTTTTTTACAGGTAAATTAATTGTCATATTATCGAAATATTCGTCATACACTATACATTTCAAAGAATTTGTAATTTCTCCTATTATAGCATATGGAGCATTTTCGCGCCTACAAATGGCATGGAATATTTTCAGCTTATTTTTATTAAGCACTAAGACATATCTTTCTTGTGATTCATTACACCATATTTCTAATGGAGTCATATTTTTTTCAATATTCGGGATTTCTCTTAATCTGATAAAAGCTCCGCATTTATTTTGAATTAAAATTTCTAAAATAGTAGTAGATAATCCACCTGCGCCAACATCATGTATAAACAAAATCGGATTATTTTTTTTCAATTCACAACAACGATTAATAACTTCTTGACATCTACGTTCCATTTCAGGATTTCCACGTTGTATAGAAGAAAAATTAGGATTGATATGATGTGATAAAGATGATGTAGATGCGCCTCCTAGGCCTACTTTCATGCCTGGATTACCTAAAATTATCAATTTATTTTTAGAAATAATATGTTTCTTAAATACATGGATTTCTCGAATTAATCCTAATCCTCCAGATAACATAATAGGTTTATGATATCCTCTTAATTCAATTTTATTGTTTATTTTTAAATATTTTTCATATGTACGAAAATATCCCGATAGACATGGTCTACCGAATTCGTTATTAAATTCAGATGCACCTAGAGGTGCATGTAACATAATATTTAAAGAATTATGAATATGTTTTGGATAGCTAAAATATTCTTCCCATGGTTGACGAAAAAATGGAATAAAAAGATTAGAAACAGAATACCCCGACCATCCTATTTTGGGGGTAGAACCTCTTCCAGTAGATCCTGAATCTCTAATTTCGCCTCCAACGCCTGTAGATGCACCAGAAAATGGCGATATTGCAGTTGGATGATTATGTGTTTCTGCTTTAATAACAATATGCATTTTTTCTTTATGAAATCCGTATTCTTTCGTTTTAGAATGTGAAAAAAATTGTTTTGTCATAGATCCTAAAATTACTGCTGCATTATCAGAATAAGCAGATAAAACATTTTTAGGTGTTTCAACAAGAGTATTTTTGATCATTTCAAAAAGAGATTGTTTGTATTTATTTTTGTTAAAAATCCATTTTGCATTAAATATTTTATGTCGACAATGTTCAGAATTAAATTGTGCAAACATGTATAATTCTGCATCATTAGGATTTCTTTTTAGTTGTTTAAATACTGTAAATAAATGCTCTATTTCTATATCGTTTAAGGCAAGTTGAAATTGATCATTAAATTTTTTTAAAGCATTTTTACCGTATTTTAATATGTTAACAATCTTTACTGAACTAGGATGATCTTTTTGTTTAAATATTTTTAATGCTTGTTTAATAGTTCTGCATACAACTTCTGAAGTATGATCATATAATAAATTTTCGATTTTTTTCCATTGTTGTATAGTGAGAATATTAGAATTAATATAGTATATTATACCTCTTTCAATTTTATCAATGTTATTTAAACCGCAGTTATCAAGAATATTTTTTATTTTTTGAGACCATGTAGAATTTGTTCCTGATATTGGAATTATTAAAAAAAACTTGCCTATTCTATTTTTTTTAATAGAATGATTATGACCTAACAAATATTTTAATTTTTTAATAGTACTAACTTTGATTTTATTTTTAGATTCTATAAAATAAATATATTCACAGTTAATATTTTTTATAGGTAAGTTAAAATAATTCAATTTTATTTTTATTTTATCTAAAATAACATTATGAGCTTCCTGACCTCCACGCAATAATTTCATGATTTTCTATGCCTCATAGAATATATTGTTTCATGATAAAACGATTTTGATTTATAAACTTTTTTAAAAATTATTAATTTTAAAAAAATTAAAATTTAATATTATTTTAAGTACAATTTAATTTTTCGCATGTATTCAAGTATGAATTTTAATTATTTTAAAATTAAAAAATCAAAGTATATTTGATTAAAAAAAATAAATTAATTTTTTTAAAATATTTTAATATTTAATGCGACGACAATAAAAAAAATTATGCATGGCTTCGGAGCATTCTTTTGCTAAAACTCCTTCTGTTAATACAAAATGATGATTTGATTCATTACTGTTTAATAATTTTTCAATAAATAAATTTTTTCTATTTTTTTTTCTAGCACCAAATATTAAACGATCTATACGAGCATTTATGATAGCTCCAATACACATGATGCATGGCTCAATAGTTGTATATATTTCTGCATTTATTAGTCGATAATTTGACATATATTTTGCTGCCTGACGTAGTGCAATAATTTCGGCGTGTGCGCTAGGATCTTGTCTAGAAATTGATTGATTCCATCCTTCTCCAATTATTTTATTGTTCAACACTACTACGGATCCAATCGGTACTTCTTGCATATTACTTGCTTGATGCGCTAAAAAGATTGCATGTGACATCCACTTGATATCATGCATATTATTTTTATTTGGTTGCATTATAGTGCTGATTTAATGAAAAATAAAAAAATTTTTTTATACAATATATGACATTAAAAGTGTCCAAATTTTATTTGGATTGAAAAAATTATTTTTTACAATATTAAAATTGTATAGATATGTATAAATTTTTTTTGCAAAATAATTTATATAACAATTAAAATAAAATTTGTCATGTGCTCTGATTAAAATATTCTTAAATAATAAATGCGTGTATTATGTTCATAAATAAAACAGATCATATTAATTTAATTTTAAAATATTTTTATTTTAACGTTTAGAAAATTGAGGACGACGTCTAGATTTTTTTAAACCTACTTTTTTTCTTTCAACACAACGAGAGTCTCGAGTAATAAAACCTGCTTTTCTCAAAATAGATCTTAATTGTATATTATATTGCACTAAAGCACGTGCAATTCCATGTCGAATAGCTCCGGCTTGACCAGATATTCCTCCACCTTTCACAGTAATGTAAAAATTTAATTTTTTTTCCATATCAATTAATGATATTGGTTGATGTATTATTTTTTGTAATGTTTCTTGTTTAAAATACTTTTTTATATCAATATGATTAATTGTAAATTTTCCATTTCCCTGTGTCATAAATATTCTTGCGGATGCTGTTTTTCTTCTACCAGTTCCGTAGTATTTATTGTGCATAAATAGTATTTATCCGATTAATTTAAAATTTTAGGTTTTTGTGCAAAATGATTATGGTGTTTTCCAGAAAATATTTTTAATTTTTTTAACATAAGTTTTCCAAGAGGTCCTTTCGGAAGCATGCCCTTGACTGCATAATAAAGAACTTTTTCTGGATTTTTTTCTAACATATGTTCTAAAGTTATTTTTTTTATTCCTCCATGGTATCCAGTATGATGATAATAAAATTTATTTTTTAGTTTTTTACCGCTAACTTTAATTTTTTTAGCGTTAATAACTACAATATAATCGCCCATATCCAAGTGAGGTGTATATTTTATATTATATTTTCCTTTTAAAATTTGAGCGAGTTTAGTTGAACATCTTCCTAAAATCTTATTTTCTACATTATATAAATGCCAAGAACTTAATATAAGATTTTTTTTCATCATAAATGTTTGCATATTAATATTTTCTTTACTTAATTTTAAATATATTTTTGTTATAAACGTTTAAAAAGTTAATCAAATTTTTTTAATTGAAATTTGAATTATAAATAAATTTTTTATTAAAGTCGAACTTTTTATTATGTGCATATTAAAGCACAAAATATTTTTCGCTTTGCATTTCATACAGTCTTGAAATACATCTATTATATTCAAATTTTAATAAATCACCATTATATATTTGTGATATGCATACAGATGATATAGTAATTAATTTCACTCGATTTGCATATAATGCATCTATTAAAAATAAAAATCTTTTGCCAACATCTTCCTGACTATTATCAATTTGAATTACGTTATATAGAAAAATAATAGCAAATTTTTGCGCAATTACAATATAATCATTTTGACTGCAAGATGATATGCATAGATCTTTAAAATTAAATGCTGATATTTTATTTGATAACCATAAAGTTTTAATTTTTCTATGATTAATTTCAATATTTACATTTTTTTTAAAATTATTTTTATTTCCAATAAATTTAAAAAAAAGTTTTTTCATTTTATTTATATTCTTTTCATTAATCGGATATAACCAAAATTTAGAAATATGCACATTTAACAAACGATAATCTACTCCAGAATCCAGATTTAGTATAGTATAATATTTGTAAATTAATTCAATAGTTGGTAAAAATTGTGATCTTTGCAAACCATCTTTGTATAAATCACATGGTGGAAAATTTGATGTTATGATTAATAATATGTTTACTTTTAAAAAGTATTTAATTAAATTTCCTAGTAGCATTGCATCTGCAATGTCTGAAATAAAAAATTCATCAAAACATATAATGTCTACTTTATTTTTGAAATTTTTTGCTACAATTTTTAATGGATTTTTTTTTCCTTGCAGTATATACATATCTTTATGTATTTTTATCATAAATTCATGAAAATGAATTCTCATTTTTCTATTAGTTGGTACTGATTGGTAAAATAAATTCATCAACCAGGTTTTCCCTCTTCCTACACCACCCCAGATATATAAATTGTGTAGTTTTTTTTTTATTAAATAATTTAAATAAAACTCTTTTGAAAAACATAATACTACTGTTTTTTAAATTATTATTTTTTGGCATAAAAGTTTTATAAATTTGATCTAAATGTAAAATTACATCATATTGGGATTTATCTAAATGATAATTTTTTTTACGAACTATATTGCGATATATTATGAATAAAGAATTTGTAAGCATGATATTCCTGAATTTAAATAATGATAAAGTAGTTCTTTTATAACATAATTTATCATAATAAATATAATTTTGCATGTTCATATGATGTTACTATTGAAATAGTATTTTTTTTAAAAATCACAGGAGGAAATATGCTATCACTATATATTATATTCGGATTTATTTTAGGAATGATCGTTAGTTTTTTTCTCATAAAATATGGTAATAAAAATATATGTAATAAAAATAAATTCAAAAAAAATCTAGATAAACATCGAGAAGAGTTAATAAATCATCAAATGGAATTGCAACAGTATTTTTTAAATAGCATAAAATTATTAGAAAATTTGATAAAAGATCATCATAATCTACATCAGTATACTTTAAAAAGTGCAAAAAATTTGCTTCTAAAAAAACAAAAAAAGTTTAATTCATCAGATGATGTGTTAAAAACTTTATATAATTACGAATTATCGTCTGGTAAAATACAACCTAGAGATTATCCGATGCAACAAAATGATAATATAATAATAAAAAAAAAATAAATGATGATTTTAAATATTTTATTTAATTTTATCTTAATATTAAAGATCACAAAAAATGAATATAAACTAATATTAAAATAAACAAAAGCGAACTAAAATGAAAATCAGTTTTTTACTTAAGCTCTTAACTATAATTAGTATAAATTTTATACCATATACCAATACACTAGCTTTTTTTTCTGAAGAAAATTCAAAAAATCAGCTGATGCCTAGTTTAGCACCTATGTTAACAAAAGTTTTACCTTCAGTTGTTAGTGTACATGTAGAAGGCACCCAAGCGGTAAAACGTTTTGTTTTACCAAAAGAATTCAAATATTTTTTTGGACCGGATTTACCTTTTGGTAATAATGGAATACGTCCATTTGAAGGATTAGGATCAGGAGTGATTATTGATGCTCAAAAAGGGTATATTATTACTAATCATCATGTAATTAATGGTGCAAATAAAATTAAAATTCAATTAAACGATGGAAGAGAATTTTTTGCTAAATTAATAGGTAAAGATGATCAAACAGATCTCGCGTTGTTACAAATTCCTGCACCTAAAGATCTCATTGAAGTAATCATTTCTGATTCAGACTTATTAAGAGTAGGAGATTTTGCTATTGCTGTAGGAAACCCTTTCGGATTAGGACAAACTGTAACTTCAGGTATTGTATCTGCTTTAGGTAGAAGTGGATTAAATTTAGAAGGATTAGAAAATTTTATTCAAACCGATGCTTCAATTAATCGTGGAAATTCTGGAGGTGCTTTATTAAATTTAAATGGCGAATTAATAGGAATTAATACAGCTATTCTTGCTCCTGGAGGTGGAAACGTTGGAATTGGATTTGCGATTCCTAGTAATATTGTAAAAAATTTATGTAATCAAATTATTCAACACGGAGAAGTAAAACGTGGACAATTAGGCATAAAAGGCACCGAACTAACCGCAGATATTGCTAAAGCGTTTAACATAAATGCACAGCGTGGAGCATTTGTGAGTGAAGTGATACCAAATTCTGCAGCATATAAATCAGGTATAAAAGCAGGAGATATTATTATATCTATTGATGGAAAATCTATCAAAAGTTTTGCTGAATTACGCGTAAAAGTAGGCATCACTGCACCTGGAAAAACAATTGTTCTGGGGATATTACGTAATGGTAATTTAAAGAATATTTCTGTAATTTTAGACGATAAATCAAATTTGACTAGCGAAGAAATTTTAATTCCTGCATTACAAGGGGTATCATTGACAAACGGATCTTTAAAAGATGGTACTTTAGGAGTTAAAGTAGAAGATGTTGTAAAAGATTCTCCTGCATTTTCAATAGGATTACAAAAAAATGACGTAATAATTGGTTTAAATCGAGAAAGAATACAAAACATCGATCAACTCAAAAAATCTTTAGATCAAAAGCCTGCAGTTATTGCTTTGAATATTGTCCGAGGAGATACAAAAATTTTTCTTTTATTACGTTAGATAAAAAAAATTCAAAGATTTTTAAAAATTTTGGTTTAACCAATTTTCTATTTTTTTTCTAATACCTTGGCTATCTAGTCCTAGAGATGATCTTATTTCTTGCTGGCTACCTTGCGATATGAAATAATCTGGCAAGCCAATGTTTAAAACAGGAATCAGTATTTTTTGGTACATTAAAAATTCGTTTACCGCACTACCTGCTCCTCCCATGATAACGTTTTCTTCTAGAGTAATTAAAGCTTGATGATTGATCGCTACTTTCTTTAAAAGTATTTTATCGATAGGTTTAACGAATCGCATATCTATCAAAGTAGCATCTAATTCATGAGCAACAGTATTTGCTTGAACTAATAATGTACCAAAATTTAATATTGCTATATTTTTTCCTTTTCTTAAAATTACTCCTTTGCCTACAGGAATATGATAAAGTTTTGTAAACTTCACTCCTATTCCACATCCTTTTGGATACCTTACTGCAGTAGGCCCAGATTGATGGTAACCTGTATATAACATTAAACGACATTCATTTTCATCACTAGGAGTCATAATAATCATATTTGGAATACAGCGTAAATAAGATAAGTCTAACGCACCTTGATGTGTGGGTCCATCAGGACCAACTATTCCTGCGCGATCAATAGCAAACAATACTGATAAATTTTGAATAGCAACATCATGAATAATTTGATCATAAGCTCTTTGTAAAAATGTAGAATAAATAGCAACAATAGGTTTATATCCACCAATTGCTAATCCTGCGGCAAAAGTGACTGCGTGTTGTTCAGCAATAGCAACATCAAAATATTGATGGGGATATTTTTTAGAAAATTTTACTAACCCAGACCCTTCTTTCATAGCCGGGGTGATAGCAATTAATTTTTTGTCTTTTTTTGCTGTATCACAAAGCCAATTTCCAAAAATTGTAGAATAAGTTTGTATAGAATTATTTTTGTTCGGAGGTATGCCAATTTTCAAATTAAACTTTGGTACGGCATGCCATCTAATTGGATCTTTTTCTGCAGGAGCATATCCTTTTCCTTTTTGTGTCAGAATATGTAACAACTTAGGTCCATGAGTGACACGTAATTTTTTTAATATAGTTATTAATGATGTTATGTTATGTCCATCATAAGGACCAAAATATTTAAATCCTAATTTTTCAAATAACGTTTCATTAGAAAAAATTTTGTTTAAATTTAACCCTATTTTTTTTATGAATTGCTTAAATTTAGGAATTTTGTTAAAAATTTTTTGACTATTTTTTTTTAATATAGATAAGATATTATTAGTTAAAAAATAATTCGAGTTTTGTTTATGCAATGCTCCCACATTTTCTGAAATCGACATTGAATTATCATTCAAAATAATTAATAAATTAGATCTAATATCTCCTGCATGATTCATAGCTTCAAATGCCATACCCGCAGTGATTGCCCCGTCTCCAATTACGCATACTACATGTCGATTTTTATTTTCTTTTTCTGCGGTAACCGCAATTCCCAATCCAGCACTAATTGATGTAGAAGAATGTCCAACAGATAATACATCGTATTTGCTTTCTTCTCGAAATGGAAAAGGATGTAATCCATTTTTTTTTCGAATACTTGTAATTTGATCTCTACGACCAGTTATAATTTTATGAGGATAAGCTTGGTGCCCGACGTCCCAAATCAAATAATCTATTGGAGTATTATAAACATAATGTAGCGCTACTGTAAGTTCGATGACTCCTAAACCTGAAGCAAAATGACCACTAGAATAGCTTACACTGTCAAGCAAAAAATCTCTGAGCTCCTGACATAGAAATTTTAGTTTTTTTTGTGGTAATTTTCTTAATGATTTAGGATTATTGATTTTTTTTAAAATTGAATATTTAATGTTATTCATATTTACTGTACTATTCATAGTATAACATATTCTTGATCATTGATCGCGTATTATAAAATAGTGCGCTAATGCTATTAATGATTTAGTATTATAACCTAATTTATTCATATATTCTAAAGTAATTAAGGCTTGTTTATATAAATTTAGTGCTTTTTTTTGGGCTTTTTTTAAACCTAATAGACTTGAATAAGTGTTTTTATGTGATTTTTTATCCGATCCTTGACGTTTTCCAGTTTTTTGAGCGGTACCAATGATATTCAAAATATCATCTTGTATTTGAAACGCTAAACCTATTAATTGAGCATATTTTTTGAGATCATAAGTAATTTTTTTATCACATATATTCCCGGCTAAAATTGTCATGTTGAGTGCTGCATAAATTAATGCACCAGTTTTATTTTTATGTATTGTTTTTAATTTTTTTATAGATATCGGCAAACCTTGTGTTTCTAAATCTAACGATTGCCCTAAGCACATGCCATTTCCGCCAATTGCATTTGCTAAAATAGATATAATTTTTATTCTCTTTAAAAGAGATACGTCCGGCATATCAATACTAGATAATATATGAAATGCTAAAGTTTGAAGTGCATCTCCAGCTAAAATCGCTAAATATTCTCCATATTTTACATGACAGGAAGGTAATCCTCGACGTAAATCTCCATTATCCATCGCCGGTAAATCATCATGAATTAAAGAATATGCATGTATGCATTCAATTGCAGCGGCAATATTATCTAAATTTTTTTTAGGAATTTTAAATAGTGCTCCTACTTGATAAACTAAAAATGCTCTTAATCTTTTACCTCCATTGCATAATCCATATTCCATAGCTAAAGTAAGTTGAGTTTTATTTTTAGAAAAACAATATAAATATTTTTTTAATATTTTATTAATATGTGTTTGACATTCTTTTAAAGAAATCAAAAAATTAGTCATTTTAATATTTACTATAGTGAATATCGAAAAAATTGATCATATCATGTAAATAAATTGAATTATTTAAAATAATATTAAAATGAACTTATGTATATAAAACATATAATACTTGATTATAAAAAAATATATACTATAATTTACTAGATTATACACGATCTATTTTATAAAATTATAACAATTTAAAATAAAAGATTTCATTCGTTTATTAATAAGTTAATAAAAATATGAAAGTTTACTTAATAAAATGCAAAATAAAAAAATAAAAAAAGTTAAAAATTCTAAATTAATCGCTGAAATACCATATTTTCAAGAAATTAATGATTTTACAAAATTAAATAAGTCAGATATTGTTTTAGATATTCGTGATTCAATGGAAAGTAACAAGCGTCCTTTAAAATTAAAGGATATTTCTGTCAGTAACTTTCCTTATTTTGAAATACATAAAAATTTTTTAAATTTAGATAAAAATAAATCTTATGTATTATATTGTAATTATGGAATGATGAGTCGACTACAAGCGATATATTTATACCAAAAAGGATTTAGAAAAATTAAAATATTTTCAGTTTCTATTTAAAAAAATAAGTATTATTATTTTAAATAAATTTTTTCTTTTTCTTTAATAAGTTCAAAAATATATTTGTTATATGGTACTCGAACTCCAAATTTCATACTAGAATATACAATATATCCGTTAATATAATCAATTTCAGATTTTTTATTAAAAATGAAATCTTGTAACATAGAAGAAACATTATTTTTTGTTATATATATAACACCTAAAATATATTTGAATAAAACATCTTTATCTATATAAAATCCATTTAGTTGCATAATTAATGCTATTTCATATGATAGAATATATATATCTGACTTATATTTTAATAAGTCTCCATTCTTACAATTATAAATTACACTTAATGGATTAATCACGCAATTAACAGCTAATTTTAACCAAATAAAATATAAAATATTTTTTTTCCAAATTACTTTTGGCAATATATCGTTTAAAATAAATAAAGTTGATTTATAAAAATACTTTGATTTATTGCCCGGTCCAATATACGTAGCGCCATAGTGAGTATGGTAAGTGATATGATTTTTTAAATATCCAGAATGTGTAGTGATTCCAAAAAATAGTGGTTGTTGGATTTTTTTTAATTGTTCCTGAATTCCTATACCATTTTGGATAATTACAATAGCACAATTTTTTTTTAATTTTGGTAAAACTTTTTTTATTGCTTGTATGGTTTGCCATGCTTTTAAAGTTACAAGCAAAATATCACTTTTTTGTAAGTGATAAACATCATTTGAATATATTTCATATTTTTTGTATTCATTGAAAATAGAAACTAATGTAAATTTTAAAAATTTTTTATTTTTTTTCAACCATCCTTGCACGAAATATTTTTTTTTCATAAAATGTGCGATCCAAATTTTTCCTATTACACCACATCCTAAAATAGTTATTTTCATAAGATTATTTTTCAAAAAAAATAAATTAATTTTTATAAAATTTATCTAAAATTATTATAATTAATATATAATTATTAAAACTTTTACTAAATTTTATTTATTTTAGTAATATAAGATATATGTTTCAAATTTATAAAAAATAATATATATCTGGATTAATTCATAAAAAAATATAGTGTATAATTTATTCAACTCAAATTAGTTTGTTTGCTTGAAAATTTTATTATTTTAAAAATAAGATTAATTTTTTTATGGAATAAAAAAATTTATGTAAATTTATTCTGACTACAGATAGTATATAATATACGATACAATTTTATAAAGGCTATTTAAATATGATAAAAAATAACATAAAAAAATTAAAAAATACTATTTTAGTATGCATTTTATTTTTTTTAAATAGCTGTAAAAATATAACTTTGATGAATCCTCAAGGATTGATTGGATTAGAAGAGAAAAAACTTATATTAATCGCCATATTTCTTATGCTCGGCATAGTATTGCCAGTAATTATCATGACGATTGTATTTGTCTTTAAATATCGTGAATCTAATACACGGTCAATATACTTACCAAATTGGCAACATTCTAAAAAAATTGAATATATAATTTGGGGTGTTCCAATATTTGCTATTATTTTTTTAGCAACAATTACTTGGAACTCAACGCATTCTTTAGATCCTAAAAAAGAAATTCAATCTTTAAATTCTACCCTCAATATACAAGTAATTTCTCTAGATTGGAAATGGCTTTTTATTTATCCAGATTATAATATTGCCACAGTTAACGAAATTGCATTTCCAAAAAATGTCCCGATAAAATTTAATATTACCTCTAGTTCTGTAATGAATTCTTTCTTCATTCCTCAATTAGGCGGACAAATTTATGCTATGGCAGGAATGAATTCAATTTTACATCTTGTATCTAATGAAACAGGAAAATATAAAGGAATATCTGCCAATTTTAGTGGGCCAGGTTTTTCCGAAATGAAGTTTATCGCTATTTCATTATCTGATAAAAACGAATTTGATACTTGGATAAAAAACATTCAAAAGTCTTCTAAAAAACTTGAAAATATGCAAGAATATCAAATTCTTGCTCATCCTAGTATTAATCATCCAATAGAACATTTTTCTCGAGTAAAACCGAATTTATTTGATGATGTAGTCAATCAATTTAAACATTCTCATAATATTTATAATTAAAACAAAAAAATTATACACATTAGTTAATATAGGATAAAAATTATGTTGGGAAAATTAAATTTTAATTCAATTCCTTATCAAGAACCCATCGTAATGGTAACAGTTTTTATTATTTTTTTAGTCATTTTAGGATTAATTTCCATAATTACTTATCATAAAAAATGGACATATCTTTGGAGTGAATGGTTAACCTCAGTAGATCATAAAAAAATCGGTATTATGTACATAATAATGGCGTTTGTTATGATGTTCAGAGGATTTGCAGATGCAGTTATGATGCGCGCCCATCAAGCAATTGTTTCTTCTGGTCAATCAGGTTTTTTACCTCCTCATCACTATGATCAAATTATAACTGCTCATGGTGTGATTATGATTATTTTTATGGCTACTCCTTTTATAGTAGGATTAATGAATTTAATTGTACCTCTTCAAATTGGTGCTAGAGATGTTGCATTTCCTTTTTTAAATTCTTTAAGTTTTTGGTTATTTATGGTCGGAGTAGTTCTTATTAATTTATCACTAGGTATAGGAGAGTTTGCGCAAACAGGCTGGACAGCATATCCGCCGTTATCAGAAATTCAATACAGTCCAGGTGTTGGGGTAGATTATTGGATCTGGAGTATTCAAATTTCTGGAATTGGTACGACTTTAACAGGAATTAATTTTTTTGTTACAATTTTACGTATGAGAGCGCCTAACATGTCAATGATGAAAATGCCAGTATTTACTTGGACTTCATTTTGCACTAACATTCTCATAATTGCTGCTTTTCCAATTTTAACTGTGACAATATTTTTACTCACTTTAGATCGTTATTTAAATACTCATTTTTTTACTAACGATATGGGTGGAAATATGATGATGTATATTAATTTGTTTTGGGCATGGGGCCATCCAGAAGTATACATTTTAGTACTACCTGTTTTTGGAATTTTTTCTGAAATTGTATCTACTTTTTCTAAAAAAAGCTTGTTTGGATATAATTCTTTAGTTTGGGCTACAATTGCAATTACATTACTTTCTTTTTGTGTATGGTTACATCATTTTTTTACTATGGGATCTGGGTCCGATGTAAATTCATTCTTTGGAATTATGACAATGATTATTGCTATTCCTACAGGCGTAAAAGTATTTAATTGGATTTTTACAATTTATAAAGGCAAAATAAAATTTCACTCATCCATGTTATGGACAATAGGATTTATAATTACATTTTCCATTGGAGGCATGACCGGAGTCTTATTATCAGTACCAGGAGCCGATTATGTGCTACATAATAGCTTATTTTTAATAGGTCACTTTCATAATGTTATTATAGGAGGAGTGGTATTTGGATGCTTTGCAGGTATGACATATTGGTTTCCAAAAGCTTTCGGATTTACTTTAAATGAAACTTGGGGAAAGAGAGCCTTTTGGTTTTGGATAATCGGTTTTTACATTGCTTTTATGCCTCTTTACGTTTTAGGATTTATGGGAATGACAAGACGTTTAAGTCAAAACATTGATTCAGAATTTCATATACCCTTATCTATTGCTGCATTAGGAACTATATTGATTGCATTAGGTATTATTTGCCAAATAATACAATTATTAATTAGCATAAAAAACAAGCATAAATATCGTGATATTACAGGTGATCCCTGGAATGGAAGAACGTTAGAATGGTCTACTAAATCACCACCTCCACTTTACAATTTTGCAATTATTCCAAGTGAATGCAATGTTAGAGATGCATTTTGGTTTATAAAAAAAGAAAAAAGCAAAAAAAATTATCAGATATCATATGATCCAATTCATATGCCCAAAAATACTAGTTCTGGAATTTTTATTTCCATTTTTTCTTTAATATTTGGATTTGCTATGGTATGGCACATATGGTGGATGTCGATTTTTGGAATATTTGGAGTAATAATGATATGGATATTCGATAGTTTTCAAAAAAATAAAGATTATTATATTCCTGTGAAAACTATATATGATATCGAAAATAATAAAGCAATAAAGTAGCAAATTACAAGGAATAAATCATGTTAATTAATTCATTTTGCTGTTCTAAAACCCAAAATGAACATAATCCGTTGCATTGTGAAGAACATAGCCAGAGAATAAAAATTCTGGGATTTTGGGTATATTTAATGAGTGATTGCATTTTATTTGCAACTCTATTCGCCACTTATTTTGTTTTGAAAAATAATATTGCAGGAGGTCCTTCAGGAAAAGACATATTCGAAATAAATATGGTTTTTTTAGAAACAATAATTTTATTGTCTAGCAGTATTACTTGCGGGATAGCATCACTATCAATACCTAATAAAAATTGGATTAATTTTTGGTTATTTATCACTGTTTTATTAGGAATATTTTTTGTTGCTCTTGAGCTACAAGAATTTTATCAATTAATTCATCATAATTATGGTCCAGAAAAAAGCGCATTTTTATCTATATTTTTTACACTTGTTGGAACTCATGGAATACATGTAGTATCAGGGATACTATGGATGATAATTCTTATTATGCAAACTTATCGTAATGGATATACCATCATATATAAGACACGTTTAAAATTATTAAGTTTATTTTGGCATTTTTTAGACGTAATTTGGATTTTTGTATTTAATATAGTATATTTATTAGGAGTAATTATATGACAATTTTATGCAAAAAAAAGTTATATATCATAGGATCTTTACTTTCTTGTTTTTTCACATTAGTTTCTTTCCTAGCAATAATAAAAAAAAATTATATTGATAAAAATTTTATTTTCTTAATCATAATATCTAGTGCTATATTGCAATCTATAGTGCAATTAATTTGTTTTTTACATATTTATAATACAGAAAAAATTAACTGGAAATTAATTTCTTTATTATTTACTATTTTAATTGTTTTTATTTTAGTTTTTGGATCTTATTGGATTATGTCTCATTTGCATGAAAATTTTATGTGAATTTATAAAATATTTTTGAAAAACTAAATGTATATATTAACAAGTTATTTTCAAATTATAAAACCAGGAATAATTTTAGGAAATCTTATTTCTACGACTGGTTGTTTTTTTCTTGCATCTCAAGGAGAAATTAATTTTTTTCTATTATTTAATACTTTACTTGGTACATCTTTCATAATTGCATCAGCATCAGTGCTTAATAATTATATAGATCGAGACATAGATAAAAAAATGCAACGTACTAAACATAGAGCATTAGCACGTGGATTAATTCAACCTAAACCTGCATGTTTGTATGGATATATTTTGTTATTTTTTGGGATATTTTTTTTATTTAAAATTAATCTTTTAACTTTAATGATTGCAGTATTTGGTTTTTTTATCTACGTAGTAATTTATAGTATATTAATGAAACGATATTCTATACATGCTATTTTAGTTGGAAGTCTATCTGGAGCAACCCCTCCAATGATTGGATATTGTGCAGTAACTAATTATATTGATTTAGGAGCATTAATTTTATTATGTATTTTCGGATTTTGGCAAATACCACATTCTTATGCAATTGCGATTTTTAGATATCAAGATTATCAAGCTGCATCTATTCCTATTTTTCCAATTAAAAAAGGAATTTTTAAAACAAAATTAAATATTATTTTTTATATTTTTTTATTTTTTGTTTCAACAATTATATTGTTCATTAAACAGTATGCAGGATATAAATATTTAACAATTTCTATAATTTTAAATATTATTTGGTTGTTTATTGCGTTGCAAGGTTTTAAATCTGAAGAAATGAATTTTAATATAGTTTGGGGAAAAAAAATTTTTTTGTTTTCTATTGTTATGATTACGATAATTAGCTTATTTATTGCAGTAGATTATAAAAAAGAATATAGTTAATTTTTAGTATTTTTCTAAAATTTTAGATTTTATCTTTGTAGAATTACGTAAATTAACTAATAATGCTTCTAAATTTAATGAAATTATTTGTTCTTTCCATTGATTAATTAATATATTTTTTTCTAGATTATTTGCTTTTTTAAAAGATATTTTTTCTAAAGCGACTAAAAAAATTTTATCATTATTATTAAAAATTTTGAATGTTATATTTTCTTTTGAAGGTTCTGGCATATTAAACACAAACTTTTTAAAAATATCTTCGTAATTTTCATCAAATATACTCACTTTTTTAATTTCAGAAATGATTAAACCCGTATTTTTTAATTGATTAATCGCTTCTGATGAATTTTTAGAATTTAGTTCAGTTATTATCTTTTCAAGATTTATTCGCGTTTGTAACATAAATTTTTTATTTTTTATTTCTTTTATAATTTTATCTTTTATTTCATTTAAAGGTTGTGTATATTTAGATTGAGAATTTTTTACGCAAAAAATTAAAATATTTTTATCGTCACTATATAACTGGTTTTTCTGTAAAAGATTATCGCATGAATTCAAATTTATATGATTAAAAAAATCAGATTTGCTCAAATTTAACTGTTTTAGTAAAAAATTTGATATCTTTTCAATCTTTAACAACCCAGTTTTATTTGTATTAATATGTAAATGAGAAGCAAGATCAATTAAATTCAATGAATTATTATTTATTAAATTTTCTATATTTTCTTTATGACGCTTAAACATGTTTTTAGATTTATCAGATTTGATTCGCTTTTCAACAATACTGTATACTGATTGTAAATTTTGTATATTTTTAAATTTTATATCCACTAATTTAATAATTAGGTATCCAGAAGAAGGAGATTTGATAATTTTAGATATTTCATTTTTATTTTTTAAATCAGCTAAGTGAATTTCTTCTATAAAAATATCATCAGATATCCATCCGAGATCTCCTGAATTTAAAGAGGAAAAAATATCTTTAGATCTTTGTCGTGCAATTTTAGAGAAATCTTCTCCGGCTTCAATTTGTTGCAAACAGTACTCCGCTTCTTCTTTTGTATGTGTTTGAATCACACTATATCTTTTTTGTTCTGGCAAAGTAAACATTTCAATATTTTTTTTGTACCATTTCTCCACTTCACTTGTATCAACAACAATATTATTGTTTATGTTTTCTAAATTTATTAGAATATAATCCATATTAAATTTTTCTGGTAATTCATATTTTTTTTGATTTAATTTATATTCTGCATAAATATCAGCTTCAGAAACATGCTGTTGATCAATTAATTTATATTTGTTATATGTTATAATTCTTACGTAACGTTCTTGAAAAGTATTAAATAAAACTTGATCAATTTCATATGGAAGAAAAAAAGATGTAAGATTAATATTTTTTATTAGTTCTTCTACTAATAGATGATCGTGTATTTCGTTAATGAACTCTTTCAATGTTAATCCAGAATTATTTAACGTAATTTTTAATTTCTCTAAATTAAATTTTTCTTCAGAATTAAAAAAAGATAGAGACTGTATTGTATTTTTTATTTTTTGATCTGATATAATCAAATGAATATTTTTTGCATATTGCTTTAATAAGGTATGATTAATTATTTTTAATATCGCTTCATTTTTTAAATAGAAAGAGTCGGATTTAGTAGTATCTAAGTTTTTTTGATTAGCATATAGATCCATCATAATTTGCTGAATTTTTTTGTACGGAATTTTTTCGTTTCCTATTTTTATTGCATAATTTTCATTTATTAAATATGCTCCTATTCCGGTTAATAAAAGAGATAAAATAATACAAATTAAAATAGTATGAGAAATAATTTTTTTTGATTTTAAAAAAATTTTTTTTTTCATTACTACATTATAATATTAACAAGTTTTAAGTGTATACAAGTTTTAAATTTTATTTAAAAATGCCTAAAAAATTTTATTAATAATTTTTTTAAAAAATTAGACTAAATTAGTAATTTGGAATCTTTTCTAAAGATAACTTCCATACCTCATCTATATTTTGTACTGGATAAATATTTAGTTCTTTAATAATACTTTCCGGCATATTTTCTAAATTACGTTTATTTTCATATGGAATTAAAACTGTTTTAATTCCGCCTCTTCGTGCTGCAAGTAATTTTTCTTTTAAACCCCCAATGGGTAATACGTGACCTCTTAAAGTAATTTCTCCAGTCATGGCTATATGGGAGCTAACAGGATTGCTCGTTAAACAAGATACTAATGCAGTACACATTGCTATTCCTGCACTTGGACCATCTTTGGGAGTAGCGCCTTCTGGAACGTGCACATGAATATCGT
This sequence comes from Wigglesworthia glossinidia endosymbiont of Glossina morsitans morsitans (Yale colony), assembly GCF_000247565.1. Lineage (NCBI taxonomy): Bacteria > Pseudomonadati > Pseudomonadota > Gammaproteobacteria > Enterobacterales > Erwiniaceae > Wigglesworthia > Wigglesworthia glossinidia. The sequence continues at coordinate 661,920 of NC_016893.1, read as the reverse complement.
GCTTTTCATAAAAGTCTGGTTTTATACCTAGTTTATTTGCTCTAGCACGTACTACTGTCAGTGCTGCTTGAATAGATTCTTGCATAACCTCTCCTAAAGATCCAGTATAAGTCAGTTTTCCTTTTCCAGAAACACAAGCAGTTTCTATTGTTAATAAATCACCGCCAACTTCTGTCCAAGCTAACCCTACAACTTGACCAATTCTATTTTTTTCTTCAGCTTTTCCATAATCAAATCGTTTTACTCCAAGAAATTTTTTTAAATTTTTTTTATTTATATGAATTCTACTAATATCTTTATCCATTAAAATCATTTTAACAGATTTTCGACATAATTTAGAAATTTCTCTTTCTAAATTTCTTACACCTGCTTCTCTAGTATAGTATTGAATAATTCCCATAAGCGCATTATCTTCGATGCACAACTCATTTTTTTTAAGAGCATTACGGTGCACTTGTTTTGGTAATAAATGTTTTCTTGCAATATTTAGTTTTTCATCTTCAGTATAACTAGACAATCGAATTACTTCCATACGATCTAATAATGCTGCTGGAATACGCATAGAATTAGATGTGGCAACAAACATCACATCTGACAAATCATAATCTACTTCTAAGTAATGATCATTGAATGCAACATTTTGTTCTGGATCTAAAACTTCTAATAATGCTGAAGCTGGATCTCCTCGCATATCTGTAGAAATTTTATCAATTTCATCTAATAAAAATAAAGGATTTTTTACTCCAACTTTAGACATTTTTTGAATAATTTTTCCTGGCATAGAGCCGATATAAGTTCTTCGATGCCCGCGAATTTCTGCTTCATCACGAATGCCGCCTAATGCCATACGGATATATTTTCTTCCTGTAGCTCTTGCAATAGATTTTCCTAAGGAAGTTTTTCCTACTCCTGGAGGTCCCATTAAACATAAAATAGGTCCTTTTATTTTTGAAATTCTACTTTGCACTGCTAAGTATTCTAATATACGATCTTTTACTCTTTTTAATCCATAATGATCTTCGTCAAGAGTATTTTGAGCGATAACTAAATTTTTTTTCACTTTACTACGAGTATTCCAAGGTATAGATAACATCCAATCAATATATCCGCGTACCACTGTGGCTTCCGCTGACATTGGAGACATCATTTTTAATTTTTTTAATTCAGATTCTGTTTTTTGTAAAGCTTCTTTAGGCATTTTAGCTGATTTAATTTTTAATCTTAAAGATTCATGTTCATCTGGAGTATCTTCTATTTCTCCTAGTTCTTTTTGTATAGCTTTCATTTGTTCATTAAGATAATATTCTCTTTGACTTTTCTCCATTTGTTTTTTTACTCGATTACGAATTCTTTTTTCTATCTGCAATAAATCTATTTCTGATTCCATCATAGCCATAAGATATTCTAGTCTTTCTGTAATACTAGTCATTTCTAATACGGTTTGTTTTCCTGATAGTTTTAATGGCATATGAGCGGCAATAGTATCTGCTAATCTTGCTGGATCGTTAATGTTATTTAGCGAAGTTAAAACTTCAGGCGGAATTTTTTTATTTAACTTAATGTAATTTTCAAACTGATTAATTGCAGCTCGTACTAATACTTCTTGTTCTCGACTATCTGAAACAGTAATCACAAAATAATTTATTTCTGCAGAAAAATAATCTCCATTATCTTTTAAATTAATAATACTCGCTCGAGATAATCCTTCTACTAGTACTTTTACGGTTCCATCAGGTAGTTTAAGCATTTGAAGTACAGAAGAAATAGTACCAACCAAGAAAAGATCGTCAATGTTCGGTTCATCTTTTGAAGCTTCTTTCTGCGCAATTAACATAATTTTTTTATCTCTTTCCATAGAAATTTCGAGGCAACGAATCGATTTCTCTCTTCCTACAAAAAGTGGTACTACCATGTGTGGATATACGACTACATCTCTTAATGGAAGTACTGGAATATCTATTTTTTGGGAATGCTCAGCATTCATATCAAGTCTCTCTGAATATAAGCTTAAATATGCTTTTAATATTAACGATAAAATATTATTTTATATATAAAATTATTAAATTCCATAAATAATAATGCATTTATTGTTTATAATAAAAATCTTCATAAATTAAGATTAATTTTTTGATTTAGATAATGTATCTTTATTAAAGATCAATATAGGTTTTTCTTTTTTTAAAATTACTCCGTCATTAATAATTATTTTTTTTACATTTTGCGTGGAAGGTAAAGAATACATAGTATCTAGCAAAATATATTCTATAATAGATCTTAATCCTCGAGCACCAGTTTTTCTTTTTAGAGATTTTTTAGCAATAGAAACTAGTGCATTTTTTTTAAATTCTAATTCTACTCCTTCTAAGTTAAATAAAAATTGATACTGCTTAACTAAAGCATTTTTTGGAGAAACTAAAACTCTAGTTAATTCTGATATGTTTAATTCTTCTAATACTGACAGTATTGGTAATCGTCCTATAAATTCAGGTATTAAACCAAATTTAATTAAATCTTCAGGTTGCACTTTATTTAACAAGTTATTTTTATTACATTTTTCTGATTTTTTTTTCATTTCCGCAGTAAAACCAATGCTATTTTTTGCTATGATTCTTTGATGAATAATATTATTTAATCCAGAAAATGCGCCGCCGCAAATAAACAGTATACTAGATGTATCTACATGAAAAAATTCTTGCTGAGGATGTTTTCTGCCGCCTTTTTTAGGTACTGAAGCAACTGTGCCTTCTATTAATTTTAATAATGCTTGTTGTACTCCTTCTCCAGAAACATCTCTAGTAATGGATGGATTATCTGATTTTCTAGAGATTTTATCAATTTCATCAATATATATAATTCCGTGTTGAGCTTTTTTTATATTAAAGTCGCATTTTTGTAATAATCTTTGTATTATATTTTCTACATCTTCTCCGACATATCCAGCTTCTGTTAATGTGGTAGCATCAGAAATTATAAAAGGTACTTGAAGAAATCTTGCTAAAGTCTCAGCTAATAGTGTTTTACCGCTACCAGTTGGACCAATTAATAATACATTACTCTTACCTAATTCGACAGTATTTTGCAATTTTAAATATTTTAATTTTTTATAATGATTGTAAACGGATACCGATAATACTTTTTTGGCTTTTTCTTGACCAATCACATAACTATTTAGATAGTTAAATATTTCACATGGTTTTGGTAAAGTAATAAAATCATAACTAGATTCTAATTGTTGTGTTTCTTTTTTTATAATATTATGACATAGCATAATACATTCATCACAAATATATACTGACATACCTGCGATTAATTTACGTACTTCGTTTTGATTTTTTCCACAAAAGGAGCAGCAAAGAAATGTATTTGAAGCATTTTTACGGTTATCTGTCATGTAAGCAATCCTCTATTCGCTTTTTATTAATGTAATATAGAAAGATGCATATAATTTTTTGAAAAAAACTATTTAATTATTAAATTTTTAATTTTTATTTTCGACATGTCAATATGGAATCGATTAAACCGTAGCTGACTGCTTCTGAAGCAGAAAAAAATCGATCTCTTTCGGTATCTTTTTTAACTATCTCTATTGATTGTTCTGTATGTTGCGAAATTAATTTAATAATACGCTTTTTTATTTTTAAAATTTCTTTAGCATGTATAACAATATCTGTCGCTTGTCCTTGAGTACCACCTAATGGTTGATGAATCATGATACGTGAATTAGGTAAAGAAAAACGCTTTCCTTTCACTCCAGAAGTTAATATTAATGCAGCCATAGAAGACGCCTGACCTATGCATAATGTGCTGACATCACATTTAACAAACTGTATAGTATCGTATATAGACATTCCGGATGTTACCAATCCTCCTGGAGAATTAATATATAAAAAAATATCTTTTTCTGGATTATCAGATTCTAAAAATATCATTTGTGAAACAATTAAATTCGCCATATTATCTTCGATTTTTCCAGTTAGAAATATTATACGTTCTTTTAGTAATCTTGAATAAATATCGTAAGAACGTTCTCCATGTATACTTTTTTCTATCACTATTGGAATTAAATTCATATTTTTTAAATTTTTTATTTTAAATTTATTATATATCAGACGTTTACTGAGTAATATGATATAAGCATTTTAAATACTATTTACTTTATCGTATAAATTCATGTATATATGTTTATAAATTAACTGCGTTCTATTTTTTTTACAAGTAATTTAAATGTAATTTTTTCTTCTACAAAATTTGCTTGTTGCATAATAATTTCCAAAATTGCATTTTCTGATGCGATATCGATAGATTTTTGGATAAATTTTTTATTTTTTTTATATTTTTTCCAATTTTTCTCGGGTATTTTATTAATCTTCAAAAGATTATGCATGATATTTGTTAGATCATTTTGATTTATCTGTATTTTATTTAAATGCAAAATTTTCTGAAAAATAATTCTAGATTGTATTTGATATGTTAAACGATCAATTAATTTCTTATTTAAAAATGGCGAAAAATCTAACTTAGAAAATTTATTTAAATTATTTTTATATGTAGATTCTAAAAATATTTTTATTTCTTCATGTACTAATTGTACTGGAATTTTAATATAATTATCATTTAATATTTGATTAATTAATTGATATTTGATGTATATATGCACAAAATATTTTAATTGCATATTAATGCTTTTACATAATTCATTTTTCATTTTTTCTGGAGATTTAAAATTAATTAAGTTAATTTTTTCAAAAAATTTAGAATCCAATTTTGGTAATATTTTTTTTTCAACTTTTATAATATTTATTAAAAAATCAAGAATCATGTTATGATAACTGTTTTTTTCTAAATTTATGATTTTATAATTTAAAGAAAAAATAAAATATGTTTTTGATTTTTTTCCTATAATTTTTTTTTCAAGTTCGGTAGAAATTGTATTATTCCCTATAATAAAAGTTAAAAGCCGAATTTCTTCTTGAAAAATTTTATATTTTTGAATTGGTTTAATATTAATAGTTACACGATCATATTTTTCGATTTTTAATGTACTTGTTATCCAGCTTGCATGTTCTGAACGTAATTTATTAATTGTAAAGTTTACATCTTCAGGATTCACTGAAACTAATGGTTTATTAATTGTTATATGTGAAATATTTTTTATATTTATTTTTGGATAAATTTCAAAATTTATACGACAAATGCAACCATTTTTTTCCTGAAAATTTTTAATAACACAATTTAGTTTGCCTATTGGTTGAATATCATGTTCGTTAATAAATTTTAAAAATTTTTTGTTTATTAAATCGTTTAATACTTTTTTTCGTATATATGGTTCATATCTATTTTTTAAAATAGTTTTGGGTATTTTACCTTTTCGAAAACCATCTATACAAGCTGTTTTTCGCATTTTATCAAGCGCTTTTGAAACTTCTTTTTCAATAAGATTACATGAAATAAACATTTCTACTGTATGCTTAATATCTGAAATTTTTTGCATAGAAACTTTCATATTATTCCTCTAGATATTATTTTTTTTAAATTTTTTAAAAAAATTTCTGTATTTATTTTGATAAATTTAAAATGTATAAGTCTTAATTAGAATTAAAATTTATAAAATAAATTAAGCATACTTCAAAATGTTATTTTCTAAAAAATGTTAAATTAAAATGAGAATTACTTAATTTAAATTATAACAGATAGGCGTACTAGAAATGCATCGATTATTAATTTTCCATTCCACATCACAATAAGTATGCAAAGAAAGAGCGTGTATATCGTGGCGAAGTTCTCTTGATAAAATTTGATAAATTAATTGATGTCTGATTAATTGCGATTTATTTTTAAATTTTTTGCATACTATAGTGATGCTGAAATGAGTGTATGCATTTTTTGAATTTTTGTGTTTATAACTTTCGTTCTGAATATATAAAAAAGTAGGTGATAATATTGCATTAAGTTTTTTTTTTATTATTTTTTTCATAATATATATTACCTTTATAAATTAATTCATATATAAAATGTAAATTTAATTAATTTGAAACGAATTAATTTAAAAAATTTTATATTTAATTAGTTTTTTACAAAAAAATATGAAATTTGCATATTTTATTAAAATTGTTAGTTGCTGTTTATTCAAAATAATTCTTAATTAATTATATTATTAAAATTTTAAAATGTTAAATTTTTTTTTCCAATTTCAAACTAAAAATTATCCAAACTAATATCATAATACTTAAAAATAAAAAAACTAAAAATGCATTTTTATTGGAAAATAATAAACCTCCTATTATACCGCCAAAAGCTACCCCACAAAATTGACTTGTAGTATATATTCCCATCGCTGTCCCTTTATATTTAGAAGGAGCCTGCTTTCCTATATATGTAGGTAGCATTATTTCTAATGCACTAAATCCTAAAAAAAACATTGGTATACCTAAATAAGCAAAATAGATATTTTTACTACATAATAATAATGTTATTTCAGATATAAACAGTATAATTATAAAAAAATATAGTACTTGTTTTATTTTATTTTGTATTTTTTTTACATAACGCGAAAAAACTAATATTAAAAAAAATGTTGAGCATAATAAAGAAAAAAAATATATTTTCCAATGATCTATCTCACTATATCCCATTTTTTTAATTAAAAACGGAAATACTATAAAATTAGAAATTAAAATTGTATGAAGAAAAAAAATACAAAAAATTAAATAAACAATTAATTTGTTATTTAAAATATTTTTCATAGCATTTATAAATATTTTAGTATCATGATTTTTTTTCAATTTTTGATGATGTGGTACTATAAATAAAATCAAAAACATACTAATTACTGCAAGTAATGCAGTAATCCAAAATATGCTGCGAATTCCATAATATGTAGCTAAAATAGGACCAATAATGATAGATACTGCAAAAGTTATTCCAAAAACTAAACCGATAAAAGCCATTGCTTTGATTCTATTTTTTTCACAAATTAAATCAGTTAATAAAGCCATAACAACTGATGAAATTGCTCCAGATCCTTGCATAGCGCGTCCTAATATAACACCCCAAATATTGTTAGATACACCACTAATAATGCTTCCAAAAACTATTAATATTAATCCGACTAATATTAATGTATGCCTGCCATATTTATCTGATAACAATCCGAATGGGATTTGAAAAATTGATTGTGTTATTCCATAAATTCCAATAGCAAGGCCTATTAAAGAAGTCGTAGCTCCTTGAAATATCATTCCATGATTACTTAAAACAGGTAAAATCATAAATATACCAAACATACGACATGCAAATATTATACCTAAACTCAATATGGATCTTAGTTCTATACTATTCATATTTTCCTAATAATGTGTAAATAATATAAGTATGCAATAATTTTTGTTACAAATATTAATATAAGCAAATTTCATATAATAGTTTTAACAATTTTTGTAAGTATATAGACAATTCTCTTTTATATATTCAAAAAAAAATTAATTGAATTATTTTTACATATATTAAATTTATATTTATTTAAATGAATTAGCAATAATTATAAAATTGTTAAAAAAAATTTTCTGCAAATTTTAACATACGTATTAATGGTTTTAACGCTTTTTTTTGTAAGTTTTTTGGTACATGAATTTCATGCTTTTTTGTATCATGAGTCAAACTATTAATAATTTTTTTTAACGTATTCATCTTCATCCAAGGACACATGCCACAATTTAAACATGTCATGCCAACTTCAGAAGTTGGAGCTTCTAACAAAATTTTATCCGGACAAGCTTTTTGCATTTTAAACAAAATTCCACGATCAGTAGCAATTATAATTTGTTTTTGAGAAATTGATTGAGCAGATTTAATCAATTCACTGGTAGAACCTATAAAATCTGCAAGTGCTAGTACATTTTCTGGAGATTCTGGATGCGCTAATACTGCAGCTTGAGGATATATTTTTTTCATATTGTATAGTGAATGCGCTTTAAATTCATCATGTACGATACATGTACCGTGCCAACTTAAAATATCTGCTCCAGTTTTTTTTTGAATATAATGACCTAAGTGTTTATCAGGAGCCCAGATAATTTTTTTACCTAAACTATCTAAATAGTCAATAAGTTTAATTGCAATACTTGATGTTACTACCCAATGTGCACGTGCTTTAATAGCTGCAGATGTATTTGCATATACTACTACTGTGCGTTCTGGATGTTGATCACAAAATTTGCTGAATTCTATTTCCGGACAGCTCAAATCTAATGAACATTCAGCTTTTAATGTAGGCATTAGAACTATTTTTTCCGGATTTAAAATTTTAGCAGTTTCACCCATAAAACGTACACCAGCTACTAATAGTGTTTTCGCTGTATGATGTTGACCAAATTTAGCCATTTCTAAAGAATCTGCTACTTTACCTCCAGTAGAATCTGCCAATTCTTGAATTTCAGGGCTAGTGTAATAATGTGCGACTATAACTGCATTTTTTAATTTCAATAAATGAGATATATGCTTAAATAAATCAGCTTGTATATATTTTTTTTTTAATATAGATTGTTGTGATACAGCTATATGATCAATATTGTTTTTTTGATTCATTTGTATTCCTTAATAATATGAGAAATAAAAGTATTGCATTTATTCATTTAAATAACATTTTATACATACTAATATGAATTTAAAAGAAATTAAAATATTTAATATAACTAAATTATTTACATTAAAAAATATATTATTTAAACTAAAACTAATATATAATACAAGTAAAAGTTATTTAATACAATATATTCATGTTTGCAGTAAAAAATATCTAAAATGATATTGTACTTTTAGTATCTACATTTATTATTTTTAATAAATTTTTTAAAATTTTATAGATAATTAAAACTTAATTTAGTTTTCATTATATATTTGCTTTAAAAGCTTAATTTTCTTATAAAAGAAAACTCATATATAAATTATATAAAAATATTTTGCATAAAAAATTATATGTAATATAAAATATAAAAAATTTTATTTTTAAAAAAAAATTAAATATACTTTTTATATATGGTGCAATTAAAAAAAATAAAAAAAATATCGATTGTTATTCCAGTTTATAACGAACAAGAAAACCTTTCTATATTAATTCGACGCACTATATATGTATGCTCTAAATTACATATAAAATACGAAATCATGATTATAGATGATGGAAGTTATGATCAATCTCCTAATATTTTAGAAGCTGAAGCATCTAAACCTAACAGTTCAATTATAGCAATTTTTTTAAATAAAAATTATGGACAACACGCTGCAATTATGGCAGGATTTGCACATTCTAAAGGAGATTTAATAATTACTTTAGATGCAGATTTACAAAATCCACCAGAAGAAATTCCAAAGCTACTTTATGCAGCTCAAAAAGGATACGACGTGATAGGTACATTTCGTGTAAATCGTCAAGATAATTTATTTCGAAAAATTAGTTCAAAAATAGTTAATATTGCAATTCAAAAAATTTTAGGTAATAATATGACTGATTACGGATGCATGTTACGTGCATATCAAAAACATATTATAGATGCAATAATAAAATACAATTCCCACAATATTTTTATTCCAATTATAGCAAATATGTTTGCTAATAAAGTTATTGAAATACCAGTCTCGCATTTTAAAAGAAAGTTCGGATATTCTAAATATAATTATATTAAATTAATTAAATTAATATATAACTTATGCTTTTGTTTATTTATAAATATAATAAAAAAAGCAAAAATTCTTAAACAAATTTCACTTAAAATATTATATTGCGTTGTATTTTTGCTAATCTGTTTATATTTCTTTTTAGTAAGCACTAGGTTTTACATAAATATATTTTTAATAAATTTTCTACTGTTTATTGGAATAAAAAAAATTTTCATTAAAATATATAACAAAATTTACTTACGTCCCATTTATATTATAAGTCGTATTATTAAAAATGATATATCAAACACACGAGAAAAAAAATGAAAGCAATTATATTTGCTTATCATGATATTGGATGCATCGGTTTACTTTCTTTAATAAAATCGGGATATAAAATTTTAAGCGTAATTACTCATAATGATCAAAAAAATGAAAAAATATTTTTTAGTTCCGTAAAAAGTATTGCCTTAAAAAAAAATATCCCCGTATTCACATCTGAAACTATTAACAGTTTTATTTGGATCGAATATTTTAAAAAACTTGAGCCAGATGTTATTTTTTCTTTTTATTACCGTAATATATTATGTTCAGAAATTTTAAAAATACCAAAATTTGGATCATTTAATTTGCACGGTTCTCTTTTGCCAAAATATCGCGGCTGCTGTCCGTTAAATTGGTCTATAATACGTGGAGAATATCAAACCGGAGTGACACTTCATCGTATGACTACAAAAATTGATCATGGACCTATCATATCACAAGTCAAAATTAATATTAATAAACTAGACAACGCAATTTCTTTACATAAAAAAATATGTTATGCTGCTTATAATATGCTGAATAAAATAGCTCCTGTAATTCTAAAAAAAAATTTTTGTGAAACACCTCAAAATTGCCATAATACTAGTTATTTTGGAAAAAGATCACCCGAAGATGGTCTCATTGATTGGAACCAATCAGCAAAAAAAATATATAATTTAATCAGAGGATTAACAAAACCTTGGCCCGGTGCTTTTAGCTATCTCAACAACAAAAAAATAATTTTTTGGAAATCAAAAATAATAAAAAAAAAGTACGATATCGATCCTGGATTAATAATAAAAATTAACCCGCTTATTATATCTTGCAAAATTCAAGCATTAAATATTATTTCTGCACAATATACAAAACATACATTTAATAATAAAACTAACATATACCATTTATCTATGATTAAGAATAAAAAATACGTTATATATCCGAATTCAACATCAAAACCAATATTAAAAAAAATCTTAATTTTAGGTATTAATGGATTTATTGGATATCATATTACAAAGCGTTTGTTAAAAAGTAACAGTTACAAAATATACGGTTTAGATTTAAAAAAAAATTTAATTGAAAAATTTATAAATAATTCAAAAATAAAGTTTTTACAAAAAAACATAAAATCTTGTTCTCACTGGGTTAAAGAAAAAGTTAAAAAATGCGATATTATTTTGCCTTTAATAGCTATTGCAAGACCCATGCAATATGTTCAAGAACCCATAAAAACTTTCGAATTAGATTTTGAAGAAAATTTAAAAATTATACGTTACTGCGTTAAATATAAAAAAAGATTAATTTTTCCTTCGACTTCCGAAGTATATGGAATGTGTACAGACAAAGAATTTCATGAAACTAATTCAAATTTTGTTACAGGATCTGTACGAAATCAAAGATGGATTTATGCATCATCTAAACAATTACTAGATCGCATTATTTGGGCTTATGGAAAATCAAATAATTTACTTTTTACAATTTTTAGACCATTTAATTGGGTAGGATCTAGACTAGATGATTTTAAAATTGCTCAAATGAATCATGCAAGAGTTATCACTCAAATGATATTTAACATAGCTCACGGGTTACCGATTAATCTGGTTAACTGCGGAAAACAAAAACGTTGTTTTACAGATATTTATGACGGTATAGAAGCATTATTTAGGATAATAGAAAATAAAAAAAATAATTGTAATCAAGAGATTATTAATATCGGAAATCCAAAAAACGAGTATTCTATTTTAGAATTAGCAAAAATTGTTGTACATACTTTTCAAAAATTCACATCAAGCAATACTTTTCCTAAATTTTCTGGATTTAGAAACTTAAGAGGTGACGAATATTATGGTTTTGGCTATCAAGATATAGAATATCGAAAGCCAAATATTGGTATTGCTCAAAAATTATTAGATTGGAAACCTAAAATTCAAATTAATAATACTATCAATTATATGATAAAATTTTTCTTACAATTATAAAAGGTTTTTATTTTGAATAATTTAAAAAAAGTTGGTTTACGTATTGATGTAGATACATTAAGAGGCACGAAGTATGGGGTATTAAATTTATTAGAAATATTAAACAATTATCAAATTAAAGCTACTTTTTTTTTTACTGTTGGGCCAGATAACATGGGACGTCATTTCTGGAGATTATTTAAACCAAAATTTTTAATTAAAATGTTACGCATTAATCCTATTAAAACATATGGATGGAGTATTTTGCGTTGTGGCTTAATAGGAAAAAGCAAAAAAATAGGAGATGCCTGTAAAAACCACATTATTCTTGCTGCTCGTAAACATGAAATTGGACTACATGCATGGGATCATTTTGAATGGCAAAATTCTATTGATACTTGGAGGAAAGAAAATATTATTAATCAAATTACATTAGGTAAAAAATTTTTAGAATCAATAATAAATTCGCCTATTTTATGTTTTGCTGCTCCAGGTTGGAGAACAAGTGATTCCGCGTTGCAAGTGCAAAAAAAATTTAACTTTTCTTACAACAGTGATGTCAGAGGAATAAAACCATTTTTTCCATTACTTTCTGATAAAAGCTGTGGAAATTTGCAAATTCCAGTAACTTTACCAACTTTTGATGAAGTAATTAATAATCATACTACTTTAAAAAAGTATAACAACTTTATTATTAATCAAATGAAAAAACAATCTGATTATTCTGTTTATACTATTCATGCTGAAATAGAAGGTATTAAATATTTAAAAGAATTTAAAGAACTATTATATCTTGCTAAAAATGAAGGCATTCAATTTTGTAGATTAAATCAATTAATAGAAAAAAATCATGCAAATTTTCCGATATGTAAATTAATACGTAAAAAAATATCCGGTAGAGAAGGCTGGATTATGCATCAAAATGTATAACATGCACATAAAAAAAAATAAAACACAAAAAATAATAATTATTTTAATTTTTTTTTATTACTTAATTCCATTAAATTATCGTGATTTGTGGCAACCCGACGAAACTAGATATGCCGAAATTAGCAGAGAAATGTTAGAAAAGCATAATTGGAGTATTCCGCATTTATTAGATGTACGTTATTTTGAAAAACCAATTTTTGGTTATTGGGTGAACAATATTAGTCAATTAATTTTTGGAAAAAATAATTTCTCTGTACGATTCGGATCAACTTTTTTTACAATTTTATCTGCTATCTTTTTATTTTATTTTGTTCAATCTTTATGGAATAATAAAAATATATCTTATAATGCAGTAATAATATTTTTGTCTAATTTATTAGTATACATTATAGGAACATACTCTGTATTAGATGCAATTTTATCTTTTTGGATTAATGTATCTATGATATTTTTTTGGATGGCAATAAAATCTTCAGTAAAAAAAAATCGTATTTTTTATTATTTAATATTTGGAATATCCTGCGGAACAGGATTGATCACAAAAGGATTTATTGCATTAGTAATTCCATTTTTAAGTATTGTAATATGGTTAAAATTTAATCCAAAGTATACAAAAACAATTTTGATCCACAGCTTCATTCCATTAATATCTTCTATATTAATTTCGTTTCCATGGATATATAATATTCTTTCTAAAGAACAAGATTATGCTAGATATTTTATTTTTATCGAGCATATTCAAAGATTTTTAGGAGACAATGCGCAACATAAATTTCCGATATGGTACTATGTTCCAGTTTTAATTATTGGTATTTTTCCTTGGTTTGGACTTCTTTTTAAATCGTTGTATAGATCATGGATTTCAAGAAAATTTGATAAAATCAGTTTTTATTTATTAGTTTGGATTATAGTACAATTTTTATTTTTCAGCTTTTCTAAAGGCAAATTGCCAACTTATATTTTACCTTGCTTTTTTCCTATATCAATTTTAATTGCTAAAAATATTTTTTCTACTAAATTAAAAAATAACTTAATTCTATTAAAAATAAACTCTACAACAAACATTATTTTTGGTTGCATGATATTATTTTCAATTAGTATTATATATTGTATACCTAAAATTTATCCATATTCATTGTACTCTTATCAAGAATACAAAAAATTTATATTATTTGTAGTTAGTATTTTAATTTGGATCTCAATAAATGTTTGGGTAAAATTATTTGCAATAAAAATTTGGCAATGGACTGCAATGAGTATTTTTGGAATTGCTATTTTATTTGGATTCTATGTACCTGAACGAATTGTTTATTCTAAACAGCCGCAAGTTTTTTTAAACGAAATAAAAGATGATTTAAAAAAATCAGAATTAATTATTGCAAACAATATTGGTGTAGCAACTACAATTGCATGGGAAATGAATCGCAGTGATATTATGATTATTGATAACAAAGGTGAATTAGAATATGGATTAAGTTATTTAAACGAATTAAATAATAAATTTGTAACCAAAAAAAATTTTAAAAATTGGTTAAATAAAAATAAAAATAAATCTGTTGCATTAATATTTTTAATATCATCAAAAAGTTCGTTAAATGAATTAACACCATATCTCCCTGTTCCACAGTATACGGTAGAACACGGCAGATTTATATTATTCAAATATTAAATTTAGTTACTTATTTTTTTTAACAAAAATTAAGCAGTATTAAAAATCTTAGTTTTTGTCCAAAAATTTATTTTTTTTCTGACAGTGTTTACCCCATCTTGATTCAAAGAAGAAAAAGTACTTAAAAAAAATTCTGAAAAAATTTCGTGTTTGCGTAAATTAAAAAAATTTTGAACTTGTAATAATTTAAATTGACGATAACTTGTAGAAACTTTATCGGATTTACTTAATAAAAACAAAATAGGAATTTTTTTTTTAAAATTAAATGAATTATTTTTTCGTCAAAATCTAATATAGAACGCCTGATATCTTCTAAAAAAATTAAAATTTTTAATGATTGACGCAATCTAAAATATTGTTTTATTAAACATGCAATGTTTAATTTATTTTTTTTTGATACATTAGCATACCCGAATCCTGGAAGATCAATAATTCTTAATTTGTTATTTAATTTAAATACATTTAAAAACATTGTTTTTCCTGGTATTTTACTGCTTTTAGACAATTTATTATTTTTAAATAAAATATTTAATGCTTTTGATTTTCCAGCATTAGAACGTCCAAAAATAGCAATTTCACATCCGTTGTCTTGTGGAAGATCAGAAATGTTATTTGCACTTAATAAAAATTTAATATAAAAATAAGCATTCATGTTATTTAGAAAAATTATATTGATATAAAAATGTTTATCTTTAAGATTGATTAATTTTAATTTAAATTAAACAATTCAATTCATGTTTTGCATCCAACTATTTAAAATAATAGCGGCAGATTGCGAATTTATGAGTTTTTTTTTCAATCCTCGATATCCTTGAACATTAAATAGTATAGATTTTGCTTCTATTGTAGTAAGACGTTCGTCTTGCATATTGACTGGTATGATAAACTTTTTTCTTAGTTCTTGTGCAAATTTTTTTGCATAAATTGTAATTTTTTGTGTACTTCCATCCATATTCAGCGGTAGTCCGACAACGATAGCGTTTGGATGCCATATTTGAAAAATTTCTGAAATTTTTTTCCAATTTGGAATTCCACGGATAGATTTTATACAACTTAGCGGTTTAGACGTACAAGTAATTGTCTGACCGATAGCTACACCGATATTTTCAGTACCAAAATCAAATCCTATTAAAAAAATATTTTTAATTATTTTTACCTTTGATGAATATATATTTGTTGTGAGATTAAAAATTTTTTTTGATTAACATGTTTATTTAATTTTATATAATTTATTATTAGCTTTATCAAGTTTTAATTAAATTTTTATCAAAAAATTTTATTTAGATTATAGAGATATTGTGTACTCTACAGTAATTTTTTAAAAATATCAAAAATTATTACATTTTTTTATTTAAAATTTTTTCAATGTTATCTAATAATATTCCAGTAATTGAAACTGGATAAACAGATTCTATTTCTTGAACTCCAGTAGGACTAGTAATATTGATTTCTGTTAAATAATTTCCGATTATATCTATACCGACAAAAATTAATCCTGATTTTTTTAAAAATGAACTAATATTGTATGTAATTTCATAGTCTCTTTTTCTTAATAATTCTACTTTAAAAATTGCGCCAGCTGCTAAATTTCCTCTAATTTCTCCATATCCTGGAATACGCACTAAACAATAAGGCACAGGAATACCATTAATAATAATAATTCTTCTATCGCCATAAATAATTTCTGGAATATATTTTTGTATCATACAAAAACTATTTTGATAGTTAGTTAAAGTATCAATAATTACTGAAGTATTAAAATCGTTTTTTTTTACATAAAATACAGAAGATCCTCCCATGTTATTTAAAGGTTTTAAAATTATATCTCCAACTTCTTCTTGAAACAAACAAATAGATTTTTTGTTACAGCTAATTAGTGTTTTAGGAGCATCTTGAAAAGATAAAACAGACATTTTTTCATTGTAATCTCTTAAACTTTTAGGATTGTTAATAATTAAAACTTTACTTTTGTGCAAATATTCCAGTATATATGTTATATAAACAAACTGTAAATCAAACGGCGGATCTTTTCTCATTAAAATAACATCCAAAGATTTTAAATTAATAGTGTTCTTATGACTGAATTGATACCATTTTTTTGGATTTTTTTGAACAGAAATTATTTTTGTATTTCCATAAACTTCACTTTTACTATAATAAATATCTTTAACTTCCATATAATATAGAATATAATTCCTTTTTTGCGCTTCTAACATAATTGCAAAACTTGTATCTTTTTTGATCTGAATAGATTGTATTGGATCCATAATAATTCCTAATTTAATCAAAATTTCGCTCCTATATTATTATTAAAAATCACCAAAACGCATTTGTAATAAAGCAATTGCAGATAATACACTAGTTTCTACTCGTAAAGTTCTTGGGCCTATTCTGATTTTATAAAAATTGTTTTTCATAAGATATGCATTTTCGTATTTAGAGAATCCTCCTTCTGGACCTACTAATAATCTTGCTTGATTATAATGACTACGAATATCGTTCATTTTATTTTTTGATCGAAGATCAGTGTAAATGCTTAAGATGTTATTTTTTTTCTTACACCATTCTAACATTGACATAGGACAGTTAATCTTTAACAAAGATTTTCGACCGCATTGTTGCGAAGCATGAATAACTATCGTTTTCCAACGTTTCATTTTATTTTTTATTTGATAATGATTACCATTTATGTAACAATGTTCTGAAAATAAAGGTGTAATTTCATATACACCCAATTCTACAGATTTTTGAAAAATATACTCCATGCTCGTTCTATTACAAATTGATTGTCCCAAATATATTTTTAAAGGAGATTCAACATTACTATGTATTTTTTTTGTTAAACAAATATATATTTTTTTATTATCAAATTTTACGATTTTTCCGAGATATTCTTGATTTTTGTTATTAAATAATTTTATTAAATTTCCTAATTTCATTCTTAAAACATTTTTTAAATAATTCATAGATTGATCAGATATAATAATAGTTTTATTTAAACTTAATTCTTGTGAGTGATATATTCTAAAAATATGCATTTTAATAATTCAATTAACATAGATTAATTTATATAAATTTTACTTTATTATTTAATAAATATTATATTTAATTTTTATTAAAAAAACTTATAAAAATATATTTTAAATTCAAAAAAGAATTAATTATATACTTTTTAAAATTTTTCAATAATTGTAAAATTAAATTAATATATAAAATATAACAGTTTTATAATTGATTTTGTTTTAAAATATTATTAATATAATTTATATAAATTGTTTTAAAATTAAATTTTAAGAAAAAATTTGAAGTAAAAATTTGAAAATAATTGTACGAATAATAAACAATATACAGTTAATATAAAAATTTTTTAATTTTCAAATTTTATCACATCTTGTTTATGTAAAACAAAAATTCTTATTAAGACAATAAAAAATCAATAACTTTTTCAAATTGAGTTATAGGACTCCATTTGTTATGCAAAAAGATTATAATCATAAAAAAATAGAAAATTTTGTACAAAAATATTGGGAAGAAAAAAAAACTTTTGAAGTGACTGAAAACTCTGAAAAAGAAAAATATTACTGTTTATCTATGTTGCCATATCCATCCGGAGATTTGCATATGGGTCATGTCAGAAATTACATTTTAGGAGATGCCGTCGCAAGATACCAAAGAATGCTTGGAAAAAATGTACTACACCCAATTGGATGGGACGCTTTTGGTTTACCTGCTGAACATGCAGCAATAAAAAATAATACTTCTCCTGAAAAATGGACTTTGCAATGTATTCAAAATATGAAACAACAACTCAAATCTTTAGGATGCAGTTATGATTGGAATCGAGAAATTATTACATGTCATCCTAACTATTATCGTTGGGATCAATGGTTTTTCATTCAACTGTATAATAAAAATATAGCGTATAAAAAAAAATCTACAGTTAATTGGTGCTCAAAAGATCAAACAGTATTGGCTAATGAACAAGTTATTAATAATTCGTGTTGGCGCTGTAATTCTCGAATTAAAAAAAAAATAATTCCACAATGGTTTATAAAAATTACTAATTATGCAGATAGATTATTAAATGATATTCAAACGTTAGAAAATTGGCCAAAAAAAGTTAAAATAATGCAAAAAAATTGGATTGGCAAATCAAAAGGCATAGAAGTTGAATTATCAATTTACAATTACAGTAAAAAAATTAAAATCTATATAAATAACATAGCTACTTTTATGGGAGGAACGTTTGTAATAATTTCTTCTGATCATATACTGTTAAAATCAGTAAAAAGCTCAAATTATGATTTATATACATTTATACATAAATGTCAAACAGAAAAAAATTCTGAAACAAATATTAAACAGAATCATCAAAAAGGAATTTTTACATCTTTATTTGCAATTCATCCTATATCTCAAAAAAAACTACCGATATGGATCTGTAATTTCTTTTTTATACCGGATTCTTCTAATAATGCCATATTATCTGTTCCTGTATATTCTAAAGACCAATGGGATTTTGCTAAAAAATACAATTTACCAATACTACATGTACTAAAAGATAGTAAAGGTAATTTCATTAATTTTAAACAGAAAAAATTGATGCAGACTAGTACTTTATGTAATTCAGGGCAATTTAATGGATTAAAATTTTGTGATGGAAGTAAAAAAATATCTCAATTTTTAATTTCAAATCATATAGGAAAAAATATTATTCATTATAGATTAAAAGATTGGTGTATTTCCAGACAAAGATATTGGGGAGCGCCAATTCCTATAATTAAAAATAATAAAAACGAGATTTTTACTGTATCTGAAAATGAATTACCAGTCATTCTTCCAGAAAAGAATACTGATCAATTAGTTGATTCTTTAAAAAATTATGCTAATTGGATTAATATTTATTACAAAAAAAATCGATTTACAAGAGAAACGGATACATTTGATACTTTTATACAATCTTCTTGGTACTTATATCGTTATACTTGTCCTCATTACATACACGGTATGTTAAATACTAATGCTGTGAACTACTGGTTACCAGTAGATTTATACATAGGAGGCGTAGAACACGCGACCATGCATCTTTTGTATTTAAGATTTTATCATAAATTATTTAAAGATATGAATTTAGTAAATTCAAATGAACCAATAAAAAAATTATTATGCCAAGGTATGGTATTGTCAGATACATTTTATTATATCTCTAGCTCGGGAAGCCAAATTTGGACTACTCCAGTAAATAATAATTTTAAAAGAAATGAAAATAATCAAATTGTAAACGCTGTAGATTCTTTAGGGCATAAGCTTATTCATACTGGAATGCATAAAATGTCTAAATCAAAAAATAACGGTGTGCATCCAAATAATATCATTCGTAAATATGGCGCAGATACATTACGTTTATTTATTGTATTTGCGGCGCCACCAGAGGCTTCGTTAGAATGGACAGAAAAAGGAATTCAAGGAGCTTATCGATTTATTAAAAAAATTTGGAATATGACTTTTGATTATGTCGAAAAAAATAAAAATAATAAATTAAAAGAAACTTCTGAAAATAATCATGAATCTTCAAATTTAATACTTCAAACTCAAAAAATTATTATAAAAATTACTGAAAATTTTGAAAACAAATATAAATTTAATACTGTAGTTGCATTAATTATGAAACTTACAAATTACTTACGTAATGCTATTAAAAATAATAAATGTAATCGATCAATAACAAAAAAAATTCTTATGATTATTATACGCTTACTTTATCCATTTACACCTCATGTATGTTTCATATTATGGCGTGAATTAAAAGGTTCTAAAGATATTGATTATGCTGAATGGCCAAAAATAAACTCTGATGTTATAAAAAAGAAAAAAAAAATTATTGTTCAAGTTAATGGAAAATTTAAAAAAGTTATGATATTTAAATTTAAAAGTAATGAAAAATATATTAAAGAGAAAATTTTTAAAAGTATAATAATAAAAAATTCTTTAAAAAATAAAAAAATAAAAAAAATTATCTATATTAAAAATAAATTGATTAATTTTGTATTGAATGAATAATTTTATTAAAAAATTAATATTAACTATATTAGTTCCGGCTGTTCTGTATAGCTGCGTTAGTTTTGATAAAATAAAATTTTGTAAGAATTATAATATGCACGCATTATATTTTAAATGCATTAATACATGCAACATCCAATATTTAACTGCTTATAATGCATTTAGATCTTATAATATTCAATTAATAAATGCTAATTCAGAAAAAAATAAAATTCCTCTATTAAATATTATTAGCACTTCAGAGATAATAAAAAAAATAGAGTTTTCTAATTTATATAAGCTCTTAGAATATCAAATAATTTTTAATATTAAAGCAGAGTTGCGCTTTAGTATGCATCAAAATATTCCGGTCAACGTCACTATATCCCGTATCTATTTTGATCAAGATATTTCTCCTTTAGAAAAATATCAGGAAAAAATAAATTTTATCGCGGAAATTTATAGCGAAGCTATAGAAGTTTTAATACAAAAATACATTTTTTTAAGATGCAATAATTTTGCTTAATTTTTGAATTATTTTATTAATTGTATCTACTTTATTATATTAATAAATTCAATGTTTAATATCAAATTAAAAAATAAAAATCAAAAAAAATTATATATTTTAGTCGGAGATCAATTTTTTTTATTAGAAAAAATTATACAAAAAATTTTATTTAATATAAGATCTACTGAAAAAATTATTCATTACAAGTTTTATATCACTTCCAATATAAATTGGACTGATATTTTTAATAAATTTTATAATTTTGATTTATTTAATGCTAAAATTCACATTTTACTTATCTTTCCGGAAAAAATAACTATTGATATGCATCAAAATCTTTCTATACTAACGTCTTTATTAAAACAAAGTAACATACTTACTATATGTATAAATCAAATAACTAATTTAATTAAGAATCAAGTTTGGTTTAAAAATATAAAAAATAGTTCTACAATAATAGATTGTAATATTAATACTCAGAAAAAATTTTCTTCTTGGGTAAGAAATTTTAATCAAATATTAAAAATATCAATAGATGTTGATTCCGAAATTTTTTTATTTAAAATTTTTAAAAAAAATACATATGCTGCATTAAAATTATTGGAAAAATTCAGCATACTTTTTCCTGATCAATTAATAAATTTATCAAAAATAGAAAAAATAGTTAATTCTGAATTAATATATACAGTAGATCAACTAATCTCTGTTGTTTTTCAAAGAAATATTAATTTATCTATATTTATTTTGAGTAAAATAAAAATGCAAAAAATTTTTGATCCGTTAATAATTTTAAGAAAAATACAAAATAAAGTTGTTTATATTATAAAAATTAAAGAAAATTTAATTAATATAAATGATAATAAAATATGTCAAAAAAATTATAAATTAATTTTAGATTTTTCTGAAAAAATTAGTATTAATCAATTGAATTCTATAATTAATTTAATGTTAATTTTAGAAATTATTCTAAAAAAAAGTGGAAAAAAAATTTTAGTATGGCATTTTTTTAACGAAATCATTCTAATATTATGTGGTTATCATTCTCCTATAACAAAAATATATGAAAAAAAAATCAACTTTAATTGCTTTTTACGGAGGTACTTTTGATCCTATTCACAATGGACACGTCCAATCTGCAATAGCTATTGCGAAATTAGTTCGTCTCAATAAAATTATTTTATTGCCTAATGGAATTCCTGTGCATAGAAATATGCCAAAAACTTCTATAGAAGATCGTATAAATATGATACAACTCGCTATATCTGAAATTCCAGAAAATATTTTTAAGATAGATTATAGAGAAGTGCGTGATCTTATGCCATCTTGGACTTTCAATACTTTTAAAAATATTCGTTGCGAATACGGTCCATATAAACCTATTGGATTTATTTTAGGTCAAGATTCTTTTTTAAATCTTCCAAATTGGTATAGAGGATTAGAATTAATTAATTTCTGTCATCTTATAGTATGTTCGCGCTCAAAATATATATGTAATCCAAAATTAAATAAAATTCATCCGGATATTTTGCATTATCTTCCCTGCGGATTAATTTATTATGCGTTAACGCCGGTTTGGAACATATCATCTAGCATTATTCGTTTAAGATGTCATTTTGGAATGTCTTGTAATGGTTTAATTGCAACTTCGGTGCAAAAATATATTTTTAAAAAAAAATTATATTCTGATAAATAATTAAAATAAATATTTTAGTTTAAATATAAAAGTGAATTTATAATTTTTTTTATATAAATACTCTTAGATATTGAAAATATCAGTATATATATTATATTTACAATAACGTATTATAATTTTCAATACAAATATAATATTAAATAGGAATATTTAATATTTTATGAAAAAATAAATATAAATATGAAAGATAAATTAAATTATTATAAGCAATATTTTATTGAATCAAAAATTTTTTTAAATCGTATTATAATATCTTTTTTTTTATTATATTATTTACTGGAATTTTAATTTTTAATCTGTACTATCTACAAATTTCTTGTTTTTCTACATATCATAACAAATCTAATTTTAATCGAATTAAATTTATATCTGTCCCTCCTACAAGAGGTACAATTTTAGATCGTAATGGTATTGTATTAGCAATAAATCGTACTATTTATCAATTAGAAATTAATTTAAAGCAAGTAGAAAATATTAATCATACAATAAATGAATTAAAATCTGTATTAGATTTAAATGAATCAGATATTTTGTTTTTTGAAAAAGAAAAACAAAAATCTAATTACTTAAATAACGTGCTTATTAAATCGGAACTTACAGACGTTCAATATACTAAATTTTTTTTGAATCAATACCGTTTTCCCGGCGTATCAATAAAAAACTATCAACGCCGATATTATCCATATGGATCAGAAATAGCACATGTAATTGGATATATATCAAAAATCAATTATTCTGAATTCAAAAAATTGCAGTATAAAAAAGAATTTTTAGATTATTTCAAAAATCAAGAAATAGGAAAATTAGGTATTGAAAAATTTTATGAAAAAAAATTGCATGGACAACCTGGTTTTAAAGAAGTAGAAATAAATAGTAGAGGAAAAATTATTCGACAATTACGTTTTTCTCCACCAAAATCAGGAAAAAATATTACTTTAACGTTAGATTTAAATTTGCAAAGATATATTAAACAATTAATATCTTCTATGCGCGCTGCAGTGGTAGTATTAGATCCTAGAGACGGAGGAATACTTGCATTAGTTTCTAATCCAAGTTACGATCCTAATATATTTATTAATGGCATATCAAACAAAAAATATTTAAAAATAACACACGATATTAATCGTCCTTTTGTCAATCGTGTTACTCAAGGTATGTATCCTCCAGCGTCTACGATTAAACCATATGTTATTATTTCTGCATTGCATTCAGGAAGTATCAGTACAAACTTTTTTTTGTTTGATCCTGGATGGTGGAAACTACCAGGATCAGAAAAAATTTATCGTGATTGGAAAAAATGGGGTCATGGATATTTGAATATTACTAAAGCGCTAGAAGAATCAGCAGATACTTTTTTTTATCAAGTTGCATATAATATGGGAATTGATAAATTATCTGAATGGATGAAAAAATTTGGATATGGACAGAGTACAGGTATTGATTTGTTCGAAGAGAATATAGGGATTATGCCAGATCGTGAATGGAAAATAAAACATATCAAACAACCTTGGTATCAAGGAGATACAATTTCAGTAGGTATAGGACAAGGATACTGGACTGCAACACCAATACAAATATCAAAAGCACTCATGACTTTAGTAAACAACGGATTAGTACGTACACCGCATTTATTGTCTTCTATTCAAGAAGATAGTTATTCGGTTACTTACTATCACCAAAATTCATATGCACAAATAGGAGATTCTCGTACTGTTTTTTGGGATATTGTAAAAAATGGTATGTATGGAGTTGCAAATCGATCTAATGGTACAGCATATAGGAATTTTTATGATGCACCTTATAAAGTAGCAGCCAAATCTGGAACAGCGCAAGTATTTAGCTTGCAGCCATATGAAATATATGATCCGAGTAAAGTATCGGAAAAATTTCGAGATCATAAACTAATGACTGCATTTGCTCCATTTGAAAAACCAACAGTTTGTATTGTGCTAATATTAGAAAATGGGGAAGAACACATTTCTTCTGGGAAAATCGTACGTAAAATATTAGATTACATTTTGTTAAAAAAATAATAATTAATATTTAAAGGTTTTAAAGCATGTTTATTAATTTTCATAAAAATTCTTTTTATAGAAAAATTCATATTGATTTTATATTTATAACAGTCATCGTTATACTGCTTTTATATAGTATTTTACTCATTTGGAGTGCTAGTGGTAAAAATGTGGAAATTACTCAAAAAAAAATAATTCAAATAAGTATTGGAATTTTAATTATGTTTTTGCTTAGTTATATTACTCCTAATAAATATGAACAATTAGCACCTTATTTATATTTTATCTGTATTTTGTTGCTTGTTTCAGTTGACAGCTTTGGAAAAATCAGTAAAGGAGCAAAGAGATGGTTAGATTTAGGCATTTTACAATTTCAACCAGCTGAAATAGCTAAAATTGCAGTTCCATTAATGATTTCTAGATTAGTAAATCGTGCAAATATTCCTCTTTCTTTGCAAGACATTAGTATTTCTTTTTTTTTAATTTTAATTCCTTCCATATTAGTTGCAATACAGCCAGATTTAGGGACAGCAATTTTAATTTTTTTTTCTGGAATATTTGTTCTATTTTTATCTGGAATGAAAAAAAAATTTATCATATATTGTATATGTATCTTAACTTGTATAGTGCCATTATTGTGGAAATTTTTTATGCATGACTATCAAAAAGATCGTGTGAAAATTTTATTAAATCCTGAATTAGACGCTTTAGGTGCAGGATACCATATTTTGCAATCAAAAATTGCTATCGGATCTGGTGGATTATATGGAAAAGGGTGGTTATCAGGTACGCAATCTCAATTAGAATTTTTACCCGAAAGACATACAGATTTTATTTTTTCTGTTTTAGGAGAAGAATTTGGATTTATTGGAAGTGTTATATTATTATTATTATATCTTATTCTAATAATTAGAGGATTAATTATTGCTATGCAAGCAGAAAATACTTTTTGCCGAGTAATGACTGGAAGTTTGATGTTAACTTTATTTTTTTATATTTTTGTGAATATCGGTATGGTAAGCGGTATATTGCCTATCGTTGGTGTGCCACTACCTTTAATGAGTTACGGTGGATCTGCATTAATTGCTTTAATGTCTGGATTCGGCATAATAATATCAATTAATACACATAAAACAATGTTATCTCAAAAATTATAAAATAATATAATTTTATATTTAAATATGATTATTTTTTTTAAAAAAAACTACAAAAATTTTCTATACTATACAAAGTATATTTTTATAAAATTTTTAAATATGCATTTATTTATAATAAAAAATTTTATTTTTATTTTTTTATTATTGCGTCAATCATATGCAGAATATATGTACACTGAATTACGTCCTCCTAAAATAAATGCAGCATCTTATATTTTAATTGATTACAATTCGGGTCAAGTTTTATCAGAATTGAATGCAGATATGCAAAGAGCACCTGCTAGTTTAACAAAAATGATGACTAGTTATATTGTAGGTAAATTAATTAATTCAGGACAAATTAATCCAAACGATTTAGTAACTATTACCAAAGACTCATGGATGTTAGGCAATCCTGAATTAAAAGGATCATCACTTATGTTTTTGCGGCCCGGAGATCATGTATCTATATCAGAATTAACTCGAGGAATTATTTTACAGTCAGGAAATGACGCATGTGTTGCAATTGCAAATTATATTTCTGGTGATCAAAGATCTTTTGTAGAGTTAATGAATAATTATGCACATCAACTAAATTTAAAAAATACATTTTTTAAAAATGTACATGGATTAGACACTTCTGGACAATTTAGTTCTGCAAGAGATATAGCATTAATTAGTATTGCCCTAATTCGTGATGTATCACATGAATATATTAAGTATAAAGAAAAAGAATTTACTTATAATCATATTCGACAGATAAATCGTAATAATTTGTTATGGGATAAAAATTTACATGTTGATGGTATCAAAACAGGTCATACAAAATTGGCAGGATATAATCTTGCAGCATCTGCAGTAAATAATAACATGCGCTTAATTTCAGTACTACTTGGTAGTAATACTGCTCATGAAAGAGATCGTGGCAGCAAATCTTTGCTCCAATGGGGATTTAGATCATTCAATACTATTTTATCTTTAAAATCTGAAGAAATTTTTTTAAAAAAATCTGTATTTTTTGGGAATGTAGATAAAGTAAATTTAGGAGTAAAAAAAAATGTATATCTCACTATACCAAAAGGCAAAGATAAGGATATTGTGATAGAATATACATTAGATTCTAGTGTATTAAAAGCTCCATTAAAAAAATACCAAAAAGTAGGTAAAATAATTTTTAAATTGAATAACTCTATTATTACAGAAGTTCCTTTAGTGACTTTAGAAGAAGTTCATTCTGGAAATGCATTACATTACATTATTGATTATATTAAGTTAAACATTCAAAAATTCATATAATTCATAATACTAAATTAATTTATTAATTTTTTTAATTAATAAATAATATTATTTAATTCCAATAAAATTGATTTTAAAAAAATATTTATGAATACAACTAATATTCGTTTACTAGGTGTACACAAATACGAGCATATATTGCATGCTATGTATAATTATATTAATAAAAATAAAATAAATCATGTAAGCGAAATCTGGTTTCTAGAGCATTATCCGGTATTCACTTTAGGTAATTTGGATAAATTTCAAGCATCTTATATATCTAACATTCCAGTAATTAAAACTGATCGCGGAGGTCATATAACTTTTCATGCTCCAGGACAACAAGTTATATATTTTTTATTAAATGTTAAAAAATTAAAAATTGGAATTAAACAATTAATATTAATTTTAGAACAAATTGTTATTTCTACATTATTATATTTTAAAATCTACAGTTATCTTATTAAAGGATATCCAGGAGTATATGTACAAAATAAAAAAATTTGTTCTTTAGGATTAAGAATTTATCAAGGTTATTCTTTACACGGATTAGCATTAAACGTAAAAATGGATTTATCTCCTTTTTCATATATATATCCGTGCGGTAATGCTAATATAAAAATGACACAAATAAGTGAATTTTTTCCTAAAATTAATTTAAATATGATTTTGCCAATTTTAATTAAAAATTGTAAAAAATTTTTAATGATAGAAAAAAAAAACATTAATTTTTTTCATTCTATTAAATTATGTTAATTTTTAAGAAAAATATCGCTGTTTATTGATTTAAAAAAATTTATTTTTTATAAAAACAACAAATAACAATTTTACTAATTTAAAAAATGCAAAATATATCAAACAAACAGAACAAAAATATAATATCAACTATTACTTTGATTAACAGACAAGATAAGTTAATTCTTAATAAACCAAATTGGTTAAAAATTAAACTTCCTACAAATACGGATCAAATAGATAAAATTAAAAAAATTATAAAAAGTCAAAATTTACATACTGTGTGCGAAGAAGCTGCATGTCCTAATTTGCCAGAATGTTTTAATCGGGGAACAGCAACATTTATGATTTTAGGCGCTATTTGCACGCGTCGTTGTCCATTTTGCAATGTTATGTCTGGAAGACCAAAAATAATTGATAAACAAGAACCTGAAAAATTAGCAAATACCGTTATAAAAATGCAGCTAAAACATGTTGTAATTACTTCTGTAAATCGAGATGATTTAAAAGACGGTGGCGCACAACAATTTGCCGATTGTATTTATTCAATCAGAAAACTTAATTTTAAAATTAAAATTGAAATTTTAGTACCAGATTTTCGTGGATGTAATAAATATGCTTTAAACATTCTTAATAAATTTCCTCCAGATATATTTAATCACAATATAGAAAGTGTACCTCGATTGTACGCGAAAGTTCGACCGGGAGCTAAATACGATAGATCTATAAAATTATTAAAAAATTTTAATTTACTTAATCCTAAAATTCCAACTAAATCTGGATTGATGTTAGGTTTAGGAGAAACTAAAGAGGAAGTGATTCAAGTTATGAAAGATCTGAGACAATCATCTGTTAGTATGTTAACGATAGGACAATATCTTAGACCTACACCTAAGCATTTACCTGTTGTCAGATACGTTCACCCCGAAGAATTTTCAAATTTCAAGAAAATTGCAATAAATTTGGGTTTTACCAGTGCTATGTGTGGTCCTTTTGTACGTTCTTCGTATCATGCAGAAAAACAAAAAAATAATATTTAAAAATAAAAAAATCAAAGATGCAGTTTTTCTTAATTCAAATTATTTTAAATAATATATAATGATTAAAATTTTCACTGCATCTGATTTTTATTTCAAGTTTAATTTAAATCGTAGTCACATGAGCAGCCGATGGTCCTTTGGCTCCATTAGTGATTTCAAATTCTACACGTTGCCCTTCTGCAAGAGTCTTAAAGCCATTGCTTTGAATTGCAGAAAAATGTACAAATACGTCTTTACTTCCATCTTCTGGAGTAATAAATCCAAATCCTTTTGATTCATTAAACCATTTCACATTACCTTTAATTTTAGACATGCAACTTACCTTTAATAAAATTATAGAAATAAAACTTATATTGTTTGCTAGTAAAAATTAAATTATTTTTCTAGCATGTAAATCATAGCATAAATTTTTAATAATCGTTAAAAGATAACTCTCTAATAACTTTTATTTTTAATAAAAATTTTTGAACATAATGAGTTTTTAATACAATTAAAAATAATATATTTATCTTAAATAAAAGTATTATCAATTTTTAATTTAACTCTTATTAATATTATTATTTTTTTTTAAAAAATCAAATAAATAATTTAGTTGTGAGATGATTTATTATAATATTTTTGTCGAATAATCTCAAATAAACAAATTCCAGTAGCTACTGAAATGTTTAAAGGAAATTTTTTATTAACTACAGGAATTTTTATTATTTGATCACAATTTTTCTGAACTAGATTACTAATTCCTTTATTCTCTGCTCCCATCACTAATGCGATAGATTGATTTAAATTTTCTAAATATAAATTATTTGCGCTTACATGTGATGTTCCGATAACTTTCACATGATATTTTTTCAATAATTTGATTGTATATATTAAATTTGTTACCTGTATTATTGGTATAAGATCTGTAGACCCACTAGAAGTTTTTTTTACTGTAGAATTAATTTTTACAGAACGATTTTTTTTTATAATCACTCCGCTAATTCCTGCTAAATAAGCTGATCTTATACATGCTCCTAAATTTCTTGGATCATTGATATTATCAAAAATTAAAAATAAATATGATTTTTCTTTTTTAAGAATTTCTAACAAGTTTTTTTCTTTTAACACTTGAGATGATTTTATATAAGCTATTAAACCTTGATGCTTGTTATGTTTAACAGTTTTTGTCAACCATTTTTTTAAAACAAATTTTATTGCAATATTATTTTTCTTTGCTTGAGAAATTAATTTTTTAAACTTTAAATCTTGTCTGGTATGTGAAAAAAAAATACATATTATCTTATTTGGATGATTATCTAATAATTCTTCTATTACGTGGATACCATATACTATTTCGCTCATATTTTTATATTTAAATTTTTATCAAAACATAGATTAATATTTTATATACGATATATAAGATTATCTATTTAGTATATAAATTTATTTAAAATTATGCATTTGTATTTTTTTCTTGCATGATATTAATTTTTTTAAAAATGAATTTAATAAAATAATTAACAATTATTAAGTAATAAATTTATTTCTTTTAATACACATTTAATTTTTTAAGTGATTAAAATATTGTATTTAATATTAAATTTCAACTAATATAAACATATTGAGTTCAAAAATTAACAATTCAAATTTTTTAAATAAAAAAATTCCGTTTAAATTAATTTTTATAATCATTCAAAAATTTAATTTTATAATACAATTATGTCGTTTCTTTCTGATCCAGTAGAAATCATTTTTATCGGAATTTTAATTAAATCTTCTATTCTTTTTATATAATTTTGAGCAAGCACAGGAAGATTATCAAATTTTTTTATTCCATGTGTTTTGCTATTCCATCCTGGCATAGATTCATATATAGGTTTCGCATAACTCCAATATTCTGAATAATTAATATTATTAAATTGAAAATTTTTTGGAAATTTATATGCAATACAAATTTTTAGTTCTTGTAAATTATCAAGTACATCGATTTTTGTTAAACAAAATTCTGAAAAAGAATTTAACTGTATAGAGCGTTTTACTGCTACAACATCAAACCAACCAATTCTCCGATTTCTCCCTGTAGTAGAACCAAATTCTTTTCCTTTTGTTAACAAAATATTACTGATTTCATTAAATATTTCTGTAGGAAAAGGTCCTTTGCCTACTCGAGTAGAATATGCTTTTAATATTCCTAATATAGAATCAATCTTAAAAGGAGAAAATCCGGTACTAGAAATAATTCCTCCTATAGTTGTATTCGAAGAAGTAACATATGGATACGTTCCATAATCGATATCAAGTAATGCACCCTGAGCCCCTTCAAACATAATAGATTCATGATTTTTTGTAGCAATTTTTAAAAAATTCGGAATATCTATAATCATAGATTTTAAAATTTTAGAATATTGTATCAATCTTTCAAAATTTTCTTCATAACTAATAGAATTAACTCGGTAATAATTTACTAATTGAAAATTGTAATAATCCATAATAATTTTTAATTTATATTTTAATTTTTTTTCATTAAACAAATCATTAATACGTAAAGCGCGCCTTGCAATTTTATCTTCATAGGCAGGTCCAATGCCACACTTTGTAGTACCAATATGTATTGTATTTTTATTATTTTTTTCTCTCGCTATATCTATAGCAATATGGCATGGTAGAACTAACGGACATAAAGCTGAAATAAAAATTCTATTTTTCAAATCAACTTGATTATTTTCTAACATACGTATTTCTGATACTAAAGCATCTAAAGATACTACTACACCGCTCGAAATAATGTTAATTGTTTTTTTATTTAAAATGCTTGAAGGTATAAGATGCAAAACAATTTTTTTATTTTTAATTACTATTGTATGTCCTGCATTATTTCCTCCTTGACATCGAATTACGTATCGTATTTTTTGAGATAAAAAATCAATAATTTTTCCTTTACCTTCATCTCCCCATTGAGCACCTAAAATAACAATATTTTTTTTCATAATTTTATTAAATCTCAAATAATAAACTATTAGAAATTTTCTTAAAATAAAATTATTACATTATCATTTAATCTTTTATAAAAAAATTTTAAGTATTTTTAAAAATTAAAATTATATGATTTATTTTATTTTAAATTTAAATAGGTTTTAAAAAAATTAAAGTATTAAATAAAAAAATAAATATTTAAAAATATTAGATAGATAATTTTAAAAATTAAATCTAAATAATATTTAATACATTATGTGATTCTTACTATATACTTGTATGTATTTATTTTCAATAAATCCATAATAATTATACTATTTCATAGACTGAATTGCAGTCACAGCGATTACATATATAATATCTTCGACGCTTGCACCTCTAGATAGATCATTTACTGGTTTTCGAATACCTTGTAATATTGGACCTATACAAGAAATATTAGCTGATCTTTGTACAGCTTTATATGTTGTATTTCCGGTATTTAAATCTGGAAAAATTAATACTGTTGCATTACCAGAGATACAAGAGTGTGGAGATTTAGATTGCGATATTTTTTGCACCATAGCTGCATCATATTGCAATGGCCCATCAATAATAAATTCTGGATATTTCGATTTAACTATACAAGTAGCTTGTCTGACTTTTTCTACACTTATACCGGTTCCTGAATACCCAGTAGAATACGAAATCATAGCAATTTTTGGATCAATGCCAAATTGTATTGCAGAATTAGCAGATTGTATTGCAATTTCAGCAAGTTGGTAAGCATTTGGATCTACATTAATTGCGCAATCCCCGTATATTACAGTTTTTTCTGGTAGTAACATAAAAAAAATTGAAGAAATTAGTGAATTTTTTTGTGTAGTTTTAATAAATTGAAAAGCTGGCCTCAATGTATCTGCAGTAGTACTAATTGCTCCGGCAACTAATCCATCAACGACTCCTGCATCTAACATTAGCGTAGCTAATATAATATTGTTTTTTAGTTGTTTTATTGCAATTTTTTCGGATATTTCTTTTTTTTTTCTTAAATTCATTATACGAGGAATATATTTTTTTTGTATATCTAAAGGATTAACAATATGAATATTTTTTTCTAACACAATTCCATTTTGGTATGCTATTTGTTGAATATTTTTAGGATCTCCTAATAATGTGCAGCGAGCAATATTTTTTTTAGCACATATATTCGCTGCTTTTAATATTCTGAGATCACAAGCTTCTGGAAGAATAATATTTTTTAGTTCTTTACGTGCTAATTGTAATATATTGTATTGAAAGATTTGTGGAGAATCAATTTTTTGTATATATGAGGATGTATTTAAAGAAGAAATCCAAGTATTATCAAAAAATTTTGCAATGTATGCATTTGTTTCAAAAATATCTTGATTACTTTTTAAGTATTTCAATTTTAGATATTTTAATTTTTTCAGAATACTTAAGTAGTCTGTTTCTAATGAAAGTAAAATAATTTTTTTATTATCGGCTATATTACAAATATTTTGGATTTTTTTATAATTATTTTCTGAACCAACTAATAAAATTGCTTGAAATTTTTCTAAAATGCTATAAAAATTTTTATTGATTTGGTTTGTTAATATAATTAATAAAGATTCTTTATAATATTTTGCATATAAAAATCTTTCAGAATTCTGAAAAATTGCAATGAATTTTATAATCAGATCTTTTCTATAATTGTTAATAATTTTCGCGTTAAAATATTTTTTTAAATTATATAAGCGTATAAAATCTAAATTAGAGTCCCATGGAATTTTAGCAATTATTGGAATAGAATTGTTATCTTTTAATTTTTCTAAATTTTTATCAATTTTTTTTGTATATTTATATTTATTAACTTCTAATAATCTTATCCAATCTAAATCTTTTTTTATATTAGAATTTTTTAAAAAATTAATTTGATTTAATATTACTCCTTTAATTCTTTTATTTTTTGTTCCACCATATGGCAAACTAATAAACTCAATATACTCTACAAAAGAATCAAAATAATTTTTATTAAATTTTGATATTAAAATAATATCAGCATTTAACATTTTAGCGATTTCACAATTTAATTGCATAAAATCAAAATATTTATTATGAATAGAAATTCCGGGTATTAAAGTAATTGCGCTATTTTTTTGTTGTTGATAGAAAGTTTCAATGATGTTTTCCATTAAAATATGTTTTTGATTAGAACATAATAGTTGAATTATATTTTTAAGAGAATATTGTGATCGCATTGAAGTATACGATATATTATAAATGCTAGATGAATATTTAATAATATCAAATTTATTTTCATCCTCATAAATATAATCAATAGGACGAAAAACAGTGTAAAGAATACTTGCTTGACTTATAGCATGCATAATTCCAGAAAATACATGAGACAGTCCGATATTTTTTTCTGTAGGAATAAGCATTATTGTACGAGACATATATATTTCTCCAGCACATAAATTATATTTTTTAATTATAATTTTCCAGTGATTCGAAAAGTTTCTTGCGCGATCACCAGCTCTTCATTCGTTGGAATTACTAATACAGGTCGACTATTTTTTTTCGTAATAATTCCTGATTTACCTAAACGTATTGTTAAATTTTTTTCTATATCGATAAAAAATCCTAAAAATTGTAACTTTTTAATTGATAATTCTCGCATATTACATGCATTTTCTCCAATTCCTCCGGTAAAAACAATACCGTCTAATTTATTATTCATTAATGTACTGTATGCACCAATATATTTGGTTAGACGATGACAGTATATTTTCATAGTTCTTTCAGCAATAGGATCACAAAAAAAATTTTTTTCAACATAACGAAAATCGCTACTTGTTTGTGTTAAACCTAATAATCCAGATTTTTCAGACAAAATTTTACGAATATTTTTGATTGGAATATTAAATTTTTCATTTAAATAAAAAATTATAGCTGGATCTATATCTCCACATCTTGTACCCATAACTAAACCTTCTAATGGTGTTAAACCCATAGAAGTATCAACACATTTTCCGTGCAAAATAGCAGCAACAGATCCTCCGTTTCCTAAATGACATGTAATAAAGTTAGATTTTTCAATAGGAATTTCTAAAATTTCTGCAGCTTTATGACTTACGTAATAATGACTAATTCCATGAGCACCATATCTACGAATATCATAATTTTTATAAAAAGAATATGGAATAGCATAAAGATATGATTCTTCGGGCATAGTTTGATGAAATGCTGTATCAAAAACAGCTACATTCTTTTTTATAAGATTTGG
This sequence comes from Wigglesworthia glossinidia endosymbiont of Glossina morsitans morsitans (Yale colony), assembly GCF_000247565.1. Taxonomy (NCBI): domain Bacteria; kingdom Pseudomonadati; phylum Pseudomonadota; class Gammaproteobacteria; order Enterobacterales; family Erwiniaceae; genus Wigglesworthia; species Wigglesworthia glossinidia. The sequence continues at coordinate 626,739 of NC_016893.1, read as the reverse complement.
AAATATTTTAAAAGATTCTTGTATTCCTATTAAATGTGCTGGATTATGTAATGGAGCGAAAGGAATAGCATTTCTTATATTTTCTAAAATTTTTTCATTTATAATTACAGATTTTGTGCATTTTTTGCCGCCATGCACGATACGATGTCCTATGCCGCATATTTGTTGCAATATTGTTTTTTTTTGCGGTAAAATTACATTTACAATAAAATTTAATGCGTAATTGTGATTAGAATATTTTTTTAAGCTTTTTTTATGTGCAACATGATCAGTATTCCATTGAATTGAAGCTTCCGGTAAGTTTAAACATTCGGCAATACCAGAAATGTATTTAGTTTCTGTATTTGGGTGGATAATAGAAAATTTTATAGAAGAACTGCCATAATTTAATACTAGTATTAGTTCTTTTGACATAAAATACCTTTTTAAAATTCTAATATCTATTGTATAAATAATAAATACTATTTTAAATAGTATTACATTCCACATTATTAGTATATGATTTAATTTAAGTTTTTAAAACATATTAATTTTTACATTTATGTGAATATAAACTTATTTTAAATTATTTTTAGCATATAAATATGCTGTTCGAAATTTTATATACGAAGTTTTATATTGTACTATTGGAGCGGGATAATGAATTTTAATATTATTTTCTACTGCCCAGTTATGTGGAAAATGAATACAATGATCTGGAACTGCAGATAATTCTGGAATCCAAAATCGTATAAAGTTCCCATAATGATCAAATTTTTTTCCTTGCAGAATAGGATTAAATATTCGAAAGTAAGGCGCTGAATCTGTTCCTGTTGATGCAGACCATTGCCAACCACCGTTGTTTGAAGATAAATTGCCGTCAATTAAATGCGAAATAAAATACTTTTCTCCAATCCTCCAATCTACGAACAAATTTTTAACTAAAAAACTTGCGGAGATCATACGTAATCGATTGTGCAACCAGCCAGTTTGTTTTAGTTGATGCATGGATGCATCAATAATTGGATATCCTGTAGATCCATTTTTCCATGCTTTTATATATTTAGGATTATTTTCCCAACATATTTTATTTGTCCATTTTAAAAATGGCTCAGACATAGATAAAAAAGGGTACGCTATCATTAAATGTTGGTAAAATTCTCTCCATATTAATTCGCTATACCATTTAAATAAACCTGGATTTTTTTCGTTAGTAAAATTTTTGCTATTTTTTTTAATTAAATATAAGCATCTGCTTGCTGATAATGCTCCTACGGTTAGATAAGGAGATAATTGGCTTGTAGAATTTATAGAAAAAAAATCTCTATTTATATGATAATTATTTAATTTTGTATCTACGAATTTTTTCAATTTTTTTAACGCATAATTTTCTCCAGGTAAAAAATAATTATATTTTTTATTGTTGAAAATTTCACATCTATCAAATTCTAATAAATTATTTTTTATAGTACTATATTTGCGTATTTTAGGTGGTGGTAAAATATATAGTATATTTTTAGAAAAAATTTTAGTGCATCGTTTTAAAAAAGGTCTGTACACTCGATAATTTTTTATTTTTTGTGTCATGATTTGTTTTGGAGAAATAAGTAAATTTCCATTAAAAGTAATACATTCAGTAATATTGTGTAATTTTAATTTTACTAAATTGTCTCGTTTTTTCTCATTATATTCGTATTGACGATTAAAATATAATTTACTTATTTTATTTCTATGACAAAAATTAAATATCCAATCTGCAGATTCTATAAAATCTTTACATGTATGTATAATTAATTCAATTTGTATTTCGAGTAAGTTTTTTTTCAATTCTAATAAGTTTTTATATATAAAATTAATTTGACAATTTGCAACAAAATGTTTTTCCCACTGTTTAGGCGTAGCAACAAAAACACCGGATACTAGTGCTTCGGGATTTGTACATGCGTAGTGCAAAGCTGGATTATCATGTATTCTAAGATCATTTCGAAACCATACTAAATATTTATTCATAAAAAAATTTAAGTATTATATTAATAAAAAGTATTATATGTATTTAAATATAAAACATTAGCATAGTTTGTTTTAAAATTTTTGAATTAATCATTTGAAATTGTTTCATAAATAAGTAAATTTTAATATTTTTGTTAAACTAAATATTTTTTATATTTTAAAATATTATTAATATAATATTGCAATTAAATATATTCATGTAAATTTCTTTTTTTTAAGATTTGATACAAAAATAAAAATATTTTTCATTGTTTAAAAAAATGTATATTTAAATACAAAAAATTAAAATATTTATTATTCAGTTAAAAAATTATATTTAATGCTTTAAATATAAATGATATTGAAAAAAACTAATAAAATATATTAAAATATATTTTAATTCAATTATATAACATTTTATGTTGATATTTAACTTATGCATGTGACTTTAAAGCTTAAAAAATATCCTCAAGCTATTTTTCTTATGGGTCCAACAGCTTCAGGTAAAAGTGAAATAGCAGAAAAGCTCAAAAAAAAATTGCCAATTGAAATTATTAGCGTAGATTCAGCATGTATTTATCGAGATATGAATATCGGTACTGCAAAACCTTCTTTAAGTGAGATGGGATATGCTCCATATCATTTAATTGATATTTGTGATCCATCAGAAAGATATTCAATCAAAGATTTTAAAAATGATGCATTAAAAATAATGCATAAAATCATTTCAAATGGTCGTATACCACTTTTAGTAGGTGGAAGTATGTTATATTTTTACAGTTTATTTTATGGATTATCGCCGTTACCTCCATATACGCCAAAAATTCGCAATAACTTAAAAAATAAAGTTAAAAAATTTGGTTGGGATTATATATATAGAAAACTAAATAATGTTGATCCAAAATCTTCATATCGTATTCATCCCAACGATCATCAAAGATTAATACGTGCTTTAGAAATATATATTGCTTCTGGGTTTACACCTACTGAATTGTTTAATTTTCCAAAAAAAAAGTTTCGATATGATGTATGTCAATTTTTTATATTACCTAAAAAAAATATTTTACATCAAAATATTGAAAATCGTTTTTATAATATGCTCAAAAATGGTTTTCAACAAGAAGTATATAATCTTAAACTTAGAAAAAATCTAAATAAAAATTTACCTTCAATGAACTGTGTTGGTTATCGACAAATGTGGGATTATTTATCTGGAGAAATAAATTATGAAAATATGGTTTATCTCACGCTGAAAGCGACGAAAAATCTTGCCAAAAAACAAATTACATGGTTAAGTAAATGGAAAAAATCATGCTATATTATTAATACTTATACTAGTGCTTTTGCTGCGGAAAAAATATATGATCTTTTTAAGAAAAAATAATTTTTCAAATCATACTTGATTTTAAAAATTTTTTCATAGAAATGTATTAGATATATTTTTATAATATTTTATTGGGAAATAAACATGTCTAAAGGACAATCTTTACAAGATCCTTTTTTAAATACTTTACGACGCGAACGTATTCCGGTTTCTATTTATTTAGTAAACGGTATTAAACTTCAAGGTCATATTGAATCGTTTGATCAATTTGTAATTTTATTAAAAAATAGTATTAGCCAAATGATATATAAACATGCTATCTCTACAGTTGTACCAAACAATGTAAAAAAGCAAGAAACTACTTCTGATTTATGTCGCAATATAAATTACGTATGTACATCGAAATCTTCAAGTAAAGATTTTATTAATAAATAAAAAAATTTTTATTTATTAGTATGTAGTTATTTTAATGAATTAATTTTTTTAAAAAAATTATTAATATATATTTATATATATTTTACTTATTTATTTTTTTGGGTATTAACGAGTTGTTCTATTAGAAAATTTTGTTTAAAAATTTATACAACTATAATATGATATAAATTTCATGATTTTATTTAATTATTTATTTTTTTATAAAAAATGAATTAAAACTTTTCAAAATTTATTAATTTAGAAAAATTAAAAATAAAAAAATTTTTTTATATATTCACGATAGTATTCATGAAAATAAACATATATTTTTTATTCTTAATTACATTGATTTAAGTTGCGCATAATATTTAAATATTAATATTATTTAATATAAAAATTTTTTTAAACCATAAAAATCTTAAAAAATTTCTATATGAGTAAAACATGGAACATAATATGACATATAAAAATAATATCAGTCAATACAATGATCCTTGGAAAAAAGATCAGAAATATTCTGATTGCAAAGATAAAAAAGTTAATGAATATGATGCATTACCTCCAGATCTTGATGATATTTTTCGAAAATTAAGCAAAAAGTTTAACAAATTTAAAAAGAAAAATATTACAAACAAAACAAAAAAAAATCCAAAATTTTATATTGGATTTGTATTAATATTTATTTTGATTACATGGATAAGTAGTGGATTTTATACTATTAAAGAAGCAGAAAGAGGAGTAATTCTTAGATTGGGAAAATTCCATCATATCGTGCAACCAGGTTTAAACTGGAAACCAAGTTTTATTGATACAATATATCCAGTAAATGTAGAGTCCGTTAGAGAATTAGCTGCATCTGGAATTATGTTAACTTCCGATGAAAATGTAGTTAGAGTAGAAATGAATGTGCAATATAAAGTAATTCATCCTAAAAATTATTTGTTTAGTGTAACTAATGCAGATAATAGCTTACGTCAAGCTACCGATAGTGCACTGCGTGGAGTTATCGGAAAATATACTATGGATCGTATCCTGACGGAAGGACGCACACTAGTACGTAGTGATACACAAAAAATACTAGAAGAAACTATCCAACCATATAACATGGGAATTGAACTATTAGATGTAAACTTTCAAACAGCTAGACCTCCCGAAGAAGTAAAAGCAGCTTTTGACGATGCAATTGCTGCACGTGAAAATGAGCAACAATATATTAGAGAAGCAGAAGCTTATGCAAACGAAGTGCAGCCGCAAGCAAATGGAAAAGCGCAACGTATTTTAGAAGAAGGAAGAGCGTATAAAGCTCGCACTATCCTAGAAGCACAAGGAGAAGTACAAAGATTTACAAAAGTTCTACCAGAATATAAAATAGCTCCTAAAATAACAAGAGAAAGGTTATATATTGATACTATGGAACGTATTTTAAGTAAAAATAAAAAACTTTTTATTTATAATTCGCAAACTAATAATCATAATTTACTTTTATTTCCATTAGATCAGTTGCTTAAATCTTCTGAATTTAAAAATTCCACACAAAATTTAAATTCTGATAATTTTTATCAAAATCGAAATGAAACGAATAATAAAAACGACCAAGAAAATCTTGAAACGTCTCAGAACTACAAAAAAAACTTAAATACAAAAAGAAATAACATCAGAAATGAATTAATTTTACGATAAAATAAAAAATGAGTATATATAATGAAAAAATATCTCGTAACTATTGCTTTTTTATTAATTTCTTTATTTTTATATTCTGCACTTTTTATCGTGCAAGAAGGTCAAAGAGGACTAGTATTAAGATTTGGAAAAGTATTACGCGGAGTAGATAATACTCCAATAATATATGCTCCTGGAATGCATATAAAAATGCCACTAATAGAAACAGTGAAACATCTTGATGCAAAAATACAAACTATGGAGAATCAAGCAGATCGATTTGTTACTATGGAAAAAAAAGATTTGATCGTAGATTCTTATATTAAATGGAAAATAATAGATTTTAGTAGATATTATTTAGCGACAGGAGGTGGAGATGTAGCACAAGGAGAAGTACTATTAAAAAGAAAATTTTCCGATAGATTACGTTCAGAACTTGGTCGTTTAGATGTAAAAGGAATTGTTACAGATTCTAGAAACAAGCTAATGAGCGACGTACGTTTTTCATTAAATAATGGTACATCCGGAATAGAAGAAGAAGATAATACATATAATAAAAAGATAGATACTATTTCAGTAGAACAAACACAAGAAATTGGCATACACCCTAATAGTATGGCCGCATTAGGCATCGAAGTAGTAGACGTAAGGATAAAACAAATTAATTTACCATCTGAAGTTTCTGATGCTATTTACCAAAGAATGCGTGCTGAAAGGGAAGCCGTAGCAAGACGACACAGATCACAAGGAAAAGAAGAAGCAGAAAAATTGCGTGCTACTGCGGATTATAAAGTCACTCGAACTTTAGCAGAAGCTAAACGACAATCTTTAATTATTAAAGGAGAAGCGGATGCTGAAACAGCAAAATTATACGCACTTTCATTTAATGCAGATCCGGAATTTTATGTTTTCATAAGAAGTTTACGTGCATATGAAAATAGTTTCAATAATACACAAGATTTAATTTTAATTGATTCTAAAAGCAACTTTTTACGTTTTATGCATAATACAAATAATTAAAAATTTTATCTAATAAATTTTAGGCAAAAAATATTTGACAATAATTTCAAAAGATTTACATAGCATATAATATAAAAAAGCAACAAATAAAAAAATTTCTAAAGAATATACCTGGAAAACATTGTTTAATTGACTTCCTACTGTAGTAAGTTCTGGTACATTTAAAATAAATGCTAAAGAAGTATCTTTAACTAAATTTATTATTAAATTATTCCAAGAAGGAAAAGAATTTTTAATAGCTTGAGGAAGTAAAATTTTGCAGAAAATTTGTAAATTACTTAATCCCTCTGCCAGTCCAGCTTCGTGTTGACCTTTAGGTAAAGCATAAATTCCAGATAAAATAATATGCATAACAGCTGATGAATTAAACCAAATTAAAGAAAAAATTATCGTAATTTCTCTTGAAATGTAATTTGAAAAAAAAAATGGAAAAATAAAATACATCCAAAAAATAATAAATATTAAAGGTATTCCTCTAATAATTTCAGAAATAAAAAATAATATTTTTTTAAAAATTTTTGGAATGCACCATGATAGCATTGCCAAAAGTATTCCTAGTAAAATGGAAAAAATTCCTGCAATTACAGTAATAAAAAATGTCAGAAATAAACCTCCGGGTTCGCCAAAAAAAGTATTTCCAAAAATAAAATATGAAATATTTTCTAAAATTACTGACCATTGGAAATGCATAATTTTTCACCTTAAAAATTTTACGATTTTTTTTGAAAAAAATAAGATAAGCTTGTACTTAATAATAATCCTAAAATTAAATATAAAAATGTTCCGATGGCAAACGCTTCAATTGAATGTGCATTAAAACTTTCTATTTGATGAATATGATATGTTAATTCTCCAAAACCAATAGCAGAAGTTAAAGAAGATAGTTTTATTAAATTTAAATATTGACTAATTATCGGTTGCCAAGCATTTTTTATGCCTTGAGGCAATAATATTTTGTAATATATACACCACATACTTAAACCTTGTGAAAGAGCGGCTTCTTTTTGACCTTTAGATAATCTATTTAATCCCGATTGTAATTCTTCTATTAAATAAACAGAAATAAATAAAGATAAAGACCATACTGAACAAATAAATTCCGAAGTAAACAAATAAATATCATATTCAAATATTTTAATATTTGAATAATTAGATATAGTTTCAATCCAATAATTAGGTAGTGCATTCCAAGCAGCAAAATACCAAAAAAATAATTGTATTAAAAATGGAGTTTTTCTAATAATTGATGTCAATAAATCAATGAGAATTGTAATTAAATGATGAGAAGTTTTTTTAAAAAAAAATAAGATTATAGTCAAAACTGTCGCAAAAATAGAACTAATTACAGTAATTAATACGGTATTAATTAGTCCAGTTATTATCCAATTAATAGATTCTCCCTGAAAAATAGTAACCCAATCGAATTGTAAACGTTCCATATACTTATCTTTAAGTGTGTTTTAATGGAAATAATATTTTTTTTAAAAATTTTTTAGCACGCGGATGTTTAGGGTTAGAAAAAAAATTTTTAGGATCAGATTTTTCTAAAATTTCTCCGGATGACAAAAATACTATTTGATCTGCTATTTTTTGTGCAAATTGAATTTCGTGTGTTACTACTATCATAGTAATTTTATAATAAATCAAATTTTTTATTACTATCATGACTTCGCTAATCATTTCTGGATCTAATGCAGATGTGGGTTCATCGAATATAATAATTTGAACATTGGAAGCTAAAACTCTTGCAATAGCAACCCTTTGTTGTTGACCTCCCGAAAGCTCATGAGGATAAGATTTAATTTTATCTAGCAGTCCTACTTCTTTCAGTTTTTCAATGGCATGCTGGTGCGCTTTTTCTTTTTCCCAATTTTGAATTTTAATTAAAGATAAAGCTACATTATTTAAAACATTAAGATTTTCATATAAATTAAATTTTTGAAAAACAAATCCTATTTTCATACGCAATTTTCTTAAAGCATTACCTTGTAAATTAGATATCGGTTTTCCATAAATAAAAATTTCTCCATTATCAAATTCTTCTAATCGATTAATTAATCGTACTAAAGTAGATTTTCCAGATCCAGAAGGACCACAGATTACAATAACTTTTCCAGATAAAATATTTAAATTAATATTATTCAAAATTTGTACTTTATTAATTTTTTTATATACTTGGAAAAATTTAACTGCTACTTTTGTAGTATCTTGTATTTTTTTTTCTTCCATAAATAGCCTAAATATAATTTAAAATTATTTTTATTGTTTATATTTATTCAAATTGAACCATTTATTATAAATATTATTCTTTATTCCAGAATTTTCTAATTTCATCAAATTTTTATTAATTTCGTTTAATAATCTTTCTTCCCCTTTTTTAACACCTATTCCTATAGTTTCTTCGCTAATAGAATTTGATAATATTTTATATTGATTTCGGTCGGGAGCTCCAAAAATTAATCCTTCTAAAATAGTGCTGTCTTGAGTAATAGCTTTAACATTTTTATTTCTTAAAGCAGAAAAAGCCATTGGTATATCGTTATAAGCAATGATTTTTGCTTCTGGAAAACGATGACTTAATGTTTGCTGACCAGTAGTGCCTTTTACCACACCAATACGTTCCTTCGCGTAATCCTGCAAATTATCTGAAGAACTTATATGTGTTAAAATTTTTTGTTTTGTAGAAAAATATGGGATAGAAAAATTAATTACTTTTTTTCTTTCTGGAGTAATGGTGATATCCGCAATTATTAAATCAACTTTTCCTGATTGCAATAGTGGTATTCGATTAGATGGATTAGTAGAAATTAATTGCAATTGAACTTTTAGCATTTTAGCTAATTCTTGAGCAATATCTGCATCATATCCTATAATTTGATGTGATTTAAAATCAATTTTTCCAAATGGAGGGTTAGAATCAAATATTGCTACTTTTAAAATTCCTGATTTTTTAATATCATTTAATTTGTCAGCAAATACTATTTTTAGTGGTATTAATAAAATAATTAATAACGTAATTTGACGAGATAAATTTAAAAAGAACTTAGTAAACATTATTTTATACCTAATAAATTTTTATTCAAACTGGTTAATATTGTGTTATTAAAACTACTTATAAAATTTTTATAAAAAATTTTTTCATTTTTAAAAAATAAATAAAAATATATTTTATAATATTTATCCGAAATAAACTTATTTCAAAATATTTTATGAAATTGCATGTTGCACTAAAAATTAAAATATTTATTTTTACGAAATTTTTAACAGCTTAAATATAATAAAAATTAAGAGTTTTAATGTAATACGTTATTATAAATATAACAAAGTTTTATTTTAAAATTTTTTTTATCATAAAAATAAATATATTATGTTAAAAAAAACAAATCGATTTAAGGTTGATTTTTTAACATTATTAATTTTTTAATAGATTCACTTAAATAATATTTGTGTAAAAAAAAACCTTTTTTTTTACTGTATCTAAATTATAGTTATTAATAACATCATGAGCATATTGTAATCTGTTTTCTTGAGAAATTTGAAAATTAAAAATTTTAAATATTTTTTCTTTTTCTAATTTGTCTCTTAGCGATGCTCTTTTTAATTGTAAATCTGGATCAACGTTAATTAATAACACTCGATCTACAAAAAATTGAAGATTATTTTCGATTAGTAAAGGACTGACCCATATGATATATGGAAATTTTGTATATTTTTTGATTATATTTTTTATTTTTCGAATCACTATCGGATGTATTAATTGATTTATCCACAATAAATTATGACTAGATTCAAAAATATATTCTCTTAAAACAAAATTTTTATTTTTTAATTTTGTATTCATTCCTACTTTACTTTTTATTTTTTTATAAATGTCTTTTTTGAAAAAAATAATATTTTTTGCAACTAAATCTGATTCTATTATGGGTATATTAAATTTTTTAAACATTTTTGATATTGTACTTTTCCCGCTTCCAATTCCTCCGGTGAGTCCAACGATATAAGGATTATTAATATATTTCATATAATTAAAATATTGATTGCAAATATATATGATAAATGAAAATAAAATTTCAAAATGTTTTAAATAGATAATACTTATTATTTAATAAGAAGTAAATTTTTATTTTCAATTTAAAATTTAATTATATTTTTTAAAGTATTAATAAATTTTATTTTTATTAAAATTTTAATTATAAAAATTCAATTTAAATAAATAATGAAAATAGGTATGTATAAAATATATTATTTAATACTTTATGTTATTATTTTAATATATTTATTTTGTAATATAAAAAATTAATAAATTGAACTATATTTACTTTATACAAATAAAGTATATGATATATTCAATATATAAACTTTATTGATTTTAGATTTTTTTATATTTAAAATTTTCTATTAAATTATATTTTTAATGATTAAATTTAAGCATAATATATACAGATAAAAATATCATTATCGTGTATATAAAAATAATGTAAAACTGTTAAATATAAAAATTTTTAATTAATACTAAGTTAATACTAACTCAAATTAAATTTATTTTTTATGAAAAATATAAGAAACTTTGCCATTATTGCGCATATTAATCATGGTAAATCTACTTTATCTGATCGATTTATTCAAATTTGTAATAATTTGTCTTCTCATGAAATAAAAAATCAAATGCTAGATACTATGGAGTTAGAGCAGGAAAGAGGTATTACAATTAAAGCACAAAGTGTTAGACTAGATTATACAGCAAAAAATAAGAATCAATACCAGTTTAATTTAATTGATACTCCAGGACATACTGATTTTTCATATGAAGTTTCTCGATCTTTATCAGCTTGCGAAGGTGCATTGTTAATTATTGATGCATCTCAAGGAATAGAAGCGCAAACTATTGCGAATTTTCATATTGCATCAAAAATGCAAATTAAAATTATACCGATTTTAAATAAAATAGATTTGCCTCATGTTCGTCCTGAAAAAATTACTAAAGAAATTGAAAGTATTATTGGTATTAAATCAAATAATATTTTGCAGTGTTCTGCAAAAACTGGTTTAGGTGTGCCTTACATTTTAGAATATATTACAAATAATTTAAATCCACCATGTGGAAATCCCGATTCTGAATTGCAAGCATTAATTATAGATTCTTGGTTCGATAACTACCTTGGAGTAATTATATTAGTTAGAATTAAAAATGGTTATTTAAAACAAGGTGTAAAAATAAAAATTATGAGCACCCAAGAAATTTATTCTGTTGTTCATATGGGAATATTTACTCCAGAAAAAACTAATATCAAATCTCTCAAATGTGGAGAGATAGGCTGGATTGCTTGTTCTATTAAAAAAATACATGGAGCACTTGTAGGTGATACAATTACTCTTGCTTCACGTGCATCTCAAAAAATGTTACCTGGCTTTAAAAAAATTTCTCCTAAAATATTTGCAAGCATATTTCCAATTGTTTCAGAAAAATATACATCTTTAAAAGATAGCTTAAAGAAACTCAATTACAATGATTCTTCTTTTTTTTATGAACCTGAAAATTCTTATGCATTAGGTATGGGATTTAAGTGTGGATTTCTTGGATTATTGCATTTAGAAATTATTCAAGAACGTTTGGAAAGAGAATATAAGATCAACGTAATTGTAACTTCTCCTACAGTGATGTATGAGGTATTAACAAAAGATAGAATTATTATGCACATTCAATCACCATCTCAAATACCTGAAAAAAAATACATATTAGAATTAAGAGAACCGATTGCTTTATGTTATATTTTGTTTCCATCAGAATATTTAGGCAAAATAATTACTTTATGTAATGAAAAAAGAGGAACACAAATCAATTTGTTATATTATGATATGAATGTTATGTTAGTTTACGAATTACCTATGGCAGAAATTATATTAAATTTTTTTGATCGATTACAATCTATTTCTAAAGGTTATGCATCTTTAAATTACAAATTTAAATTTTTCAAAAAAACTAGCTCTGTCATAATAAAAACACTTGTGAATAAAACAGTTTTAGATGCTCTTACATGCATAGTACATAAAAATTATATACATATTTATAGCCAAAAAATTATAGCAAAATTAAAGAAATTAATTCCTCGTCAACAATTTGATATTGTAATTCAAACGTCAATAAATAATCAAATTATTGCAAAAGGGACAGTAAAACAATTAAGAAAAAACGTTTTATCAAAATGTTACGGTGGAGATGTAAGTAGAAAAAAGAAATTACTTAAAAAACAAAAGATAGGAAAAAAAAGAATGAAACAAATAGGAAACTTTTGCTTACCTCAAGAGGTTTTTTTTTCTATTTTAGATGTTAAAAAATAATATATGGATACATGGATAATTTGAGGAGAAAATTTGATTAATTTATTTTCTTTACTATTAATTAGTATTACGTTAATTACAGGAATTTTATGGGTTTTTATAAAATTTTTAAAAAACAAAATATACAAAATACAACTTAATTCTGATGCTAAATACAATAAATTAATTCAATTTACAAAAAATAAATATTTTACTTGGATTCATTCAATTGCATCAATGTTTCCAGGATTATTGTTAGTAATTATAGTAAGATTTTTTTTATTTGAACCATTTCAAATTCCTTCTGGTTCGATGATGCCAAATTTATTAATTGGAGATTTCATTTTAGTTAACAAATTTATATATGGCATCAAAGAACCAATTACACAAAATACTATGATATCCGTTAATTCTCCATGCAGAGGCGATGTTATTGTATTTAAATATCCTTTAAACAATAAATTAGATTATATCAAAAGAGTCGTTGGAATTCCTGGAGATAAAATCTCATATAATCCAATAAATAAAGAAATTACTATTCAGCCGCAAGTAATTTCAAAACATACAATTTCTTCATCACGTTCTTTATCAACTACTTATAGTTATTCTGTACCAAGCATTTTCGTGCAAACTTTATTATTTCAAAAAAAAAATCAAATTAATAATGAATTTATAGAATTAGATTTTAACAAACCTGTTTCTATGGGCATTCGTATGTTATTAAAAAAAGAAAAAATTGAAAATCATAGTCATGATATTTTAACGTTACCAATATATCAAGATCAATTAAATAACTACTATGCACAATCTAACCAAAGCTTAGGTAATTGGGTGGTACCTAATGGTAATTACTTTGTCATGGGAGATAACCGTGATAATAGTTCAGATAGTAGATATTGGGGTTTTGTACCTGAAAAAAACGTCGTAGGAAAAGCTTTTTTAATCTGGATGAGTTTAGAAAAAAAAGAAAATCAATGGCCTACTGGAATACGCATACATCGTATTGGAAAGATACAATAACGATTTATAAATTATATTTTAAATATTTTTAATTAAACAAAAAACAATTTTAATTAATTAAAATTTACTTATTTATATGAAGATAGATACTGCAAGAACATTACAAAAAAAAATAGGATATATTTTTAAAAAAAATACACTTTTGCAGCAAGCTTTAACACATCGTAGTTTTAGTAATAAACATAATGAAAGATTAGAATTTTTAGGTGATTCTATCTTAAATTATATTATTTCAGATGTATTATATCGTAATTTTTTAAATATTGCAGAAGGTGATTTAAGTCAAATGCGTGCCTCTTTAGTAAGAGGTTATACATTAGTAGAAATTGCAAATGAATTTTGCTTAGGCAACTATTTACTTTTAGGTGTTGGAGAGATTAAAACAGGAGGTCGAAAACGTGAATCTATTTTATCTAACACAATAGAAGCATTAATAGGAGGAATTTTTTTAGATAGTAATATACAAACAACTTATAAAACAGTTATTCATTGGTATCAAACAAGATTGAATATTATTCAACCAGGAAATATACAAAAAGATCCTAAAACAAGATTACAAGAATATTTGCAAAGTAATCGATATCCATTACCAAATTATTCTTTAAAAGAAATCCAAGGAGAATCGCACAATCAAGAATTTATTATATATTGCTTAATTCATGGATTAAATACACAGACGATTGGACGCGGTACTACGCGTAGAAAAGCAGAACAATCTGCAGCTAAAAAAGCTTTAATATTATTAAATATAGTTTAAATTAAATTTATTTTTTAATTAAAAAATAGAATATATAATAATATTTCTTGACAAAAACATAATATACTTATATTTATATTTTATTCGTTATCATTATAAAATTTTAAAACTAAATTTATGTCTCAATTATCTTTAGGTATTAATATCGATCATGTAGCTACTTTAAGAAATGCACGTGGAGGGAAAGATCCGAGTCCAGTACACGTTGCTATAATTGCTGAATCTGCAGGAGCAGACGGCATTACAATGCATCTTCGCGAAGATCGTCGACATATTCATGAAAAAGATCTTTTTTTAATAAAAAAAATTATACATTCAAAAATTAATTTAGAAATGGCTCCTACAGAAAATATGTTTAATATTGCACAAAAATTACTTCCAAATTCTTGCTGTTTAGTGCCAGAAAATAGAGCAGAAATTACTACAGAAAGCGGTCTTGATATCATTAAACAAAAAAAAAATTTACATAATTTAATTTTAAAATTAAAAAATATTGGCATTAAAGTTTCTGTATTTTTAGATCCTATAAAAGAACAAATTTTAGCTGCTTCTAAAATTTCTGCAGACTGTATTGAAATAAATACGGGAAAATATGCAAATCAAAATAGTTTAATAAACAAACGAATAGAACTAAAAAAAATTCAAAATTGCTCTAAGTATTGCAATGACCTTGGTTTACAAGTACATGCAGGACACGGATTAAATATTTTTAATGTTTATGACATTGCAAAAATTGAAAATATAAAAGAAATTAATATAGGACATTCTATAATTAGCAGAAGTATAATATTAGGTATTTTTAAATCTATTCAAGAAATGAAAAATATTATATATATGGCACGTAATACATGACAATAATCGGAATAGGAATAGATATTGTAAGCATAAAAAGAATTAATAAAGTTATTTTATATTATGGAAATAGATTTATAAAAAAAATTTTGTCTAAGAATGAAGAAATTCAATATTATGGATTATTAAATACTCATATCAGAAAATCTATTTATTTTCTTGCAAAACATTTAGCAGCTAAAGAAGCAGCAAGTAAAGCACTAGGCATTGGAATGCGAAAAGGATTATCATTTGCGCATTTTGAAATTTTCCACGATCATTTGGGAAAACCTTATTTAAAATTAAATTCAATAGCCAAAAATCTTTTAAAAGATTTAAATATCACTGATATACATCTTAGTTTAACTGACGAACGCAAGTATGCATGTGCTATGGTAGTACTCGAAAGTAATTTAATTAATAAATTAGGAACAAAAAATATTTAATTTAATAAAAATATATTTTATAAAATTTCTTATCTGACCTCAAAAAATGCAAAATATCTATTTTAAGCATAAATTATTAAATTATTATTCGCATACAATATATAAAATAACAAATTTATAATAAATGAGATAAAAATGCATACAAATACTGTGTATACTCAATCAGGATATGTATTAAACAAAAATGATATTTTTTTATGGAAACAATACATACCTATGATTCGTCATGAAGCATTAAGATTGCAAGTTAAACTTCCTAGTAATGTTGAATTAGACGACTTAATTCAATCAGGAATGATAGGATTTCTCTCTGCTATAGAAAATTTTGACATTAATCAAGGTGCGAGTTTTTCTACGTATGCTCGTTCCAGAATTCGATGGAGCATGCTAGATGAACTCAGAGAGCGTGACTGGGTTCCTCGTAGTGTTAGAAGAAATGCAAGAGATATTGCATCTGCCATACAAAGATTAGAACAAAAATTAGGATTATCTGCTACCGAAAAGCAAATAGCAGAAGAACTCGGAGTATCTTTATTAGAATATCAAAAAATGCTTCAAGAAACTAATTGCAGTCAAATTTTTTCTTTAGAAGATTTAGGTAATTACCAAGAGACTCTTGGTTTTAAAGGGATTAATATACTTGAAGACACTAAAGATCCATGTCAATTATTGTTAATAAATACTCTAAAAATGAAAATTATTCAAGAAATTCGTAATTTGCCTAAACGCGAACAAGTCTTATTGAATCTATATTATCAACAAGAATTAAATTTAAAAGAAATCGGTTTAGTATTAGGAGTTGGAGAATCACGTGTCAGTCAGTTGCATAGTTTAGCTATAAAAAGATTGCGTGCTCGTTTAAAAGATAACATTTAAAAAAATTTTACTTGCATTTGCTTATTTTAAATTGAAATGAATTTATTTTGATTGTACTTAATGTTTTAATTACTTCATGTTTTAATGTATATAGCATGTTTTCGAACATAGTAAACGATTCTCTTTTATATTCTTGTTTTGGATCTTTTTGTGCATATCCTCTTAAGTGTATCCCTTGTCTTAAATAATCTATAGATGCTAAATGTTCTCTCCAAAGAGTATCTAAAGTTTTTAGCATAATATTTTTTTCAAAATTTCTTAAAGTTTTATAACCAATTTTTTGTTCTTTTTTTTGATAATTTTTTAGCATTTCTTCCAAAGTACGCTGATATATTACATGAATATTATTTTGTAATACTTCAATTGATAAATAAACATCAAAGTTTTCTTTTATTTTTTTTTGCAAATCTTTTATTTTTAATGATACATGGGATTCTTGCGTAGTATACTGTTTGAAAAAATATTTTAATACATCTTTACGTATATTATGAATTATTTCTTGAACATTTTCAGAATACAAAATTTCGTTTCTTTGATGATAGATAGCTTTTCTCTGCTCATTAGCAACATCATCATAATCTAATAATTGTTTTCTCATATCAAAATTACGATTTTCTACTTTGCTTTGTGCATTAGAAATAGCTTTTGTAATCCATTTATGCTCAATTGCTTCACCGGAACGCATACCTAATTTTTGCATAGTCTGTATAATACGATTTGAAGAAAAAATTCTCATTAAATTATCTTCCATAGATACATAAAATCTCGACGAACCAGGATCTCCTTGACGACCCGATCTACCTCTTAATTGATTGTCAATACGACGTGACTCGTGACGTTCGGTACCAATAATATGTAAACCGCCTAATTTGATGACTGTTTGATTTCTAACTTTCCAGGCTTCTTTAATTTCTTTAACTTTTGTTCTATTTAAATTTTTTTTATATTTTATAAGTTCAGATTTCCAATTTCCTCCAAGGATAATATCCGTGCCTCTTCCTGCCATATTTGTAGCTATCGTAATAGCTTGAGGATATCCTGCTTGAGAAATAATTTCTGCTTCCAATTCATGGAATTTTGCATTAAGCACTTTATGTTTAATTCCTATTGATCTTAATATTTTTGAAATTTTTTCAGATTTTTCAATAGAAATTGTGCCAACTAAAACGGGAATTTTTTTTAAATAACAATCTTGTATATTTTTTACAATTGCAGATAATTTTTCTTTTTCTGTCATATATACTAAATCGGACAAATCTTGACGAATAATAGGTCGATTTGTAGGAATGACAATAGTATCTAATTTATAAATTGCTTTAAATTCTTCAGCTTCAGTATATGCAGTACCTGTCATTCCAGATAATTTTTCATATAATCTAAAATAATTTTGAAATGTAATTGATGCTAAAGTTTGATTTTCATTATGCACTGGTACATTTTCCTTAGCTTCTATTGCTTGATGTAATCCATCAGACCATCTACGACCAGGCATTGTACGTCCAGTATGTTCATCAACAATAATAACTGTATTATTTTTTATGATATAATCTACATTTTTAAAAAATAATGTATGCGCTCTTAATGCAGAAAGCACATGATGCATAAGTGTAATATTACTAGAAGAATATAAAGAATCTTCTTTATTAATTAATTTATGTTTAATTAATAATTTTTCGATTAATATCAAGCCTCTTTCTGTTAAATTAACTTGACGAGATTTCTCGTCTATTGAAAAATGCCCTTGACCTTGAAAGGTATCAGAATCTTCTTGATCCTGCTTAATTAAATTGGGAATTAATTGATTAATCTTTAAGTAAATTTCTGAACTATTGTTAGTAGGGCCTGAAATAATTAATGGAGTACGAGATTCATCAATAAGAATCGAATCAACTTCGTCGATTAATGCAAAATATAGTTTACGTTGTACTTTTTCATTTATATCAAAAATCATGTTATCTCTTAAATAATCGAACCCATATTCATTATTTGTACCATAAGTAATATCTGATAAGTAGGCATGACGCTTTTCTGAAATAGTTAAACCAGATAGATTTACACCAACAGTTAATCCTAAAAATTCAAATAAAGGTTGATTATTACTTGCATCTCTTTTTGCTAAATAATCATTTACAGTAACTATATGTACACCATGCCCTAATAAAGCATTTAAATAAGCTGGTAAAACTGAAGTAATAGTTTTACCTTCTCCGGTACTCATTTCAGCAATACAACAGCGATTTAATACTATCCCGCCCATTAATTGAACGTCAAAATGTCGCATATTAAATAATCTTTTGCTGACTTCTCTCACAGTTGCAAATGCTTCTGGTAATAGAACATCTAAACTACAACCATCTGAAATACGATTTTTAAATTCTATAGTCTTATTAGATAGTTGTTGATCAGTAAGAATTTCCATGTGAGGTTCGAATCGATTGATTATTAAAACGAGCTTTTGAATTTCTTTTAAAGCTCGATCATTAGTATTTCCAAGAATTTTATTAAAAAATTTTCTGAACATATCTCTGCATAGAATTTTATGAAAATTTATTTTATTTAAAAATTACTATTGTTAAATGATAATGTATATTTGAATATAATATTTAAATAAATTTATCTGATTTTTTTTACGATTAAATTAATATTTAAAATATTTTGAATGATTATGTAATAATTTTTATTTGTTACTGAAATAATAATTTTAATTTTGACTAAAAAATTTAATTTATTAATTAAAAATTATTTTATATTAAAAATATTTTAAAAAAAATATATTTTATACTAATTAAAATTTTTTAAAATATTAACAATTACTCTTATTTAAGATAATTAATAAATAAAAAAATTAAAATATATTAAATAATACATACTACTTAATAAAATACGATATATTTTATATTTTAATATTTTAAAAATTTTATTTGAAATAAATATTTTATGTGTAAAAAAAATATTTAAAATATTTTATATTTATTTTTAATAATTATAAATTACATTTACTTAAAAAGTAACTGAATTTTATTTTTAATAATTTATGAATTTTTTTTCAATTTTTTTAATCCCCAGGTGTTTTTATTTTTTAAAATTTTTTTAAGTAATAAATAATTCATTGTATGACCTGGTTTAAAAGCTCTAAAAGCTCCTAAAATATTATAACCTGGTATAAAAAAATCTCCTATTATATCAAGTATTTTATGACGTACAAATTCATTATCAAATCGTAGTCCATGATGATTTAAAATATTTTTTTCGCCTATAACAATCGCACAATTATAACTGCATCCTAAAGCTAATTTTTGAGATCTTAGAATGTCTATATCTTTTAAAAATCCAAAAGTTCTAGCGCGACTAATTTTCTCAATAAAAGATTTAATAGAAAAAGTAAAAAAGTAATTTTGTAATGTTGCAGATATTACTGGATGATTAAAATCAATAGTGACATCTAAAGTAAATTGATTATGTGGAACAACCTCGATCCATTTATCTTCTTTTTCAACACGTACTAATTTTTTTATATATATAAATTTTTTTTCATATGCTAATTTTTTAACTCCAGCACGTAATATTAAATTTACAAAAGGCCATGCACTGCCATCCATAATAGGAATTTCGGAACCTGTTAATTCAATAACAATGTTGTCAATCCATAATCCTGATAAAGCAGCACTTAAATGTTCGATAGTAGAGATTTTTATTCCATTTTTATCTTCTAAAGACGTACAAAATTTGGTATTTTTAATCATATCAATATGAGAAACTAATTCTACCGGAGGTACTAAATCAATACGTCGATAGATAATTCCAGTATTTTCTGGAGCAGGAAGAAGTGTTAACGTAATCATTTTTCCTGAATGAAGCCCTATCCCTGTACACTGTATAGACTTTTTTAAAGTATTTTGTTTAATCATATATTGCTTTACTTATACTAACATAGTAATAGAGAGCAGTTTTGCTTGTTTCGTTCTTTAATAAAAATTAATCTGCTTGTTTACGTAAAAAAGCCGGAATATCTAAGTAATCAGATTGAAGATTATCTTCTATTATTTTTTTGTTATTTAACAACTTTTTATGTATAAGAGTTTTGTTATCTAGAGATGATCCTTGTGCAGGGTAATTGTAGGTAAAATGATCGATATTTTTTTTATTAACGTCTACGTTTTTAACTAACTTTATTTCAGGTCTTTTATCCATCCCAATTCCAGTTGCTACAACAGTAACACGTAATTCTTCATTCATATTAGGATCTAACGATGTTCCAATTACTACTGTAGCATTATCTGAAGCAAAAGAACGTACTGTATTTCCAACAGATTCAAATTCATCTAAACGTAAATCAAATCCTGCAGTAATATTTACTAGGACTCCACGTGCTCCAGAAAGATCGATATCTTCTAACAAAGGACTAGAAATTGCCATTTCAGATGATTCTTCTGATCTATTTTCGCCTTTAGAAGTACCTGAACCCATCATAGCATACCCCATTTCTGACATAACTGTTTTTACATCGGCAAAATCTACATTAATTAATCCCGGACGTGTAATTAATTCTGCAATTCCTTGAACTGCATTTTTTAATACATCATTTGCTGCACTAAATGCATCTAACAATGAAATTCCGCGACCTAATACTTTCAATAATTTATCATTTGGAATAATTATTAAAGAATCTACACTTTTCGAAAGTAAATCAATACCTTGTTCTGCGAACAACATACGTTTTTTACCTTCGAAGTGAAATGGTTTTGTAACTACTGCTACGGTTAAAATTCCGAGATCTTTAGCAATTTCCGCAATTACTGGAGCGGCACCTGTACCGGTACCTCCACCCATACCCGAAGCAATAAATACCATGTCGGCGCCTTCTAACATGGCACGAAGCGCATCTTTATCTTCTTCTGCAGAATTTCTCCCTATTTCTGGATTTGCACCAGCTCCTAAACCTTTTGTAATACTATTGCCAATTTGAATTGTTTGATTGACTTCAGTTTTTTTTAATGCTTGAGCGTCAGTATTAACTGCAAAAAAATCGACGCCTTCGATACATTCGCGTACCATATGTTCAACTGCATTTCCTCCACCACCTCCAATTCCAACTACTTTAATGACTGCATCACTAGTTAATTCCATTGGTTCAAACATAATATATCTCCAAAACTAATCGCATCAAAAAAATTGATTTGACTTAATTTTCAAGTTTTAAAATTCTTTTTTAATCCAATTATTAAATTTTTTTATCCAATTTGCAAAAAAAGTATATTTTTCTGTTGTTTCAATATCTTTATTAAAAACGTATTCTTTACCATAATGTAATAAACCTACTACTGTTGAATGATATGGATGATTTACAGATTCAGTTAATCCTGAGATATTCTGAGGTCTTCCAATACGTACTTGCATACGAAATACTTGTTGTGCGCAATCGGATAATCCGTCGATTTGGGATGCACCTCCCGTTAACACTATACCTGCAGATAAATGGTGTTTAATTTTTTCAGAACGTAATTGTTTTTGCAAATTTAAAATTTCATCGCTAACTAAATGTAATAACTCTGTATATCTTGGTTCGATAACTTCTGCCAGAGTTTTTCTTTGTAAACTTCTTGTAGGTCTACCTCCTAAACTAGCAATTTCTACGGTTTCTTCTTTATTGACTAATGATTTTAAAGCACATCCGTAATGAATTTTAATTGATTCAGCTTCTAAAGGGGGTGTGCCAAAAGCATATGAAATATCTTTAGTAACTATGTTTCCGGCATATGGAATTACTTTTGTATAGCGTAACGCTCCGGCAGTGTAAATTGCAATATCCATGGTGCCTCCGCCCATATCTACTATGCATACCCCAAGTTCTTTTTCATCTTCGGTTAACACCGAACAACTAGATGCCAATCCAGAAAAAATTAATTGATCTATTTTTACTCCACATCTACGTGCAGCTTTAATCATATTTTTTGCCATATCGTTATGACACGTAATTAAATGAACACTAGCTTGCATTCGTACGCCTGCTAATCCAATTGGATTTTTGATACCTTCTTGATAATCGATAGTATAATCTTGTGGAATTACATGAAGAATACGATGTTCATTTTTTATTCGTACGGATTTTGCAGTATGTACAACATTTTCTATATCTTCTTGTGTCACTTCTTCTTCAGTAATCGGCACCATGCCAATTTCGTTTTGACATGAAATGTGTTTTCCTGAAAGAGCAAGATAAGCAGATTCGATATGACATTTCGCTGTCATTTCAGCTTGGTGAACTGCTTGTTGTACACATTGTACTACTGCTTCTAAATCATTTACTCCACCTTTATCAATTCCTTTAGAAGGAGAATTTCCTGATCCAATAATTTTTATAATTCCATCAGGTAAAATATCTCCTACAAGAAGAGCGACTTTAGACGTTCCAATTTCTAGTCCTACTAGTTTTTTATTCGTCTCTTTCGTCATAAAGTTTGCCTGTACTATTAAATTGATTATTTATATCCAACTGATAATCCTGAATTATATCTAAGATCTATATACTTCATTTTTTTATTTTCTTTCTGAGCTATTTTTAATAATACTGGATATATCGTTACAAATCTTTGTAATCTATATATTTTATCATACCGTCCCAATCTTATCTTTAAATTATTTTCTATTGTTAAATCCCAGTTAAATTGTTCTCCGATATAAATTGTATTTAAAGATATTTGCTCTTTTTCCAAAATACTTTTTATTTTTAATAGCACATGCAAAACGATTTTTTCACTATTTTGCGGTGCATATATTTTTAGTAAATTTTTAATATTATTTAATCGTTTCTTAGGCACATAAAAAATTGTTCCGTTCACATCTATGAAATAGATATCGTTCCAAAATCCTATAGGAATGTATTCAAGAATTTGCACAATTAGAGAGTCTGGCCATTTTTTTTCTATACTCGATTTTTGAATCCATGGAATTTTAGATATATTAGTTTGAATAGTAATTATGTCGTGTTGAATAAATTTTTTAGAATATTTTATACCTAAAATAATTTGATTAATATCTTCTACTGTAGTAAAGTTCTGGTTTCCTTTAATAATGATTTTAGATAATGGAAAAATAAACAAAATGTTAGAAAATTTTACTATATTCCAAAAAAACCAAACTATACATCCTATAGATACAAATAAAAAAATAAATTTATATGATTTTTTAATTTTTTGATATGTTTTTGTATTAAACATTAAAATTTTATTATCTTTATATATTTTATTTTTTCTAAAATTTAAATTTTTTTATTAATTAATTTTTTGAATATCAGTTCAATATCTCCAGCCCCTTGTAATAGCAGTATATCTTGACTGAGGAGTAAAATTTTTAATATTTTATATAAATTATTTATATTTGGAACGAATACAGCATGCGTTTTTTTCAATTTACGAATATTCTTGCAAAAAACTTTGCTATTTATACCAGCAATAGGTTTTTCAAAAGCGGGGTATATGTTTAACAATAATAAAATATCTACAGTAGATAAAATTTCTATAAAATCTCTGTATAAAAATTTCATACGTGTGTATCGGTGTGGCTGGAAGACCATGACTAGTCTTCTATTACACCATAATTTTTTAACAATTTGAATAGTTAATTTTATTTCAGTAGGATGATGTCCGTAGTCATCAATCAATGCAATTTCTCCTATTTTTTTATTAATTTTTTTTAAATTATAATTTTTTATATAATTGAACCTTCTATAAACTCCTGGAAATTTTAACATAGCATTTAAAATCACCTCACTATGAATACCTTCTTCTATTGCTATAGAAATAGCTGCAGTAGCATTTAGAATGTTAAATTTTCCAGGAGTTTTAATATGTAAATATATATGTTTTTTAATTTTTTTAATATATATTTCAGCAGTAAATATAAAATTTTTTTGGTAATATTTTTTTATATAAATATCAGAATTTTTGTTAAAACCATACGTAACAATTTTCCGATTAATTTTTGGAATAATATTTTGAATAACACGATCATCAAGACATAATATGACATATCCTCCTGAAGATGTATTATTTAAAAATTTAATAAAAGCAGATTTTAAATTTTTGAATTGATTTTCATATGCATTTAAGTGTTCTGCTTCAATGCTAGTTACTACAGCTACTTTAGGTTTAAAATATAAAAAAGAAGCATCACTCTCATCTGCTTCAGCAATCCAATAACGACTTGTACCTAAATAACTGCGTGTATTATCTTTTATTAGTTTGCCGCCATTTATATACGTTGGATTTAATTGAGCTGCTTTAAAAATATGATAAAGCATTGCAGTCGTAGTTGTTTTTCCATGTGTTCCAGAAATAATAATATTATATTTAAATTTCATCAATTCAAACAACATTGCTGCTCTTTTAATAATTGGAATATTAAATTTTTTTGCAGCAAAAATTTCTTCATTATTTTCTGGTATAGCACTGGAAACTACAACTAATTTAGAAAAAAAAATGTTATTTTGGGAATGTTTAATAAAAATTTTTATACCTAGTTTTCTAAGATCGTGGATGATTGAATTTTCAATAATATCTGATCCGCTAATGTTATATCCTAAATTTTTCATTAATGCTGCAAGTGCACCCATACCGGCACCTCCAATTCCAATGAAATGAATTTTATCGGATTTTAAAATTTTTGAAAAAAACAAATCATTTTTAATCATATTATTAATAATATTAAAGTTTATTTTATACTTGTATATTCTGATAAATTTCGTATATAATTTTTTTAGTTGAGTTTTCTATTATTGCGCCTCTTGATTTTTTAGACATTTTGAAAGATTTTTCTCGATTCCAATCGCATAAAAAGTTCAAAACATTTTTTTTTGTAAATTTATTTTGTAAAATAATTTTAGCTGCTCCTATAGCTTCTAAGATTTTAGCATTCCAATATTGTTGATTATCTTTGTGAGGATATGGAATAAAAAATGCAGCTAATCCGATGTGAGCAATCTCGCTAACTGTCAAAGCTCCTGAGCGACAGATCACCAAGTCCGCCCAGCTATATGCTGTATAAATGTCTTCTATAAATGTAAAAATTTTATAATTTTTAGTATTTAACAATTTATCATATTTTTCTTTTACTTTATTATATTCATTAAATCCTGTTTGATGTATTATGTGAAATTTATTTGGCAATATTTTTAAAATAGATGGTATAATATTATTTAATACAGTCGCTCCTTGACTACCTCCTAATATTAACAATCTTAAAGGTCCGGAACGATTTTGAAATCTTATTACAGGAGAAGATATTTTTAAAATATCTTCTCTAATTGGATTTCCTACTACTTTAGAATCTGGAAAAGTGTTTGGAAATGCTTGCAATACTTGACAATTAGACAATTTAGATAAAAAATAATTTGCTAATCCCGGGATTGTATTTTGTTCATGTATTACTAATGGAATTTTTAGCATCCACGTAGCTATAGCTCCTGGTAAAGACGCATATCCTCCTATAGAAAAAACAACATTTGGTTTTATTTTTTTTATGAAAATTTTCGCTTTAAATAAAGCATATATCAATTTCGCTATACTAATGAATTTTAAAAAAATATTTTTTCCACAAAATCCGCTGACATAAAAATATTCAATTGGAATTTTATTTTTTGGTATTAACTGAGATTCTATTTTATTTTTAGCTCCCAACCAAGTTACATTACATCCAAGATTGATTAAATGTTTAGCAATTGATAATCCTACAAATACGTGACCTCCGCTACCTCCACCTGAAATCAAAATATGTATATTTTTTTTGTTTTTCATAAATTAATTGCTTGATATTTTTTTAAACGTAATTCAAAATCTAATCTTAATACAAATGCCAATGATACTAAAATAGTAATTAAACTGGAACCTCCATAACTGATTAAAGGTAAAGTTAATCCTTTTACCGGTAAAATACCTATAACTCCTCCGACATTCATAATTGTTTGCAAACTTAACCATATTCCTATTGCATAAGAAAAATATCCAGGTACTTTATTGTGATTTTTTAAAGATCTTTTTCCGATATATAGTGTACGTATAGACATTAAAAATATCATAGATAATATTAGTATTGATCCTAAATATCCAAGTTCTTCTCCTAAAACAGAAAAAATAAAATCTGTATGTGATTCCGGTAAATACTCTAATTTTTGTATAGAATTACCTAGTCCGGTACCAAAAAATTTCCCTCTTCCAAAAGCCATTAATGATTGTGTTATTTGATATCCACTATCAAAAGGATCGTTCCAAGGATTCCAAAAAGCTAATATTCTGCGTATTCTATACGGCTTATAAACGATTAATATCGTAATAGTTAATAATCCGAATAAAAATATAGAAAAAAATTGCCACAATTTAATTCCTGCTAAAAATAACAAAATTAAAGTAGTAAAAAATAAAATTAACGCATTTCCAAGATCAGGCTGCATAAGTAGTAATATTATAAATATTAAAGTAATAATAATAGGCTTAAAAAGACCCCAAAAAGTATTTTTAAGTTCTTCTTTTTTTCTTACTATATAATGTGAAATATAAAAAAATAATACTAACTTAGACCATTCTGAAGGTTGAAAATGTAATGATCCTATAGATATCCATCTTGTTGCTCCATTAATAGTATCTCCATATAAAAATATGGTGCACAATAAAAAAAGAGTTCCAAATAAATTTATTCGGCTATAATTTTCCCAAGAACTTGTTGGATATTTTAATATTTGAAAAAATATTAAAAAAGATATTAAAAAATAAAAAAAGTTACGTTTTGTAAAATAAAATGGATCATTATGTAATCTACTGCCAAATGATATAGATGCTGATGCAACCATAATAAGCCCGATCACACTTAACACTAAAATTAAAAATAGTAATTTTTTATCATAAAATGATATATTTGCAACTTCATTTGTTTTATACTTATATTTCATTTATACATATTTAATTTATCCAAATTGTTTTGCAAGTTGAATAAAACGATTTCCCCGATCTTTAAAATTTTTGAATTGATCTAAACTAGAACAAGCTGGCGATAATAGTACGACATCCCCGGAATGTATATTTTTTTTAATTTTTATGATTGATTGTTTTAACGTACAACTAACTTCCGCATTAGTATGTATTTTAGATAATAGATATGCGTCTTTTCCGAAGCAATATAACTTAACTTTTTTCCTTTTTAAAATGTTTGACAATGTTAACAAGTTAGCTGATTTGCTATCGCCTCCTAATAACAAATGAATGTTTCCTTGAGTATTTGTTGACATTAAAGCTGTTTTAGTGCTTTCTACATTTGTAGATTTAGAATCATTAATCCAAATAACATTGTTTCTTTTTAAGACTAATTGAAATCTGTGTGATAATCCAGAAAAGTTTTTTAATGCTTTTACGATAGCTATACGAGGAAAATTTACAATATCTGCAATTGCTAATGCAGACAATGCATTCATATAATTATGATAACCTCGTATTTTCATATGTGAACATTTTAATACAATTTGTTTGTTTGCTACTAACCACATATCATTGTGAATGTTTTTAATTTGATATGTGCCTGAATTTTTTGAAAATCCTACACAATTTTTATTATCGTTATCAATTGGCCATGTTAATGGGTCATCTAAATTTATTAAGTTTATTTTTGAATAGCTATAAATTTTTAATTTATATGCACGATATTGATTTATTCCTAAAGGATAGCGGTCCATATGATCATGAGTAACATTCAATATTGATGAAACTAATGTATTTAACTTAAATGTACTTTCTAATTGAAAACTTGATACCTCAATAATATATAATTGACAGTCTTTTTTGTTTAATAAATTTAATGCTGGTGTACCTAAATTACCTCCCATACCTACTGGGATACCTGCATAAGAAGCTATTTTTCCGAGCATTGCTGTTACCGTACTTTTTCCATTAGATCCAGTAATGGCTATAATTGGTTTTTGTGCTTCTCTTGCAAATAATTCTATATCTCCAATAATTTCTATTTTTGCTTTTTTTGCAGCAATTAATGATGGATGTGATAAAGGTACTCCTGGACTAATCACAATTAATGTAGATTTTAATATCCATGCTATATTTAAACTTCCTAAATGACAGGGAAGATCCGATGGAATTTGTTTTAAAAATTTTGGTGAATTATCTTCATCCATTAACCATGGCTTAACACCTTGACGATAAAAAAAATTTATACAGGAAAGCCCTGTTTTTCCTAATCCAATAATAATAATTTTTTTTCCTAAATAGGATATCATTTATATTTTATCTCATTTTTAATGTTAAAATCCCTAATAAAACCAAAATAAAAGAAATAATCCAAAATCGTACTATTACTCTAGGTTCCGGACATCCTCGTAATTCATAATGATGATGAATTGGCGCCATACGAAAAATTCTTTGACCAAAAAATTTAAAACATATTACTTGTAAAATAACAGAAATTGTTTCTAATACAAATATTCCACCCATGATAAACAATAATATTTCTTGTCTTACTAAAACAGAAATTATTCCTAATCCTCCACCTAAAGCTAATGATCCTACGTCGCCCATAAAAATTTGCGCAGGGTATGCATTAAACCATAAAAACCCTAAGCCTGCTCCAACAATAGAAGCACATATTATTACTAATTCCCCGGAAAATTGAATATAAGGAATGTTTAAATAATAAGCAAAATGTATATTTCCAGTTATCCATGATATTATTGAAAAACCGGAAGCAATAAAAACTGTTGGCATAATAGCTAAACCGTCTAAACCATCTGTTAAGTTCACTGCATTACTAGTTCCAACAATTACTAAATAAGTAGTAATAATATACCACCATCCCAATTGAGGCATAACCTCTTTAAAAAAAGGTATAACCAGCTGTGTAACGTTAGAATTTTGATATTTTAAAAATATTAAAATAGCAATAATTATTGCTATAATTGATTGCCAAAAATATTTCCATTTTGCCGATAACCCTTTAGAATTATTTTTGATAATTTTCATGTAATCATCATAAAATCCTACTATTCCATACCCTATTAATATATATAACACGTACCAAACATAAGGATTAGATAAACGACACCAAACAAGTGTAGAAATAATGATTGTAACTAAAATCATAATTCCTCCCATTGTTGGAGTGTCATTTTTATATAAATGAGATTCTGGACCATCTGTGCGAATAATTTGATTAATCTGAAATTTTTTTAAGAAAGCAATAATGTAAGGACCAAACCAAAGTGATAAGAAAAAAGCTGTAAATAAACCAGTAATAGCACGTACTGTTAAGTATGAAAAAATATTAAAAACAGAACAAATATGCATTAATTTTTCAAATAAAAATGCTAGCATATTTAGTGTTCCTTATTAATATTTGCACTATTTTATATATTTGAGTATCATGTGAACCTTTCGCTAAAATAGTAGTTATCGGATATTGGTTGAGAATTTGCATAATATCTTGTAATAATAATTCTATATCATAATAATGTTTGCCTTTTTTGCTTATATAACTTGAATACTGACTCATATAGCCAATACTAAAAACTCGATGAATATTAGATTGCGATAAAACTGTTCCTAATTTTTTATGAAAAAAAATTCCGTTGTTTACACCAAGATCTAACATATCACCAATAATTATTACGCGATATCCTGGCATTTTTCTTAATACTGAAATAGCTGCAATCATAGATCCTATATTAGCATTATAACTATCATCGAATAATATTTGATTCTTGTTTAAAAAAATAGGAAATAATCTTCCTGGAAATGAAAAAAAATTTTTTAATCCAAATGCTATAGTACATAAATTTACGCCTAATAAATACGATAATATACTTGCTGCTATAGCATTTGATATATTATGATTTCCTATTGTATTTAGTTTAATATTTAATGTTCCAGTTGGGGTATTTAATCGTATTTTTGTTATTAAATTTTTTTGGATTATATCAATTAAATGAAAAAAATTTTTCTGACATTTTTTTAATCCAAACCAAAAAACTGATTGATTTTTTATTTTATTTTTCCATAATGACCAATTATGACTATCAGAATTTAAAAGTATCATGCTGTCATTTAACATGCCAGAAAAAATTTCTCCTTTTGCTTGAGAAACGCCATACAAAGAGCGAAAACCTAGTAGATGTGATTCTACAATATTATTAATTAATATTAAATTTGGGCGTATTAAATATGAAGAATGTTGGATTTCATTGAATCGACTGCCTCCTACTTCTATTACTGCAAATTTATGTTCTTTTTTTAATTCTAATAATGTTAACAATACGCCTAAGGTATTGTTAAAATTTTTTTTTGTTGCAAGTGTTTTTTCACATATATTCAAAATTTTAAATACCATTTCTTTTACTGAAGTTTTACCGCATGATCCAGTAATTGCAACAATTTTGACATTAATCTTATTACGCAACCACTTGGCAATTTTTCTTAAAGCTTCTATGGTATTACGAACAATAATTTGAGGCATATCAATTGGTAATAATCTGGTATTTAAAATAGCAATGGCTCCATTTTTAATTGCTTCATGTATAAAAATTTCGCTATTATTTTTTTTTCCTTGAATAGTCACGAAAATACATTTTTGATTTTTTTTAATTGTTCTCGAATCAATAGATATTGTATGAATTTTACAGTTTTTTCCTATATATGGAACATTCAAAATACAAGATATATCTTTTAAATATAAAGGAATCATATGATTTTTTTTAATATTTCTTTTACAACAATTTTGTCTGAATAAAAATATTTTTGAGAATAAAATTGTTGATATTCTTCATGACCTTTTCCTAAAATCATAACAATATCTTTTTTATTACTGTTTTGAACAGCAAATTTTATAGCTTTTTTTCTAGATGGAATAAATTTA
This sequence comes from Wigglesworthia glossinidia endosymbiont of Glossina morsitans morsitans (Yale colony), assembly GCF_000247565.1. Lineage (NCBI taxonomy): Bacteria > Pseudomonadati > Pseudomonadota > Gammaproteobacteria > Enterobacterales > Erwiniaceae > Wigglesworthia > Wigglesworthia glossinidia. The sequence goes on along the minus strand of NC_016893.1, from coordinate 595,208 downwards.
ACATTATTAAAATTTTTTATTCCAATTTTAATATCAGAAAATATTTGTTCTTCATTTTCATATCGAGGATTATCATTTGTAATGATAATATTTTTAGCATATTTCTCGCATATTTTACCCATTATTGCACGCTTTTCACGATCTCGATTACCTCCACATCCAAATATAACATACATATCTGTTTTAAAATGCAATTTTATTGTAATTAACAATTTTTCTAAAGCATCTGGAGTATGAGCATAATCTATAATAATTTTAGGTAATTTTTTCAAATAAAATATTTCCATACGTCCTTGAGGCATATGAATTTTTTCAATATAATTTAAAATTCTTGTAAAAGAATGTCCTTGTATTAATAATACAGCGCAGGCAATTAATAAATTATTAATATTAAATTTTCCAAATAATTTTACATTTACTATTTCTGTGCCCCAACTAGAAACAATTGTTATTTTTGTTCCATAACAGTGAAAAAAAATTTTTTTTACATATATTTTAAGATTTTTAAATTTTTTAGATAAATTATATTTTGTAGAAACTATAATAGCTTGAGGAAATTTTTTTGCCCAATTTTTTCCAACATTATCGTCGATATTAATAATATATTTTGATACAGATAATTCGGAAAATAATTTCCATTTTGAATTCTCATATTGAATCATATTTTTATGATAATCTAAATGTTCATGACTTAAGTTAGTAAAAACAGCTATTGTAAAATACAAGTAATTTACTCTATCTTGAGATAATCCATGTGAAGATACTTCCATAGAAATAATGCGAATATTTTTTTTCAAAAAATTTTTTAAAACTTTTTGACATTTAATAGCAGAATAAGTAGTGTTTTCGGATTTATGAAGTTTGTTAATCTGCCCATATCCTAAAGTACCCATAATACCGCTTTTTTTTCCTAAAAAATTCAGCCATTGTGTAATAAAATATGCCACTGTAGTTTTTCCATTTGTCCCTGTAATACCAATTAATTGCATATATTTTGACGGATGATAATAAAATTTACCTGATAATTCTGAAAGATGACGATTTAACTGATAAAAATAAATTATCGGTATTGTATTAACATAATACATTTTTCCATGTTTACGCATATTATTTGTTTCTACAAGTATGGCTGTAGATCCATTTTGAATTGCTTCAAAAATAAATTTTTTTCCGTGTTGTTTATTTCCCGATATAGCAATAAATAAAGTATTTTGAGTTACTTTTTTGCTATTTAATGTCAAATTATCTAATTTAATACTGGGAATTTCTTTTGAAGAAACCCAAGGAAAAATTAATTTTTTTAAATCTATATAATTAACCATTTTTTATTTTTTTAACGATTTACTATTGTAGTATTCTCGGGCAATTTGTCTGGCAGAATATTCATGTAATGCAATACAATATTCATAATCTCACTAAATACTGGAGCAGATACAGAACCACCATAATATCTACCTCCTTTTGGATCATTAATTACGACAACTAATGCAAAACGAGGATTTTCTACCGGCGCTATACCTGCAGCACATGCAATATATTTATTCACGTAAATTCCATCAGATCCCACTTTTTTAGAAGTTCCTGTTTTTACAGCTATCCTATATCCATGTACAGCTGCTTGTACACCGCTACCCCCAGGTAATGCAACACTTTCCATCATACGAATTACCTGACGTATTATTATTGGTGAAAATATTTGTTTACCGATATTAGTTTTATTTATTTTTATAATAGATAAAGGATGCATAAATCCAATCCCACCTATTGTCGTATATACTTGTGCTAATTGTAATGGAGTTACCATTAAACCATATCCATAAGAAAGTGTAGCTTTTTCAATTCCAGTCCATTTTTTATTTTTTGGAAAAAAACCATTACTTTCTCCAATCAAACCTAATTTAGTAGATTTATCTAGACCAAATAATTGATATGTTTCCAAAAGAGTTTCTATTGGCATAGATAATGCTATTTTGGATACACCTACGTTACTAGATTTTTTTAAAATTCCTTCTATTGTTAAACTTTCATAATCTACTACATCTTTTATACGATATCCATTTAGAACATAAGGGCGTGTATCAATAATACTATTTTCTGTGATAACACCTTTTTGCAAAGCAGAAACGATCACTATTGGTTTAATAATAGAACCTGGTTCAAAAATATCTGTAATAGCTCTATTACGCATCATACTATTATTAGTTTTAGTGAGATTATTAGGATTATATGAAGGGACATTTGTCATAGCCAATATTTCACCGGTATTTACATCAACTAAAATTGCAGTACCTGATTCTGCTTTATTTAAAGCTACTGATTTTTTTAATTTTTTATATACTATAGTTTGTAAATTTCCGTCAATGCTTAATATTAAATTTTTAGATTTTTGAGTTTTTTTTAATATAATATGTTCAATAATTTTTCCAAACCTATCTTTTCTAATTTTTCTTTTTCCTGGAATTCCAGATAACCATGGATCAAAGCTTTTTTCAAGCCCCTCAATACCTTGACCATCAATGTTTGTTATTCCAATAATGTGTGCTGCTGCTTGTCCGATAGGATAATACCTACGTGATTCTTCTTTTAAATGTATACCTGGTAAATTTAACTGATGAATATATTCACCAATTTCAGAATTTACTTGACGTGCTAAATATACAAAACGGCTATTTGGATTATTGTTAATACGTTGAAACAATTGTTCAAAAGAAATAGATAATGCGTTTGATAATGCTTCCCAATATATATTTTTAATAATTCCACCACGATTATTCAATTCTTTAGGATCTACCCATATAGCATGTACTGGTACACTAACTGCAAGAGGATGTTTATTTCTATCTAGAATCATACCTCTTGAAACAGGTATGGTTTCTATACGCAAAGATCTCATGTTGCTTTCATGGATTAAATTATTTGGATTAATAATTTGCAAATAAGTTATTCGCATGATTAAACTTAACAAAAAAATCAAAATAAAACTTAACAAAATTAAAAAACGCCATTTAATTATAAAAATTTTCATATAAAAATATATTTAAATTATTTAATAGCATAAATTATAATATTTTCTTTTAACAAATCTATGTGACACATATTTAATGTTTTAAGCGCAAATAATTCAATTCGACGATGATTACTTAATGTATATTCTTCTAATATTAAATGGCTCCATTCATTTTCTAGTGAAACTTGATCAAATAAAATACGTTCATATTCATAAATAGAGTAACGTGTTTGATATTTAATATAAATTGAAAATATCGATGTAATAATTATTAGTAATACTATTACTATTGATAATTTAGAATAATTTAATATATCTTGTAAAATTATTTTTGTAAGATTTTTTTTTTGTTTTTATCATCTAAATTTTTTCTACAAAACGTAAAATAGCACTTTTCGAGCGAAGATTATTTGATATCTCTTGTTGAGATGGTTTAATTTTTTTAAATTTTTTTAACTTGACTGGAAATTTTTTTTGTATTTGACTTTCTAAAATCGGTAGATTATGAGGATGAATTTGTATTTTACTATTATAGTTAATAAAATTTTTTATTATACGATCTTCGAGTGAATGAAAGCTAATAAAAACTATTCGACCGTTTTCTTTTAATAAAGTTAATATTTGTTTTAGCGTCTCTTTTATTTCTTTTAACTCATTATTGATGTGTATCCGAATTGCTTGAAAACTTCTACGTGCTGGATGTTTATTTTTTTGATAGTAAATACCACATGTATTGCATATTATAGATGACAATTCGCTTGTTTTAGTAATTAATTTTCTTTTTTTATTTTCTATAATAGCTTGTGCTATTTTTTTTGCATAACGTTCTTCTCCAAAATTTTTTAATACAAAATAAATTTCTGATAATTTTGCACGGTTTATCCAATCTGCTGCAGATATTCCGTGCATGTTATTCATACGCATATCTAATGGACCATCTTGTAAAAATGAAAATCCTCTATTTTTATCGTCAATTTGGAAAGAAGAAATCCCAAAATCAAACAAAATTCCATTAACTTTTCCAATAAGATTATATTTTTTTGCATATTGTGTAATTGATGAAAAATTTCCGTGAATAACTTTAATTCTAGGATCTTGGAGGTTGCTTGCTATTTTTATAGCAAGTGGATCTCGATCAATAACGATTATTTGACCTTGAGAATTTAATTTAGATAAAATTTTTTTTGTATGACCCCCTCCTCCAAAAGTTGCATCAATATATGTTCCGCTTGGAATAATATTAATTACATGAATTACTTCATTTAACATTACTGGTATGTGCATATCTCTTTTATAATAACTATTATAAATAATAATATCAGTTAAATACGAATATTTTTATTTAAAAAAATTTATTCTTGAAATAAACAATTAAATTTTAAATTTAATTTTTTTAAAAACACTAATTAGCTGTTAAAAATAAATCTTATAATTAAGATTGCATTTTTTAAATGAAATATTGATACGCTAATTTTTTAATAATATTTAAAAATTATATTTTAATATAACAATTACACTTTTCGAATTTCTTTTAAACTTTGATCAATAAAATATAATCCATGCATATCAGAATTTATCAGCTCTATTCGATCTAAAATAGATTTAAACATTCTTTCTTCTTCATATTGTTCTGAAACGTACCATTTTAAAAAATGAAAAGTTCGATAATCTTGAATTTCTGTTGCATAATGTGATATTTTATGAATTCTTTTACTAATCATTTTTTCGTGGTCATAAGAAAATTGAATGATATCTTTGAAAGATGGGAAATGTTCTGGAGGTGCATCGATAGCTCCTATTCTAGGCGTACTGTCTGAATCATTTAAATAGTCAAATAAACGATACATATGATTCATTTCTTCGTTAGATTGTTGTTTAAAAAATTTACACCCTTCTAATAATTTATTATTATTGCACCAAACACTCATTTGAAGATATAAGTTAGATGAAAATAACTCAAGATTAAGTTGTTTATTTAAATGTGCTATCATTTCTTTTTGAATCATAATTTGAGCATCCTGTATTTTAATAAATTTGTTTTAATTTACACTAAAAATTAATAATAATATATATATGAAAAAAATAACATTTAATATATCTGAAATTTCTAATTTAGAAAAAGAAAAAATTATTTCTGATTTGGCAGCTTCCGGGATTGCTTTCCAAGAAAGGCACAATATGTCTGTCCTAGTGCAAAAAATTGCAAATAAGCAACCCGAACATTTATTGTCGTATTTTTATAAAAGACTAGATCATTATAGAGCAATTGCAAAAAAAATTAAAAGGTCTTTTTTATAATAAAACAAAATTAAAAATTTTTTAAATATTTTTTTTTATAAAATAATTTATTTTTGTTTTTAGCTAAAGTTAATTCGATTAATTTATTAATTAATGAAGAAAAATTAACTCCTGAAGCCTCCCATAATTTAGAATACATGCTATTTTCAGTGAATCCGGGTATCGTATTAATTTCATTTAAAATGATTTCTTCTTTTTTTGTTATAAAAAAATCTATACGAGCCATAATGCTACATTCTAGCATTAAAAATACTTTTTTAGCTATTTGACGAATATTATTTGATAAATTATTTGAAATGTTTGCTGGAATAATTAATTTACTATCCTTGATGTATTTGGCTTGAAAGTCATAAAATTTATTTTTATGTTGAATTTCACCACATATACTAGTAACGGGTTGTTCGTTGCCTAAAATTCCAACTTCTATTTCTCGACCAGAAATTAAAGGCTCAATAAGTATCTTATTATCATAAAAAAAAGAATTTTTTATTGATTTTTTTAATTCAAAAAAATTTGATGCTAAATTTACACCGATCGAAGATCCTTGTGTAGCTGGTTTGACAATACATGGAAAACCAATTTTTTTTATAATTTTTGAATATTTTATTTTTTTATATTTTTTTTGATTTTTTATAGTAATTGAAGGTGTTACAAGAATATTGAAAGTTTTTAAAATACGTTTTGTCATGTCTTTGTCCATACATATACTTGATCCTAAAACTCCAGAACCTACGTAGGGTACATTTAAAACATTATAAAATCCTTGAAAACTACCATTTTCTCCTTTTTCACCATGTAAAACTGAAAAAATTAAGTCTACTTGCAACGTTTTTTTATTACTTAAATTTAAAAACTTAAATTTCCACTTCCCTGGTATGACTGCTATATATCCAGTAGCTGGACCTAATTGTATACGATTCATGTCATTTGGATATAAAACATATTTTTTATGTGTTCTTATTCCTAATTTTCCATTTTTTTCAACACCAATTAAAATAAGATGATATTTATTTTTATCAATAGATTGAATAACATTAATTGATGATTTTAATGATATTTGATGTTCTGAAGATTCTCCTCCAAAAAAAATAGCAATGTTTATTTTCATTTTATTCTAATCTTTATTAAAGATATTATGATAGTGCACATTTTAAAAAATTTATAAAATGTATGTAATACAATAATTTTTTTTATATGCTTGTATTTTTTAAATAATATTATATTATCAGTTTAATTAAAAATTTTTAAGTGATATATTTATAATTTAATACACACTAGTATTATTGTAATGTATATAAATTAAAAGATCTCAAAATATTAATTATATTGCAGAAATTTACTAATTAAGGAAATATTTACATGTCTATAATTAAATTGGTTTTGATGCGTCATGGAAGAAGTATATGGAACGATCAAGATCGTTTTACTGGATGGACAGATATTGAATTATCTGAAAAAGGCGAAAAAGAAGTAAAATATGCAGGAGAAGTATTAAGATCTTTTGGGTATTTATTTGATTTTGCTTATACATCTTTATTAAAAAGAGCTATTCATAGTTTATGGATTCTTTTACAAGAAATAGATCAATCTTGGATTCCAATAGAAAAATCTTGGAGATTAAACGAAAGACATTACGGAGCTTTACAAGGATTTAGCAAAAATGAAATTAAAACAAAATATGGCAGTGCACAATTAAAAGAATGGCGTCGTGGATTTTTAAGTATCCCTCCGAAATTAAACACAAATGACATACGATTTCCAGGAAATGATCCGCGATATCTTCGTTTAAAACTTTCTGGTCAACTTCCTACTACAGAAAGCTTAAAATCTACAATTGATCGTATTATACCGTATTGGAAAAAAAAAATTTTCCCCAAATTAAAAAATAAGAATAAATTAATTATTGTTGCACATGGAAATTCTATTCGAGCAATTATGAAATTATTAGATAATCTTGACGAAAAACAAATAACCCAGTTAAATGTGCCCACTGGAGTACCATTAATATACGAATTTGATAAAAATGTATGTCCTAAAAAGCACTATTTTTTGTTTTAAAAAGTAATAATTTAAAATATAAAAAAATTTTAGTATGTATAAGAAAAATTTTTATCATATTTTTGAATATAGTACATTTGATAATATTTTCCTTTCGATCTTAATAACGATTGATGAGTACCTTTTTCAATAATTTTACCATGATGGAGCACTAAAATTTGATCAGCATTTAATATAGTACTTAATCGATGTGCAATTACGATTAAAGTAGTAGTATTTTTTATTTTATACAAAATATAATTAATTTTTTGTTCTATATCTGCATCTATATTTGCGGTAGCTTCATCAAGTATCAATATACTTGGTTCAGAAACTAATACTCTTACAAAAGATAGTAATTGCTTTTGCCCCATAGATAATCTATTGCCGTATTCATCTAACTTAGAAAAAATGCCTTTTGGAAAAGAATTGATAAAAGAAATTAAATCTAAACTAGATAAAATAGACCAAACTTTTTTTTCACTAATATTTCTGCCAAGTACAATATTATCGTAAATTGTTTTTGCCATAAAACAAGGTTCCTGTTGTACCATAGCAATACTATTTCTCATAGAATACTTAGACAACGTTTTTATTGATCTATTATCTATTAATATATGTCCTTCTTGAATTGGATAATGACCCATTATTAAATTTGCTAAAGTAGTTTTTCCGCTGCCTGTTTTACCTACTAATGCTAAAAAACTTTTTTCTGGTATTGAAAAAGATATTTGATTTAGTATAGGATTCTTATGATAGGAAAAAGTTAAATTTTTTACTTCAACTTTACCTTGAAGAATTTTTCGATGATCATTGCCATAACGTTGTATAGGGCAATCTAATAAATAAAAAATTCTTTCTCCTGAAGCGATAGATTGTTGTAAAATAGATTGTTGAGCAGCTAGTTCTATTAAAGGTTCGCTTAATCTACCAAGATAATTAATAAATGTATATAAAATACCAACCCCCATGATTTTAGAGGTATTTAATCCAAAAAATAATAATATTATACAGAGAATTAACGAAAACAATAAACTTAACAAAGGACGAAGTAAAAATCCTTCTAACTTTAAATTTTTCATTCTTACTTGAAAATGCTCATAACCCAGGATATATAATTTTTCTCTAAATCTTTTTTGTTGTTGAAATTGCTGTATAATACTCATATTTTGAATAACTTCGTTGAAAAAGTTATTAATGTTTGCAACACAAGTCCGTAATTTTCTAAAAATTGGTATGCTATAATATTGATATAAACGCATTATATAAAATAAAATTGGAAATAAAAAAAATAAAATACATCCTAATTTAAAATTTAATATTAGAATAGCTATAAACATACTCCCAACTAATGCTATATTTTTTAGTAGTGACGATATAAAATGTGTAAACAAGTCTTTAATAACTTCCGTATCGTTAACAACAATCGAAATTAATTTACCAGTAGATTGGGCATCAAACCAAGATAAAGGCTGTTTAAGTAAAGTACGCATTATCTCAATCCTGATTGTTTTAACAATGCTAAGAGATATCGTACTAAATAAAAACATTTGATGATATCTTAAAATAGCTGATAAAAATTGAAAACTTATAAAAGTTAAAATTAAAACTACTATAATATGCGAAGAAATTTGAATTTCACTAAAAAAACAATCAATAAAATAACTAATAATTATTGGTCCCGAAATTTCCATAATAGAAGAAGTCCACAACAATATGCATATTAAGAAAATTTTTTTTCGAAATGGAAAAGCATAGCGTAGTAATCTTTTTAAAGGATGAAGAGTATAATTTTTTTTACACATCGTATGAAGCTTCCTAATTTTTGTTTAGTGTATTGCTATATTTAAATTTTTGATACTTATACATTTTAGAATACCATCCTTTTTCTTTAACAAGCATATTATGACTTCCACGCTGTTTAATCATACCGTTTTGCAATACTAAAATTTCTGAAGCTTCTTTCAAAAGAGATAGTTGATGCGTACTAATAATCAAAATTTGATAATTCTTTATCTTTTTAATATTTTTTATTATGTTATATCGCGTATAATTATCTACAGAAGAAAATGCATCATCTAAAATTAATATTTCTGAAGGAAATAATAATGCTCGTGCAATTGCAATACGTTGTTTTTGTCCGCCCGAAAGCATCACACCTTGATCTCCAATTTTTGTATGATAACTTTTTGGAAAGCTTATTATATCCTTATGTATACATGCTAATTTCGCTGCGCATTCAATTTGATTGTGTGTTGCGTTAGGATATCCTAAACAAATATTATTTTTAATACTATCTGAGAATAAAAACGGGGCTTGATCAACAAAAGAAATCAAGCTTCTCCATTCATCTAAAATTATAGAATTTAGAGGTAAATTATGAAACAATATCTTACCTTCATACACATCAAAATTTCTTAATATTAAAGAAATTAATGTACTTTTTCCTGATCCAGTTGGACCACATAATCCAACATAACTTTTTGGTTTAATATTAATTTTAATATTTTTTAAAATTATCTGATTATTAGTAGGATAAAAAAATTTATTAATTGAAATTAATATGTTTCCTTTACGACTTGGTAAAGAAATTTTGCCGTCCGTAAATGTTTCTGTATTCAAATAAGTGTAAATTCTATTATATGCTACATTTCCTCTTTCAACAATATTAAATGTCCAAGCAAATGCTAACATAGGCCAAATCATTAAACCAAGATACATAATAAAACTAGTTAATTCTCCTATAGTAATAATATTTTTATGAATTAAATAAATTCCTCCGGAAACTGCTAATAAATTAGATAATCCTACCGATAAATAGATTACTGGATCAAATTTAGCATCTATTTTAGAGGAATGTATATTTTTGATATGAGATTTTTTAATAGAACTAATAAAAAAATTAAATTGATATTTTTCAGATCCAAATGATTTTATTGTACGTATATTTTTAAGATTTTCATGTATTACACTATTTAATTGAGAAAAAGCATTTTGCGCAATACAAAAACTGTAATATAATTTTTTACCGAATCCATTGATACATAACACCATGAATGGCATAGGAATTAATGAAAAAAATGCAAGATACATATTAATTTTAATACTCATGATTAACATTACAGAGAATCCAAGAACTAAAGAATCAACTAGTGTTAGTACTCCTTCTCCAACAGCATAAACGATCTTATCGACATCATTAATAGCTCTAGTAATTAGATCGCCTGTTTTATTTTTTAAATAAAAAATTTTTTTTTGTTTACTTAAAATAAGATAAAATTGATCACGTAAATCTAATGCTAATCGATATGCAGAGCCAAACAATATTATTCGCCAAATATAACGTAAATAATATACCAAAATAGATGAACTGATAATTCCACAAATTAATATTAATAAACCTTTCGTTGTGGAACGTAAATTAATTACATTATCTACAATGATTCCTACTAACCAAGGAGAAATTAATTTTAATATCGAAATAATAATTAATAATAATATTGATAAAATATATTTTTTCCACTCACGCTTAAAAAACCAACTTAATTTTAAAAATAATTTCACAATTAATTTCCAAATGTGTATAAATTAAAATTTATATAAAATTAATATTTTAGTATAATTATACTGTAATTAATCAAATTAGTCTTATAATATTATACTAGATAAAACATTATAATTAATAATTTAATTATTTATTTTAACTAATGAATAATTCATATAAATTTTTAATTTTATCAAGATTTTATTTGATACAATATTATTTATGTCAAATAGTAAAGGTATTTAAAATTAAATTAATATTGTTTGCTCGAAGATATTTTACTTTGATTTTTGATGAATTTTGAAATACGATGTGGATATTGGGAATATGTATTTTTTGATATATAATTTTTAGATTTTTGATTTTTATGAATTAATTTTATTTTTAAAGATTTATGAAAAGTTGATGTATTGGTTAATAACCGAATTGCATCTTTAGATAAACTAGTTGATAATTCTATTACGGAATAATCAAAAAATAATTTTATATGTTTAATAAATTTTTTGCTGATTTTTCCTATATTAATCATCAATTCGAAGATATTTTGAACAAATATTGAATCTTTTTTTCCAAGATTAAGACGATAAAAATAATTTGAATGTAATGATTTAAGATGAGATTTTTCATGTTTTTTGATTTTTAATTTTTTTCTATAATTTAAATTTAAAATTTTTTTATCTTCAGATAGTATTAGAGGTTTATTTTTTTGTATTAATTTGAGTAAAATAGTTGCTATTACTTTAGTATCGGAAACATCTATAATACGCATTATTTTCAATAATAAATGATTATATTTCTCTAGATCTCGATATTTTATTTGTTCTTGAATTTTTTTAGATAAATTATTTAAACGTTTTTCAACTAAATCTTTTGTTTTAGGTAATGAAATTTCTGTAATTTTTAATTTTGTACAACGTTTAATGCTATAAAGTATTTTTTTTTCTCTATTTTCTAAAAATAATAATGCTTTTCCTGTCCTACCAGCACGACCGGTTCTTCCAATACGATGTATATACGCTTCGGAATCTAATGGGGCGTCATAATTAATTACTAAATTAACGTGTTCAACGTCTAATCCTCTAGAAGCTATATCTGTAGCAACTAAAACATCTAATTTCTTAATTTTAAATTTGTTTAATGTATTTTCTCGAAGTAATTGGTTCATATCTCCGTTTAAAGCAGAACTATTGTATCCATTTCTTTCTAAAATTTCAGAAATTTCTAAAGTAGCATGTTTAGTACGTACGAAAATAATTACTGCTTCAAAATTTTCCATTTCTAAAAATCGTAAAAGTGCATCTATTTTTCTTATTTTATAAGCTATCCAATAATATTGTTGAATATCTGGTTGTGTATTAATATTACATTGGATTCGAATTTCTTTCGGTGATTGCATGAAACGACGTGCTATTTTGTTAATTGCTTGTGGCATAGTTGCTGAAAAAAGCACAGTTTGATGTTGTTTTGAAGTTTTCGATAGTATATTTTCTACATCTTCAATAAATCCCATTCTTAACATTTCATCAGCTTCATCTAAAATACAACTAGTAATTTTAGATAAATTTAAATATTTTTTATTTAATAAGTCTAAAATTCGACCGGGTGTTCCAACAATAATTTGAGGTAATTTTTTTATTTTTTTTAATTGAGTTTCATAACTTTGACCTCCATATAATGCAATAATATAAATATTTTTTGTATGTTTTGATAAATTAGAACATGCAAATTTTATTTGTAATGCCAATTCTCTTGTAGGAGTAAGAATTAGTATTTGTGGAAAATTATATTGTGATCTAATGTTATTTAATAAAGGTAAAAAAAAAGCAGCTGTTTTTCCACTACCAGTTTGTGCAACTCCTAACACATCGTGTCCTTTTAAAAGATGCGGTATGCAAGCTTCCTGAATAGGAGAAGGACGTATATAACCGAGATCATGTAACGATTTTAAAATTTCATTATTTAATCCAAGCTCAGAAAAAGAAATTTGTTTTTTATACATGCGTTAATGTGACCTCTCTCGATTAAATATTTTAATAGTTTTAATGCGATACAGATGTTTAATTTTTAAATATTTTTGTGAAAATTAGTAGCGATAAATTTAAATTTTATTTTTTTTAAAATTTATATTTTCATTGTTAAACGTATTCTGCCGTATCTATCTATTTCTACTACTTTTACAGAAACTTTTTGGCCTAATTTTAGATGCTTTGAAATATCGTTGATTTTATGATGCGAAATTTGTGAAATGTGAATCAATCCTTCTTTTCCATTGCTTAAGCTTGCAAAAGCACCAAAATTAACGATACGCGTAATTTTTGCAAGATAAGTTTGATGTATCTTAGTTTCGTCGGTAATGTTCTGTATTTCTTTTAAGGCTTTTTGAGCGTTTTCTGCATTATTTGAAATTACTTTTACTGTGCCATCATCTTCTATTTCAATCGCAGATTGAGTTTTTTCTGTTAACATTCGAATTACTGAACCGCCTTTTCCGATAACATTTTTGATTTTTTCGGGATTAATGTTAATTTTATAGATTCTTGGTGCAAAAACAGAAATTTCATTTTTAGGTTCTTTAATGCATTTATTCATAGCATGTAGAATATGTATTCTTGCTTCTCTAGCTCGATACAAAGCTTCTTTTAATATTTCTGAAGTTATTTCTTCTATTTTAATATCCATTTGTAATGCTGTAATTCCTTCTGTATTGCCAGCTACTTTAAAATCCATATCCCCTAAAAAATCTTCATCGCCTAAAATATCTGATAAAATAACAAATTCATTTTTTTCTTTAATTAATCCCATTGCAATTCCTGCAATAGAACTTTTAATGGGTACTCCTGCATCCATTAATGCTAGAGACGCTGCACATACCGATGCCATAGATGAAGATCCATTAGATTCTGTAATTTCTGATACTATCCGTACGGTATAGGGAAAAGCACTTGAATTTGGCATTACAGCCATTAAGCTACGTTTGGCTAATTTTCCGTGACCTATTTCTCGGCGCTTTGGGGAACCAATTATTCCAATTTCTCCTACGCAATATGGAGGAAAATTATAATGAAACAAAAACCTATCTGTTCGATCTCCTATTAATTCATCTATATTTTGAGCATCTCTTTCAGTACCTAATGTTACTATAGATAGTGATTGTGTTTCTCCTCGCGTAAAAATGGCAGATCCGTGAGTTCTTTTTAAAATGCCTATCTGAATATTTAAATCTCTAATTACGTTATTTTTACGTCCATCGATACGTGGTTTTCCGGATAAAATTCTATTTCGAACAATTTCACGTTCTATGTTTTTAATTACAAATTCTACTTGTTCTATATTAGCGTTGTTGTTATTTTCTATTAAATTGTTAAAAATTTTATTTTTAATATCTGCGATTTTTTCAGATCTTTTTTTCTTTTCAGAAATTAAATATGCTTCTTTTAATTCTTTACGAAAGTTATTACTAATATACTCTTGTAGTTCGAGATCTATATTTTTTAGTTTATCCCATTCGCACTTAGAACATGAAACTTTTTTTACTAATTCATTAATATTTTTTATTATGATTTGTTGTTTTTTATGTCCATATAACATGGCTTGCAGGATTTGGTCTTCTGTCAATATCTTTGATTCTGATTCTACCATTAAAATTGCATTGGAAGTTCCAGAAATTACCATATTTAACTTACTATTCATTAGTTCAGTAGTAGTAGGATTTAAAATATATTCTTCATTTATGTATCCTATCCTAGCTGCTCCTAGAGGGCCTTTAAAAGGTAACCCGGATAAGCTTAGTGCTGCAGAAACACCGATCATTGATGCAATATCTGGATTTATTTCTGGATTGACCGATAAAACCGTGGCTATTATTTGAACGTCATGAAAAAAATTTTTTGGGAATAAAGGACGTATAGGTCTGTCAATTAATCTTGATACTAATATTTCATTTTCGTTTGGACGTCCTTCACGCCTAAAAAATCCACCTGGAAAGCGTCCTGCGGCGTATGCTCTTTCTTGATAATTAATTTTCAATGGAAAAAAATTCTGCTGTGTACCTGACATTCGTTCTTTTGTATCGCTTACTACAGAAATTAAAACTGTAGTATCATCCATATTAATTATTACAGCAGATGTCGCTTGACGTGCTATTGTGCCTGTTTCAATAGTAATAATATGTTTTCCATATTGAAACTTTTGAATGACAGAATTTAACAAATTAAAAATTCCTTTTTTTCTTATTAGAGTTTATTTTAGTTTAATTTAATTTAAGTATATTAGATTATGCATTTAATTTGAATGTTTTAATCAAAAAATTAAACTAATTTCTTAATTTTAGATCTCTTATTAAATTAGAATAAATTTTTATACTTTTACTTTTTAAGTAATTTAGTAGTTTTCTGCGTCTTGATACTTTTTTTAGCAATCCACGACGACTATGACGATCTTTTTTATTTTTTATAAAATGTTGCTGTAATTCATTAATTTTTTTAGTCAAATTTATAATTTGATTTTTAGTATTAAAATGATTATTTTCATTCTCTTTTGTAAAAGAAGAAATTATGTTTTCTTCTTTTTTAACTTTTTGAAGCATTTTCAATCCTAATTTTTTGAAATATTTTTAATTTCAAACTGTAAAAAATTATTCAATTTTAAGTTTACTCTTAGTTTCATCGAATCGCAAGAAAATTTATTTTATTCTTTTATTAGTTCTCTTGAAATAATATTTCCAAATTTATCTATTTTAATAATTCCAAGGAATTTTTTAGTATTTTCTAATACTATTTGATAGGATCCGCTTTCTTTGTTTAAGATATTTATTTTTTTTCCTTGAAATATTTGTATAAAATCTGAATTCGTAACCACAATTTTTGGAATATCAAAAATTATTGTTTCTGTAGGAAATAAGTATTTATAAAAATAATGATGATTTTGTGTTTGATAATAATTTAATTTATTTATATCAATCATATTTTTTTCTTGATAATGAGAAATTTGAGTTCTTCTTAATTTCACTACGTGTGCTCCACAAAATAGTTTTTCGCCTATATCGTCTACAATTTGTCTAATATATGTGCCTTTAGAGCACGTAATATTTAAAGAAAAATATTTTTTTGAAAATTTAATTAGTTTTATGTTATAAATATGAATTTTGCGTTTTTTTCTTGGCAAAAAAATATTTTTTCTAGCATATTTATATAGTGGTATTCCGTTGTATTTTAATGCAGAAAACATAGGCGGCACTTGATAAGTTTCGCCTTTTAATTCAGAAATAATCTGATAAATATGAGATTTTTTAATTTTTATTGGACGTATAGATATTAATTTTCCGTATGCATCTAAAGTATCTGTTCGTTCGCCTAATTTTGCTACTACGTAATATTTTTTATTAGTATTTAATAGATATTGAGAAAATTTAGTAGTGATTCCAAATAAAATTGGTAGCATCCCGGATGCTAAAGGATCTAAAGTTCCTACATAACCAGCTTTTTTTGCTTGTAATAGAATTTTTACTTTTTGTAAAATATAATTTGAAGAATATCCTGTAGGTTTATCTAATAATAGCATTCCGTTTATATTTTTTGTTTTTTCCTTATTTTTATATATTTTATTATGCAACATATTTAAGCTATATAAATTTAATATATTGATCTTACTAATTTATCAATACGTTCCCCTTGAATCAAAGAATTATCATAAATAAAAGTTAATTTGGGAACATTCCTTAATTTTATACTTTTATGAAGTATTTTTCTAATAAATTGAGCAGAGTTGTTTAATATAAATATATTTGTATTAATTTTTTTTTGTGTATTTTTGTTTAAAAATGTTACAAAAATTTTTGCATGCGAAAAATCTCGAGATAATTCTACTCCAGATATAGTTGACATTCCTAGTCTGGGATCATTAATTTTTTGATGTATAATAATTGCAATTTTTCTTTGAATTTCTTTAGAAATTCGATGCTTTCTAGTATTTTTTTTCTCTAACATATATAAATTATTAATTATAAAATTATTTAATCAATACAATTTTACTCTTCTATGGATTCGATAACATCTAGAAGATTAAATTCATTAAAATTTTTTACTCCAATTCCACATTCTATACCAGTTTTTACTTCATTCACATCTTCCTTAAATCTGCGTAGAGAACAAATTTTACTTTGATATATTAAAATATTATTTCTTAATATTTTTACTTTGTGATTCTTTTTAATTATGCCTTCTTTAACTATGCATCCTGCAATTGTGCCATATTTCGGTAATTGAAATATATGTTTTACTTCTAATATACTATTTACTTTTTTACAAGATTTTATAGAATTTTCTAAATTAATTTTGTTTTTTACATAGTTAATTAATTCATAAATTATAGAAAATAATTTAATGTTCAAATTTTCTGATTCAATTATTTTCGTTGCTAAAATATCTACTCGTACATTAAATCCTATTAAAATTGCATTAGAAGCTTTAGACAAAGTAACATCTGTTTCTGTGATTGAACCTACTCCTGCGCCTATAATTTTAACTTTTATTTTATCACTAGATAAATTTTTCAAAGAATCTGAAATAGCTTGTAAAGTGCCTTGTACATCGGATTTAAGAATAATATTATAAATTTTTTTATCTGTTAATTTTGAGTTAAAAAATGAATTTTGTGTATGTTTTATTTTATTATTTTTTAATTTATTTTCTCTCAATTTATTTTGCCTATATATTGCAATTTCTCGTGCTTTTTTTTCATTTTTTAATACTGTAGTAGTATCTCCTGCTATAGGAACTCCAGATAATCCTAATATTTCGACTGGTATTGATGGTCCGACGGAACTAATACTTTTCCCATATGAATCCTTGATTGCTCTTATACGTCCATATTCACAACCGCATAAAATTGTATCCCCTCGATTTAATTTACCTGAATTAATTAAAATAGTCGCTATCGGTCCTTTACCTTTATCTAATCTTGATTCAATAACTACTCCGTGTGCAGTTCCAGAATGATCGGCTTTTAATTCTAAAATTTCTGCTTGTAAAAGTATCGCTTCTAACAATAAATCTATTCCTTTTCCTGTTTTTGCAGATACTAAAACGCATTGATTTTCTCCGCCATATTCTTCTGGAACAATTCCGTGTTGTATCAGTTCTTTTTTGACTTTTAAAGGGTCCGCTGTATTTTTATCAATTTTGTTAATTGCGATTATTATTGGTACTTGAGCGTTTTTTGCGTGTTGAATTGCTTCTATTGTTTGTGGCATAACACTATCATCTGCAGCTACTACTAAAATTACAATGTCTGTAATTTTAGCTCCTCGAGCACGCATCGCAGTAAATGCAGCATGCCCTGGAGTATCGAGAAAAGTGATATTACCATTTTTTGTTTTAACTAAATATGCACCAATATGTTGCGTGATACCTCCAGCTTCTTTTAAAGAAACTGTACTGGTACGAATATAATCTAATAAAGATGTTTTTCCGTGATCAACATGTCCCATTACAGTTACAATTGGTGCTCTAGGTAAAATTTTAGGGGTGTCATTTCCGTTGTTGAGTAGCATAAGAGATTCTTCTAAAGCATTTTCGCGAATTAACTTTACTCTATGCCCCATATCTTCGGCAATTAATTGTGCAACATCTTGTTCTATATTGTCATTAATAGAATTAAAGACGCCGAGCTTTATCATATTTTTAATTATTTGTGAGCTTTTAATTGCCATTTTACTTGCTAATTCTGATATAGAAATTTTTTTTCCTATAGTAATATTACGTAAAAATTTTTTAGTTGGTTTATTAAAACTATGGGAAAGAGTACTGAGAGTTGTTTTATTGCAAATTTTTTTTTCTATAGATTTTGTTTTTTCTATAGAATTGACTACATATAAACGATTATTTTGTTTTCTTTTAATATATTTTTCGTGATCTTCTTGAATCAAATGAAAATTATCTGCATATCTATTTTTTTCTTTTTTAATATTTTTGTTTTTTAATGAATTTTTTTTATTTATTTTCTTTTGCAATGTTTCTTCGATGCAAATATTATAATCTGTCTTAATATTTATATTTTTTTCTTTTTTAAGTTCTAAGATTTCTGATTTTTGAGATTTATTAATATTAAAATTATCCGAATAAGATTGTTCCTTTTTAGGAATATGTTTTGCTGAGCAATGAACTGATTTTTCATTTTTATTTTGATTTATTTTTACAGACATTTTTTTTTGATCTAAACACACATTTTTTATTTTTTGTTTAGATTCGATATCAGAAATACATAAACTTTCTGAAGACTTTAAATTATTTAATTTATTTTGTTTGTTTTTTGTAATTAAAGATATATCGCATTTCAAATATTTTTTTTTTCTTATTTCTACATGAATTAATTTATTTGGTTCTCCTATTCTGGAAATATTTAATGTGCTATGTATTTTTTTTTTCAAACTTAGTTTGTTTTTAAAAATATTACTTTTTCTATTAATATAAGCTAATAATATTTTTTTTTCTTCTTTGCTAATTGTGTCTAAAGGAGTTTTCTTAATGCCAGCATCGGCAAATTTTTGTATTAATCGTTTAACGGGTATTTGCATTTTTTCAGCAAAAGAATTTATAGTAACATTTATCATAATGCTTTTCTCGTTTTTCAAATACTATGTATTGCTGTTAAACCAACATATATTTCTTGCGGCCATAATTAGTTCTCCGGCTTGTTTATTAGTTAACTCTTGAATATCTGATATGTCATCTATTCCTTGCTCGGCTAAATCTTCCAGTGTCAATATACCTCTTTCTGCAAATTGATAAGCAATTTCAGAATTTACTCCAGATAATTGGATCAAATCTTTATCTAGAGCAACTAAATTTTTTTCTTCTTTTTTTAAAGCTAATTTGGTAAGTATAGATTGAGCTTTTTCTTTTAAACTCTGTGCAGTATCTTCGTTTAAAGATTTTATAGATAATAATTCGTTAATTGGTACATAAGCGATTTCTTCTAATATAGAAAATCCTTCTTGAACTAAAGAAGTTGCTAATTCTGATGTAATTTTTAAATGTTTAATAAATGAATTGATCGTTTTTTCTTCTTCTACCTGATGTTTTTCTTTTAAATCTTCTGATGTCATAACATTTAGGTCCCAGCCACTTAACTGAGAAGCAAGACGTACATTTTGGCCATTTTTACCGATAGCTTGAGCTAAGTTTTCACTTTTAACAGCAATATCCATTGTACGATTGTCTTCGTCTACTATTATTGAAGTTACTTCGGCTGGAGCCATTGCGTTAATAACGAACTGCGCCGGATTATTATCCCATAAAATTATATCTATTCGTTCTCCGCCTAATTCTCTAGATACTGCTTGTACTCTAGCTCCACGCATTCCAACGCACGCACCAATAGGATCAATACGTTTATCATTAGTATAAACTGCTATTTTAGATCTTAATCCTGGATCTCTTGCTGCAGCTTTAACATTAATAATTTCTTCTCCAATTTCTGGAACTTCTATCCTGAATAATTCTATTAACATTTCTTTTTTAGTTCTACTTATAAAAAGTTGTGCTCCTCTAGATTCAGGTTTAATTAAATATAGTACTCCTTTTACTCGATCTCCTAATCTAAAATGTTCTCGTGGTAACATTTCTTCTCGACTAATTATTGCTTCTGCATGACTACCAAGATCTAACCCGATGCTATCTCGATTTAGTTTTTTTACTATTCCAGTAATTATTTCGCCTTCGTGTGCACGAAATTTATTGACTATCATTGCTCGTTCTGCTTCACGAACTTTTTGAACAATTACTTGTTTTGCAGTTTGTGTAGTAATTCTATCAAAAAAAATTGATTTTACTTTATCTTCAATGTATTCAAATTTTTTTGCTGTGGGATTATCAATTTTTGCAGCTTCTAACGTTATTTCTCGTGTAGGTTGTGTAACTTCGTCTACAATCATCCATCTACGAAATGTTTCAAATTTACCTGATTTTCTATCAACACTAACTCTTACGTCGATATCTTGATCATATTTTTTTTTTGTAGCAGCTGCTAATGCGATTTCTAACGCTTCAAAAATTTTTTCTCTTGGCAGTTCTTTTTCATTAGACACAGCTTCAACGACAGCTAAAATTTCTTTATTCATTTAAATCGCCTATTAATTATTTAAATCTTTAAAGCATATTTTCTGAAAAATTAAACATCGTTAATTTTAAGTAAAAAAGAATAAATTATTGAATTTCTGATTGTATCATTCAAAAAATGTATATTTTCAATTTAAAAAATAAGACTGATCTAGTGGCAAAAGTAAAATTTGATTAAGTTTTTTAACGTTTATTTGTTGGTTGCGGGAGTTGGATTTGAACCAACGACCTTCGGGTTATGAGCCCGACGAGCTACCATGCTGCTCCACCCCGCATTAGTAAATATAAATTAAAACTTATAAAAAATCAAGATGATTTTAGCTAAAATCATGCCGAGAGCGGGATTTGAACCCGCATGCCTATAGGCATTACTCCCTCGAAGTAACGTGTCTACCGGTTTCACCATCTCGGCAAGAAATATTTCAATATTTTTTTATTCATTTAAAAGTTTTGTAAATAATGAGCTTATTTTAATTGTTTATCTGAATCAGTTAGTAAACGCTCCCATTTATTATCATGATGAGATATGTGACTGTTTAAACTACCTAATATTAAACTAAAAATGAAAAATAATGCTGCTAAAAAAGCTGTTATTTTTGTAATTTTATTTGTAGAAGTTGATTGACCAAAAATACTACTAGAAAATGGATTATATGTAGAATGTAAATCGTAAGATTTACTATCTTGAATAATAATCAAAAAAACTAATCCAATAGAAATTAATAAAAAAATAATTAATATAAAAATATGCATATTTTACCTTTATAAAAATATAAATTAACATAAAATTTAAAAATCAAATTTATCTCTCCGATTTTACAATTGTTGCAATATGATATGCTAGCTTAATTACCTTAGTAGCTTCTGTGCCTTCCACCATGATTCTAACTAAAGGTTCTGTACCAGATTTTCTTAATAAAATACGTCCATTACCTGCTAAAGTTTCTCTTGCTACTGCACTAACACGTTTTACAGCATGAGATTTTAATGGATTAGATTGTTTGTTTAATTGTACATTAATTAAAATTTGAGGTAATAATTGAATTCCTTTGCAAAGATTTTTTAATGTAGTTTTATTATGTACAATAATAGAAAGTATTTGCAACCCTGCTACAATTGCATCTCCAGCAGAAGAATGCTCCAACAAAATTATATGTCCAGAATTTTCGGCACCTATCGTCCATCCGTTTTCTTCTAACGTTTTTAAAATATATCTATCTCCGATATGCGATCTTAAAAATGGCACTCCTAAACGTTTTAAAGCAATTTCTAAACCCATATTGCTCATTAATGTACCAACTACTCCTCCGTGAAATTTTTTATTTTTTATTTTATCTCGCACAAGAATATATAAAATTTGATCTCCATCTACGATGTTACCGAGATGATCTATCATAATCAAACGATCTCCGTCTCCATCATAAGCAATACCTAAATCTGCTTTTTCTTTTAATACTCTATATCTTAATGGGAAAATATTCGTTGTACCACATTCATGATTAATATTAATCCCATTTGGTTTACAACTGATAGCAATAACATTGGCGCCTAATTTTCTTAATAAATTTGGTGCAATTTGATATGTGGCACCATGAGCGCAATCTACAACAATATTTAATCCTGTTAAATTTAAATTATTTGGAATAGTAGATTCGCAGAATTTTAAGTACTGCTGAATTCCATTTGTTTGCTGATATTTTTGTTTACATAATAAATTATTTTGATTACATGATAATTTTAATAATTCTTTTTCAATTTTATTTTCTACAATTTTAGATAATTTTTTTCCAGATCTAGAAAAAAATTTTACTCCATTATCATTAAATGGATTGTGCGAAGCAGAAATAGAAATCCCCGCTTCTGCTTGAAAAAATTTCGTCAGATAAGAAACACCTGGAGTTGGTATAGTTCCAATTAAAAGTGATGAAATACCTGAGCATGAAAGACCTGCCGCTAATGCGGATTTTAATATCGGTCCAGATTCTCTGGTATCGTTTCCAATTACGACTATACAAGAAGTGGAATGCTTACACAACACATTGCCTGCAGCTATTCCTAACTGAATAAAAAATTCTGCAGTAATTGGATTATTTCCAAATTTACCTCGTATTCCATCTGTGCCAAAATATTTACGATGTACCATGCAATAAATTTTTTTCTGAAATAAATGCATTGAAAATACTTAGTGCATCAACAGTTTCTTGGACATCGTGTACTCTAATAATAGATGCACCTTCAATACATGCAAGAATTGCACATACAATACTTCCGATAATTCGTTTATTTGGCAAATATTTTTTGTTTATATCTGTCATTACTTTTCTTGAAAATCCTACAAGTATAGGAACTTGAAATTCTAAAAAAATTTTTAGATTTGCTAATAAATGATAATTATGTTCCATATTTTTTCCGAAACCAAAACCGGGGTCAATGATTATACGATTTTTTTTTATTCCTTGATTAATAAAAAAAGAAATTTTTTTTGTAAAAAATTCTTTTATTTCTGATTTTATACATTTATACTGTGGAAATTTTTGCATATTTTCTGGATTTCCTTTCATGTGCATCAAGCACAGCATAACATCGCTATCAATAATATCATGTAACGAATTGCATTCAGAAAATGATCTAATATCATTTATTATATGTACACCAAGTTTTATACATTCTTGCATAATAGAAAAATGCGATGTATTTACTGAAACAAACACATTAAATTTTTTTAAAATATATTCTATTATTGGAATAACTCGTTCTGATTCTTCAAGTTCGCTAACCCTTTTTGCTCCTGGACGACTAGATTCTCCTCCAACATCGATAATTTTAGCACCCGAGTCTATCATAAAACGAACGTGATTAATCGCTTTGTTTATGCAAGTAAACTGTCCACCATCAGAAAACGAATCCGGTGTGACATTTAAAATTCCCATGATGCACGGTTTTGATAATATATTCTTTAGTTTTGTAAGCATAAGCTTTAATGATGTTAATTTTATTGAATTTGATTGAAAACACTTTTATTGATAATGTTTGCTTGATTTTGATTTGCTAATCGATTTGTTGCACTATGAGTTTTTGTTTTTGTTTCAGTACAATCAGATGGTGGACGCACTGGTTTTCGATTCATTAAATCATCAATTTGATAAGCGTGGATAGTTTCATATTGCATTAAAGCGTCTTTCATAGCATGTAAAATATCAATATTTTCTAGAATTAATTTACGAGCTCTTAAGTAATTTTTCTCAATCAAAGCTCTAATTTCTTGATCAATAATACACGCTGTTTTATCAGAAATATGTTTAGATTTTACAACTGATCGACCTAGAAATATTTCTCCTTCTTCTTCTGCATATAGCAATGGACCAAGTTTATCAGAAAAACCCCACTGTGTAATCATATTGCGTGCAATAGATGTGGCTACTTTAATATCATTAGATGCTCCAGTAGAAACTTGAGAAATTCCATAAATAATTTCTTCTGCAAGTCTCCCGCCATATAAAGTAGAAATTTGACTTTCTAATTTTTGTCTACTAGTACTAATTATATCGCCTTTAGGTAGAAAGAAAGTAATTCCTAGAGCGCGTCCTCTAGGAATAATAGTGACTTTATGTACTGGATCATGTGCTGGTACTAGACGACCAACAATCGCATGTCCTGCTTCGTGATATGCAGTAGCTTCTTTCTGTATTTCTGTCATTACCATGGATCTTCTTTCAGTGCCCATCATAATTTTATCTTTTGCTTTTTCAAATTCTGTCATTGATACATGTATATTATTTTTTCTTGCTGCAAATAAAGCTGCTTCATTTACTAAATTTGCCAAATCTGCTCCCGAAAATCCAGGAGTACCGCGTGCAATAATTGCAGAATCTACATCAGAAGCAACAGGAACCTGTTTCATATGTACTTTTAATATTTGCTCTCTTCCGCGTACATCGGGTAATC
This sequence comes from Wigglesworthia glossinidia endosymbiont of Glossina morsitans morsitans (Yale colony), assembly GCF_000247565.1. Taxonomy (NCBI): domain Bacteria; kingdom Pseudomonadati; phylum Pseudomonadota; class Gammaproteobacteria; order Enterobacterales; family Erwiniaceae; genus Wigglesworthia; species Wigglesworthia glossinidia. Next base: position 570,262 of record NC_016893.1, on the reverse strand, counting down.
CTACGATAACTTGTCTGTCGAATCTTCCTGGTCTTAATAATGCTGGATCTAAAACATCTGGTCTGTTAGTAGCAGCAATTACGATAATGCTTTCATTTCCTTCAAAACCATCCATTTCTACTAACATTTGATTTAATGTTTGCTCACGTTCGTCATGTCCTCCTCCTAATCCGGCACCTCTTTGACGTCCTACTGCATCAATTTCATCAATAAATATAATACATGGTGCAGTTTTCTTGGCTTGTTCAAACATATCTCTTACTCTAGAAGCGCCAACTCCTACAAACATTTCTACAAAATCAGATCCTGAAATTGTGAAAAATGGTACTTTAGCTTCTCCTGCAATAGCTTTGGCTAACAATGTTTTACCTGTTCCAGGAGGACCGATCATAAGTATACCTTTAGGAATTTTGCCACCTAATTTTTGAAATCGTTTTGGTTCTTTTAAATAATCCACTAATTCGCTTACTTCTTCTTTTGCTTCATCACAACCAGCAACATCTAGAAATGTTGTTTTAATTTGATCTTCTGTTAACATGCGCGCTTTGCTTTTTCCAAAAGACATTGCTCCTTTTCCACCGCCTCCTTGCATTTGACGCATAAAAAATATCCATACTCCGATTAATAACAACATAGGAAACCAGGAAATAAAAATAGAAGTTAGTAAACTTGGTTCTTCTGGGGGTTCTCCGATTATTTTTACATTTTTTGATAAGAGAATATCTAATAATTTAGAATCATTAATTGGAATATAAGTTGTATATCTACTACCATCTTTTTTAAAAACCACAACTTCTCGACCATTGATACGAGTTTCTTTAATTTGCTCTTGATTTAATTCTAGCATAAAAGTTGAATAATCTACTTTACGTCTATTAGAATCACTTGGCCCGAAACTTTGAAAAACAGACATTAAAACAACTGCGATAATTAGCCAAAGAATTAAGTTTTTAGCCATGTCGCTCAAGAAAGTAACCTCATTTAATTTATTTAATGATATTTAAAAAATATTATACTTTATAACCAATTGCTATAATATATATTTCCTGAGAATTTAATCGAGAAGCAACTGGTTTAAAAATTTTTGTTTTTTTGAATAATTTTTTTATTGCTGTATAATATCTTTTAAATTCTGATCCATTAAAACTTTTAATAATAAATTTTCCATTTTTTAGTAATATATACTTGCATAAATTTAGCGCCTTATAATTTATGCTTATACATTTTGGATGATCAATCTCTGTTATTCCGGTAATGTTAGGAGCAATATCGCATAAAATGACATCTACTTTATTTTTTATTTTGCAAATTTTTTTTAAAACATCTTTTTTAAATGCGTCACCTAAAATAAATGATACTTTTGATACTTCAAGCATAGGTTTAATATCGCAAGAAATTACATGACCCAAATTGTTAACTTTTTGAGACGCGTATTGGGACCATCCTCCGGGAGAAGATCCTAGATCTAAAACGGTCATGCCAGAGGTAATTATATTATTTGCTTTTTGCATTTCGTCTAACTTAAACCAAGCACGAGATCTATATCCAAAACGCTTAGATTCTTTAACAAATTTATCTGAAAAATGTCGTGATAACCATGTATTAGAACACGTATAATACATACTGTATATTTCCTATTTAAAAAAAATAAATTAAGTTTATTGAAAAGTTATCTTACTATAATAAAACGATTTAATTTATTTTAATTTTATCATTATCATAAAATAATTAAAAGGCTAACTTATAAATATTTTATATCCAATATTTTGTACGTTGTTATTCCTCGAGGAGTATATACATCCACGATATCTAGAGTTTTTTTTCCAATTAAACTACGTGCTAAAGGTGAATTTACAGAAATTAAGTTATATTTAAAATCAGCTTCATCATCGCCGACTATTTTATACGTTTTTTTTTCAGAAGTATGCAAGTTTTTTATACTGATAGTTACTCCGAAAACTACACGATCTTGTACGGGAATTTTTTTAATATCAATGATATTTGAATTAATTAATTTAGCTTCAATTTCTTGAATTCTTCCTTCACAAAAATATTGTTGCTCTTTTGCTGAATGATATTCTGCATTTTCTTTTAAATCTCCATATTGTCGCGCTTCTGCAATAGCTTTAATTATCTCTGGACGTCGTATTTGTTTTAAATATTTTAATTCTTCGCGTAATTTTTTTGCTCCATTTAAAGTCATTGGAATATGATTCATAGTTATATCTCTTAAAAATTTAAAAATTAACTGTATATATATTAATATCACTAATTAGTTTGATTATGTTAATATATTTTAATTTTGTTATTAATTAATATATAAAATAATTTTATTAAATTAAATTTGAAAAATTTTATGATTTATATGATATGACATAAATTATTTAATTTTATATGATTTATTTTTAATATGTATAATCATGAATTTTTAAGAAATAAAATTTTTTAAAAATTTAGCAATATGTGTAAATGAATTTTTATAATTCAAACTATAACACTAATTTTATAATGCATCCGAGAGGATTTGAACCCCTGACCTCTCGGTTCGTAGCCGAGTGCTCTATCCAACTGAGCTACGGATGCAAAAAATCGGTGAGAGAGGGATTCGAACCCTCGATATAGTTTTATTATATACTCCCTTAGCAGGGGAGCGCCTTCAACCTCTCGGCCACCTCACCATTGAAATTAATAATAAATTATGTTTTATCTATTAAATACTAAAGTTTTTTTGATAATATCACAAATATTTTTTTAAATGTAGATTGTAAATCTATTGGATTTAAAATTCCGCTTGCTTCAGCAAAATATGCGTTTCCGCCGCCTTTTATAGTATTGAATTTTTTAAAATAATCTATAATATCACTTGCTTGTATATTTCTAGATGTTTCTTTAGCGACACTTACTGCGATTTTTACTTGATTTTTATTTATAATAGCTAAAACAATAATACTATTTTTCAAATTTTCTTTCAATTTATTCAAAATTAAACGCAACATAGATGCATCCAAAGAAATTTTGATAAAATCAATAATAATTTTTGTTTCGTTAACAACTTTAATATTTTTACGAATATCAAGTATACAATTTTTAATTTTTATATTATTAAACTCAAAAATTTTTTTTCTTTGAGATTTCAGATTATTTTGCATTTGTTTGATTTTTTCAAATAAATTTGAAGCATCACTTTGCATTAATTCTTGAATTGAGTTCAAAAGATCAAATTTTTTTTGTAAAAACTGTATAGCATATTTTCCTGTTACAGCTTTAATACGATGTACTCCTGAAGCAATTTTTTTTTCAGAAACAATGATAAAACAGCCAATTTCACCTGTTTTTTGAACATGAGTGCCTCCGCATAATTCATTTGAAAAATTACCTATTTTTATGACACGTACCTGAGAACAATAATTTTTTTTAAATAAAGCAATTGCGCCTATTTTTAATGCATCATTTAATGACATGTGATTTATACGAATTGTTAAATTTTTACGAATTTGTACGTTTACCATATCTTCAATATTATGTATTTTTTCTGTGTTCATTTTTTCGTAGTAGGTAAAATCTAAACTTAAATAATTTTCTTTAACTAAAGATCCTCTTTGCATAGCAGTATTGCCTAAAATACGATGTAAAGTAGTATGTAGTAAATGTATGGCAGAATGATTTAAAGTAATAGATAATCTTTTTTCTTGATCAATTGATGCAGCAACTATGTCTCCAATATCAAATTTACCATATATCATTTTTCCAATATGTATAAAGACATTTCCATTTTTTTTTGTATCTATTACGTTAAATGTACCATTAGAAGATTTCAACAATCCAGAATCTCCAATTTGTCCTCCAGATTCAGCGTAAAATGGAGTTTTATCTAAAATAATTATCCCTTCTTGATCAGCTTGTATTTGTTTTATGCATGTTTTTTCATTATATATTGCGATAATTTTTGTCGTACAAATTATATCAGAATAACCACAAAAAACAGTTTCATTATTATTTGATATGTAATGTTTAATATTTTTAAAATAACTACTTTTTTGTGATCTATTTTTTTGTATCTGCATAGCAATGCTAAATCCGGATTGATCAAAAAAAATATTTTTTTTTCGACAAATATCTTGTATTAAATTTAAAGGAATTCCATAAGTATCATATATTTTAAAAATAATTTTTCCTGATAAAGTATTATTTTGAATTTTAATAAGCTCTTGATTAAGAAATTGCATACCTGTTTTTACAGAACATAAAAAAAGCTTTTCTTCTGATTTGACAATTTTTTTAATATAATTTTGTTTCTCTTTCAATTTTATATCTATGTAAGACATAATTTGTATTACTGGAATAACAAGTTTATAAAAAAAATAATTTTCTTTTAAATTCATATTTCCATGTAAAATAGCGCGACGCATAATTTTTCTTAACACGTATCCTCTACCGGAATTTGATGGCAAAACATTATCATAAATTAAAAATACAGTAGCACGAATATGATCTGCAATAATCCTGTAAGATATTAAATCTAAATTCTTAATTTTAATAATTGTAAAGATTGATTTAATAATTTTTTGAAATAAATCTATATCATAGTTGGAATTTACTTTTTGCAATACAGAAGAAATGCGTTCTAATCCCATTCCTGTATCAATAGCAAATTTAGGCAATTTCGATAATTCTCCGTTAACTTGCAAGTTAAATTGCATAAATACTAAATTCCAGATTTCAATACAATGATTTTTTAAAAATGTATCGTTTACTGTATAAATTTTGTTAAAACAATAAAAAATTTCTGAACATGGACCGCAAGGCCCAAAATCTCCCATAGTCCAAAAATTATCTGAATGATACGGTTTGTTGTTTTTATCTTTGATAAATATAACATGATTAGGATTAATGTTTGTTTTATTAATCCAAATATCATAAGAAATTATGTCTTTATAATATACTGTTACTAACAATTTTTCTTTTGGTAGATTAAACCACTTTTTGTCAGTAAGTAGTTCCCATGCAAATTGAATCGCTTCTACTTTTGAATATGCACCAAAACTAAAATTACCTAACATTTCAAAAAAAGTATGATGAATTCCAGTTTTTCCAACTACATCTAAATCATTATGTTTTCCACCCGCTCGCATGCAACGTTGTGCTGTAGCAATACATGGATGTTGTATTTTTTCTAAACCGAGAAAAATATTTTTAAATTGATGCATTCCAGAGTTAGTAAATAATAAAGTTTTATCATCCTCTGCGATTAAACTACTGCTATCAAGAATTTTATGATTTTTTTTAGAAAAAAAATTTAAAAAAATTTTACGAATTTCAGGAGTATTTTTCATTTTTTACACATTTTAGTTCGCTTTTTTTTAATTACGCTTTAATTATTTATTTTTATGCTTTTTTCTTTTATTGCTTTTTTTATTTCTTTTGAAATATTTTTATTCAATTTAAAAAATTTATATACATTATTTTTTCCTTGGCCAATTTTTGTTTTATTATAACTATACCAAGATCCTAATTTTTCAATTATATTATATGTCACGCCTAAATTTAAAATTTCTCCTTCAGTATTAATTCCACGTCCATATAAAATTTGAAATTCTGCTTGTTTGAAAGGCACAGCAATTTTGTTTTTTACTACCTTTACGCGTGTATCACTTCCTATGACATGATCTCCATCTTTAATAGAACCAATACGTCGAATATCTAATCTTATTGAAGCATAAAATTTAAGAGCGTTACCACCTGTTGTAACTTCTGGATTTCCAAAAATCACTCCAATTTTTAAACGAATTTGATTAATAAAAATTAATAAAGTATTGGCATTTTTTAAATTTCTTGCAAGCTTACGCATAGCTTGACTCATCATTCTTGCTGCTAAACCTATATGTAAATCACCTATTTCGCCATCTATTTCAGCTTTTGGAGTTAAAGCTGCAACAGAATCTACTATAATTAAGTCAACTGCACCTGATTTAGTTAAAACATCACAAATTTCTAATGCTTGTTCTCCTGTATCTGGTTGAGAACATAAAAGATTATTAATATCTACACCTAATGATTTTGCATAATTTGGATCTAATGCGTGTTCTGCATCAATGAAAGCACATATTTTTCCTTTTTTTTGTGCTTCAGCAATAATTGTTAAAGTTAATGTAGTTTTTCCAGAAGATTCAGGTCCATAAATTTCAACAATGCGTCCCATCGGTAAACCTCCGGCTCCTAATGCGATGTCTAATGATAAAGAACCTGTAGAAATAGTTTCTATATCCATGGATCTATCTTCACCCAAACGCATAATAGAACCATGTCCAAATTGTTTCTCAATTTGATACATAGCTAAATCTAATGCTTTTTTTTTGCTATTTTCAATTACCATTTAAATTTCCAAATAATGAAGAAATATATTTTTATATAAATTATTATATTTAATATACTAATAAATTTTTATAATAAAAATAGTTATTATTCATATTTATAAACATTTTATTTTACTATATTAAAAACATATTAAATGTATTAATTTTAATAAATTAAATTGTAAAAATTATATTTATTTATATAATATAAAAATACTGTTTTTTTAAATATTTTATAAAAATATTCTTAATTAAATGCAAAATAAAAATATAAATTTTCATGAAACAAAATTATTTATCACTCCTAAAAAATTAAAAGAAAAATATCCCATCAATGCAAAAGAAAAAAAATTTATTCTAAAATCTAGAAAAATTATTTCTGATATTATATATAATAAGGATCCAAGATTTTTGATAGTTTGCGGGCCATGTTCTATTCACGATATACATACATCTATAGATTATGCAATTAGATTAAAAGAATTATCAATAAAATTTATCAATCATTTATATATTATTATGCGAGTTTATTACGAAAAACCTCGTACTTCATTAGGATGGAAAGGATTTATTTATGATCCAAATTTAAATGGAAAATCCAATATAACATTAGGATTAATAAAAGTTCGAAATTTATATATTCAATTAACTAAAATTAAACAACCAATTGCTACAGAAATATTAAATCCATTATTTGCTTATTATTTTAATGATTTAATTAGCTGGTCTGCAATTGGAGCACGTACTGTTAGTTCTCAGATACATAGAGAAATCGCTTCTTATTTGATGAATCCGATAGGTTTCAAAAATAGCTTAGACGGCAGCATAAAAAATGCATGTCATGCAATTTTAACTGCTTCTGAAGCACATAATTTTGTTGGAATTAATCAAGATGGAAATATTTGTATTATAAATAGTTCAGGAAATATAAATAGTCATATTATTTTAAGAGGCGGAAATTTTCCTAATTATTTTCAACACAATATTTATGATTGCAAAAAACAAATGCAAAATTTTTCTCTTCCTGAAGCAATTATGATTGATTGCAATCATGGAAATTCTGAAAAAAATGAAAAGAAACAAATTCAAGTTGCAGAATCAATTTTAAGATATTTATCTATACATAATCGATCAATTATCGGATTAATGTTAGAAAGTCATATCAATTCTGGAAATCAAATATGGAAACTACCAAAAAACAAAATTAAATACGGTATATCGTTAACAGATCCTTGTATAAGTTGGGATGATACATGTTATTTTTTGAAAAACTTATATAACTTTTTAAAAATACATAATAGATAATATTTTCAATTATTTAAGACATTTTTTTTTAAAATAAAATGCATTTAATTTAATAAAAAATTACTTATTTATTTAAAAATAATTAATTAATAAAACAATTTTATGGCTTTAATGCAAGTCGGTAATTAATAATATCTTGCATAATTAAAACCGGCATTTTATTTTTATAAGAAAATTTTAATATTTCTGGCATGCGCGCCATAGATCCATCATCATTCATGACTTCACATATTACTCCAGCAGGTTTTAATCCAGCTAATTTTGTTAAATCTATAGCAGCTTCGGTATGTCCTGCACGACATAAAACTCCTCCAGATTTAGCTTGCAAAGGAAATACGTGTCCTGGACGATTTAAATCTGTAGGTTTAGCATTATCTTGAATAGCAGTTTTAATAGTAGTTAGCCTATCATGTGCAGATACTCCAGTAGTAATTCCAAATGCTGATTCAATGCTAACTGTAAATGCAGTTTGATATTTACTGTTATTTTTTTGCACCATCATAGGCAGATTTAATTTTTTACATTTTTCTTTAGTTAAACATATGCAAATAATACCACTTCCAAAGCGAATCGCTAAAGCCATTTGTGCCAAAGTCATATTTTCTGCAGCAAAAATCATGTCACCTTCATTTTCTCTATTTTCATCATCTAAAACTAATATTCCTTGTCCATTTTTTAAAGCATTTAATGCATTTTCAACTCGTTCTTTTGGTGATCCAAATTTATATAAAAATTTGTTATGCATTATATATAACTCCATCGAGATGAAATAAGTAACTTAAATTATGTTATACTTAAAAATTGTTATCAATAACACTATAAATAAGCATTTTTAAAATGTTTTATCATATTACTATTTAACTTTGATATAAGATATTAAGTATATTATATTTATAGTAATAGAATATACCCTGAAATTAATTAATTTTCAATACAATTAACTATTTAAATCAAAAAATATCATTTTCTATGATAATTATTTGTACATATTTCATTAATAGTGTCATTCTTAAATAAAAATTTAATGTTTAAAAAAAAATCAAATTTTGATTATAAAATTTTTTTAAAAAAAATATATTATAGAATCGTGTTATTTTTATAGTAAAATTATTATCGTTTGCAATATAAAATTAAATAATTTAATATATTGAAAATAAAAAATTTTTTTTCACATTTAAAAACATCTTATACGCTATTTATTAATTATTAAAATGTTTAAAAAAATAAATAATTCGTAAACTTTTTACATAATTAACAATGCAAACTAAATATATAGACATAGTAAATTTAAATATTTTATAAAAACTTTAATTTTTTTAAAAGTATGAAAAAATACTTAGTCGGCGGAGCAGTACGCGATAGTCTTTTAAATATTCCAATTAAAGAAAAAGACTGGGTAGTCGTAGGATCTTCTCCAGAAGAAATGATAAATCTAGGATTCTTACCAGTAGGTAAATCTTTTCCAGTTTTTTTACATCCTAAAAATTATGAAGAACATGCTTTAGCCCGTACAGAATGTAAACATGGGAGCGGTCACACAGGATTTTTTTTTCAAACTTCTCCAAAAATTACTTTAAAACAAGATTTAAAAAGACGTGATTTAACCGTTAATGCAATTGCTAAAGATGAAAAAGGAAATTTAATTGATCCTTATGGAGGATTAAATGACTTAAAGCTACGTTGTTTAAGACATATATCAAATGCTTTTCAAGAAGATCCTTTAAGGGTATTGAGAGTTGCCAGATTTGCAGCATACTTAGCACATTTAAACTTTTTTATTGCTTCAGAAACATTAAAAAAAATGTCTGATATGATTCATGAATTATCAGACTTATCTGTAGAAAGAATTTGGTTGGAAACAAAAAAAGCTTTATTATCTTACAATCCACAAATATACTTTAAAGTTTTACTTCAATGTGGAGCATTAAATAAAATATTTCCAGAAATTTCGTATCTATTTCAAAATTCAAATTCTGTTAAACCACCTATACGAAAAGATTTAGGGCAAAAAACACTATCAGCTTTGTCTATCATTGTATGTTTATCAGATGATATTGCCGTGAGATTTGCAACTTTATGTTACAATTTTGGAAAATTAAACCAAAATAATTTGAAAAATAATATAAAAAAAAATAAAACGAAACATAGCTCAATACTTCTTAACAGTATGTTTTCAAGATTAAAACTTCCACGAAAAATTTTGATTTTATCTAAAATATTTATATGTTACCACAACATTTTGAAAAAAATTTTTTTTATGAATCCAAAGAAAATAATTTTATTTTTAAATCATATTGATGTTTGGAGAAAACCTCATAGAATCAATGAAATAATTGCTATTAATAAAGCCCATTTATGTAATTTAGGAAATTTTAAGTATCATTTATACGCACCAGAAATGTTGTTAAAAAAAATATATAAACTCGCTAGTACTATTAAAGTAGAAAATATTATTCAAGACGGATTTATTGGGTTTAAAATTAAAAATGAATTAACAGAAAGAAGAAAAAAAATTATCGAAAAAGAAATATTTAATGTAAAAATTTTTAAAAAAAATAATTTCTTATAATTTTTTTATCTTAATTATGCTAAAAAAATTTTATAAATTATCTAATTAAGTTTTTTATATTATAATCAATAATTTTATTTAAATTGTGTTCGACCATTTCATAATTATGAAAATTGTAATAAAATAAAATTACAACAAATATTAAAAATATATAAAAATATGACAAAAGAAGAAAACATTGAAATGCAAGGCACTGTATTAGATACTTTACCAAATACTATGTTTAAAGTAGAATTAGAAAACAAACATATAATTTTAGCTCACATATCAGGAAAAATGAGAAAAAATTATATTAGAATTTTGACTGGAGATAAAGTTACAGTAGAATTAACCCCATACGATCTCACTAAAGGAAGAATAATTTTTCGTAGTCGATAATTTCTACAATTAAATTGCAGTATAATTGCGCCCTAAATATTTAAAAATTATTAATACAATAAATAAAAAGAAAAAATTAAATAATATATTAAAATATATAATTTAATTTTTGATAATATCACCTTTATTTCAAATATACTAAAACTCTCTTAAAATCAATGTTTTAAATTTTAACAATAAAGTCTACTATATATGAAGAAAAATTTCTTTCAAAGAAACTATTTAAATAAAATATTTAAATTTATATGAAAAATAGCTGCTTGATAATAGCAACCCGAACTAGTCCACTTGCAATTTGGCAAGCAAATCATGTAAAAAAAAAATTATTATACTACCATCCATATTTAAACATAAGTTTATTACCTTTATTAACATCAGGTGACATTTTTAAAAAAAATACACAAAACCAAATACAAAACAAAAGTTCATTTATTAATGAATTAGAAAAATCTTTATTAGAATATCAATCTGACATTGCAGTTCATTCGATGAAAGATTTCACTTCACCTCTTTCAAATAAATTAGGAATAGCAGCAATTTGCAAACGAGGCGATCCAAGAGATGCAATAGTTAGTAAGTATTATAAGAATATTTATTCTTTGCCAAGAAAAGCTATTATTGGAACATCTAGCATAAGACGTAAATTTCAATTGTTACTTTTACGTCCAGATCTTATTGTATATCCATTAAGAGGTAACATACATAGTAGAATAAATAAATTATTCCAGGGTCACTTTCATGCAATTATACTTGCTGTAGCTGCCTTAAAAAGATTGCAAATTAATAAAAAATTATATACTCCTCTAAATCTTACCAACATGATTCCCGCCATGGGACAGGGCGCAATTATGGTACAATATAGATTAAATGATCATAAAATATTAGATCTTGTAAATTTAATACATGATAAAGAAACAGCAATATGCGTTAATTCAGAAAAAACAATTATTTCTAAATTAGCCATTGGATGCCGTATACCAATAGGAGTATATGCAAAAATTAAACAAAAAAGCCAAATATGGATAAAAACTATAGTAGGTTCTGTTAATGGATCTACAATTATTCGCAGCGAAGGACAATCTGATATTTCAGAAGCAAAACAACTTAGTTATAAACAAGTACAAAAATTAATTAATCAAGGTGCTAAAAAAATAATAAAATCTTTATAAATATGAACATTTTAATTACACGACCATATCCGGACGGCAAATATCTTGTTAAAATGCTAAGAGCTTATGGGGAAAAAGCATGGTACTTACCACTAATATATTTTACTCCAGGAAAAGATTTAATTATTCTACAAAAATTATTAGCATCTTTATTTTATAAAGATCTGATATGTATAGTTTCTCCTCGTGCTGTTTATTATGCAAATTCACAAATAATTTTGGAAAAATTAAATTGGCCAAAATACGTGCGTTATTATGCCATCGGTCATACAAGTGCGCAATATTTCACTAAAATAAGTGGGATCAAAGCAAATTATTCAAAATATGGCAATACTAGTGAAAATTTAATAGAATTATTATCTCAATTTAATTTGAAAAAAAAAAATGTATTGATTTTAAAAGGAAATAATGGAAGAAAAAAATTAAAAGTTTGTTTAAAACTTTATAAAGCAAATATAATAAGTTGCGAATGTTACTATCGTAATTTTATTCAATATGAGCAAAATCAGATATTAAAAATAATAAAATATTTTCAAATTAATACATTAGTAGTAACTAGTTGCACAATATTAATAAGAATTCACGGTCTTATTCCAATACATTATCGAACATTATTTATTATTCAGTGTAAATTAGTGGTTGTAAGCCATAGAATATATTCTACTGCTTACCACTTAGGTTGGAGAAATATAATTTTATCTAGTTCTTCAAAAAATCAAAATTTGTTACAAACTTTGTTGAGTATTAAATAAATAATATCATTAATTGCTTATTTACAATAAAGAATATATTTTTATAAAATATAATATATTTTTACTTATTTCGTATAAAAAAATTTTAAAAAACTGAATAATCAAATTTTTTTTAATTTAATACTTGATTTTTAAAAAAGTTTTATAACACATAAAGTAATTGCGCCCTACAGGAATTGAACCTGTGACCGACGGCTTAGAAGGCCGTTGCTCTATCCAGCTAAGCTAAGGGCGCCAAATTCATATTATATTAAAAAGTCTTTTAAATCTATATTATAAAATTATATTTTTAAAAAATTTTTAAATAAAAAAAATTTAATTTTTCTTTAATTTTTATACTATCTATTCTAAATTATCTATATTAAATATTATATTAATTACAAAATGATAGCAAAAATAATCAATGGAAGTCTCGTTGCTAATAAAATTATCCATAAAATACACAAAAATTTAAAATATTTTTTTCTACAAGGCATGCGTCCGGCATCTTTAGCTATGATTTTAGTTGGAAATAATCCAGCTTCTAGAATTTATGTATCTAATAAAAAAAAAATATGTCAAAAAATAGGATTAACTTCATATTTTTATCATTTTGCAGAAAACATATCTGAATTAAAGTTAATTACATTAATTAAAAAATTAAATCGTAATAATTTAATAGATGGTATTTTAGTACAGTTACCACTACCAAGCAAATTAAATAGCTTTCATATATTAAAAACAATATCTCCTTATAAGGATGTAGATGGTTTTCATCCATGCAACATAGGTAAATTATGCCAAAGGTATCCAGATATACGTCCATGTACTCCAAAAGGGATTATTAAACTACTGCAATACTATCAAATAAATTTTATAGGACTGCATGCAGTTATAGTAGGTGCCTCTAATATTGTAGGACGTCCAATGAGTTTAGAATTGTTACTATTAGGTTGCACAGTTACTATAACTCATCGTTTTACCATAGATCTTGAAAAACACATTAAAAACGCAGAACTATTAATTGTTGCAGTGGGAAAAGCTGAATTTATTCCTGGAAATTGGATTAAGCCTGGAGCTATCGTAATAGATGTCGGTATTAATCGATTAAGTAATGGAAAAATAGTAGGAGATGTAAATTATCGAGATGCTATGCAGGTGGCATCTTATATCACTCCTGTTCCTGGAGGAATAGGTCCAATGACTGTTGCTATGTTAATAGAAAACACCGTGCAAATTTATTTAAAACATCTTAATTATTTCAAAAAATAAATAGATAAAGTTTGTTTTATAATTTTTTATTATTTTTAATAAACCACCTTGTTCCATTTTTAGTATCTGTCAAAATGATACCCATAGATTTTAATTGTTCTCTTTTAATATCTGCTGCCTTCCATTTATGGAATTTTCTATCTATTTCACGTTCTTGAATTAAAGTATTTATTTGTTGAATTTTATTTTGTGATAAATTTAAATGTCTATTTAAAAAATTGTCAGGATTGTCATATAAAATTCCTAATAAATTAGATAAAACACGTAATATAGTACTTAATTTGTTTGCTTGATGCATGTTTTTTTCTTTATAAGAATTAATTTTACGTGCTAAAGTAAATAATATTGCGTATGCTTTAGGAGTATTAAAATCGTCGTTCATAGCCGATAAAAATTTTAAATAAAATTTATTTTTTTTATATTGTATTGGCAAACTCATTGTGCCTAATAATGCAAAATAAAGACGCTTAACTGCATAATATGCTTGCTTTAAGCTCGTATTAGTATAATTAATTTGACTTCGATAATGCGAAGAAGTTAAAAAATATCGTATTACATCAGGATGATATTTTTTTAAACACGATTTAATCGTATAATAATTTCCCAAAGATTTAGACATTTTATTATTTTTATACATTACCATGCCTGTATGCATCCACATGTTTACTTGCGCTCCTGTATGCGCACAGACGGATTGTGCTACTTCATTTTCGTGATGTGGAAATATTAAATCTGCACCTCCTCCGTGAATATCACAATTTTTTCCAAATATTCCATAATTAATAGCAGAACATTCGATATGCCATCCAGGACGTCCTTTTCCCCATGGTGAAGGCCAACTGGGTTCATTAGATTTTGCATGTTTCCATAAAACAAAATCGCAGTTTTTTTCCTTTTGAAAAAAAGTATGATGTTTTATATTTTTTGTACTTAAAAAAAATTTTATTTTTTTAGAAAATACCCCATAGTTTTTGTATGTAGAAAGATTAAATAAAACGTCGTTGTCGTAATTAATATATGCATGTCCTTTTTCATAGAGAATTTGAATCATATTAATAATTTCATTCATATAATTAGTAACACGCGGTTCATACTTGGGAGGGATTAAATTAAGCATTTTACAATCTTTTTGCATTTCATAAATCATAGCGTTAGATAATTGATCATACGTTTCTTTTCTTTTGTGAGCACGCTTAATAATTTTATCATCAATATCAGTAATATTTCTTACATAATTAACGTTATATCCTATATATTGCAAATATCTAAAAACCACGTCAAAAAAAATTAATGTCCGTGCATGACCTATATGACATAAATCATAAACAGTAATACCGCAAACATACATATTGATCATTTTAGAACAAATAGGCACTAGTTTTTCTTTTTTTTTGTTTAGTGTATTAAAAATTTTTATCATATTTTCGAATTTTGATAAAAGTTGTATATAATATTATATAAAACTGTAATAAAATTACAAATAAAATAAAATGAATTTTTTTAAAAACTAAAATAGATTAATATCATAATTAAATTTAACAAATATAAAAAAATGAAAATATTATTTATTTCAGACGTTCATTTAAATCAAAACAATCCAAATATAATAAATTTATTTTTAAATTTTTTAAAATATCAAGCAAGCAGCGCAAATGCTTTATATATTTTAGGTGACTTATTTGATATATGGATTGGAGACGACTATATTGATGATATTTCACTAAAAATCTCACAAGTATTAAAAAATCTTGTTATAAAAGGTACTTCTTGTTATTTTATACATGGTAATCGAGATTTTTTAATTGGAAAAAAATACGCAAAATTAGCAAATATTTCTATTCTACCAAACGGTACAATAATAAATTTGAATGGAAAATCAACTATAATTTTGCATGGAGATACGCTTTGTACATATGATCAAAAATATCAAAAATTTAGAAAAATTATTAATAAAAATTGGCTGAAAAAATTTTTTTTAAATTTGCCATTATCATGGCGTATTAAAATTAGTACTTTTGTTAGAAATAAAAGCATTATAAATAATAAAAATAAAAAAAGTAAAATTATGGATGTAAACGATACGTACGCATTAAATCTAATGCAAAAAAAAAATGCAAGCATTATGATTCACGGACATACTCATCTTCCAAGAATTCATCGCTTACCTAAAAATCATTATAGAATAGTTTTAGGAATGTGGGATAAAGCAGGTTATGTATTGGAAATAAAAAATAAACTATCGTTAATTAAATTTTCAAAATACTTTAATTCTACTATCTCTTACACTTTGGAAAAAATTTAAAAATAAATAAAAAATTTGATTTATATAATTTAAAATTAAATTTTCATTTTAAAAATAAAAAATTTCAATTTTTTATAAATAGTTAAATATTAAAAAATATACAATATGCATAATACTAATCAAAAAAAAATTGCCGTTATTATGGGATCAATCAGCGACTGGAATACACTCAAACATTGCGCATATACTCTCAAAGAACTACAAATTAATTTTGATCTTAAAGTAATTTCTGCTCATCGTACTCCAGATCAATTATTTAAGTTTGCAGAACAAGCTAAAAAAATTGGATATCATATATTAATTGCAGGTGCTGGAGGAGCTGCTCATCTACCCGGAATGTTAGCATCGAAGACATTGTTGCCTGTTTTAGGCGTTCCTGTAGAAACTAAACAACTAAAAGGACTGGATAGCTTATATTCAATTGTTCAAATGCCATCTGAAGTTCCAGTAGGCACATTAGCTATTGGAAAATCAGGTGCAATAAATGCAGCTATATTAGCTGCTCAAATTCTTGCGCTACATGATAAACCATTGCATATACGCATTAAAAATAGAAGAAATGATATTACTCACAAGATATTAAATTATAAACCTATAAATATATGAAAAAATTTGTGTATGTTATTGGAGATGGGCAATTATCTCTTATGCTATTTCAATCCGGATCAGTTTTAGGAATTCCAGTAATTCCTATTAACGTAAAAAATCAAATAAAATTTAATACTATTTTGCATAAAAATAGTGTTATTACTGTAGAAGTAGAACATTGGAAAAAAACAAAATTCATTCAAAAAATATGTAAAAATAATACATTCATTAATCGTAATATTTTGCCGTTAATTGTAGATAGATTATATCAAAAAGAATTAATTGATAAATTACAATTACCTACTGCTTCATGGATAAAAATTCAAAAATTTTCTCAATGGAAAACAATTTTTTACACTCTTGGAGATAATATCATCTTAAAAAAAAGAACAGGAGGATATAACGGGAAAAATCAATATCAATTGTCATTTAAAGACAAAAAAAAATTTAATATAAAAATTTACGAGAATTATATTGCTGAAAAAAAAATTAATTTTGTAGAAGAAATTTCTCTCATTGGAGCTAGAAATAAATTCGGAAAAATAGTGTTTTATCCAATAACATGTAACTTCCATGAACAGGGGATATTAAGATGCAGTATTCCTGATATTAAAAATTATTATTTGCTACAAGAAAAATCAGAATCAATTTTAAGTAGTTTCATGAGATCAACAAATTATATTGGAATAATAGCAATGGAATTTTTTGTTTTAAAAAATAACGAAATTATTATTAATGAAATATCTCCAAGAGTCCATAATAGTGGTCATTGGACACAAAATAGTTCTTCTATAAATCAATTTGAATTACATCTTCGATCTATATTAGATCTTCCTATGCCTATTCCTAAAATAAATTGTTTTTCTGTAATGATTAATATAATTGGTAATTATCTCAATATAGCTTGGTTAAACGATCCTTTGCTATGTTTACATTGGTACAATAAAAGTATTTCTAAGTATAGAAAAATGGGTCATATAAATTTAATTTCAAATCATTATGAAGCATTAAAAAATAGCATAATAACTCTAGAAAAGAAATTACCAAAACAATATCAAAACTGTTGTCATTGGTTAATAGAAAAATTAAATATCATACAATAAATAAAAATATTAAATAATACTACTATTATATATAATTAAAATATTTAACATATTAAGTTTTATTTAATTACTATTGTATACAAGATAACTTTTTATGTCATTCTGTAATCAAAGATATATGAAAATAATAATCATATATTGTATATCATCAAATGTAACATATACTTAATATATTAAATATTAAAAAATTTATTTTAATTTATAAAATAAATTTGCATTTTACTATATTAGTTTACAATCTTAAAAGATTTAGAATAAATACTTATCAATAATATTAATATTACAAAAAACAATGAGAGGTAAATTTGTTACCAACAGCATCTAAAATATTTCCTTGGATTAAAGAAAATTCAGAAATATTTAAAATTATATTTAGAGGTATAGAAAGAGAAACTTTACGCGTTGATTATGATGGAAATATTTCAAAAACTTTGCATCCAAAATTATTTGGATCCCCTTTAACACATAATTGGATTACTACTGATTTTGCCGAATCATTACTAGAACTAATTACTCCAGTAAATAAAAATATAGAAAATATGATAAATTTTTTACAAGATTTACACAAATTTGTTACAAACAATCTACATCATGAATTTTTGTGGCCTATGAGTATGCCATGTAAAATAAAAAATGAATTATCTATTTTAATAGCACAGTATGGAAATTCAGAATTAGGTAAAATCAAAAATATTTATCGTTTCGGATTGAAAAATAGATATGGAGCTCGTGTTCAAATAATATCTGGAATACATTATAATATTTCTTTCAGTAAAAAATTTTGGAATGAATATCATGTTTTTTGTAAAAAAGATTCTATAAAAATGGTTTCATCAGAGGGATATTTAAATTTGATAAGAAATTATTATCGTCTTGGTTGGATTATGACATATTATTTTGGAGCATCACCGGTTGTACATTCTTCATTTCTAAAAAAAATAAATGTTAAATTACCATTTAAAAAAAATAAATATGGCGATATATATTTACCTTATGCAACATCATTGAGATTAAGTGAAATAGGTTATATCAACAAAGTTCAAAAAAAAATAAAAATAAAATTTAATAACTTAACAGAATATATCGAAGCTCTTTTTAAGGCAACACAAACGCCTTATTCAAAATATCAAAAAATCGGTATAAAAAAAAATAAGCGTTACCTTCAATTAAATACAAATTTATTACAAAAAGTAAATGAGTTATATACTCCTATTCGTCCAAAACGTACATTAAAAATTAACGAATCTCTATTTCATGCTTTACATTCAAAAGGAATTGAATATGTAGAAATTCGTTCTTTAGATATTAATCCATTTTCTCCAATTGGATTAAAAAAACATCAAATATATTTTTTAGATTTATTTTTAATTTGGTGTATTTTAGTACAATCTCCGCCGATTAGTAATACAGAATTAAAGTTTATTCATGAAAACTGGAATCGAGTTGCATTAAAAGGACGTAAACCAAATATTAAATTAATATCATATTTAGAGCATAAAGAAAAAAAATTATCCGATATATTAAAAAATTTATTACAAGATTTGCAATACATAGCAGAAATTTTATATTATAATAAAAAAAAAGATATTTATAAAAAAATTTTTCATGATTTATTTGAAATGTTAGAGCAGCCTAACATGACTTTGTCAGGAAAAGTGTTCAGACATACTATGGATGTCGGATTTGAAAATTTAGGGTTAAAATTAGCAAAATCATATCAATTGCATTGGAAAAAAGAAAAACTAAAAGTATTAAGCGAAAAAAATCTAAAAAGAGAATCCAAAGTTTCATTACATAAACAAAAAATTATTGAAAATAAAAACTGAAAAATTTAATAACATATAAAATTTTAATGAATAAACATGATTTTTTCAAATTTATCTAATAAATTACATAATATCTTAAAAAATATTAGCGAAAGAGGACGATTGACTTCGGAAAATATCGGCAATACTTTACGTCAAGTGCGTATAGCACTTTTAGAAGCAGATGTCGCCTTACCTGTTATTGAAAAATTTATTCAGGAAATTAAAAATATCGCATTAAACAAAGAAATAAATAAAAATTTAACACCTGGTCAAGAATTTATTAAAATTGTACATAATGAATTGATAAATATTATAGGAAGTACGCAATCAGAATTAATATATTCAAAAAATTCTCCAACTATTATTTTTTTAGTAGGACCTCAAGGTAGCGGAAAAACTACAACGATTGGAAAATTAGGGAAATATTTAAAAAATAAACATGCAAAAAATGTGTTAACAATCTCTATTGATTTTCATCGACCCGCTGCTTTAAAACAATTAGAATATCTTGCAAAAAAAGCTGGAATAGACTTTTTTAATGTACAAGAATTGAATAATAATGCAGAAATTTTAATTCAAAGTGCTATTCAAAAAGCAAAATTGAAACATGACATTGTACTTATTGATACAGCAGGAATAATGCATACTAACTTAAAGATGATTCAAAAAATTCAACAATTGCAAAATATTTTCAGACCATCAGAAACACTTTATGTCATAGATTCTATGATGGGACAAGATGCAATAAACAACATAAAAACTTTTAGCAATACACTATCTCTTACAGGAATTATTCTCACTAAATTAGACGGGGATGCACGTGGAGGCGTTGCATTATCAGCGAGATATATCACTAAAAAACCAATTAAATTTATTGGAACAGGAGAACATGTAGATCAATTAGAAATATTTTCTCCTAAAATTTTAGCACAAAAAATTTTGGGAATGCACGATATATTTTCTTTAATAAAGCAAGTAGAACATCAAGTTAGTAAAATTAAAAAACAAAAAAAAACTTTTTTAGATAAAAAAAATAAAACATTTAATTTAAATGATTTTTTATCACATTTATCTCAAATAAAAAAAATAGGTGGGATTAAAACGGTAATGCACCAATTGTCCAAAACATCACAATATGCAGATTGTGCAAATGAAAATATAAATGATAAATTATTCACAAAAATGGAAGCAATTATTAAATCTATGACTATACAAGAACGTAATAATCCAAGTATTATTAAAAGCTCTAGAAAAAAAAGAATTGCTTTTGGATCGGGCACTAAAGTACAAGATATAAATATATTATTAAAAAGATTTTATGATACAGAAAAAATTATGAAACAAATTAAAAATAAAGGATTAATAAAAACTATGCAAAAAATTAAAAATTTAATACCTTTTCGACCTCGAAAAAATTAAATTTAATAAAATTTATGCTAAAATATTTTGTACTATTTATTATAATTTATTAGTCAATAAAAAACTATGGTTATTATCCGTCTTTCACGTAAAGGTTCAAGAAACAAACCATTCTATCAGGTTATCGTCAGTGATAGCCGAAAACCAAGAGATGGCAAATTTATTGAAAGATTAGGTTTTTTAAACCCAATCCCTTCAGGAAAATCTATTGCATATTCTTTAAAAATCAACCGTATAAATTTTTGGATACAAAAAGGCGCTCAAATTTCAAATCGAGTAAAAAAATTAATCTCTCAATATAAAAAATAACAATTTTTAATGATACACGATATTTTAATTTCTATAGGGAAAATAGGAGCTCCTTTTGGAATAAAAGGATGGGTAAAAGTAATTTCATATACAGAAAAATCTCAAAATATATTTAAATATCAACCTTGGATATTTAAAATAAATAACATATATCAAAAATGTTACGTTACTTCTTGGAAAACTTATTATAAAAAGTTTATTGCGAAAATAGAAGCAATTAACAATAGATGTGCAGCTAGTTCGATAACAAATCTCAATGTTATGCTATTTCAAAAGCAATTAAATAAATTAAAAAATAACGAATATTATTTGCACGAAATCATTGGATTACAAGTTCTTAATACAAAAAATTTTAATTTAGGAAAAGTAGTAAATTTTTTGCGATCTTCACATCATGATATATTAGTAATACGATCTCAAAAAAAAAATCATTTAAGATTTAAAGAATATTTAATTCCATTTGTTTATGAAGTTTTTATAAAAAAAATTGATAAAAATTCTAAAATAATTAGAGTAGATTGGAATTCAAACTTTTACAATAAACAAAAGTAAAATCATGCAAATTGGTATAATTACAATATTTCCTAGTATGTTTTATGATTTTATGAATCATGGAATTATTAAAAATATATTAAAAAAAAATTATTTAAATTTAAGTTTTTGGAATCCTAGAGATTATTCAGAAAATAAAAGAAGAAAAATTGATCATAAAATATATGGAGGAGGTTCTGGAATGTTAATGCAACCTAAACCATTACAGAATACAATCCTCACAGCAAAAAAAGAATTGGGATCTCAAATAAAAACTATATACGTTTCTCCAAAAGGAGATTTATTAAATCAATTTAAAATTGTACAATTATTGAAAAATAAAAAATTACTTATAATATGCGGAAGATATAAAGGCATTGATGAACGTATAATTTTTTCTGAAGTAGATGAAGAAATCTCCATAGGGGATTATATTTTAAGTGGAGGAGAATTAGCTGCAATGATTTTAATTGATGCTATTTCAAGAATGATTCCAGGAGTACTAAAAAAAAAATCTTATACAACAGATTCTTTTTTTAATGGAATTTTAAGCTGTCCAGATTATACATATCCAAAAATGTTTAACAACATGAAAGTTCCTTCAGTATTATTATCAGGAAATCATAAAAAAATAGCAGAATGGAGATTAAAACATGCATTAGGACAAACGTGGATAAAAAAACCAAAATTGCTAGATAATATAAATTTAACATATAAACAAAAAAAACTTTTACACGAGTTCCAATTTGAATTTTATCAAAAAAAAGAGGTATTCAGAAAATGAATAATATTATAAAATCTATAAACGATTTTCAAATAAAAAAAAATTTACCAAAATTTTGCTCAGGAGACATTGTAAAAATTAGATTATGGATTGTAGAAGGAGAAAAGAAAAGAATTCAAATATTTGAAGGCATGATAATTGCAATGAAAAATAAACATATTAGCTCTTCAATTACTTTAAGAAAGATATCAAATGGCGAAGGAGTAGAGCGCTTATTTCATATACATTCTCCTATTATTGAAAGCTTTATTGTGCAACGTCATAGTATTGTAAGAAAATCAAAATTATATTATTTAAGATACAAATCTGGAAAATCTGCAAGAGTTAAAGAACGTTTATAAAAATTTTTTAAAAATTTGAATTGTTAAAATTTAAAAAATTTATTGATGTGTTTCAGATCTTCTGGAGTATTAATACTAATACATTCACGAACATTTTCAATTAAAACATATATTTTTTTTCTATACCATAAAATTCTTAATTGCTCTAAATTTTCTAATTTTTCTATTTTTACAGGTAATAATTTAACATATAGACGAATGAACTTTGCATGATATGCATAAATACCTATGTGCCTCAAAAAAACTGATTTAAAAGATTTATAATTTTTGCACCATGGAATTACAGAACGAGAAAAATACAAAGCATTTCCAGAAGCATCAGTAATCACTTTTACGGTATTTGGATTAAAAATTTCTACTTTTTTATTTGTTGGAATAGCTAAAGTAGAAACATCTACGTTTTTATTATTTAAAATATTCACAACTTTTTTTATTACACAACCTGGAATAAATGGTTCGTCTACTTGTAGGTTAACAACAATTTGATTATCTTCAAATTTGAAATTTTCGATCACTTCAAACAATCTTTCTGTTCCAGAATTATGTTGTTTCTTTGTTATATAAACTTCTTTACCGCTTTTTTTTACCATATCTGCAATTTTCTGATGATCAGTTGCAACAATTATACGTTTTGCTCCTGATTGTTCTGCAGATTCTATTGTTCTTATTATCATCGGTTTTCCGCCGATTTTCACTAAAGGTTTATTAGGAAATCGGGTTGATAACAATCTTGCAGGTATAATAATAATAAAATTCATTATTTTGCCTTATTATTTATTTTATTGAATAACTTGCATTTTTTATTAAAATAGGAATACCTTCATGAATAGGAAATGCTACTAAATCTAATTTGCAAATCAGTTCTTGTTTTTCTGAACAAAAAATTAATTTACCATAACATATTGGACAAGCAATAATATTTAACAATTTTTGATCCATACAATAATCCTAAGATTAACAATTTAAAATTTAATAAGAAATTTTTTTAAATTTTTTGCGATATTTTTTTATTTTATTTTCTATTGGTTTTAATAAAACTTTTTTGAATTTTTTATTAATGCAAACATATATAGGTATATACCACCAATTATTTTTTGCAAATTTTTTGCATTTTATTGCATCTTTTTCTGTCATTAATAATTGTTCTTCTTTTGAAGTAAGGATAGTAAGCATATTTTCCTGATATTTTTGATGATCTAAAAAACTAATTTCTTTTACAGGATATATTTTACTATCTCGTAGCATATTAAAAAATTTCCCTGGATTGCTAATTCCTGCTATAGCAACAAGTGGGAATAAGTGTGATAATTTTTTTTTTTATTAGTTACTAAATTAATAGCAAAATTTTTATGATAAAATCTAGCTTGAACATTTTTATTATATTTTATACAAAATCCGTTTAAAATTACGTTTTCTACAGAAAATAACTTATTTTTTGTTTCTCGCATTGGTCCTGCTGGTAAAAGCAAATTATTTCCGAATTTTTTTTTATAATCTACTGCTATCCATTCAATAGATCGACCCATTGAATAATGTTGCAAACCATCATCAGAAATAATAACGTCTAGATTGTTTAATTTCAATAACATATTTACTGCTTCTATTCGATTAGAACTTACTGCAACAGGTATATGAAGTTTGTTATATATTATTGCCGGCTCATCTCCGCATTCTTCATGCGTCGTATTTTTATCAACAATTACAGAAATTTTTTTATTTTTTCTGCCATATCCTCTTGAAACTACGCCTACTTGCCAATTTTTTTTTTTAGTTGTTCACATAACCATATTACTAAAGGTGTTTTCCCATTGCCTCCAACGGTAATATTGCCTATAACTATAATCGGAATTTCGAATTTTTTTATTTTTTTATAACCAATTTTGTATAAAATATGAATAAATTTAGTAACACATAAATATATCATTGAAAATGGAAATAAAAAAAATATGAATATAGTTTTTTGAAACCAAATATATTCGATAAAAGATACAAAAAATCTTTTAATTCGATATTTTTTGTTATTTACCCAATTGCAGATAGTGCATATGAGCATATGTCCCTTGGAGTTCCATAAGTTCATGATGATTGCCATGTTCTATTATTTTTCCGTTTTCTACTAATAATATTATATCAGATTTTTTTATAGTAGAAATACGATGTGCTATAATTAGAGATGTACGATTTTTTTTCAGTTTATTTAGTGCTTTTTGTATAGCTATTTCAGATTCTATATCTAAAGCAGATGTAGCTTCATCGAGAATTAAAATCGGACAATCGCGTAATAGAGCTCTTGCAATCGCAATTCTTTGACGTTGTCCTCCAGATAATAACGTACCATTTTCACCTATAATTGTATTTAATCCGTTTTTCATTTTAATAATAAAATTCATTGCATATGCCATAGAAGCAGCTTTTTCAATTTGTTTTTTAGAATAAATATCTTTTTTTGCATATGCAATATTATTTGCTATAGTATCGTTAAATAAATACACATTTTGTGATACTAAAGCCATCTGATTTCTTAAGTTATCTAATTTATATTTTTTTAAATCGATATTATCAAGAAAAATAGTGCCTTGATTCGCATCATAAAATCTAGTTAATAAATTTATTAAAGTTGATTTTCCTGAACCAGAAGATCCAATTAAAGCAACAGTGTATCCTGCTGAAATTTTAATATTAATATTTTTTAAGGATGGCTGAGTTTTCCCGGGATAAGTAAATGTAACATTTTTAAACTTAATTTCGCCTCGTGCTCTTTTAATGTGTAGAGATCCGTAATCTTGTTCTTTTTGAATATCTAATATAGAAAACAACGTTTGACATGCCACCATGCCTTTTTGAAAATGTGAGTTTACATTTGTTAACGATTTTAATGGACGCATTAACGCGATCATAGAAGAAAAAATTACTGTAATCGTTCCTGCTGTTAAACTTTCTATAACTTTAGGCAAACTAGCGATATATAATATTCCTGCTAATGCTAAAGATGCAATAAATTGTATAATAACGTCTAATCCAGCAGATGCTACTACTACTTTCATGCTTTGTTGTCTCATGAAATTACTAAAATAATTAAAACGTTCGCTTTCTTTTTTTTGACCACCAAAAATACGAATTTCTTTGTGACCTTTTAACATTTGTTCTGCACTATTAGTAACCATGCCCATATTGTTTTGAATTTTTTTGTTAATTTTTCTAAATTTTTTAGAGATATATTTAATAAAAAAAAATACTATAGGAGTGATTACGATTAAAATAGATGATAGTTGCCAACTATGATAAAATATCATAAAAAATAATCCAATTATTAATGATCCTTCTCGTACAACAGTAATCAATACACTGGAAGATGATGATGCAACTTGTTCTGTATCATAAGTAATATGCGATAATAGTGTACCAGTTGATTTTCGATCAAAAAAAGATACAGGCATTTGCATAATATGTTGAAATAGATTTTTTCGCATACGCATAACTACTTTTCCAGACACCCAAGATAAACAATAATTCGATATAAATCCGCTACTACCTCGAGAACACATTAAAACGATAATTGTAAGAGGCATCCAAATAGGAATGATATTATTAAGTCCTTTAAATCCATCATCTAATAAAGGTTTAAGTAAAGATAACATAAGCGTATCACTTGTAGCGTTAATTATTAGAGCTATTGTTGCAATAATTAACCCTCCTTTAAAAGGTGAAATGATAGACCATAAACGACAAAAAATACGCCAAGTAGAAAAATTTTTTTTTGACATATATTTGACCAAATAAATTATATTGAAAATATTATTAATGATAGAAGTTTATTTAACTTCAATCTAAGTTAACAGATTGTAAATCTATATACATTACTAATGTAAAAAAATTTATTATTATCTTTTGAAAAGATATTTCATTTTAAATATAAACTTTTATAAAGTTAAAATTTTGATAAATTTATTATAAAGTATTTAAAACATATATATTTTATACTATAATCACGGTAATAAAAAAATCTTATTAGAAATAAGTAGGTTCTTTTTAAGATATTAGTTAAATTTAATTTGATTAATTAAAAAATGAAATCAAAATAAATAGAATTCAGTATAATTCAAAATTTTAAAAAAAAATAAAAATAATATACAAGTTACAATATTTTCCGAGATAAAATATAATGAATGTATTTTTTGACAACATAAATTTCGATAAAAATCCAATTCCAAATACACAAAATAACCCATATACGCTATTAATAATGCTATTAATATTTGGTATTGTTTTTTATTTTATTATTTTAAGACCTCAACAAAAAAGAGCTAATGTACATAAAAAATTAATTACTTCTTTAGCGAAAGGAGACGAAGTGCTTACTTCTTCGGGAATTATTGGGAAAATAATAAAAATTATAGATATAAATTATATTTTATTAGAATTGTACGAAAACAATTTAATAATAATTAAAAAAGATTGTATTACTAATATTTTTCCAAAGGGAACTTTGAAATCGCTTAAATAAGGTTTTTTTGATTTTAAATAATCTTTAACCTTATTTTAATGAAATCAATAAACTTTATTTTTTAAAAAATAAAAAATTCACATTTTATAAAATAATTATGAAAATTAAAATATAAAATATTATTATTAATAATAAGATTTTTGATGTTTTAATTTAATATCTTTAATAGAAAATCTTATTTTAATATCAGTATTAATTCTAGTTAATTTATGATACTTAAATATTTTAGATCTATTATTCTGTAAAGACTTAATTATTTTATTTTTATTAAAAAAATTCATATTTTTAATATTGTTAATATTTTCGTAAATGCCTTCAATAGAATAAAATTGAGATAATAAAATTGAGGCTGCTTTTTTTCCTATTCCAGGAGCTCCTGGAATATTATCTGATGCATCTCCTACCAAAGCAAGATAATCAGAAATTACATGCGGAAAGACTCTATATTTTAAATATACGGCATAAG
Source organism: Wigglesworthia glossinidia endosymbiont of Glossina morsitans morsitans (Yale colony) (assembly GCF_000247565.1). Lineage (NCBI taxonomy): Bacteria > Pseudomonadati > Pseudomonadota > Gammaproteobacteria > Enterobacterales > Erwiniaceae > Wigglesworthia > Wigglesworthia glossinidia. The sequence goes on along the minus strand of NC_016893.1, from coordinate 542,330 downwards.
GATCAAATCTTTGATAAGAGCTGACATGAATTATGTTTATATTATTTGATACTAATTGCATCATATCTTTATCATTAGTAAATATAAGTGTTTTTCTTCCTTGATTTTCTAATAATTTTGATATTGTTCCAATAATATCATCAGCTTCTGTACCTTCAATGGAAAAAATAGATAATCCCATTTTTTTAAGTATTTTTTTTATTCTGGGTATTTGAACATATAAATCATCTGGCATTTTGTTTCTGTTTTTTTTATATAATTCATATATTTGACTTCTATAATTACATTTTCCTGAATCAAATATTATAGCTATATAATAAGGATTATATTTTTTTAATATTTTTTTTATCATGCTAATCATTCCGTAAAGAGCACCTATTGGTTGTCCTAATTTATTTTTTAAATTAGGCAATCCATAATATGCACGATATAAATATATGGAACCATCTATTAATATAATTTTTTCATTTATATAATTCATAATTAAAAATTTACTTATATAATTTTTATATAAGATAGTTCTATTTTAGATAATATTAATTATTAGATAATAAATTTCTAATTATGTTAATATATCTTTCGGTGTAATTTTCTATAGAACTAGCATGAATTTCGTCGTTATTTATAATAAATTGATTGTTTACTATAATACTTGGAACACTTTTGAGATCTAATTTTTTTTCAATATTATATTGTTGACTTAAAAAAAATTTTACCGCAAAACTATTTTTTGCAGATTCATATTGCGTTTTGTTGATTCCAAATTTTTCAAAAATTAACCAAATATCTTTTTTTGTAATGTTTTTATTGACATTTTGCACTATTTGAAATAATTCGGGACTAATTTTTTCCTCTATATTAAAAAAATTTGCTATTGTCCATGCAATTGTTAGTTCCTTGCCCATTGAGCCAAGAAAATCTACATGATATTTTATAAATTTATTTTTTTTCAAAAAATTATTTTTTATTTGCTTGTCAATTTGATATATTTCGTCAAACTGATAACAGTATGTGCAATAAAAAGAAAAAAATTCTATAATTTGATATTGACTAGAAATAAAAAAATCTAGCTTTTTGTATTCACTTGAATAAGCAAAATTTTTAAAATTATTGCCAATTAAAATATATATCAAAAAAATAGTTTTTAATATTAATTTATACATGATTAATCATAAATGTTAGCTATATAAAAATAAAATTAATATTAATTTTGTTAAAAAAATTATTTATTTATTTAAATATTTTTAAAAAAATTTTCGGCCTCAAACTAGTTAGTTTGAGGCCTAATTTTTACATTTAAATTTTTAAATTTTTCATTCTTAAAGAAAAAAATATGAGGAATTTTTTACATCATACCTCCCATTCCTCCCATTCCAGCTCCTGCATTACTCATGTCTGGTTTTTCTTCTTTTGGAAGATCTGTAATCATACATTCTGTTGTAATCATTAAGCCAGCTATAGAAGCTGCGTATTGTAATGCCGATCTCGTTACCTTAGTTGGATCTAGAATTCCCATATCAATCATGTTTCCATATACTTCGGTAGCTGCATTATATCCTGTATTGCCTTCTCCTGCTTTAACTTTATTAGCAATTACAGATGGTTCTTCTCCTGCATTAGCTACGATCTGACGAAGTGGAGCTTCCATAGCACGTCGTGCTACTCTAATTCCAACATTTTGATCTTCATTTTCTCCTCTTAAATTTACAATACGATTAGCAACTCTAATTAAAGCTACGCCGCCTCCTGCAACTACTCCTTCTTCTACTGCTGCACGAGTAGCATGTAAAGCATCTTCTACTCTAGCTTTTTTCTCTTTCATTTCAACTTCAGTAGCTGCTCCTACTTTAATTACGGCTACTCCGCCTGCTAATTTAGCTACACGTTCTTGAAGCTTTTCTCGATCATAATCTGATGATGCTTCGTCGCGTTCTTGATTAATTTGCGATACTCTGCTACTTATTACTGCTTTATCCCCTGTTCCATCTATAATAGTAGTAGTATCTTTTGTAATTACTACTCGTTTTGCTTGTCCCATATCTTCTAATGCAGCTTTTTCTAATTCTAATCCCATTTCTTCTGAAATCACAGTTCCTGAAGTCAATATAGCTATATCTTGTAGCATAGCTTTTCTGCGATCTCCAAATCCTGGTGCTTTCACTGCTGCAACTTTAACAATTCCTCGCATATTATTTACAACTAATGTTGCTAATGCTTCCCCTTCTACGTCTTCAGCAATAATTAATAGAGGCTTTCCTGCTTTCGCAACAGATTCTAAAATTGGAAGCATTTCGCGAATATTAGAAATTTTTTTATCTGAAAGTAAAATAAATGGATTATCTAATTCTACTGAGCGTGCTTCTGGTTTATTTACGAAGTAAGGTGATAAATATCCTCGATCAAATTGCATTCCTTCAACAACATCTAATTCATCCTGTAATCCTGATCCTTCTTCAACAGTAATTACGCCTTCTTTCCCTACTTTTTCCATAGCTTCAGCTATTAAAGTACCTACTGTTCTATCGGCATTAGCAGAAATTGTTCCAACTTGCGCAATTGATTTTGAGTCCGAACAAGGTACGGACAATTTTTTTAGCTCTTCTACTGCTCCTATTACTGCTCTATCGATACCGCGCTTTAAATCCATCGGATTCATTCCGGCTGCAACAGCTTTTAAGCCTTCATTTACTATTGATTGCGCTAAAACAGTTGCTGTAGTAGTACCGTCTCCGGCAGCATCATTTGCTTTTGAAGCAACTTCTTTAAGCATTTGAGCTCCCATGTTTTCGAATTTGTCTTCAAGCTCGACTTCACGTGCTACAGAGACGCCATCTTTTGTTATCATTGGTGCACCGAAAGATTTATCCAATACTACGTTCCGTCCTTTTGGTCCAAGAGTTACTTTGACTGCATCAGCTAGAACGTTTACGCCTCGAAGCATTTTAGAACGAGCGTCATTACCGAATTTTACCTCTTTAGCTGCCATTTTGATTATTCCTCGAATTCTTCAGTTCATATGATTGTATGCAGATTATTTTTCAACTATCGCCAGAATGTCGCTTTCGGACATTATCAGCACTTCGTCATTATCAATTTTTTCTACTTTTACACCATATCCGTCGTTAAAGATGACGATGTCTCCAATTTTTACGTCTAAAGGTTTTACTTCTCCATTATCTAAAATACGTCCGTGTCCTACTGCTAATACTTTACCTCTAGTAGATTTATTTGCGGCAGAACCGGTTAGAACTATGCCTCCTGCAGACTTGGCTTCCGCTTCTTTGCGTTTAATAATAACGCGGTCATGTAGTGGGCGAATTTTCATTTAATAGCTCCCCTTGAGAAAGAAAGTCCGTATTAGTTATAAAACAAAATCCCAAAACTATATTTAATTTTAAATTAAAAATTTTAAATTATATTTTTAATTAATTATCAATAGATTTCGGCGCCAGTGATACCTAAATGGGGATCAATATACAATCCTTCAAGGGGTACATAAAAAAAATCGTTTTTGATTTTTAATTATACTGAAAAAGTTTTTATTTTTCATTATTCTGTTATTTTTAAAAAATTAATAGATGCATTATGAAATTCATTTAGAATATATCTTATATAAAATTAAATTTAAATTTTCCAGAAATTAAATAAAGCAGATAACTTATTTATTTAAGATTTTATCTGCTTTAGAATTTTTTATTAATTTAAAATTTTTATATAGAATATTCTACAAAAATCAATCAACTTTTTTTTGACGTTCAAAATATTTTCTTTTTTCCCAATCTTCTCGACACTCCACACAACAAAAATTTCCTGAAGTTGATTCTTCACAATTATAACAACGCCCGTTAATTGGAAGCGCATACGCTTGATGGCGTGATAAAGAATACTGTCGGAATTCTTCTTCACTTTGACTTGCTAAATCTACTTCGTCAGTCATATCTAAACTCCTTTTAAGATGTATAAAATAGAATCTATGTTGCATTATATTTGGATATTTAAATAATCTAAAATTTTCTTATTTAAAATACCATATTGAAAACATTTCAAAAAAAATACAAAAATTGTCTGAAATAAATCTTAAAGAATGAAAAATTTTTTAAATATTAATGGATTTTTAAATTCTAAAATTTTAATTTAATTATTTTTTGAACATTATATTTATAGTACATTTTAGTTTTTTAATGAAAAATTTAAGCTGTGTATTGATTTTAATTACAATCAATACAAAATATCGCAGTAAACGTACAAAAAATTTCATTATAGATCTTATTTCATAAAATATACTACTAAATGTTATTTTTTAGTATTACATCAATAGTAGTAAAAATTTTTTGATTTATTTGAATTTTTACTTTATATGAACCAATTAATCTTAAAGGACCGTCTATTAATTTAATTTCATGTTTCATTACGTGTACGTTTTTTTCTTTAATTTTTTCTGCAATCTGTCGTGCTCCGACAGATCCAAATAATTTACCATTACGTCCTGCTTTACAACTAATTTCAATACACTTTAAGTTCTTTATCTTGTCACATCGATTTACTAATAAAGATGTTTCGTATTTTAATTTTTCTTCTAGTTTAATTTTTTTATATTCAAAATGTTTCACATTTTCTTCAGAAGCTATGATGGCTAAATTTCTAGGAAATAAAAAATTTCTAGCATATCCAGGTTTAACACTAACTTGATCTCCGGGATTACCTAAATTAATAATTTTTTTTAATAAAATAATTTGCATTTTAGTTCCGTATATTTTTTTTAAATTTTTAGATTTTTTTTAATTGTGATGGTCAGTATATGGTAAAAGTGATAAATAGCGTGCTCTCTTAATAGCTTTAGAAAGTTTTCTTTGATATTTAGCACGTGTTCCGGTAATTCTACTTGGCACTATTTTCCCATTTTCCGTAACATAGTTCTTTAAAAGAGCAATATCTTTATAATCTATATGATGAATCTTTTCTACTGTGAATCGACAAAACTTACGTCTACGAAAGTTACGCATTATCAATATTCTCCAAAAAATTTAAAAACATATAGGTGTTTAAATCAAAAATAAAAATTTTTTAAAAAATTTAATTTATTTGATTTTCTCGTTTGAATTTTTTTTAAAAACTTTAAAATATTTTTAATATATATAGAATTTTGTTATCAAAATCTATTAATTTTAACAAATTAATTTCCATTATCTATATTTTTTTCTTCTTTGACTTTAAACATAGGAGACGGCTCTGTAACGGCAGATTTAATTTTTAAAATCATATTTCTTAATATAGCGCTATTTAATTTTAAATCTTGTATAATTTCTTCTAATATCTTTGTAGATGTTTCTATATTCATGAGAACGTAATGTGCTTTATGTAATTTTTTAATTGGGTAAGCTAATTGCCTTCTGCCCCAATCTTCTAATCGATGTACATATCCTGAATTTTTTTTAATAATTGTAGTATAATGTTCAATAATTTTAGATACCTGTTCACTTTGATCGGTATGCACCATAAATATTATTTCGTAGTGACGCATCACTTGCTCCTTGAAAGTATTTAAAATCTAAAAAATAAAATTTATTTTATCTGAATTTATCTTAAAATAAGAATTAAATATAAAATTTTTTAATTAATATAAGCATGTATAAAAAATATGATTTATACGAGTTTTCAATATTTGAATTAAAATTTCTTAAAAATTTCTAATTAAAATATTTAATAACTATTATATTTTATGAAATCATAAGAATGATTTTTCATATTTAACATATTAAAATTATTGAATAAAAATTTTCTTATTCCGTTTACGTATTTTGTATTTAGGTTGAATTATAAAAGCATATAAGAGATGACTATATATTTTATATCATAATCAAATAAAATAAATTAAATATTTTATTTTCTACGCAATAAATTATTATTATTAACTTGAGTAACACTCAAAAAAAATTAAAATTATTTTTAATTTCTTAAATTAGTATAATTGAATTCTATGATATAGTGCTACACAAATTTAGATAAATTAATACACAAAAAATTAAAGGATACTTATTTGAAATTAACTACAATTATTGATATTTTTAATAAAAAAATTTTAACATCGCAAATAATTTTTATTAATGCATGGGTAAGAAACAAACGAGATTCAAAAATAGGCATTTCTTTCATTGACATATATGATGGATCATGCTTTAAACATATACAAGTAATTGCAAATAAAGATTTAAAAAACTATAAAAAAGACATTTTACAATTAACTTCTGGATGTTCTGTTTGCATAGAAGGGATTGTTCAAAAATCTATTAATAAAGATCAACTAGAAATTTATGCAAAATCTATCAAAATTATAGGTAACGTATTTAATCCAGAAACTTATCCTATAGCACCTAAATCACATACTTTAGAATATTTGAGAAATTTAGCTCATTTGAGGCCTAGAACAAATATTATTGGTGCAATTACAAGAATACGACATTTTATCGCTCAAGAAATACATACATTTTTAAGCCAACAAGGTTTTTTATGGATTTCTACTCCATTAATTACCGCTTTAAATACAGAAGGAAGTGGAGAAATGTTTTGTGTTTCTACTTTAAATTTTGAAGATATTCCAAAAAATTTAAAAGGAAAAGTAGATTATAAAAAAGATTTTTTTGGAAAAAAAACATTTTTAACCGTTTCTGGTCAGTTACACTTAGAAAGTTACGCTTGTGCTTTATCTAAAGTTTACACTTTTGGACCAACTTTTCGTGCTGAAAATTCAAACACTACTAGACATTTAGCAGAATTTTGGATGATTGAAATTGAAGCAGCTTTTTTAAATTTAGATGAAATTATACTTTTCGCATATAAAATGTTAAAAAATATTTTTAAAAATGTTTTAGGTAGATGTTTTGATGATTTAATTTTTTTAGAAAAAAAAACAAACACTAATTTAATTAATCGTATGCAACAATTCATTGTAAGTGAAGCATTTTTTATAGAATATACAGAAGCAATAAAAATTATAAACAATTCTACTAATTATTTTAAATCTTATTTAAATTGGGGAGAAGATTTTTCTTCAGAGCACGAAAAATATTTATCTGATATATATTATAAAAAACCAATAGTTATTAAAAATTACCCAAAAAAAATAAAAGCATTTTATATGCGTTTAAATCAAGATCAAAAAACTGTTGCATCCGCAGATATTTTATTACCAGGCATCGGAGAGATCATTGGAGGATCTCAAAGAGAAGAACGTTGGGAACAATTAAATTTACGTTTAAAAGAAAACAATCTTAATCCTGAAAATTATAATTGGTATCAAGATTTACGAAGATATGGAACAGTGCCGCATTCAGGATTCGGTTTAGGATTAGAAAGATTACTATCATATGTTACTGGAATTAAAAATGTAAGAGATCTTATTCCATTTCCTAGAACGCCAAAATATGCAAATTTTTAAAATAAAAAATTATTTTACTTTTATATAAATTAAAAAATTGTTTGAACATATCTAAAGTTCATTTTAAAGAATCAATTTTATAAATTTTGATAAAATTTGATTTAAATTTTAAACATTAGAAATATTTTGTATAAAAAATTTAATTTCATAAAAATTGTTAATTGATTCAATAATTTTCAATTAAATTTTTAAAATAACACTTTTTAAGTTAATGCGCATATATAAAATATAAAAAAATTTGAAAAGTATAAGTTTTTTTTTATAAATATAAGTAAATTAATTGTATTTGAATTGAAATAAAAAATTATTTCTTTAATTTTTTCATCAACAACTAAAAAAATTTTTAAATTCATTATTTTTCAAAATAAAATTTAATAAATTCAGATTGTTTATTTGTTAAATATAAATATTGATTTTTTTTATTTAAAATAATCATTTTCTATCAAATATTAAAATTGATTAATCTTAACAAGATTTAAATATTGATTAAATCTTATAAATTCAAACAACATACTGTTTTGATATATAATATAAATTAATCATTAATAAACACTACTAAATATATTTCTATTCAAACTTTTATAAATAAAAACTTAATTTTATTAACAATTAAAATTTTTTTAAAATTATGGATTAATTAAAATATATGTATAATACATGGATTGCAATAGGTAGTAATATAAAAAACCCTAAAATACAAGCAGATTGTGCTATAAATGCTTTAAAAAATCTTCCAAATACAAAAATTCTTGCGTGTTCCCAATATTATAATAGTAAACCTCTTGGAACAAGAAATCAACCAAATTTTCTTAATGCAGTAGTAAAATTATATACTAATTTATTACCTAGAGAACTTTTAAAAAAAATAAAAAAAATAGAAAATAACCAAGGTAGACAAAGAAATTCTATAAAATGGGGGCCTCGTAGTTTAGATTTAGATATTTTACTTTTTGAAAATAATATATATAAATTTTCAGATTTAATTATTCCACATTATGATCTATATAATAGATCCTTTTTCTTGTACCCTTTAATGGAAATATCGCCTAATTTAATATTTCCTGATGGTACCACTTTAGCATATAGATTATCTAAGATAACATGCAAGAAATTAAAATTATGGAAAGAATAAATTCTTATCTTTATAATTGATATTCTTAATATGTTACTATCAATTAATAATGCATCTTATTTCAAATAAAATTAAAAATTATGATTTATACATATTACTCTAATGATTTAGAAATTTTAAAAAGTATTTTATCGTCTTTTATGAAAAGATTTCCTATACGAAATGCTATGTGCAACGAAATTATTATTGTTAATCATCAATCAATGATGAAATGGTTAAAAATAAAACTTGCATATGACATAGATATAGTTTTAAACATAGATTTTTTGTTGGTTAATAATTTTATTTGGAATATATTAAAAATAAATATAAAAAATCTTCCTCATGATCATTTTTCTTTTAAAACAATGCTTATGTGGTATATTGTACGTATAATATTGAATATTAAAAATTTTGAAAAATATTCAGAATTAAATCAATTATTAAAAATTAATAATCAGTATCAAATTTTTTATTTTGCTAACAAACTATCTGATTTGTATTTTCAATACCTTATTTTTCGTCCTGATTGGATATCTTTATGGGAACAAAATAAATTAATTAAAAATATAGGAAAAGAGCAAATTTGGCAATCTGTTATATGGAAAAAGTTAGTAAAAAAAATAAAAAAAGAAAAAAATTTTAATATTTCTAATATATATCAGATGTGCGTTGAAATGATTAAAAAAAGTTTAAATTTACCTCAAAACCATCCAAAAAGAATTTTCTTATTCAATGTTTCATTTATGCCTCCAATATATTTAAGAATTTTAGAACAAATCAGTATGCATCTTGAAGTACATTTATTTTTTGTGAATCCTTCCTATAAGTACTGGAGTGATATTCAAAATCAAAATTGTTTTTCATATTTTCCTAAATCATATACAAAAAAAATAAATAAATCACTTAAAAAAATTTCTGTTAAATATTCTTTATTAGCTTCTTGGGGCAAATCAGGGTCTGATTATTTACTTTTACTAGAAAATTTGGATTATATCATAAATATAGAAGCTTTTTATAAAAGAAAAAATAATACATTATTAAATTATTTAAAAAATGATATATTAAAACATCGATATTATTCTAATATTCAATCAAATAGCTTAATTTCAGATAGTATGCGTTATTTAGATGTTAAAGATAATTCGATATATATTTGCGAATGCAATAGTATATACAATGAAATCGAGTTATTATATATATATCTTCTTGACATTCTTTCAAGGAATCACCATATCTCGCCTCGAGATATTATCGTAATGTCTATAGACATAGAAAAATATGCTCAAGCAATTCAATCAGTATTTAACAAAAATTTATATAATATACATGCAAATATTTCAGATAGAAAAATATTAAAATTACATCCTATTTTATCAAATATTTTTAATCTTTTAAAACTACCTAAATATACATTTTCTGTGGAACAAATTTTTTCTTTTTTAGAATGTTCAGCAATTGCAAATCGATATAGAATAAATTCGAATGAACTTAAAATATTAAAAAATTTAATTACTCATACGGAAATTCGTTGGGGATTGAACAGTAAAATTTTCCAAAAAAATCACCCAAATTGTATTTCTAAACATACTTGGACAGAGAATATTAAACAAATATTATACGAATATGCTATGACAAAAAAAGAAAACAAATATGAATTTTTTTTCAAACAAAAATATAATAAAATTAATATTTTTCATGCAGTAGGAAAATTATCAGAAATTATTGATCAAATTACCATATGGTACGAAAAATTATCTTGTTCGCGCGAATTGCATTTATGGAAAGATTGTATAAATGAAATAATCTGTGATTTTTTCCAACCTAATAAAGAAGAAAAAAAAGTACTAAAAATATTAAAAAAAAATTGGAGCAAAATTATTCTCAACGGAGAATATTCAAAATACAACAAATTAATTAATATCGAGGTACTATCACAAATTTTATTTAAAAATATTGATCAAGAAAAATATAGTCAAAAATTTTTATCTGGAAACATTGATTTTTGCAATTTTTCTGCTTCAAAAACATTTCCATATAAAGTAATTTGTTTACTAGGCATGAACGATAATGTATATCCTAAATCTAATATTCATATCGATTTTGATTTGATGTATCAATCACCGCGATTTGGAGATCAAAATTGTTATGATGAAGATCGATATGCATTTTTAAAAATATTATTATCTGCGAAAAATAATTTATATATTAGTTTTTTGAAAAATTCAATACAAGCAGATAAATTGCAATATTCTTCTGTTATTATTAATGAATTACTAGAATATATTGCAGTTAGTTTTCGATTTCCAAATAAAAATATAACTAGTTTTTTAGAAAATTTTTTTTTAGTAAAAGACTTTTTAATAAAAAAAAATATCAATCAATCAAGTTTATCTTGCATATTAAATATTCAGAATTATCATCAAAATTTATTAAAAAATAACCAAGATATAAAAAAAAATTCTTGCACGTTAACTTTTAGAAATAAAAAAAATAAATATATTTTTCAGATATTAATAAACAAATTTTTAGAATTTTATACACATCCAATACGTTTTTGGTGTAAATATTACTTAAATATAAATTTTTCAAATAGTTTGAATTATTTGCATAATAAAAAAAACAACTTCAATTTTCAATTAATAAAAAATTGTATTAACATTAATTTATTTCGGTATTTTATGCAAAACTATCCAAAAATGAAGATAAAAAATATTTTTTATGAAATAAAAAATATTCCTTACGGAAAAATTGGAATGATTATCGCAGAACAACAATGTGATAAAATATTAAAGTTAGTTAATATGATTAATAAATATAAATGTACTACAATTAATAAGATTAAAGTATGTTTTGAATGCGGGGATGTGAAAATAATGGGTTTTTTATTTAATATTTCTAAATCTGGATTATTACGCTGGAACATACGTAAGTTATCTTTATATGATGGTTTATTATTTTGGATAGAACATTTGCTGTATTGCATTTCAGGAGGAATAGGTGATAGTTATTTTTTTGGTATAGAATCACATTGGCATTATACACATATATCACAAAAAAAAGCAAAAGAACTATTATATATTTTTATAATCGGTTATCAACAAGGCACAAACTTTCCACTAACTTTATTAAATAAATGTGGTAGTGAATGGATAATAAATTGTTTTAATAAAAATAAAAAAATATTAAATTTAGATAAAAAATCTCAAAATTATGCGTGTACGAAATTAATTAATGCTTGGAATGGTAATATGTTTATTTCTGGAGAATCAAAAGATCCATATATATGTAAAGTAATACCTTGCCTGACAAAATTTTATATTGATAAAATTATCAAAGAATCAAAAAAATATTTAATTTTTCCATTAAAATTTCACTGTTCTAAACAAGATTTTTATTAAAAAAATTTAATGAATAAATTGTATAATTTAAAATATTACGATGTAATATGATATTTAAATATGAAAAAACATGAAATACTTAACCCAATAACTTTTCCAATACAAAATACGTGCTTAATTGAAGCATCAGCAGGTACGGGAAAAACTTACAGTATTATTATTTTTTATTTAAGACTTTTATTAGGATTAAATCAAAGTTTATTCTTATCTGGTTTAAATATCAAAGAAATCTTGGTAGTTACCTACACCGAAGCCGCAAAAAATCAACTAAAAAATCGTATTAGACAGGAAATTTTTCATTTAAAATTGGCTTGCATTAATTATGATATACGACACCCTTTAATACAAGAAATTAAAGATTTAAAAACAGCAATTTTACGTTTAATTTCTGCAGAAAAACAAATAGACGAAGCTTCTATTTTTACTATTCATGGGTTTTGTCATCGTATGTTAAATTTAAATTTATTTGAATCTGGATATACGCTAAATAATTCATTATTAGAAGATGAATTTATCTTGTATCAAAAAATCTTTGAAAATTTTTGGCATGAACATTTTTCAATTTTATCTGTAGATATTATTCGTATTATTTTTAATTTATGGAAAACACCTCAATCTCTGTTAAAAGATGCACTTCCTTTTATCAAAGGAGATATTCCTATAATCTTAGATTCAATTGATTACATGCAATCAATTGAAAATTTTTATTACATACACGTTAATAAAATTAATCAACTGAAAAAAATCTGGAAAAAAATAAAAAATAAAATTTTGTGCAAAATTGATTTTAAAATATTTTCTGATAAAAAATACAAAAAGTTAGATATGTATATTAAAAATATAGATACATGGTCAATTAAACGTACGCAAGATCTTCATATTCCAGTAGAATTTGAAAAGATTAAATTTTATCTAAATACAATTAATTCCTGTTATATGAAAATATTCCATATAATATTTTTTAAAAAATTAAATCACGCGTATTCATATATAAAAAAATTTAAACAATTAATATTTATTCAAGTAATAATAATAATACGTAAAAAAATTAAAAAAGAAAAATACGCCCAAGAAAAATTAGAATTTGATGATTTGTTGAAATTATTAAAATCCGCATTATATAAATCGTATCATTTAGCTGAAGTTATTCGACATTATTACCCAGTTGCTATGATTGATGAATTTCAAGATACTAATAAAATTCAATATAAAATATTTTTTAAAATATATCATCGACAAAATATGTGCGCTTTAATATTAATAGGAGATCCGAAACAAGCAATATATGGATTTCGAGGTGCAGACATTTTCACATATATTCAAATAAAAAAAAAAATTAAAATATGTTATTCATTGAAAAAAAATTGGCGTTCTTCAGCAGGTATGATAAACGCCGTCAATTGCTTATTTCAACAAATTAGCAATCCATTTATATTCAAATATATTAAATATAATAGAATTGAATCTACACAGTATAACTATACTTTAAATTTTATTAAAAAAAATCAAGTGCAACCTTCATTAGAATTTTTACATTGTCCATATAAAAATATGAATTTAAAAGATTATCAAAATTATATGGCAAATCAATATGCAATAAAAATTAAAAATCTTATTCATCTTGCTCAAAAAGAACATACATTTTTTACAAAAAAAAATACTATTTGTAATTTAACTGCTTCGGATATCACGGTATTAGTACGTAATCGAAATGAAGCTAATTTTATGCAAGAAGCGTGCGATAAATTGTCTATTCCTAACGCATATTTATCAGATAGTAATAGTATCTTTCATACTCGTGAAGCTCAAGAAGTATTACAAATACTAGAAGGTATTCTATATGCAGAAAATAGTGATTTCCTGAGAAAGTCATTATCTACACGACTATTAGGATTTAATATAAAGCAAATATACAAACGTAAAGCAACTTCAAAATATTATGAATATTATCAAAAATTTTTATTCTATAGAGATATGTGGAAGAAATATGGAATCAAATTAATGTTAAATAGATTTATTACATTTGAAATTTTTAAATTTAAACATATTTATTATGGAGTAAATAAAAAATCTATAAATAACATATTACATATTGCGGAAATATTGCAAGAAATTTCAAAAAATATTACAAGTAAACTATCTTTATTATTGTGGATATCAAATCAAATCAATTTACCTGAAACACAAAATACAAATTATAAAATACCTGTTGAAAATAATCAAAAAATAATCAAAATTATGACAATTTTTAAAGCTAAAGGTTTAGAGTTTCCAATTGTTTTTTTGCCTTTTTTATTAAATTTTCGTAAAAAAGATTATGTTTTATTTCATAACAAAAATACGCATCAATTAATATTAGATTTAAATAAAAATTTAAGAAATAAAAAACTTACCGAACAAGAACGATTATCAGAAGATTTAAGATTGACATATGTTGCTTTAACACGTTCCATTTATCATTGCAGTGTAGGAATATCTGTATTGTTTAAAGGAAATAATAAAAATCGATTTAATCAAACACATTTAACTCCAATAGGATATCTAGTACAAAAAAGAAAAGAAGGAGATTTTGATTTTTTAAAAAAAAATTTACAAAATCTTTCTACCATTTCTAATGGAGATATTATGATTAATTCAATATTAATGCAATCTAAAAAATTATCAATAAATCCTGTAATAAATTTTAATCAATTAAAAGATATTTCATGGAATAGAAATGTTGTAAATTCTTGGAAAATTATTAGTTATTCAGACTTTAAAAAAGATCCTTCTTTTACATTAAAAAATTTAAGCTTAATTGTAAAAAATAAAAACAATAATTTTTCTCCTCATGAATTACCTAGAGGAAAAAAATTTGGAAAATTTGTACATAAAATATTTGAATTAATTGATTTTCAGAAACCATTAAATATGAATCTAATTAAAGATAATCTTATAAAATACGAAATTGATGTATCTTTGTCAGAAAATATTATGCAATGGATAAATAGTATTTTACATATACCTTTAAATAATCAAGAACTATTTTTAGCAACAATAAGTTCAAGTAAAAAACTTACTGAGTTAAAATTTTTTCTTTCTATAAATTCTAAAATAAATGCTAAAAAATTTAATTTTTTAATTAAAAAATATGATTCAATTTCTCAAAAATGTTCAAATATTAAAAATATTGATGGTGTTATAGGTATGTTGACTGGTGCAATAGATTTAATTTTTTTATGGAAAAAAAAATATTATTTTATAGATTATAAATCTAATTGGTTAGGAAGCAATGATGAATCATATAGTTTGAATTCTATGGAAAAAGAGATGGTAAAGTATAGATATGATTTGCAGTATCAGATGTATACATTAGCATTGCATAGATATTTAAAAAATAGATTAAAAAAATATGAATATAATCAACATTTTGGAGGAATATATTATCTTTTTTTACGAGGTATAAGTAAAAAATCTTTTAAAAATCAACATGGAATATATTTTTTGAAACCTAATTTCAAATTAGTAAATAGTATTGATAATTTATTTCTTATAAAAAAATGATTCATATATACTTTAATTTAATTAAAATTTATTATGAAAATTATCAAAAAAATTTTTTTAAAATTACAAAAAATTGAAGTATTAAATTCTTTAGACATACAATTTTCATTATCCATTAATATAGAAAAAGAACCTTATTTAATTTTAGCTAGCGCTTTTTTAAGCGCAGAAAACAGATTAGGAAATTCTTATTTATCTTTATATACTTTAAAAAAATTATTTAAAAAACATGAACTAGATATACTATGGGAAGTACATGGAAAAGTAAATACTATAAAACAATGGGAAAATAAACTTTTTCAATCGAAAATAGTTGGTCATTTTTTTAATTACAGACCTATTGTTTTATTTAAACAAAAATTATATTTATATAATACATGGAAAAATGAAGTAAATTTTAAAAAATTTTTATATACTCGTTTTTATTTTCCATGTAGTAATAAAAAAAATAAAATAATTTTCAATTTTTTTAATAAATATATAACTAATAAAAAAAATAATTTTTGGAAAATTCAATCGATTTTGAATATATGCAATTATAGTCCTGCATGGATATTAGGAGAAAAAGCACTTAATAAAAAATATTTTATTTTTGATATTTTATCAATTTTTTTAGAATTAAATTCTACAAACTATTGTCATTTAATATTAGTAACTTTAAATAAAAGATCTTTAGTTTTTTTTAATAAACAAATAAGATACTTAAAAAAAAAATATTTAAAAAATAATTTTTCTATAAATTGTATTGTGCTTTATGAATTATTAAATTCATATTATTACAATCAAGATTTTGTTTCTTATCGTTACTATCCTATATATTGTGATTTTATGATTATTTATGATATTTCTATGATTAATTTATCCGTTATCAATGATATTATTAACGTATATAAAAAAAATACAAGCAAAATTGTATTTATTGGAAATCATTCTAATTTTAAAAATATAGAAAAAGGATCAATTCTCTCTCAAATATATACATACTGTAAAAATTCAAAAAAATTATTTTATAAACCAAAATTTACTAAAATATTAAATGAAAACATATTTTCTATAGAAAAATTAAATACTCCTGCTATTATAAATAATTTAGGTAATATATTAATAATTAAGAACTTTAAAAAGCACAAAATATGTCCTAACATTAACTATTTAGCAAAATTAATTAAAATTAAATATTCTCATGAAATTTTGAGTTTTATAAACAAAAATATCTATAAAGGTGTTAAATATGTTCTTTTAAAAAATCAATTAGATTGTCAAGATATGATAAATAAAATTTTTTTAAATTATGTTAAATTTTTTAATAAAATTAAAAAAAATTTTCATAATATAAATTATATTTTAAATTATTCAGTAACAAAATTTAGAGTAATCTGCACATCTAAATATAATTATTTGGGAGTATATAAATTAAATTATATTATTGAAAATATGTTGAAAAATTATTTATTTTACAAATATAATTTATCGATAAAACGTAACTTATATACAGGAAGATTAGTAATATCTAAAATAGATTATTCTTTGCTAGATATATATAAAAATGATATTGGGATTATAATTGAAAATTATCCAAAAAGTTATGTATATTTTTATAAAAACAAAAAATTTAAAAAATTTAATTGCAATATGTTTGTAAATTTGCAACCTGCATTTATTTTGTACATAAAAGATTTTTTAGACTTATCTATTACTCTAGATAATGCTATCATACTACTCTCACATTCCATTTCATCTAACATTGCTCATGAATTTTTATATACAACTTTATTGCAAGTTAGAAAAAAAGTTATCATATATGACTTTAATAATTCTTTGAAGAGATCTTTTTTACATTCTGCATATAAAAAAGTTGGTATCTTATAAAGATATCAAGTAAAAATTTAATAAATTCAATATTCTCGTTACAAGTCAAAATGTTTCATGATAAAAAAATAAAAATTAGTTTATTAATTATTTTTTGGTTAATTTTGTGTTTTAAAAATATTGCTATTGCCTTGGAAAAAAATAATCAAAATTTGTTTTTTGATATTACTATAAAAAATCTTAAAGATAAAACACAAATAATATTTCAATCTAAATATCATATAAATTATTCGTATTTTTTTTTGCAAAATCCATATCGTTTTGTTATTGATTTTAAAAATTCAAATTTTTCAATTAATAATTTTAAATCATTAAAAAAAGAAAATTTATACTCGGTTTATATTAAGTTAATTCGATTTGGGATATTTAAAAAGAACATCATTCGTCTGGTATTAGAATTACAAAATTTTTCTGCAGTAAATGTTATATATTCAAAAAAAAAATAAGTTAATTGTCAATATCAATCAAAATAAAAATCTAAATATAGAAAAACGTAATAAAATTATCTCGGATTTAATAAATTACTTGAATTCAAAAAAAACAAAAACAAGTTTAAATAATAAACAATATCAATTAAATTATAAAAAAATATTCAAAATTATGATTGATCCAGGACACGGAGGTGAAGATCCAGGTGCAATTGGTAAAAATAATACTTATGAAAAAAATATTGTATTGCAAGTTTCTCAACGTTTACAGTCCATAATACAAAAAAAAAGTTATATCAAAGTTTATATGACTAGAAATAAAGACATATTTGTTTCTTTAAAACATCGAATTCTTGAAGCACGTCGTAAAAAAATAGATTTGTTTATTTCGATTCATACTAATTCAGTAAAAAATAAATTAGCTCAAGGTGCTTCTGTATTTATCTTGTCTAAAAAAAGTGCAATAAATGTTGCAGAAAAACATTTATTAAATACAAAATATTCTATAAAAAAATTTATAGGAATACCAAGCAGCGGTGATTATTATCTAGATAATACTATGTTTGATTTATTGCAAAATTCTACAATGTATGAAAGCTTCAAATTTGGAAATAAAATTTTAAATTCTCTTGGAAAAATAACTAAATTACATAAAAATACTTTGAATTATGCCGGATTTGCAGTACTAAAATATCCAGAAATTCCATCTATTTTAATAGAATTAGCATTTATTAGCAATTTACAAGAAGAAATGAAATTAAATAATCCATATTATCAACAAAAAATTGCAGAAGCTATTTTTCATGGAATACAATTGTATTTATTTAATAAATAAATATATAAATTCTTAATACATTGTTTTATCAATTAAATATGATATAAAAGAAATTTAAAAATTAATTAAAATTAAATTTTTTAACTATATAAATTAAACCATTTAAAAATTATGAAAAAAAATAAAATATTTCAAATTATTATAATAATTATTATTTTTTGTTTAAAAAATCAATATTTATCTGCTAGTGAAATTTTTTTGAAAAAAAACCCTGAAATATTTTTATATGGAAAAATCTATAGCGATCATAATCTTTTTAAAAAAGAAAACAATAAACAAAAAATTTTTATAACATACGGAATTTTATATAAATTAAAATTTAATGAAACTATATCTAGTTTTTGGAAAATAGAACATACACCATTTAAAAATAAATATTCTGATAATTTATTTTTTGAAAATAACATATCTTCAAATGTATTTAGTACAAATTTTCAGGAAAATACTATCGAATACGGGAAAAGTCGAACTGTACTAAATGATGTATCTGACTATATAAAAAATATACCATCATTCGATAAATATTTTACGTTCAAAAACGTTATATTAGGATCTTATCCTGCAAAAATATTGACATATCGTAACAAAAATTTATATAATTTTTTTCCAGGATTAACATTTTCTTTACAACGTATATTTTCCTGGAATAGTAATTTTATAAAAGTTCAAGACAATATTAAAAATATTAATAACAATTCTTATGGAGCATCGATTTTATATCGATTTCAAAATAGCGATTTAAATTTTGTAAGCTCGTATTTAAAAAACTATGCGACTTACACACTAATAAATAATGTAAAAAAATATCATAGTCAATTTTTTTCTTTAGGTATGAAATACGAAAAAGCTCCAGTTTATTTAGCTATTTTATATGGTAAAAAATGGCATCTTAATTTTGATAATAAAATAAATAAAATTTTTTTAATACACGAAAAAGTATTATCTAATAGTGAAAGTTTCGAATTCATATCGAGTTACAATATAAATTCTAAGATTTATCCATTTTGGGGATATTTAAATTCTAAAATAAATTCAATTGACAATAATATTTTAAATAAAATTCAAGAAAAAAATATTGTTATGGGAACGTCAATATTTATTAATGAAAATATCGAAATATTAGTACACTATCTTTTAAAATATAATCAAATAAATACTAGTAATATTCAAAAAAATAATGATTTTGGATTAAAAATGAGTTATAAATTTTAATTTACATTAATTTTTATGTTATCTTATGCATTGATTAAATGTATAAAAATATAAAATTTATTTAATTAAAATAAACTTTTAATTTTAGATAAAAAATATAAATTTAAAATTTTTTTTATATAATTAAATTTAATTTTTTATTTTAAATAAAATACAAAATAATCTTATTTATGTTAATATTTATAAAATTTTAATTTAAAATTTTATATGAACATGAAGTTTTCAAAAATGCACAGTATAGGTAATGATTTTATTTTAATAGATGCTATTAATCAAAAAGTAAATTTATCAAAAAACAGAATAGTTCAATTGTCTAATCGATATTCCGGAATTGGATTTGATCAATTAATTATAGTGATGCAATCTTATGATGAAAAAATAGATTTCTATATTCGTATTTTTAACTCAGATGCTTCTGAAGCCGTGCAATGTATTAATGGAATACGTTGCGTTTTTAAATTTTTACATTTAAAAAATTTCACACAAAAAAATAAAATTTGTATCGGAACACATTATAATAAGTCACATGCATCATTAATAAATCAAAAATTAATTTGTGTACGTATAAATTCGCCGAAATTTAAAAAAATTAACGCGAATATTCTGAAAAATTATCATATCAGTATGTACCAAAAATATTTTGGTTTTTTGAAAAAAAAAATTGTATATCATATTGTTTACGTAGAAAATTTACACTGTGTAATATTTGTCAAAAATTTTGAGCTATATATAATAAAAAAAATTGCTCCAATATTAAGTAAATACATCTTATTTCCAAATGTAGTGAATGTTAGCTTTTCACGGATAATAAATTTTAACAATATTGAACTTAGAGTATATGAACGAGGCGTTGGCAGCACATATTGCTGCGGTAGTGCTGCTGCAGCTACAGTCGCAGTAGGAATTCATCTTAAAAAATTAAATCATATAGTGACAGTAAACTTTTTACGTGGAAATTTACAAGTATCTTGGAAAAACGATTTAAATTTAATTTCAATTATAGGTCCTGCAGAACATATTTATGAAGGATATATTTTTTAAATATAATATAAATAAATTTTTTTAAAAAATTTAATTTACGGATATATTAAATAAGCATATAATAAATTTAATAATTAAATTATTAAACTTATTTAAGTATGATATATTTTTATCGTTTAATTCAACCTTTTAAAGCGCTAACCTTTGATTTAGACGACACTTTGTACGATAATAGACCCGTTATTAAACGTGCTGAAAAAAAATTAATACATTTTTTAAATCAATCACATCCTAAACTATTAAAATTTACTCATAAAAATTATCAATTTTATCGAAAAAAGATTTTATTAAAATATCCAAAAATTTATTTTAATATTAACGATTGGAGACGACAATCAATACTGTTATCTATAAAAAGTTTTGGAGTACAATCTCAATTAGCAATAATAATTTCCCGTCAAGCTATGAGTTTAGTAAATTTTTGGAGAAACCAAATTAATATATCAACAGATACACATTATATATTAAAATCACTTAGCGCTAAATTGCCATTAATTGCGATTACAAATGGCGATATGAATATGAAAGAATGTAATATTAATCAATATTTTTTTGAAATTTTTAGATCTGGTGTAAATGGACCACCTAAGCCATATGTAAATATGTATGATTTAGCAGCAAAAAAATTAAATTTATTACCAAACGAAATTTTACATGTTGGAGATAGCTTAAACACAGATGTGCTTGGAGCAATAAATTATGGAATGCAGGCTTGCTGGTTAAATATATACAATAAAAGTTTGTTATCTTCTAAAGATGCAAGAGTACTGCCGCATTTCGAAATTTCAAATTTAATATATCTGAAAAATTTTGTATAAAAATTTTATTTTTAAAATTTTAAAAATTTTAATAATTAAGAAATTATGACATGAAAGTAAAAAAAACATTTCAATGATCTATATTTAAAATAAAAAATAACAATATTTCAAGTTCTTCGTCTGATGTCATCAAATACAATTTTAAATAAAAAATAAATTATGAATTGAATTTGTAAATTTATTCTAATTAATGTAAATTAAATTTATTTTTATAGAAAAATATTAATAGAAATAAATATATAATTTAAGTTTTTTATTTATTATCAAAAATAATTAAAATATTTTGCAAAAAAATAAATTTAATTTAATGTGAAAACTAAAATAGAACATTATTTTATATTAAAATATCAAGATGTAACTTAAGTTAAATTGATAATAATCAAAATATTTTTTGATTTTTAAAAAAATTAATTATAAATATTTATTAAAGAAAAAAATTTAAATGTTTTATTAAATATAAAATTTTTAATATATAATTTTTTTAAAAAAAATTATACATTATCAAAAAATAAAATAACAATTTTTTTTAAATGTACACAAAATTGATTCAAAAAAAATAAAAATTTTAAAAATTCATTTAATCTTATAAAAGATAAATTTTATTTTTTATTAAAAAATCATAGATTTTTTCAATATAAATAATTATATAAAAAAATTAATTATCATATATTTATAAAGATTTACTATCATGTATTAAACTTATAAAATCAATATTTTTAAGTTATATTTTAATATGAAAAATTAAAATTTAATTTTTTAATATTTAATTTACGAAAAATAAAATTAAATTAAAAAATGTATATCTATAAATTACTGCACAAATTTTGTGAAAAACAATTTTTAATAAAAATAAATATTTTTTTAGACAGATACAAAAAAAAATTTATCAATATTTTTTAACCAACTAAAAAATTCAAAATTTTAACTTTATTTATAGAATATTTTATTCTTTTATGTAAAAAAATTTAGCAAAAAAACTTATTTTTCATATATGATTGTTTTCATAATAGAAAATAATTTAAATTTATTTAAAAATATAAATTTTTATAAAAATTAAAATTTTTTTTTAGATTTTATAAATTAACATTATTAAATTATGAAAAATATTCTTGAAAAATTTTTAATTAAAAAACTAAAATCTATACATCTGCTGTATATTTAAATCAAAAAATATATAAAAATTCTTATCTCAATGAATTTCAATAATTCTTGATAAAAAATTTTATACAAAATAATTTAAATTTTATTAAAATCATTTGATAAAAAATTTTTAATCTTTAAAATAAATTTTAATGTAAATTAACATTTTTTTAAATCAACTTAAATATAATTTTTTTATTCTTAATAATGAAAAACTATGCTTAATGCATTTCAATTACATAAAAATCGTTTATTACGTTTGAATTTAAAACAAGTTTCTTTATTACAAGCAATATGGATTGACCTTGTTGAACCGACAGAAAAAGAAAGAAACCGCATTCAAATTGAACTAGGTCAAAATTTAGCAAAATATTTAGATTTAGAAGATATCGAAGCATCTGCTAGATTTTTTGAAGATAAAGAAGGACTACATATACATTCATTTTTCTTTTTTTCAGATGTCGAAGGACATGTAGGCAATTCCACTGTTGCTTTTACAATTAGAAACCATCGTTTATATACTTTAAGAGAGCGTGACCTTCCAGCTTTTCGCTTATATCGCATGCGTACTAGAAATCAAACATTAATTGATGGTAATGCATATGAAGTTTTACTAGATTTATTTGAAACAAAAATAGAACAATTAGCAGACGAAATAGAAAATATTTATAGTGATTTAGAAACTCTTAGTATGGTTATTATGCAAGATAATCAAAGAGATGAATATGACAATGCTCTTTCTACTTTAGCATCTTTAGAAGATGTAGGGTGGAAAGTGCGACTTTGTTTAATGGACACTCAAAGAGCGTTAAACTTTTTAGTAAAAAAAATACATTTACCCTCTAAACAATTAGAACAAGCCAAAGGAGTTTTGCATGATATCGATTCGTTATTGCCTCATAATGAATCCTTATTTCAAAAAGTTAATTTTTTAATGCAAGCTGCAATAAGTTTTATTAACATTGAACAAAATAGAATTATAAAAATATTTTCTGTAGTTTCAGTAGTATTTCTTCCACCTACATTAGTAGCTTCTAGTTATGGAATGAACTTCGAATTTATGCCAGAATTAAAATGGGCACTAGGATATCCTATTGCAATTTTAGAAATGATTTTAGCTGGATTAGCGCCTTATTTTTACTTCAGAAGTAAGAAATGGTTATAAAAAATTACTTACAATACGTAAAATAGATAAAAATTCATTTAAATGAATAGACGATTTACCTAATAAAATGCCGTCTACATCAGACTGTAATAATATTTTTAAAACATTGTTCGCATTTACTGAACCACCATATTGCAAAACAACATTTTTAGCAATACTGTCATCGTATTGAGATAAATAACTACGAATGCATAAATGTGCATTTTGTATATATTCTGGGGATGGTGTTTTTCCGGTACCTATAGCCCAAATTGGTTCATACGCGATAATTGTTCTTTTAAAGCTTTCAATCCCTAAAACGTCTAAAATAGGATTAATTTGTTTGATACAAATATTTCTTATTTCTTTGTTGGCATAATCTTTGTACAATTCTCCGATACATAATACTGGTATTAAATTATATTGTTTAAGAATCAAAAATTTTTTAGTAATTACTTTATAATCTTCATAGTGAAATTGTCTACGTTCAGCATGTCCTATAATGACATATTTTATCCCAAATTCTTGCAACATATAAGCCGAAATTTCTCCAGTAAAAGGTCCAGAAATATGCGCATCAACGTTTTGTGCGGCTAAATAAATATTTTTATTATCGTAAATATATTTTTGTGCTTCGCTTAAATATATTATTGGAGGAGCAATAGCAATTTTTAATTTTTTTAAAAAATTTCTCTCTTTGTTTAATCTAATTAATGTTTGTTTTATTAACAAAAGATTCCCGTTTAATTTCCAGTTTGCCAATATAAATGGAATTTTTTTCATATTAATCATTAGCCTTTTTACATTGTATATCGATAATGAATATGCAAAATTTTATATTATTTCCAATATAATTCACTAGTGATATGACCTGGAGATTTTTGATAATTTTTTATCATAGAATATTTTTTATTTAAACATTCATAAGTATCACGAACCATATTTGGATTTCCACATAACATTACGTGACTATTTTGTGAATTGATTTCCACATTAAGAGAGTCTTCTAATTTTCCATTAATAATTAATTCTGGTATTCGACCATATAATGTATTAAAAACTTTTTCACGACTAATTATTTTTTGAAAAAAAAGTTTTTGCTTATAGATTTCTTTTAATTGCATTATTTTTTTTAAATAACTGAGATCTTGATAAAATCTTACTGCATGTACTAAAATTATATTTTCAAATCTTTTTAAATTTTTTCCATATTGCAATATAGATAAATATGGTCCAATCGCAGTACCCGTAGCAATCATCCACAAATTTTTACATGAAGGCACTGTTTCAAGTGTAAATGATCCAGATGCATATTTTGTAATTAAAATATTTTCTCCTGGTTTTAGTGCTCTTAAAAGAGGACTAAACTTACCTGATTTCGCTTCAACTAAATAAAATTCTAAATTTTTATTATTTGGAGCATTTACATATGAATATGCGCGTTGTATCGACATATTTTTTGAATTTTTTAATTTTAATTTTGCAAATTGACCGGCGATAAATGGAGAAATCGGTGCATTTAAAACAATACTAAATAATTTTTCAGTCCAATTTTTTATTTTAATTACATTTCCAGAAATCCATTCCGTCATTTTTATTACTCTAATTTAATTTTAAGTTGTTTTATTATATCCTGAACTAAAAAAATTATAAACTTGAATATATGAAGTTTTAAATTTGTTTGATTTTATATTGAACAAGTTTTGTATAATTTTTAATTTATTTAAATTCTAGTATGTGAGAAATTAGTAGTAATAAAAAAAATCAGTTATTATATTTAGATAATATAATTTATTGTCTTTTTTATAAAATATGATCAAAAAATTACATAATTCATATGTACTAATTTTGTTAATATTCTTAATTTCTGTTGGACAAATGTCGCAAACTATTTATGTACCTAGTATTGCAAAAATTGCCTATGATTTAGGAGAAATACAAGAAAAAATTCAAGGATTAATGGCCGGATATCTTTTATGCTACGGAACTTCGCAGCTTATATACGGACCTCTTTCAGATCGAATTGGAAGAAAACCAGTAATTTTAATAGGCATGTCTATTTTTATATTTGCTACTACTTTAATTTTATTTACTAATTCTTTATGGTATATGATTTTATTGTGTGGCATACAAGGTCTTGGCACCGGAGTAGGAGGCGTAATGGCACGTACTTTGCCGCGTGATGTTTTTTTAAATCATGAAGATTTAAAAAAAGCTAATGGATTTCTTAATATGGGAATTCTTATTAGTCCTTTATTAGCACCAGTATTAGGAGGAATTATATCAAATGTATTTGGATGGCGAATGTGTTTTTTATTTTTATTATTAATTAGTATAATCATTAGTATATTAATATTATATATTTTGCCTGAAACTAGACCAAAAAATGTTGTAAATGAAAATATTGGATTTAAATTTTTACTATCTAAAAAAGAATTTAATTATTACTTAGTTATTTTAACGAGTAGTTTATCTGGAATTGTAGCATTTGAATCTAATAGTGGGATATTTTTAAGTAATATGGGATTTAACACCATAGAAATTAGTATGTTATTTATTTTACCTGTACCTAGTATATTTTTAGGATCCTTTTATATTGGATATAGTAAACGGTCTTTTAAAACACTGATGTGGCAAGCTGTAATATGTTGTTTTGTATCTGGAATACTTATGTGGATTCCCGGATGGTTGGGTATAATAAAAATTTGGACCGTTTTAATACCTGCAAGTTTATTTTTTTTTGGCGCAGGAATGTTATTTCCACTTGCTACTACAGGAGCCATGGCACCATATAAGTATATGGCTGGAACGGCTGGAGCATTGTTAGGAGGTGTACAAAATATTGGATCTAGTCTGATAGCATTTATATCTTCTTTTTTTTCTAAAAACGGACAATTTATGCTTGGAATAATTACGTGTATTATAGGGATAATAATTTTATCTTGCTGGATTCGTTTATCTCGAATAAAAAATTAAAATTAATTTTTTATATTGCATTAAAATAACCAATTTTATTATAATATAAATCGGCTTAGATCTTCATCTGCGACTAATTTGTCTAAATGACTACTTACGTATTGAGCATCAATACTAATTTTTTTTCCATTCCATTCGCTTGCATTATATGATATTTCTTCCATAAGACGCTCTAAAATCGTATGAAGCCTTCTCGCTCCAATATTTTCTGTAGCATCATTTACCTGACACGCAGCTTCTGCTATTTTTTTAATACCTTCTTTTGTAAAGAATACGGTCACGCCTTCTGTAGCCATAAGAGCGCTGTATTGTCTTGTAAGAGAAGCATTAGGTTCAGTTAAAATTCTTTCAAAATCTTCAATAGTTAACGCGGATAATTCTACACGAATAGGTAATCTGCCTTGCAATTCTGGAATTAAATCAGAAGGATTAGCAACTTGAAAAGCGCCTGATGCAATAAATAAAATATGATCTGTTTTTACCATTCCATGTTTAGTTGATACAGTGCAACCTTCTACTAAAGGTAATAAGTCTCTTTGTACGCCTTCTCTTGATACATCTGGGCCCGATATTTCGCCCCTTTTGCAAATTTTATCAATTTCATCTATAAATACAATGCCGTTTTGTTCAACAGCTTCTATTGCTTTTTCTTTGATTTCTTCAATATTAATAAGTTTTGCAGATTCTTCTTCAATCAGTAATTTTATTGCTTCTTTAATTTTTATTTTTCTTGTTTTTTGTTTTTGACCTGCTAGATGTTTAAACATTGATTGTAATTGACTCGTCATTTCTTCCATTCCTGGAGGAGCCATAATTTCAACGCCAATCGGAGTTGCAGCGAGATTAATTTCTATTTCTTTATCGTCTAGTTCTTTAGATTTTAATTTTTTTCTAAAATTCTGACGTGTTTTTGAAGGCTCAGTATTTATGTCAACTTTCCCCCAATTATTTTTAGCTGGAGGAATGAGCACGTCTAAAACGCGTTCTTCTGCTAGTTCTTCTGCTCTACATCTATTTTTTTCTATAGATTGCAGTCGAATCATTTTTACTGCAGCATCAGTTAAATCTCTAATAATAGAATCTACTTCTTTGCCGACATAACCAACTTCTGTAAATTTTGTTGCTTCAACCTTAATAAAAGGTGCTTTTGCAAGCTTTGCTAAACGACGAGCAATTTCTGTCTTTCCTACTCCAGTAGGTCCAATCATTAAAATATTTTTTGGAGTAACTTCGTATCTCAATGAGTCTTCAAGTCGCATGCGACGCCAGCGATTGCGTAATGCTATCGCTACGGCTCTTTTTGCATCATTTTGACCGATAATATATCCGTCAAGTTCTTTAACAATATTTTTTGGAGTCATATTAGACATATTTAAATAGCCTTATTTTCGGGAGTGAGTTCTTCAAAAGAAAAAAAGTGATTGCTATATATACAAATATCACCAGAAATTTTTAATGCTTTTTTTACTATATCGAGCGCACATAGATGTGTATTTTCTAGTAAAGCGCGTGCTGCAGATTGTGCATATGGTCCCCCTGATCCAATTGCAATGACATCGCTTTCTGGTTGTATAACGTCTCCGTGTCCAGTAATTATAAGAGAGATATGTTGATCAGCTACTGCTAATAAAGCTTCTAATCTTTTTAACATGCGATCTGTACGCCAATCTTTAGCTAATTCTACAGCTGATTTTAAAAAATGTCCTTGATGTATTTGTAGTTTTTTCTCAAACAATTCAAATAAAGTAAAAGCATCAGCTGTACCTCCAGCAAAACCTGCAATAACTGTTTCATTATATAATCTACGAACTTTTTTTACATTATTTTTCATAATAGTGTTGCCTATTGTTGCTTGTCCGTCACCTCCAATTACTACGTGATTATTGCGGCGTACACTGACGATTGTCGTCATAATATAAATTCCTTAAATATTTTTAAAAAAATATAAAAATCTAGTGTTTAAAAGCATATTGTAGTGTAAATATTTAAATTTTCAAAAACTTTAGGAAGATATTTTAACAATATTCAACATGATTATAGTATTTTTTTGTAATATGCTTGATATTGTTAATTTTATTAAAAATCTTGTGCATTGTCTAATTTAATTTAAAAAAGTTTTATCTTTTATTTAAGATTTACTAAATTGTGAGTAATATAATATTTAACATTTGTTTTACAAAAAAAATTTTATTTATATAAATTCAAATTTACTTGTTTATAAGTTTTACTATACCGAACATATTTTGCACAAAATTAATCAAACTTATGTTTTTGTTTTAAAAAAAATTAAAAGATGCAAATTTTCTAATTCTTTAATATAATACCAACGGATTTTTGGTTTTGGAGGCAATTTTTTGACATTATTTTTAATAAACGAAATTTCTTTATTTTTTTCGTTATTGTGATGCATGTTAGATAAAGTAAAACAAATAATAACAAAAAAAGAAATAAAAAAAGCTAATATAGTTACGATTAATGGTGATTGAAAAAAAGTTAAATTTGTATGTTTTCTTTTTTTTTGTCTTTTTTTGATAAATTTTTGACAATATATATAATCTTTATTTACCACAGTATTATAAAATTTAGTTTTGTTAATTGTTTATTATAAATTGAATTTTATTTTGAAAACTATACATAAACAGTGTAATTTATAATTGTTTAAAGAAATTATTTTTATTTGATATTAGAACAATTTTAAATTTTTTATTGAAATATAAATTTCAAGCATATTAAAACCATATTTTTTAATCATTAAATAAAAATTAAAATTTTTTATTCTATATTAAAAATAATTTTTTTTAAATACATTAATCAATGTTAATTTTTAAAATTTTTTAAATCTACTGTTTTTATTATAATAGTAGTAAGTATTATATTTTTTAAAATTTATATATATTAATGATAAATATATTTACATAAAATTATCGAGAAAAAATTATTATATGAAAGTTAATTTTAAATACAGTATTATTGTATCATATTAAATTTATAATACAAAACTTATTTTTTTATGAATTATAATAAAATATAAATTAAATTTTGTAGTATATATTTGATTTATGAAATATAAAATTTAAAAAATAAGCTATTAACTAAATATAAATTCAGTAAAATAATTTTAAATTTATATTTTATTTAAAATAAAAGTAAATATATTATTTAAAATAAATAAAATTAAAATTTAATTATAAAATTTTTAATTTAAATACTTTAAATTTATTACTTATAAAGTTTTATTTGCATATATTTAAAATATTTTGTATATTTGTAATATTCATCTAATAATTATTAGAAATACTTCTAAAACAAATAAAAAACAAATATTTAATATGAAAAAAAATATTCATCCACAATGTTTAAAAATTTATGCAACATGTACATGCGGGAACTCATTTGAAATAATATCTACTTTAAAAAAAAGTATACACCTAGATGTATGCAGTAAATGTCATCCATTTTACACCGGAACACAGCGTATTTTAAATACAAGAGGAAGAGTAAATAAGTTTCATACAAGATTTAACAAAATTATTTCTACAAAATAGCGTATATTTTCAGATTTTTCAAAATCAATCTATGCATATAAATTTTTTTACTAAAGATTATTTGATGAAAATAAAATTTTAACACAAATTATTTCTTTAAATGTTATTTTTAAAAGATAAAGCGTATCTTTTTAAAAGATTAGAATACATACTATTAATCTACGAAATATTAAAAATTCATTTTAATTTTGAAAAAATATTTAAAATTATTAAATATGAAATATGCATTAGAGTTAAAAAAATTAAAAAAAATATACAACAAAAAATTTTGCGCTATCGAATCAATTGATTTAACAGTAAAAGTCGGGGATTTTTATGCTTTACTAGGTCCTAATGGTGCCGGAAAATCTACAATTATAGGAATAATAAGTAGTTTAATAAAAAAAAGTTCAGGTATAGTAAAAATCTTTGGAGAAGATATAGATCAAAATCCATTTTCTTATAAAAGAAAGATTGGACTTGTACCTCAAGAATTTAATTTTAGTCCATTTGAAACTATTAAACAAATTATTGTTAATCAAGCAGGGTATTATGGTATTAAAAAAAATATTGCAATTATACGTGCAAAAAAATACTTAAGTCAATTAGATTTATGGGATTATAGAAACAAACCAGCACGGACGTTATCTGGAGGGATGAAACGTCGATTAATGATTGCACGCGCTCTAATACACGAACCAAAATTGTTAATTCTTGATGAACCAACAGCAGGAGTAGATATAGAAATTAGAAGATTAATCTGGAGTTTGTTAATAAATTTTAATAAAAATGGAAAAACTATAATATTAACTACGCATTATTTTGAAGAAGCAGAAATACTATGTCGTCATATTGGAATAATGAGATTAGGAATATTAATAGAAAATACTTCAATTAAAAACTTATTGTCAAAAATACAATCTGAAAAATTTATATTAGACGTTTCATCTAATATATCAAATATAAAATTGAATAGATATTCTTTTAAAATTTTGAACAATTTTCTACTAGAAGTCGAAGTAAAAAAAAATCAAGGATTAAATGATCTTTTTTTACAATTAAATTCAAAAAATATTCAAGTTATAAGTATGCGAAATAAAAGTAATCGATTAGAAGAATTATTTTTACATTTAGTATCAAATTAAGTATTTATGGAAAAAATATGAAACAATCATACTTAATTGCATTAAAAAGCATTTTATATAAAGAAATAACACGATTTACCAGAATTTGGGGCCAAACTTTGGTGCCTCCAGTAATTACAATAATATTGTATTTTATTATTTTTGGAAATTTAATTGGTTCTAAAATCGGGAAAATAGAAGGATTTTCCTATATGGAATTTATTGTACCTGGAATGATTATGATGTCTGTAATAACCAATGCATATAATAATGTTGCATCTTCTTTTTTTAGTGCAAAATTTCAAAAAAATATTGAAGAACTTCTTGTTGCTCCAGTTCCAGCATATATTATTATTATCGGATATATAGGAGGCGGAGTAATTCGAGCAATTTTTGTAGGATCATTAGTCAGTATAGTATCATTATTTTTTTTATCTATACACATTCAGCAATGGACTATTACCATTTTGGTGCTAATATTAACCGCTGTTCTTTTTTCTCTTGCTGGATTGCTTAATGGAATATTTGCTAAAAATTTTGACGATATTAGCATGATACCAACTTTTATTTTAACACCTCTCACATACTTAGGCGGAGTATTTTACTCATTAAAACTACTTCCTATTTTTTGGCAAAATATTTCCCGCTTTAATCCTATTGTATACATGGTAAATGGATTTAGATACGGTTTTTTAGGTATTACAGATATATCTATTGCATTATCATTTGTAATTATGATTTGCATGATTTTTATTTTATATATATCAGTTTGGTATTGTATAAAAATTAGTTGGAACCTAAAAAATTAATTTTTAAATATTTATAGTTTATTAAAATAAAGCAAAATTAATTTTATCTTATGTCATATCATGATCCGATTGTTAATTTAACGCACAATCTTATAAAATGCCGATCTTTAACTCCAAACGAAGCTGGATGTAACAAAATTATTATTAACTACCTACTTAATATAGGTTTTAAAATTGAAATTATGCAATTTGGAACCACCCAAAACATTTGGGCTTATCGAGGTTCAGGATATACTTTATTGTTCTTAGGCCATACTGATGTGGTACATGTCGGAAATTTAAAATATTGGAAATATCCTCCATTCGAACCAACTCTGAATAATGGATTTTTATATGGTAGAGGCGCTTCAGATATGAAAGGCGCATTATCTGCAATGTTAGTTGCTACAAAAAAATTTTTTAGTGTTCATAAAAATTTTAATCAAGGAAGATTAGCATTTTTAATTTCTTCTGATGAAGAAGGATCCGGTCAAAATGGAACTAAAAAAGTTGTTGAAATTTTAATGCAAAGAAAAGAAAAAATTGATTGCTGTTTAATTGGAGAACCAACAGGAGAAAGATCAGTCGGAGATATCATTAAAAATGGTAGAAGAGGATCATTAGATATATATATTACTATTTACGGAAAACAAGAACATATCGCATATGCAAATTTTAGAAAAAATCCAATTTATTTAATCAATTTGATAATATCCCGATTAACACAAATATCTTGGGATAACAATAAATGTAATTTACCAAAAACTAGTATGCAATTTTTGAAAATCTTAAGTGATTTTAAATCATCTAACAATGTTACTCCAAGTCAAGTTTTATTAAAATTAAATTTTCGATTTAATCTACAATCGAATAAAGTTATTATTCAAAAGAAAATCGAAGATATATTAAAAATATTTAATTGTACTTATAAAATAAAATGCAATGTAAATAGTAATCCTTTTATAACAAAAAAAGGATCATTATTTCAAATAGTTAAAAACTCAGTTAAAAAATATCAAAATATTATTCCATCTATAAAAAATTCGGGTGGTACTTCAGATGGAAGATTTATTTATAAAATTAGCAAACAAATTATAGAATTAGGTTTATTGAATAATACAATTCATCAAGAAAACGAATGCGTAAAAATTCGAGATTTACAAATTTTATGTTGTATATATCAAGAAATTTTATCAAAAATATATTTCGATCAAAATTAAAAAATTGCTTTAGATATATTCCAGTTTATTGGTTTTTTCCCTAAATGTACAAGAATATTATTTATTTTGCAGAAATGCTTACATCCAATAAATCCAGAATGAGCAGATAACGGAGACGGATGAGAAGCAGTCAAAATAATATGCTTATCAGGATTAATTAAAAAACTTTTTTTTTTGCATATTTTCCCCATAAAACAAATATTATTTGTTTACAAAATTGATTAATATCTTTAATAATTTTATTTGTAAATAATTCCCATCCAATTTCAGAATGTGATGAAGGTCTTCCTTCTTCTACTGTAAGAATTGAATTTAATAATAATACTCCTTGTAATGCCCAATTTTTTAGGCAACCATACTTATTAGGTATGGTAAAAGATGGTATATTATTTTTTATCTCTATAAAAATATTTTTTAAAGAAGGAGGAATCTTAGATCCAATTTGTACAGAAAAACATAAACCATCCGCTTGTTTAAAACCGTGATATGGATCTTGTCCTAAAATAACTACTTTCAGAGAATGTATTGGTGTCAATTTTAATGCTTTAAATATATTTTTTCTTTCAGGATATATTTTAATTCCTGATTCACTTCTCATATGAATATATTTAAAAATATCGCAAAAGTATCTTTTGTTTTTCTCTTTTTTTAGTAAATTTTCCCATGTTAAAATTGTTGAGTTCATATTAAATTTCACAGTAACGTGTTAATTTTAAAAAAATTTTATTTTAAATTGTTTGCATCTATATTTTTGATAAAAAATATTGTTTTTATTAATTTTTTTTAAAGATTAATTTAAATTAGGTATAATATTATTAATATGATTAACAGCAAATCTTATTTCTTCTTCAGAATTAAATCTTCCTAATGAAATACGAATTGAATTACTAGATAGCAAACGACTAACGCCCATTGATTGTAATACGTGAGATTCATGAAAATCTCCTGATGTACAAGCTGATCCTGTAGAAATCGCCAGATCTTTCAATGAAGATAAAATTAATCTGCTGTCAATTCCTGGAAACGATATATTTAATATATGCGGCACATTATTTTCTTGATCTCCATTAAATATAATTTTATTTTTTTCTTGTATTCCATTAATTAAAATCTTTCGAAGTTTTTCAATTTTTTTATTTTCTTCATGCATTTTTTTTTGTATTAAACGACACGCTTCTCCCATGCCGACAATTTGATGTACAGGTAATGTTCCTGGTCTGAAGCTATTTTCTTGACCTCCTCCATGCATTTGTGCTTTTAAATATATAGGAGGTCTTCTGCGTATAAATAATACTCCAATTCCTTTAGGTCCATAAATTTTATGAGCATTAAACGACATTAAATCTACTGGGATTTTACGAAGATCTATTGCTATTTTACCGATGCTTTGAGTAGCATCGACGTGGAATAATATTCCTGAAGAACGGCAGATTTTTCCAAATAATTCTATATCTTGAATAATTCCAGTTTCATTGTTGACATGCATAAGAGACACTAAAACAGTATTTTTACGCAGTTCTTTTTTAAGTTGTTGAGGTAAAATAATTCCGTTTTTTTGAGGTTTTAATAAACTCAGCTCTATCCCTTTTGACTGTAACGCATAGCAAGTATCTAAAACTGAATAGTGTTCTGTTTTTCCAGAAATGATATGTATTTTTTTTTCTTTATTTAGACAAGCAATTCCTTTAATTGCTAGATTATTAGATTCTGTTGCACCGGAAGTAAAAATAATTTCTCGTGTGTCTGCACAAATTAAATTTGCTATACTTCTTCTTGATTTTTCCACAGCATTTTCTGCTTGCCATCCGTAAATATGTGATTTTGAAGCTGGATTACCAAAGATTCCGCTATATTTCAAGTAGCATAACATTTTTTTGTATACACTTGTATCTACAGGAGTAGTAGATGCATAATCTAGATATATTGGAAGTTTCACTTTTTTATTCCTATACAAGTCAATACAAACTTAAATTTTAATAATTAATTTTGATTATTACCATTAATAAGATTTTATTTAAAGTTAAAATAATTTATAATATACCGTATTATTTTAAAAATATAATTATTTTATGTAAATTATTAAATATTATTTAATATAACATATAAACAAAAAAATATTTGTAACATATAAATAATATTTAAAAATTAAGTTAAATTTAAATATTAAAAATATAAAAATAATATTTTTTTATTCAAAATTTAGTTATTTTAATGCATTAAATATTTTTTTGTATAAAGAGATTTGTATTATGCATCCAATACTTAACATTGCTATTTATGCAGTAAGAGAAGCAGGAAAGTTAATTAATAAAAACTATGGAATGTTATTTTCTATTAATAATATAGAACATAATAAAAATTTATTAAACGTCAGTCATACTTCGGCACTTTTAATTAAAAATATTATTAATAAATTTTATCCAAAACATATATTTTTTAATATTTATCAAAATGATAAGCCACGTTTTTTTTCTAAAATAAAATGGATCGTTGATCCATTAAATGGCTTCGAAAATTTTATTAACAATTTACCACATTTTTCTATTTCAATTGCGGTGCAAGTAAATTTAAAAACAGAAATTGCAGTGATATATGACCCAATTAGAAATGAATTATTCAGTGCAATTCGAGGAAAAGGGGCACAATTAAACGGATATCGAGTTAGAATTAAAAAACATAAAAATTTAGCATATTCAATTTTATCAAGTACATCAGATTTTATAAAAAATAAGCACGATTGCAATTTTATAAAACAGTTATTTTTAAAATATCAAAGTTTTCGTTGCACAGGATCTATAGCATTAGACTTGGCATATGTTGCAGCAGGTCGTTTTTCAGCGTTTTTTAATATGAAGTCAAAAATCAAAAAAATATTTGTTGGTGGAGAGTTGTTAATACGTGAATCTGGAGGAATAGTAACTGATTTTATTGGAGGTCACGATTATTTAGTTTCTGGAAATATTTTGGCTGGAAATCCATATATTGTAAAAGAAATACTATTAGACATTAAAAATAATTTAAATTTAAAAAATTAATTACATTAACATTTTTTTTGATTCCCTATTGCTATTTATGTATAATGAAAAAAATAAAAAAAATAAGTTAATTTAATACAAATAAATTTTTATCTTTATAAGATATAATTATCAACTACAATTTATAAAAAATATATTGCTACTTCATTTTAAATAAAAATGAATCATTTATTTTATTAAAAAAATGATTTTGTGAAAAAAAATAATACAAAAAAATTAATATCAAATTTTAGCTACGATTTTATTTTAAATTATATCTGGACAGGATGGATTGTGGCATTGATTGCATACTTAAATAATAACATATTACTATGTACGTTCACATCTGCTCTCGTGATATCTCTTTTTATATTTTATTATTTTAAAATTCGTAATAATAAAAAATCTTCAATATACAAAAAATACGATCAAGATAAGAATATATATATCCCAAAAATAATTGAAGAAAAAAATAATGTTACATATCAGTATTCAAAAATTCATGATACTGTATTATCTAAAAACACTATTTTTATTGGGAACGTTCAAATAAAAGGAAATATTCATATTTCAGGAAAAATACACGGAAATATACAAGCTAAAGAAAATACCGTCTATGTTTTACAAACAGGAAAAATTAAAGGAAATATAATTGCAAAAAATATTATTATTGACGGTTTAGTAAAGGGAATATGTACAGCATCTACAGTAGAAATATTAAAATGCGGTAAATTGTTTGGTACTAGCCAATGTCATACAATTATGATTAAACGTGGAGGCAAGTTTGTTGGTATAGCAAAAGAAGTCAGTAAAAACAATAAAAATTATTATTCAAGTCATAACTTGCTTATTTTAAATCCAAATAAAAAAAATATTTAAAACTCCAAATTTATTAATACTTTGCTTTTTTTTCCAGGCACTTCTTTAACAAATTTAGGTACAAGATAACCGGAAGAAATTTCTAAAAGTTTTATCATAATCTTTTTTGCTTTACATTCTGATACATGAAAATGTGCCGCTCCTAATACATTATCTAACATGTGCAAATAATAAGGAATTATACCGATTTTAAATAATGCTTGATGTAATTTAAATAATGTTAATGCATTATCATTAACTTTGCGTAACAGTACACTTTGATTCAATAATATTACTTTGCTGTGATGTAAAAATTTAATTTTTTTTTTAAATTTTTCACTAATTTCATGATGATGATTAATATGTGTGACTAAAACAGTATTTAACGAACAAGATATTAATCTTTCGCATAAAAATTGAGTTATTCTATTAGGTAATAAAGTAAGCATTCTGGTATGAATACGCAGTGTAGTTAGATGCGAAATATTTTCTAAATTAGTAATAATTTTATCTAATGACTTATCTTTCTCCATTAATGGATCTCCTCCAGATAAAATAATTTCATTTATATTTTTATTTTTTTTAATATATTGATAAATAATATCCCATCGTGATTGATTTAAAGCATGTTTAGAATAAGGAAAATGTCGTCGAAAACAATATCTGCAATTTATTACGCAATATCCTGTTAATAAAATTAACAAACGATTTTTATATTTTTTTATAAATCCATAATTGTCATGTTGATTGTTTTGTTCTTGAAGAGGATCTTTAACAAATTTTGGAAATTTGATAATTTCTTCATATCTAGTAAATACTTGTAAAAATAGAGGATCTTTTTCATTTCCTTTTTCCATTAAATCAGCAAAAAATTTAGGAACTCGAAATGAAAATAGTTTGCTTGCTTGAATTCCATCTAGTAAATGTTGTTTATGATCTAATCCAAGATATTTTAATAAATCTAAAGGATCTGTGATAGAATCAGAAAGTTCTTTTAACCAAAGATTATTAAAAATTAATTTTTTTTTATTTAGCACAATATTAATTTTTTTCACCTGTATATAAAATATATGACGCATTATTATAACGTAAATCAATTACGTTCGGGATTAAAAATTTTATTAAATCATGAACCATATTTGGTACTAAATAATCAATTTGTAAAACCCGGCAAAGGTCAACCGTTTAATCGTATAAGATTAAAAAAAATAACTTCAGGAAAAATTGTTGACAAAATATTTAAATCAAACGAAAATTGTATTTCCGCTAACATTCATGAAGTTATTGCAAAAACTATTTATCAAAATACTAATCACTGGTATTTTATGAAAAAAAAGAATTTTGAACAATTTTATGTCAAAAAAACTATACTAGGTGAAAATAATAGATGGATCATAGAACAAATCGAATGTACAGTTACATTTTGGAATCAAAATCCAATTTGTATTAATTTACCTAGATTTATAAATATCAAAGTTCTAGACACGCGTAATCAATCAAAAAAAGATACTTCACAATCTAGTAATAAATCAATTATTTTAATTACTGGTGCAGTTATAAAAGCTCCATTATTTGTACAAAAAGATGATATTATTAAAATAGATACACGTACTGGAGAATATGTTTCTAGAAAAAATAAAAAATAAATTTTTATAAAATTCAGTTATTTAAAAAATAAATATAATAAATAAGTTTTTACTTGAAATTTATTTTCATATAAAAATTATATTATATTATTTGCAGTAACTAATTTAAGTTGTCAAAATTTTTTTTAACTAATTTCAAATTTAAAATGAAAAAAAAAAAAATACCATCAAACTTTATTTATAAAATTATTAAT
The DNA here is from genome assembly GCF_000247565.1 of Wigglesworthia glossinidia endosymbiont of Glossina morsitans morsitans (Yale colony). Classification (NCBI taxonomy): domain Bacteria; kingdom Pseudomonadati; phylum Pseudomonadota; class Gammaproteobacteria; order Enterobacterales; family Erwiniaceae; genus Wigglesworthia; species Wigglesworthia glossinidia. The sequence continues at coordinate 503,009 of NC_016893.1, read as the reverse complement.
AAAGATCTTTGTACCAAAAAATGCATAAAAATTCGTACAAGATTTCCACCTGAACCTAATGGATATTTACATTTAGGTCATGCAAAATCAATTTGTTTAAATTTTCAAATAGCAAAAAATTTTCAAGGAACATGCAATTTACGCTTTGATGATACTAATCCAAAAACACAACATAAAAAATATATAGAAGCAATTAAAAATGATATAAAATGGTTAAGGTTTCAATGGTACGGAACAGTGCGTTATGCATCGGATTATTTTGATAAAATATATTATTTTGCGATAGAATTAATCAAGAAAAATTTGGCATATGTAGAAGAACTTTCTTCAGATGAAATTCGTAAATATCGTGGATCATTGACTAAAATCGGTCAAAATAGTCCCTATAGAGATAGAAGCATACAAGAAAATTTATATTTATTTGAAAAAATGCGTAATGGAAATTTTACTGAAGGTTCTGCGTGTCTACGTGCTAAAATTGACATGAAATCTCCTTTTATAATTATGAGAGATCCTATTTTGTATAGAATTAGATTTAGAAGTCATCACCATACAAAAAATAAATGGTGCATTTATCCTACGTATGACTTTAGTCATTGTATTTCAGATGCAATTGAAGAAATTACACATTCTTTATGCACTTTAGAATTTCAAGATAATAGACAATTATATAACTGGATATTAAAAAACGTTTCAATACAGTTTTTGCCAAAACAATATGAATTTTCTCGAATAAATTTAGAGTATACTGTAATGTCTAAAAGAAAATTAAAAATTTTAGTAAAAAATAATATTGTAGATGGATGGGATGATCCCAGAATGCCAACTATTTCTGGATTAAGAAGACGAGGTTATACGCCATCATCTATTCGCGCATTTTGCAATCTAATTGGAATTACTAAACAAAATAACATAATTGATATATCATTGTTAGAATCTTGTATCAAAAAAGAACTAAATGTAACTGCAATCAGATTTATGGCAGTCATAAATCCCGTTTTGTTAATACTAGAAAATCTTGCAGATACATATGAAAAAGTTATAGAAGTTTTTAATCATCCTAACAACCATAATATGGGAAAAAGAAAAATTTTTTTGCATAAAAAAATATATATTGATCGATCAGATTTTTCTGAAAAACAAAATATTTTATACAAGCGTTTGTCTTTAGGAAAAAAAGTAAAACTGAGACATTCTTATGTGATAATTGCAAATCGTATTGAAAAAAATGAAACAGGAGAAATTAAAACTATATTTTGTACGTGTTATAAAAAGTATGATAAAAATTCAGAATTGAAAGATTCTAATAAAATAGGAGTTATTCATTGGGTTTCGGCTAAAAATAATATCCCTGCTGAATTTAGGTTTTATCAAAATTTGTTTACTCATGTCAATCCGGATAATATAAAAGATTTTCTATCTTTTTTAAATCCTAATTCTTTAAAAATTTATCATGGCGTGATAGAAAATAGCATAACAAAAAATCATATTAAATATCCAATTCAATTTGAACGTATAGGGTATTTTTTTGCTGATCAGTATAATAATAATAAAAATTTAATATTTAATTTAATAACACATTTATCTAAAAAATGGAAAATAGTTTAGAGTTTACATTTCTATTGTTGAATACGTGTTTTTATTTCTTGCACAATGTATTTTGGTAATAACAAATCTACATTACCCCCGTAATGTATGATTTCTTTTATCATACTAGACGATACATGTGACCAACAATCGTCTGATATCATAAAAATACTTTCTATTTCTGGATAAAGATATTTGTTAATTTTTAACATTTTTAATTCGTATTCGAAATCAAATATATTACGTAATCCTCGAATTATAACATTGAATTTTTTTTTTTTTGCAAAGTTCATAGTTAATGTACTAATGCTTATTACTTGAACATTTGACAAGTGTTGCGTTGCTTTTTTTACATGCAAAACGCGTTCTTTTAAATTGAACAATTGTTTTTTTTTAAAATTGTTTGCAACTAATATTAAAATATAATCGAATATTTTAATGGCACGATTAATTAAATTAATATGCCCATTAGTAATAGGATCGAATGTTCCTGGTAATATAGCTTTTTTTAAGTTCACAAGTATTACCTAGTTGTATTGAATTTATATGTATTACATTTTTTAAAAAAATATTACGCAAATATTTTACAAAATTTAATTTTTAGTTATTTCTTAAAAATGGTTGAATTAAATGGAATAAGTTATTTGATGCTCCTCGATATTTATAACATGTTTTGAAGGCTCGTAATCCGTATGCAAGACGTAAATCTTTATTAAATAGTAAAATTTTCATCCATACAATAAGTTCATCATAATTATTTGCCATAATTAATGCGTTGCTTTGCTTTAATTTTGTATTAATATCATAAAAATTTCTGACAAATGGACCTGTAATTATAGGTACTTTATTTATTGCTGCTTCTATCGGATTATGCCCTCCATAATTTAAAAGACTACCTCCAATAAATGCTATATCTGAAATTTTATAAAAATGTACTAATTTTCCTATTTCGTTATACAAAATTACATTTGTAGAAGGAGTAATATTGTTTCTATTTTTGTAAGTAATAAAATTCAATTTAAATTTTTTAATTATTCGAGATACTTTTTTAAATCTTTCAGGATGCCTAGGAGCAAGAATTAATATTAAGTTTGGAAATTTTTTTAATAAATTTTTGTGTAATTTTAATACAATTTTTTCTTCTCCCGGATGCGTACTAGCGGCAATCCATACGCAACAATTCTGTCGTATAAAATTTATATATGTTTTTTTTCGTAAATTAAAAGTATAATTTATATCAAATTTAATATTACCAATTATTTTTAGATTTTTTTTATTTATACCCAAATCTAAAAATCTTCTGCCGTCTTCATAACTATGAGAAGCAATAATATTGATATAATTTAAAATATTTGTAATAAAAATTTTAATTTTTTTATACTTTTTAAAAGATCTTTCAGACAATCTTGCATTAGCTAATACAATCGGAATATTTTTTAAATATAATGCTTTAATTAAATTTGGCCATATTTCTCTTTCTACAAGAATTACTAATTTCGGATTTATGTGTTTGAAAAATCTTTTTATTACGCTTAATAAATCATATGGTAAATATGCATAATATACCGAGTTTAATAGTTGTTTTTTTGCTTGATTCAAACCAGTCAAAGTAGTAGTAGTTAGTAAGATTGGTACATTTATATGTTTCTTTTTTATTATTTTTATTAATGGTATAATTGAATTTACTTCACCTAAAGATACGCAATGTATTAAAATGCATTTTTCAAAAATAGAAAATTTTAAAAATCCATAACGTTCTTTCCAATTTTTAAAGTAATTACTATCTATTAATCCACGAATTAGCAGTCTTAATAGTAAGATGGGTTGTAAAAAATATGTTATAGTATTATATATTGCGTATAATATTTTATTAATCATATATAATGTGCTTATTTTATAAAATATGAATACAAATTTTATGTATAAAAAATTTTTATTATTATATAATGAAATTACATAAATCTCATTATTTTAATGAATTATTTTTTATAATAAAAATATTGCATATCATATATATATTTTATAAAATTTAATTTTATAAAAATCATACGTTTTAAATCATTATATGATTACTATTAAAACAGCTTTATGCAAAAATTCTACACGCGTCATGCTATTAGGATCTGGAGAACTAGGCAAAGAAATTGCTATCGAATGTCAAAGAATGGGCATGGAAGTAATTGCTGTTGATCGCTATTCTAACGCCCCAGCAATGCACGTTGCACATCGTCAACATATAATCGATATGTTGAATGCAAAAGAATTAGAACGTTGTATTACCATTGAACAACCAAATTTTATTGTTCCAGAAATTGAATCAATTGACACAAATACATTGGTGAAATTAGAAAAAAATGGATATCGAGTGGTACCTTCTGCATATGCTGTACATACCACTATGAACCGAAAATTAATTCGGCATCTAACATCTAAAATATTAAGAATTCCTACTTCTAAATATCAATTTGCTTCTAATTACCAAGAAGCAAAAAAAAACGTAAAAAATTTAGGATTTCCATGTATTATTAAACCAATAATGAGTTCTTCGGGTAAAGGTCAAAGTTTTATTAATCATGAAAATGAAATTGATGTCGCATGGGAGAAATCTCAAAAATATGGCAGAGTCCAGAAACAAGAAGTAATAATCGAAAAATATATACCCTTTGATTTTGAATTTACGTTACTTGCAGTAAGTTCTGTCGATGGCATTCATTTTTGCCTGCCTATTGGGCATTTTCAAGAAAATGGAGATTATAAATCATCTTGGCAGCCTCAAAAAATGAGCGTTGATGTTTTGAAAAAAGCAAAGAAAATTTCCAAAAAAATAATTTCTCAATTAGGAGGACACGGAGTTTTTGGAGTAGAGTTTTTCGTATATAAGGAAAAAATAATCTTCAGTGAAATTTCACCTAGGCCTCATGATACAGGAATGGTAACATTAATTTCTCAAGATTTGTCTGAATTTGCTTTACATGTTCGTGCTTTTCTTGGTATTCCAATAAATAAAATTAATCATTACGGCCCATCTTCTTCTGCGGTTTTATTCGGTAAAAATTTATATGGAAACTCGATTAGTTTTAGCAATTTGGAAATAATAAAAAAAAATCAACAAATTCGTATATTTTCCAAACCAAAAATATATGGCTTTCGTAGGTTAGGTGTGTTATTAGATCGTTCTAAAACAGTTCAAGAATCTATTTTAAACTCTCAAAATACTGCTAATAAAATTTTTATTCAAACTTAATTATATCTTATAAACTTCTTATTTATATTTGTAATTCTTTCGGTACGGAAAAAGTGACGTTTTCTTTTTTTCCTGGAACATTATATATAGAAATAGAAAAATTAAAAACATGTTTTAAATGAGAAATAATTTGTTCAGTTAAAATTTCTGGAGCTGATGCACCAGAAGTAATACCAATTTTTTTGACATTTTTAAACCAAAAAATATTAAGATCTTGATTATTATCAATTAAATATGCTGGTTTCTTGGATTTTTTTGCTAATTCTAACAATCGATTAGAATTCGAAGAGTTTTTTGATCCAACAACTAACATTATATCTACAAATTTTATAAGTAATTTAACTGCATTTTGTCTATTTTCAGTAGCGAAACAAATATCTTGTTTATGTGGACCATGAATTTTAGGAAATCTCTTTTTTAATTTTAAAATAATTTTAGAAGTTTCTTCAATTGATAAAGTAGTTTGTGTAGTAAAACACAAATTATCAACATTTTTGACTTTTAATTTTTGCACATCTTTTAAAGATTCTATTAAATAAATTTTACCTTTTTTATTTTCATATTGACCAAGTGTTCCAATCACTTCTGGATGATTTTTATGACCTATTAAAATTACCTCTTTGCCTCTTAAGCTAGATTTAGATACTTCATGATGCACTTTTTTAACTAACGGACATGTAGCGTCTAATATTGTTAAGTAACGTTCTTGAGCTAATTTTTGAACTCTTTTTGATACTCCATGAGCAGAAAAAATTAAAATTGAATTTTTTGGTACATTTTTGATATTTTCAACAAAAATCATGCCTTTTTGTTTTAAGCAATCTACTACGTATTTGTTATGCACTAATTCATGATGAATGTAAATAGGAGGACCATATATTTTTAAAGAATTATTTGCAATATTAATCGCTCGCTCTACTCCTGCACACATTCCTCTTGGATTAGCTAAAAATATTTTCATTTTATTTATTAAAATTTTAATGATAATATAAAAATATAACAAAAATAAAAAAATAAAAAAATTAAAATTTATTCAAATTTCAATATAAATTTATTATTACTTTTTAAAAGTAACATACCTGCTCCAACTAAAATACTAATATCTGCAATATTAAACACTGGCCAATGCCAAATACCTAAATGTAAATCGATAAAATCTGTCACTGATCCATACAAAATACGATCATATATGTTACCTGAAGCGCCTCCTAAAATAATTGAATAACTTATTTTATCTAATTTGTTTTTACATGTGATACAAATTTTTAAAAGAACGAATAAAATAAAAATAGAAATAATTAATAAAACTTTAGATTGCCAATGTGTTTCACATTGAAACAATCCAAATGCAATTCCAGAATTACGTAAATGTATTAAACGTATCATAGAAGTAATATTAACGTTTTGTTCTATTAAAAAATTGTCAATAATCCACTTTTTACTAAAAAAATCTACACTAAAGATAATAAGAACAATAAATATAAATTTTATTTTTTTCATATTTTAATAATTTTAAAAAAAATTACGTATCTCTGAATTTCCTGCAATATTATTTGTGCAACGTTCACATATGTCTTTTTCTATCAAATTAGTATAATGCCAACATCTTAAACATTTTTGACCTTCGGATTTTTCTATATAAATTTTTAATCTTTTATTTTCACTAGCAATATCAGAATTTTTCAATTCATCACAATAGTTTTTTAGTACAACTTCAGAAACTAAGAAAAAGAAATGTAGTTCTTTTTTTAAGAAAATTATTTTATTTAAAATACTTTCATCCAAATATATAATAACTTTAACTTCTAATGAACTGTGAATTTTTTTTTCTTTACGTTTATATTCAATCATTTTATTAATTTTTGCCCGAAGATTATTTAAAATATTCCAAATAATTTTTGTAATGCGATTGTTACATTTGATTTCTAAAATTTTGTTATACCATTCTTCTGTAAAAATGTATTTTGAACGATTACCAGGAATATATTGCCAAACTTCATGTGCTGTAAAAGGTAAAATGGGCATAATCCAACGTACAATCGATTCTAAAATGTAATATAATGTTGTTTGACAACTTCGACGCGATAAGCTTGTTTTAAAATTTGTATATTGACGATCTTTAACAATATCAAGATAAAAAGAACCCATATCTGTCGAACAAAATTCGATAATTTTTTTTATAACTTCATAAAAGTGATATTTTTTATATGAAAAAATGATTTCTTTCTGTTTTTTTTTAGTTTTCATTAATGCCCATTGATCTATACTGAGCATATCGTTTATAGCAATTAAATCTTCGTTAGGATTGAAATCATTAGTATTAGATAATAAAAAACGTATAGTATTTCTAATACGACGATATATATCTACAGAACGCTGAATGATTTCTTCTGAAATGTGCATATCTGATTTATAATCATTAGAAGCTACCCAAAGACGTAAAATATCTGCTCCAAATTTTTCAATAATAGAGTTTGGAGATACAATATTACCAGCAGATTTAGACATTTTTCTTCCTTTTGAATCTACCACAAAACCATGTGCTAAAATAGTTTTACATGGTCTATGTCCTGTGATTGCTGTTGATAAAACAATAGAAGACATAAACCACCCTCTATATTGATCTGAACCTTCCAAATACATGTCTACTGGATTATTTTTTAAAAATAACCATTTTTTTCTTAATATAGAATCGTAAGTAGAACCCGAATCGAACCATACATCTAATGTATCTGTAATTTGTTTGTAAACGTTTTTTTCATTGCCTAATAATTCATTTTTATTTAAATCCCACCAAGCTTGAATTCCATGAATTTTTATTTTTTTTGAGACTTTTTCTATTAATTCAAAATTTTTAGGATGTATACTTTCGTTATCTTTATTAACAAAGATAGATATTGGGATTCCCCAGATACGTTGTCGAGAAATGCACCAATCAGGACGATTTAATACTAAATTTGTAATTTGCTCCATACCATAGTAGGGTACCCAACTAATTTTTTTAATTTCTGCAATAACTTTTTGACGTAGTTGATTATGATTCATATTTATAAACCATTGCTTAGTAGCACGAAAAAAAGTTGGTATTTTATGTCTCCAACAATGAGGATAACTATGTTGAATATTATCCGAACTATATAATGCATTTTTATTTTTTAATAAATTATTTATTTTTTTATCTACTGTAAAAATATTTAATCCGTCTAAAGACGGTAAATTATTTAATAAATAGTTCCCATCTAAAGATATTGGATCATATATTTCAAGATTATGTTTTTTGCTGATTTTATAATCATCTTCTCCATAAGCAGGTGCAATATGTACAGCTCCGGATCCTAAATCTAAAGTTACATGTTTACTTATTATAATAGGTACATTTACATTTGTTAATGGATTAGTAAAAATCAAATTGTTTAATTCTTTTCCTAAAGTTTTTCCAATAATTTCAATTTTATTTATTTTCAATCGTTTAGTTACTGATTTAACTAAAAGATCTGCGATAATTAATAGTTCTTGATTAACTTTTATTGCAACATATTCATAATTTTCATGTACAGCAATTGCTCGATTTGCTACAAGAGTCCAAGGTGTGGTAGTCCAAATTAATATTTTAATATCAGATAAATTATGTGAATTTTTTAATTTAAAGATTTTTTTTACTGAACTCATGCAAAAAGCTGAAAAAGCTACATCCATAGCTAATGATTCTTTTGTGGAATAACTCACTTCTGTTTCAGCCAAAGCTGATTTGCAATTTATGCACCAATGGACTGGTTTAATACCTTGGTATACATATTTTTTTTTAATTATTTTATTTAATGTTCTTATAATATTTGCTTCTGTTTCAAAATTCATCGTTATATATGCATTCTTCCAATCTCCTAAAACACCTATACGAATAAAATCTTTTTTTTGTTTTTTTATTTGTTTTAAAGCATAAGAACGACATTTCTTTCTAAAAATTTTAGCACTTGCTAGATCTGTTGGAGTTCCAATTTTTTTTTCTACTTGTAATTCAATAGGTAATCCGTGACAATCCCATCCTGGTAAATATGGAGCATCATATCCAGACAATGACTGATATTTAATAATTATATCTTTTAAGATTTTATTTACTGCGTGACCAATATGAATGTTTCCATTAGCATATGGAGGACCGTCATGCAAAAAGAACTTTTTTTTTCCTTTTTTAGATTCTCTGATTTTATTATACAAGTTGTTCTGATACCACAATGTTAATATTTCTTGTTCTAATTTTACTAAATTAGCGCGCATTTTAAATTTAGTATTAGGTAGATTCAACGTATTTTTGTAATCGTTCATAAATTTTTTACCTTATATATTTTTATTTATAAAATAATTATTAACATTTTTAATATCAGCTAAAATTTGTTTTTTTAATTTAGATAAAGATGCAAATTGATTTTCTTCTCTGATCTTTTTTTTTATTATAATTTCAACATGTTTAGAATAAAAATTACCATCTATATTCAAAAGATGAACTTCTATGTTTTGTTTTATTCCAGAAAATGTTGGTCTGATACCGATATTAGCAACTCCATGCACAACATTTTTGTTAATACCATTTAATTCTACTGCATATACGCCATTAACAGCTAATTTTTTATTCTTCAAAGAAATATTAATTGTTGGAATTCCTATAGTTCTTCCAATAGCATTTCCGTGTATAACTTTCCCTGAAATGCAATACGTATGACCTAACATGTTTTCTGCATATTGCAAATCATTTTTTTTTAAAGCTTTTCTGATTTTAGTGCTACTAATTCGTTGATGATATATCTTAGATGTTGCTACTATTATGACATCAAATCCTAATTTTTTCCCTTGCAATTTAAGCAAATCGATATCTCCTTGCGCTTTATAACCAAACCTAAAATTTTCTCCAATTACTATACATTTTGTATTTAATATACGTACTAAAAATTCTTTAATGAAATATTCTGCATGTAATTTTGCAAAATATTTGTTAAAATTAATACAAATTACTTGAGTAATACCTAAATGCTTAAAATATTTTATTTTATCACGTAATATCGTAATTCTTTTTGGAGCAAATTTGGACAAATATTCTTTTGGTTGAGGTTCAAAAACTAGTAATATCATTGAAAGATTTCTTTTTATACTTTCTAGTTTTAATTGTTTTATTATTTTTTGATGTCCTAAATGTACTCCGTCAAAATTACCAATTGTAATGATAGATTTATCATGATACTGTTTGATTGTAGATATTTTTCGAGCATGTCGAATTTTCATGTTTTTAAATAAAATAAAAAGTAGATGATAAAAATAAAAAATATTATAATATAAAATATTTTAAATATGTAAGTAAAAAATTTTGAGTTTTGTATTAATAAAAAATTTTTTTTAAATTCATGATATAAATATTTTATATATTAATTTTCTAAAATAATTAATTCTTATTATCTTTAATTAATATAATAGTTATATTATTACTTTTGAGGAGTATTCAGTTGTCTAATATAAAATCTGCAAAAAAAAGAGCAATTCAATCCGAAAAAAAACGCCGTAAGAACGCTGGTCAAAAATCAATGGTGCGTAGTTTTATAAAAAAAGTAAACATTGAAATTTTAAATAAAAATGAAGAATCTGCTAAAGCAGCTTTTAAAGCTATGCAGTCTATTGTTGATAAATATTCTCAAAAAGGTTTAATTCATAAAAATGTAGCTTCTCGATACAAATCAAGATTATCTAAAAAAATTAAATTAATTTCAAAATTAAATTAATTTTAAATTATTCGTTTATTAACTTTTTTATTTTTATATATTTTATATAAAAATAAAAATCCCGAAACTCCTGAGATTAGCGACGATAATAATACGCTGAATTTTGCTAATTCGAGATTTTTTATATATATATCAGAAAATGCTAAATTAGAAATAAAGATTGACATAGTAAATCCTATACCACATAAAAGTGAAACTCCGAATATTTCTTTTAAGGAAATTCCAGTAGGTAATTTAGAAAATTTGCATAGAATAGATAAATATGAAAAAATAAATACTCCAACAGGTTTTCCAAATACTAATCCTAAAAAAATTCCAATCGTTAAAGAAGAAAACATCATATCATAAGATATATTATTAACATGAATACCAGAATTTACAAAAGCAAAACATGGTAATATGCAATATTTTGTTAGTTTGCTTAATAATTTTTTAAAATAGAAAATAGCATTAAAATAATTTTTATTTATTGAAGATTGATGCGGTAATATAACGCCTAAAATAATTCCCGACAAAGTTGCATGAATACCTGAAAAAAATATGAACACCCATAATGAAACTCCTAAAATACAATAAATAGTTAAGTATTTTATTTTATAAAAATTTAATAAAAATAAAATTAATATTATTCCGAAAGAACATAAAATCATACTCTGATTTATTTTGCTGCTATAAAATAACGCAATAGCTAATATTGCACCTATATCATCAAAAATTGCTAAAGCGAGTAAAAATACTATAAGACTATGCGGAATTTTATTGCCTAACATCCTTAAAATTCCAACAGCGAATACTATGTCTGTAGCTATAGAAATAGCCCATCCCGATTGAATGATATTATTTTCTTTCATGGTAGTTAAACTGTAAACTAAAGCTGGAATGATCATGCCTCCAAGTGCGGCAATCCCCGGTAATATCGCTTTTGATTTATTGTTTAAAGCACCAAAAAGTATTTCGTGCTTGATTTCTATTCCTATTTCTAAAAAAAATAATGTCATTAAGATATTGTTTACTAAATCTAATATTGTAAAATTTTCATAGTGTGAATAAAATTTAAATATTGGATAATTAATAATATCTTTGTATAAATTTAAAAAATTACTATTTGTCATAAAAATTGCTAATGTACAACAAAATATTAATAGTAATTCTCCAAAAACTGGATTTTTTAAAAAATTGAAAGTATTTTGTTTTAACATAAGTCAAGTATTTTTAAAAAAATTTGTATAATAATGTTTTATTAAAAATGTCATAATCATTTTAATTAGTTAATCCATCAAAAAATTTTTTTACTCCATCAAAAAAACTTTTTGACCTAGGACTATTATTTATTCCTGAATGACTAGAAAAACTTAATCCTAATTCTTTTAAAAGATATTTTTGACGTTCATTTAATTTTACCGGTGTTTCAACGACTACTCTACATAACAGATCTCCTTGATATCCACTTCTAATAGATTTTACTCCCTTGCCTCGCATACGAAATAATCTTCCAGTTTGAGTTTCTGACGGAATTCTCAGTTTTACTCTTCCGTCTAGTGCTGGAACCTCAATATCGCCCCCTAATGCAGCCATTGTAAAATTAATAGGCACTTCACAATATAAATTATTTTCTTCTCTTTTAAATATTGGATGTTCTTTTACTGAAATTTGTACATACAAATCTCCTTTTGTACCTCCTAATACACCTGCTTCGCCTTCCCCAGAAAGGCGAATTTTATCTCCATTGTCAACTCCTGCTGGAATTCTTACTGAAAGTTTTTTTGCTTTTTCCACGCGACCTTGACCGAAACAATATCTGCAAGGATATTTAATAATTTTACATTTTCCTCGACATGTAGGACAGGTTTGTTGCACTGCAAAAAAACCTTGTCGCATTTGTATTTGTCCTTGACCGTTACATGTAGAACATGTTTTTGGGGTTGTTCCTGGTTGTGCTCCATTACCAGAACAAACATTGCATCTTTCTAAGGTAGGAATTCGTACTTCTTTAATAATTCCACGTACTGCTTCTTCTAGAGATAAACTGATATTGTATTGCAAATCTGATCCGCGATTATTTCGAGTACGCTTATTATTTCCAAAAATATCTCCAAATACATCTCCAAAAATATCGCTAAAATCTGCACTAGACGTAAATTCTGTATGCGAAGTGTTTTGATCGAATGCTGTATGTCCGTATTGATCATATGCTGCACGTTTTTTAGAGTCTATTAAAATTTCATAAGCTTCTTTAATTTCTTTAAATTTTGATTCCGCTTGAGCATTTCCTGGATTTCGATCAGGATGAAATTTAACAGCTAATCTTTTATACGCTTTTTTTATTTCGCGTTCGCTTGCGTTTTTAGAAATACCTAAACTTGCATAATAGTCTGATTTTGCCATTTTTTTCTCTTTTTCACAAAAATTAATATTTTAAATATTATTCATCATATTAAATAAAATAATTAATTTTTTTTATCTTTAATTTCTTCAAATTCTGCTTCAACTACGTCATCACTAGATTTATTTTGATTATTATTTTTGTTTTCTTTTAAACTTTCTTCATTTTTAGGTGTGTTTTGTTGTTTAGAAAATTCAATTAAACAGCTTGCTGATTGTATTAATAATTGTATTTTTTCTTCAATTTCTTTTTTATTTTCTCCTTTTACAGATAACTCTAAAGCATTAAGAGACTTTTCTATTTCTGTTCTTTTTTCAACTGGCAATGTTTTTGCATCTTTTAGTTGTTTTTTCGTACTATGTAGTAAATGATCTGCTTGATTTTTAGTTTTAATTAATTCTTCAAATTGACGATCAAATTCGACGTTTGCCTCTGCTTCTTTAACCATTTTTTGTATTTCTGCTTCGTTTAATCCAGAGGAAGCTTTAATAGTAATTTTTTGTTCTCTTCCACTATTTTTATCTTTAGCAGATACATGAAGAATACCGTCTGCATCGATATCGAAAGTTACTTCAATTTGCGGCATTCCACGCATAGCTGGTGCTATGCCGTCTAAATTAAATTGTCCTAAAGACTTGTTATCTCTTGCTCTTTTTCGTTCGCCTTGTAATATATGAATAGTAACTGCAGATTGATTATCTTCGGCTGTAGAAAAAATTTGACTATGTTTAGTCGGAATAGTTGTATTTTTTGAAATTAAAGAGGTCATAACTCCCCCCATAGTTTCAATACCTAATGATAATGGTGTTACATCAAGTAATAATACGTCTTTCACGTCTCCGGCTAATACTCCTCCTTGCACTGCTGCACCTATCGCTACTGCTTCATCTGGATTAACATCTTTTCTAGGATCTTTACCAAAAAAGTCAGTAACTTTTTTTTGCACTAATGGCATTCTTGTTTGACCACCTACTAAAATGACGTCTTTTATATCAGTAATTTTTAGATTGGCATCTTTTAAAGCCATTTTTAATGGTTCTAGAGTTTTTGTTACTAATGTTTCTACCAACGATTCTAATTTAGCACGTGTAACTTTGATATTCATGTGTTTTGGACCAGTAGCATCCGCAGTAATGTATGGTAGATTTACGTCTGTTTGATGTACTGAAGAAAGTTCAATTTTTGCTTTTTCAGCAGATTCTTTTAATCTTTGCATGGCTAAAGGATCATTGCGCAAATCAATGCCTTGATCTTTTTTAAATTCATCTACTAAATATTTAATTAACTGACTGTCAAAATCTTCTCCGCCTAAATGAGTATCTCCGTTTGTAGATAAAACTTCAAATGTTTTTTCTCCGTCAACATCATCCACTTCGATGATGGAAATATCAAATGTACCACCTCCTAAATCATATACTGCAATTATTCTATTGCCTGTTTTTTTATCTAGTCCATAAGCTAATGCTGCAGCCGTTGGTTCATTAATAATTCTTTTTACGTCTAAACCTGCTATTCTTCCGGCATCTTTTGTTGCTTGTCGTTGTGTATCATTAAAATAAGCTGGCACAGTAATTACCGCTTCTTTCACTTCTACTCCGAGATAATCTTCTGCTGTTTTTTTCATTTTTTTTAAAATTTCAGCAGAAATTTGTGGAGGAGCAATATTTTGTCCTTTAACATCTAACCATGCATCTCCGTTTTCAGATGAAACAATTTTATATGGCATAATACTTTTGTCACGCTGTACTTCTGAATCTTTAAAACGTCTTCCAATTAAACGTTTGATAGCAAAAAATGTATTTTTTGGATTAGTAACAGATTGACGTTTAGCGGGTTGACCAACTAAAATTTCTCCTTCTTTTGTATACGCAATAATAGATGGAGTTGTTCGATCACCTTCGCTATTTTCAATTACTCGTGTTTGTCCGTTTTCAATAACTGCAACACAAGAATTAGTCGTTCCTAAATCAATTCCAATAATTTTTCCCATTTAAAATCTCCATAAAACTAATTTTTATGATCGTGCATTTGATATGAGACTGAAAATGAAGTTTTCAAGTTTTAATTTTTATTTTAAATATACTGTATAAGTAAAAAGTATTTAATATTTTTTAGTAAAATGTTATTATTTTTGATGTTTATTATGCATATCTTATCTTAATTTTTTAATATTTATTAAATTTAAAAATTTATTGATTTTTTTTGTATCTTTAGTTTCTACTAACTTTTTAGTACATATTTGTAGTATAATTTGAAAAATATCTATAAAAAAAATTCAAATTATATATAAATATTTATCTGTATAGATTAATTTTTAGAGTTAAAATAAAATTTTAACAATTAAATTTTTAATTAATTTTATTTTATATATTCATATTAAAATTGATCATTATGAATATTTTATGTTTTTGTATTATTAATATTTAGTGAAAAATTAAGTTTTATTTATATAGTGATACAATTACTTATATTTATTAACACTGTTTTAAATATAACTAATTCAAAATATAAAAACAGATAAATTAAATTTAATATTTTAAATTTTTTTATTTTTTAAAAGATAAAAAATTCAAATATGTTCGTAAAATTTATAGACTAAAAATAAATAATTTTAATATGTGAATATAAAATTTTTTAAGATTTTAACTAAAATTTTATTTTCAAAATTTTACAAATATATGTAATTATTTATTTTTGTATTAAAAACTAAAAATGCTGTTCTTTGTCAAGAACTTGTTACATCGAAATACGATACAAGTCAATTTTTAACTAAAACTTAAATTAATTATATTTAAAAATTTATATTTTTAAATTAAATTAACTGTAATATTTTAGATTGATGAGTTATTTAATAATTTGATGTTAAAAAACTGATTTTATAACACATAAAATTATTTTAAAAAATAGATAATATAAATTAAAAATTTATACACATATATTATTAATAATTTTATTTAAGTTATTTTTTAATATCATCAATTTTTAAATTGAACTGATAAATTATAATCAATTTTAACAAATCAATGTTAAAATTTTTTTTCAATGACAAATAAAGTATTTTAAATATCATTAATAATGACTATCAAAAGAGTATTTAAAATCATATTTTTACTAAATTTTAAACTAGATATTATGCATCTGACATTTACTTATATAACAATATTAAAAATATAATAGTTATTAATAAAACAGAAATTTTTAAAAGTTTTTATATATTAAGTTATACAGATTTTCTGATTCTTCAGAAAAGGTAAGCATATGTTAAAAAAACGTAAATTTTATACAAAAGAAGATCTATTATCTTCAAGTCGAGGAGAATTGTTTGGGAAAAATGGCCCACAACTTCCAGCGCCTAACATGCTTATGATTGATCGTCTTATAACTGTAACAGAAGACGGAGGTCATTATAACAAAGGTTTCGTAAAAGCGGAATTAGATATTCATCCTAATATGTGGTTTTTTCATTGTCACTTTATTGATGATCCAGTTATGCCGGGATGTTTAGGATTAGATGCAATGTGGCAATTAGTTGGATTTTATTTAGGATGGTTAGGAGGAGAAGGTAAAGGAAGAGCTTTAGGGGTACGCGAGGTAAAATTTTCTGGACAAATTTTGCCTAGTGCTAAAACAGTAATATATCATATTCATTTTCGTCGTATAATTAACAGAAAATTATGCATGGGAATGGCGGATGGAGAGTTAATTTGTGACGGAAAAATTATTTATACAGCAAGTGATTTAAAAGTAGGACTATTTAGAGATATGACAAATTTTCAAAATATAGAAATTTAAATCATTTTTATCAAAAATACTTAATTATTATTACAATACATCCAAAATTTATTTTTAATCGAAAAAATTTTAATTTTTTAAATTATTAAAATTTAATTCGTTAAATAAATAATCTTATAAATAAATTAATATATAAAATTAACTATTTAATATTTTTTTATGTGTAAAATTTAAAAAATAACTTATTTTTTGATAACGCATGATCGCAATTAAAATTGCGATCGAAAGTTCTATTTTTATGTATATCAAAAATTTTCTCGCAACTATTTTTTAATCAAAATTATTTAAAATAAAACAATTTTTTCTGTAAAATTTATTAATAATTTTTATTTACGTTAAAAATATACATTTATAGAAATGATCTAAATTATTCATTTATCTGTATATGTGAAAATCTATTTTACCTGTTAAAAAAAAGAATAGGAGAATTCTATTTATAAGAAAACTAATTTAGATATTTTTATTATGCAGTAATTTTAAAAATTATGTAAAATTTAATTGTTTGCAAATTAAAAGTATTTTCTATTTATTATTTCAATTTAATAAGATACATACATATAATTTTAAAATTTTTTTCAAATAAATTTTTAAATAAATTTTAATAAAAATTAATTATTTATTTTTTAAATTCCAACGGATATGTTAATTTGTACAGTTATGCATTATATGCGAATGCAATTCAGTGCTTAATAAATTATTACTATTTCATTGTTGTGTAGATAATTCTTAAAGTTTTTATTTAAAGATATAGTAATTTAAATTTTATCTTATATTAAGATAATATAATTTTTTATTAAAAAATAAAAAATAATAAAATTTAATAATAAGAACTATTATTACGTACATGTTGTGTTATATCCTGAACACCTTTAATTTCAGGAAAAAATTTTTTTATTTCTTTTTCGATGCCTTCTTGTAAAGTAATATTTGCCATAGCACATCCGTTGCATCCTCCAAAAAATTTTATTAAAACAAACATGTCTTCTGTGACATCAATTAACTCTACGTAACCTTTATGTTGCATTAGAAATGTATTAATTTTAGATTGAATAAAAGCAGACAATTTTTGTTTTAAATTTAATTTGCTTGTTGAAATATTCACAATGATTTGCTTATTTAAATTATTTTCTTTTAATCTAATACGAATATAATTAATTGTCATAATATTTGCTTTATTTATATATACATTAAAATTAGAAAATTTAAATTTTTTTTCTTTATCAGAAAATTGAACTTGTGGAATATAATATTCGACTTGACATTTTATGTTTTCGGTATTAGGGGATAGTATTAATAATTTAATGTGTGTTTTTTTTGGTTGATTGCATAATAATTTCGAAATATATTTTTGTGCTTTTTTAGTAATATAAATCATGATAAGTATTGTAATCTAGTAGTTTAAATTTTTAATTGCTTCAATTTAATTGAATTGATAAACATAATCATATTAGCATATAAAATTTTAGTTAAATATTATAAAATAATTTGCATTATATTTTTTGATTAAATCGGCGAGAGAGGATTTGAACCTCCGACCTACTGGTCCCAAACCAGTTGCGCTACCAAGCTGCGCTACTCGCCGAATTTTAAATGATTATAAACTATTTAAAACATACTGCTGCTATCTTTTGGGTGATTGATGGGATTCGAACCCACGACAACTGGAATCACAATCCAGGGCTCTACCGACTGAGCTACAATCACCATATAAAGCTTTAAACGCCCGACAGGATTTGAACCTGAAACCTTTGCTTTCGGAAAGCAATGCTCTATCCTATTTGAGCTACGGGCGCTCAAAATATTAATTTTTATATACGAGTTAGTTTAATTTTTTAAAAAATTAATCTTATTATGCAATATACAGTATTTATATAAATTTTTAAATAAAATACTGAAAACATTAGTGAAATTAAATTTAAAATACGATTTTACATAATTTACAGCTATAAAAAAACTGTTAAAACAATATTTTAAAATATTTTGAATATTGTATTTAAAAAATATCATTTTTGTTTATAAGTATTTATAAATTTATGTATATTACATATAATATATTTTTGATTTTTTTGATCTAAGTTGAAAAATAAAGGTAAACGTACTAAATTTTTACTAATAAAATTTGTATGTATATCATTTCCAAAAAGCTTACCAAATTTTATTCCAGCAGGACTTAAATGCAAAGGAGCATAGTGTTGCGCAACGTTTATACCATTTTTACGCATATATTTTATAAAAAAATTACAATCCTTGTAATTTTTGAATTTGAGATAAAACGTATGTGCATTATGCTGGCAATATTTAGGAAAAATTGGAATATCAAAAAAATTTGAAGTTTTTAAGCTATGGAAATAGTTATTCCATAATTTCATTCTTTTTATGTGAATATTTTCTGAAAGTTTTAATTGTGCCCATAAATAAGCTGCTTGAAGATCCGACATTAAGTAACTAGAACCTAAACTGTGCCAAGTATATTTGTCTATTTTACCTTCAATTAATAATGAACGGTTTGTTCCTTTTTCTCTAATTATTTTTGCTCTTTCAATTAACGATTCATCGTTAATTAAAATTGCTCCTCCTTCTCCTCCAGAAGTTAAGTTTTTTGTGCTATGAAAACTTAAACATCCAAGATGACCGATACTGCCTAAATAAAAATTTTTATATTTTGCTAAAATACTTTGTGCGCTATCTTCTATAATCCAAAGCTTATATTTTTTTGATATATTTTTGATTGTATCCATTGCGCAGGATATGCCTCCATAATGAATAACTACGATAGCTTTAGTTTTTTTTGTAATTGCAGATTCAATTAATTTTTCATCAATATTTAGCGTATCAGGTCTAATATCTATAAAAATAATTTTTGCTCCTCGTAATACAAATGCGTTTGCAGTAGATACAAATGTATAGCTTGGCATAATAATTTCGTCTTCTTTTTGAATATTCAAAATTATTGCAGCCATTTCTAATGCATCTGTACATGAAGGTGTAAGAAAAACTTTCTTAACTCTCAAATTTTTTTCCAACCAACGTGAACAAAGATGCGAAAATTCTCCATCTCCGGATAAAGTATTATTTTTTATTGCAATACTAACATATTTTTTTTCTGTACCAATTAAAGTTGGTTGATTAAAAGGGATTACAGTTTTTTTATACATGAGAAATTTTTAATTATATTAAGTATTTGTTCGTAAATATAAATTATACATCACTGTAATAAGTTTTTAAGAACGTTTCATCATTTCAAAAAATTCATTATTAGTTTTTGTCATAGATAATTTATTCATCAAAAATTCCATACCGTCAATTTCATTCATAGGATGAATAATTCTTCTTAGAATCCACATTTTCTGTAGTTCTTCAGTGCTAGTTAGTAATTCTTCTTTTCTTGTCCCGGATCTGTTGTAATCAATAGCAGGAAATACACGTTTTTCAGCTATTTTTCTTGATAAATGTAGTTCCATGTTACCGGTTCCTTTAAATTCTTCATATATAACTTCATCCATTTTGGATCCAGTATCAATTAATGCTGTGGCAATAATTGTTAAGCTACCGCCTTCTTCCATATTTCTAGCAGCTCCAAAAAATCTTTTTGGACGATGTAATGCATTAGCATCTACTCCCCCGGTCAATACTTTTCCGGATGCAGGTACTACCGTGTTATATGCACGCGCTAATCTTGTAATTGAATCTAGCAAAATAATGACATCTTTTTTATGTTCTACTAATCTTTTTGCTTTCTCAATAACCATTTCAGATACTTGTACGTGACGCGATGCTGGTTCGTCAAAAGTTGATGCAATAACTTCTCCCTTAACTAATCTTTGCATTTCAGTAACTTCTTCGGGACGCTCATCAATTAATAAAACTATTAAAACGCACTCCGGGTAATTATATGAAATACTTTGTGCAATATTTTGTAGCAAGATTGTTTTTCCTGCTTTAGGAGGAGCTACTATCAATCCACGTTGACCTCTGCCAATTGGTGCCGCTAAATCTAGCACTCGTGTAGTAAGATCTTCTGTAGATCCATTGCCTCGCTCCATTTTCAAACGAGAGTTTGCATGTAGAGGTGTTAAGTTTTCAAATAAAATTTTATTACGAGAATTTTCTGGTTTATCGTGATTAACTTCGTCTACTTTCAGTAGTGCAAAATATCGTTCTCCTTCTTTTGGAGGTCTAATTTTTCCAGAAATTGTGTCTCCTGTACGCAAATTAAACCGCCTAATTTGACTAGGAGAAACATAAATATCATCTGGACCGGCAAGATATGAGCTATCACTTGATCGTAAAAATCCAAAGCCATCTTGTAATATTTCTAATACGCCATCGCCAAAAATATCTTCTCCACTTTTAGCGTGTTGTTTTAAGGTAGCAAAAATAATATCTTGTTTACGCATGCGAGCAAGGTTTTCTAATCCCATATTTTCGCCGAGAGTAACTAAGTCTGAAACCGGCTTATTTTTTAGTTCGGTAAGATTCATAATCATGAAATGATGGTGACGGGTATTGATTTATAATCATATTTTAAATCACTTGATATAAAGTTTTTATTCTAATTTTAGAAAAAATTAAAATTTTTTATACTATACTATTTTTACATGAACTTACGTACTGATAAATTTAAACATAATATTAATTATATTTTCAGTATTTTTTTTTAATTTAAGTTTATATAAAAAATTTAAATAAAAAAAATATTTTTACTTTGTTTTTATTTTATATATTTAAATCAATAAACTACAATTTTTTTAAATAGCTATCAATAAAAAATTCTAATTCTTTTTGCGAAGATACTCCAATTTTAGTTCCTAATAAATTTTGATTAAAAAACAATAGTAAAGTGGGTATGCTTCGAATTAGATATTTTTCTTGAATAATTGCATTTTTCTCTATATTTATTTTGACTAATTTTAATTTTTTAACATACTTCTTTGATATATCTTGTAAAATAGGAATCATAGATTTACATGGAGAACACCATTCTGCCCAAAAATCAACTAAAACAGGACTTTTAGATTGTAATACTACTATATTAAAATCATTGTCATTAATTTCTTGAATATTATCTTGATAATCCATCTTAAATCCATTTTTAATAATATTATGATATTATATCATGTATTGATATAGTTAAAATAAAATTTTTATATTATTGAAAACTTTGTTTCATAATAATGTATCTAAATTAGATTTTTCTAAATTTTTATTTAACTTTATAAAAAATTAAAAATCTTATTAATTTTTTTAAAATTTATATCGATGTTTCTTATTTATATATTATGATATAATTAGTTGTATACGATAAATAATTCTAGTTTGCTAAATATAATTAATAGATCAAAAATATTTTAAAAATTAAAATTTATTAAATTTTAAACGAATTTAAGAAAAATTCAACTTTATTTTAATCTACAAATATTTTAAAATTTTTTTATAAGTATTTAAATTTTAAAAATGATATATTCTAATATATATCTAATATTATTATTTACAATTTCGTATGAAAATTCCATGCATAACTGATTTTTATTTAAAAAATAAATCAATATTAATACGTACTGATTTTAATGTTCCAATTCAAAACAACAAGGTTATTTGTGATATACGAATTCAAAAATCTATTGCGACAATAGATTTTGCTTTAAAAAGTCATGCCAAATCTGTAATTGTTGTATCACATCTTGGAAGACCTAAAGACGAAAAATATAATAAAAAATATTCTTTACAACCAATCGTTAAAATATTACAAAAATATATTCATTATCCGGTAAGATTAGTTAGAAACTACTTGAATGGTTTTGAATCACGAAGAGATGAACTTTTAGTATTAGAAAATGTACGCTTTAATAAAGGCGAAAAAAATAACGACATAATATTGTCAAAAAAATACGCTAACTTATGTGATATATTTGTTATGGATGCATTTGGAGCTTCACATCGACTAGAATCATCTACATATGGCATAATTAAATTTGCACCTCAAAGTTGTATTGGGATACTTTTTAAAAAAGAAATAAAATATCTCAAAAAAGTTTTAAGAAATTCAGAACGTCCAGTTGTCACAGTTCTCGGAGGATCTAAAATCGCAACTAAATTTAATGTAATTAAAAAATTATCGAAGATTTCCGATAAAATTATAATTGGAGGCGGAATTGCTAATACGTTTTTATTATCACAAGGATATAGCATTGGAAAATCTTTAAAAGAACTAAATTATATTAAAAAAGCAGAATTTCTTTTAAAAATTCAAGATAATCTTGTATTGCCAAAAGATGTAAAAATTATTAAAAATAATCAATTTTATAATTTAATTGAAAAACCTATCTCAAAAATAGATAATGAAGATTATATAGTAGATATAGGAAAGCGTTCTTGTAAAGAATTTATTAAAATATTAAATACAGCAAAAACAATTTTTTGGAATGGATCTTTAGGATGTTTTGAATTTAATCACCAATGTTCAGGAACTAAAAAAATAGCACAAAATATTGTAAAAAAAAATGTTTTATCTATTATTGGAGGAGGAGAAACAATATTAGCAGCTCATAAATTTGGTATTTTAAATTTATTTTCATATGTATCTACTGGAGGAGGAGCATTATTAAAATTTATTGAAACTCAAACTTTACCAAGCTTATTAGCACTGGAAAATTTGCATATTACATAATATACAATTTCATATACATCTTTTATTTAACTAATTTTATTTAAAGAGCTTAAATTTTTATGCCAAATATTTTAAAATTAATTGGATCCGGAGTAATATTCGGAGATAAAATAAAACAACTATTCACTATTGCAAAAACACAAGGTTTTGCTATACCTGCAATAAACTGTATCGGGACAGATTCAATTAATGCATCCTTAGAAGTTGCTTCTAAATTACGTTCTCCCGTGATTATTCAATTTTCTTATAGTGGAGCATCTTTTATTGCAGGAAAACAAATGAATTCTAAACAAGGATCAATATTAGGCGCAATATCAGGAGCATTGCATGTACATAATATTGCAAAACATTATAATATTCCAGTAATATTGCATACAGATCATTGTTCTAAAGCAATGTTACCGTGGATAGATTCTCTAATAATAGCAGGAGAAAAAAATTTTAAAAATACCGGAAAACCTTTATTTTCATCACATATGATCGATTTATCTTTGGAACCTTTAAAAGAAAATATTAAAATTAGCAGTCAATATTTAAAAAAAATGCGTGAATTAAATATGATGCTTGAAATTGAATTAGGATGTACAGGAGGAGAAGAAGATGGAATAAACAATCAAAATTTACATCATTCCAAGTTATATACTAAACCCGAAGATGTAAAATACGCGTATGAAAATTTAAAAAAAATTGGATCTAATTTTATTATTGCTGCATCTTTTGGCAATTGTCACGGAGTATATCGTTTTGGAAATATTAAATTAAAACCAAAGATTTTAAAATTATCTCAACAATATGTTTCTAAAAAATTTGGTTTAAATAAATATCCGTTGAATTTTGTATTTCATGGTGGATCAGGATCAAGTATTGCAGATATTCAACTTGCAATTAAATATGGAGTAGTAAAAATAAATATCGATACAGATACTCAATGGGCTACTTGGAAAGGAATATTAAACTTTTACAAAAAAAATAAAAATTATTTACAATCCCAACTCGGTAATCCAGAAGGGAAAGATTGTCCAAACAAAAAATTTTATGATCCTAGAAATTGGCTAAGATGTGCACAAATTTCTATGATTAAAAAATTAGAAAAAATATTTTATCAACTCAACGTAGTAAATGTATTATAAATAATAAATATTTTAAAATTAAAATAAACTTTAAAAGTTTTCATGAAAATGAACTTATTATTAAGCAATGATGACGGAATTTATTCGCCTGGATTGCAAAAATTAGCGAAAAAACTAAAAAGTTCTTTTAATCTGCAAGTAATTGCTCCAAATTACGATCGTAGCGGATCTTCACATGCTCTAACTATTAATCAACCATTACGTATTCATCGTTTTTCTAATGGAGATATTACTGTAATTTCAGGTACTCCAGCAGACTGTGTATACTTAGGCGTTAATTTTTTTATGCAACCTAAACCGGATTTTGTTATTTCTGGAATTAACTTAGGATCAAATTTAGGCGATGATGTTTTTTACTCTGGTACTATCGCAGCTGCTTTTGAAGGCAGAGATCTAAAGTATTCTTCTTTTGCAATATCTTTAACTGGTAAGCGCTATCTATGTACTGCCATTAAAATAACATGTAAATTATTAAATGCTATTGCTAAAAATCCACTTAAAAAAAAATATATATTAAATATTAATATACCAGACCTTCCTTTAAAAAAAATTAAAGGTTTTAAAGTTACTAAACTTGGTCGACATTATACAAAACATAAAATAATACAAAAAAAAGATCCGAAAAATAATAAAATTTTTTGGATAGGTGCAAATTTAAAGAACTATGAAGATCGTTCTGATACTGATTTTTACGCTATTAAGCATGGTTACATTTCGGTAACCCCATTATCTTTAAATTTAACGTATCATGAAGCAATAGATCCAATTTTTAAATGGTTTGAAATGTATACATAAGAAAATAAATATTTGTACAATATAATTTTTTTTAAAATAAAAGTAATTTTAATATAAATTTTTACAAAAATTTGTAAATTAATACTTTTTTTAAATTTCCAAATTTTTATATTTTAAATCGTAAAAGATATAATGATTATGAGTTATAAATTTCTATTAATTGTATTATTACATATTAATTTTTATATTAAACCAGTATTTAGTTCTTATTATGATTTAATAAAAAATACATGTTTTAAATATGATTTTTTTAATTTAAACAATACTAATGAAAAAACAAGTGATAAAAAGTCAATATATACAAAAAAAAATTTTTTCTTGATTTTGAAGTAAAAATTCAAAATTATTTTTCTCACTTAACAATTCATAAAAAAGATTTTTTTCATTTTAAAGTTCATTCCGATCGTGTATATACATTAAAAAACTTAATGAACGAATTTATCGTACAAAAAAAATTAAAAACTCAAAAAAAAACAAGAAAAAATATCAGAAAAAAAAATGATATTATATATAAATCAAAGTTTTGGATTTGGCCTTCTAAAGGGAAAATAACGATCCATTCTTCACGTAAAAAATTAGAAATATTCGGAAAATATAATCAGCCCATTTTAGCTGCTCACGAAGGCCAAGTAGTATACGTTGGAAATAATATTAAAGGTTATGGAAACTTAATTATTTTAAAACACAAAAATAATTATTTAAGTATATATGCACATAATAATACTATACTAGTAAGTAAAAAACAAAAAATAAAATCTGGTCAAAAAATAGCTACCATGGGAAAATCTAATTCAAATGAAACAAAATTGTATTTCGAAATACGATATCGAGGTAAAAGTATTGATCCCATGTCTATATTAACAAAAAAATAAGTAAAAATTACAATATTTTTTTAAATTATATAAAAGTAAAATACTTCTACTAATTTACATGCAATAATATTTACTTTTAATAAAAATTATGTAATATGCAATAAACTAATAAATTTTAATATAATTTAATTAATTCATATAATATTAAACAATATAACCGAACTTTATTACTTATTTCATAAAATATGAATATTTTAATAGATGAAAATCTTTCTTTTTTTTTAAGTTGGTTTAAACAGTTAGGTATTATTCAATTAATGCATGGACGCAAAATAATCAAATCAAAATTAAAAGATATTGATATCTTAATTATCAAATCTACGACAACTATTAATAAACAATTATTAAACAATACTAAAATCAAATTTATTGGTAGTGTTACTTCTGGAATTGATCATGTTGATCTTATGTGGTTGAAAAAAAAACAAATACATTTTCATTTTTCTCCTGGATGCAATTCTATTGCGGTAGCAGAATATGTGCTATCATGTTTACTACATTTGTCTATACGCGATAAATTTTTGTTAATTAAAAAAACAGTAGGAATTATCGGAGTAGGTAACATTGGAAAATGTTTAAGTAAAAAATTAAATGCTCTTGGAATTAAAACATTATTATATGATCCATTTGTAAAAAAAATTTTTGATTACAATACTTGGACTCCTCTAGACACACTTATACAAAATGCAGATATCTTAACATTACATGTTCCTTTAACTACACACGGACTATATCCTACAAAACATTTAATTAATGAGAAAATTTTATTAAAATTACCAGATAATTGTATACTAATTAATACTTCTCGCGGTGCTGTTGTAGATAATTTAGCATTGCTCAATATTATGCGTTTGGGCAAACCAATTAAAGTTGTATTAGACGTTTGGGAAAATGAACCAAAAATTTGCTTGGACTTGTTGTCTCGTGTTGATATAGGTACTCCACATATTGCAGGACATAGTATTGAAGGAAAAATTAGAGGAGTAATTACAATATTTAATAAATTATGTAAATTTTTAGGAAAAAAAATACAATTAAAATCATTAAATTCAATTTTAGATTTTTTTTATAAATCCGATATAAATCGTATATCTTTATCAGGAAAATGTAGTCAATCAAAAATTTATTTATTAACTCTTTTAACTAATAATATTTTATACGATGATAATCAATTGAAAAACTATATTCATAAAAAAAATAACTTTGATAATTTACGATCTTCTTATCGAAATCGTCGAGAATGGTCATCTATAAATGTAAAAGTGGATAACGCATATTTTTCACAAATTTTAAAAAAAATAGGATTTAATGCTATATATAACAAAAAATAAATAATAAATATTTTAAATTTCAACAATTTTTTACATAAAAATAAAACATTATTTAAAAAATTTATATTTTTATAAAAAATCAAAATTAAATATTTAAAATTATGCAAAAATTTGCTGCTTGTGTGCAGTATAACGGAAACAAATATTGTGGATGGCAAATACAAAAAAAATCTGCCTCTATTCAAATAGAAATCGAAAATGCTTTAACCAAATTTTCTGGATCTAAAATTACAACATATTGTTCTGGAAGAACAGATGCTAAAGTTCACGCTATTTGTCAAATAATACATTTTTCTACGCATATAATACGTTCTAATCGTCAATGGATGCTAGGAGTCAACACATATTTACCATATGATATTGCAGTTATATGGATAATTCCAGTTAAAAAAAATTTTCATGCACGATATAGTGCAACTTCTAGAAGATACGTATATGTAATATACAATCATATTGTACGTCCTGGTATCTTTCAAGAATACTGCGCTACAGTATTTTTTTCTTTAAATGTAAAAAAAATGCAAAAATCGGCAAACAAACTAATAGGAAAACACGATTTCACTTCTTTTAGAAGTAAAAACTGTCAATCAAAGACCGCTTATCGTATTATACATAATATTAAAATTTTTAAATATGGAAAATATATTTATATTGATATTTGTGCTAATTCATTTGTACATCATATGGTAAGAAATATAGTAGGTACTTTAATCCAAATTGGAAAAGGTGAAAAATCTGAATTTTGGATTTCTGAATTATTAATTTTAAAAGATAGGAAACTTGCCGGACCCACTGCTTCTCCAAACGGCTTATATCTTGCTGAAGTATGTTACCCAAAATTTTTTAAAATTCCTCATATAAATATGAAAATATCTTTTTTTAACCAATTTTTATTTAAAAAATTTATTAATTAAGTTATCTTATTAGAAAACTCGTAGACAATATATATTAATTAAAACAAATTAATAATATTAAATAATACAAAATTTTGTACTAAACGTATTTTACATAACTATACAATTTTATATGAGCTGGATTGAACGTATTTTAAAAAAACATACTATTACAAAAAAAACTAATATTCCAGAAGGGTTATGGACAAAATGTTCTAACTGTAATCAAATGCTATACCGATTAGAATTAGAACGCAATTTAGAAGTATGTCCAAAATGCGATTTTCATATGCGAATACCAGCAAGAAAAAGATTAAAGAACTTTTTAGATCAAAATAACATTTATGAAATTGGTAAAGAACTAGAACCAAAAGACATTTTAAAATTTAAAGATACAAAAAAATATAAAGATCGATTAAATTCTGCACAAAAAATCACACAAGAAAAAGAAGCAATAATAGTAATGGAAGGTACTTTGTACAATATGCCAGTAATCGCTGCGGCATTTGAATTTTCTTTCATAGGAGGTTCTATGTCTTCTATCGTAGGTGCTCGTTTTGTACAAGGAATAAATCAAGCAATAAAAAAAAATTGTCCTATGATATGTTTTTCTGCTAGTGGAGGTGCTCGTATACAAGAAGCTTTAATTTCTCTTATGCAAATGGCAAAGACTAGCGCAGCTTTAGGAAAATTAAAACAGTATAAAATTCCGTATATATCCGTACTGACTGATCCGAGCATGGGCGGAGTCTCTGCAAGCATCGCCATGCTAGGAGACCTAAATATTGCAGAACCAAAAGCTTTAATAGGATTTGCTGGTCCTCGTGTAATTGCACAAACTGTACGAGAAAAGCTACCATCTGGATTTCAAAAAAGTGAATTTTTAATTCAAAAAGGTGCCATTGATTTAATTATTAGAAGACCTAAAATGCGTAAATCACTTGCAAAAATATTAGCAAAAATTACTAATCAACCGGAACCAGATACTAATTCTTAATTGAATACGAAATATTTTTATATAACAAATTATGAAACATGTATTTATACCGAATAATTATTCTAAAATTTCAGATTGGATAAAACATATCGAAAATATACATCATAAAGATATCGATTTAAGACTAGATGGAATATATCATATTGCCTCCAATTTAGGTTTGTTAAAACCAGCACCAGTTGTTATTATTGTTGGAGGAACTAACGGAAAAGGTAGTACGTGTCGTCTAATAGAAACTATTATTTTATATAGCAAAAAAACTGTTGGAGTATATAGTTCACCTCATTTTATAAAGTATAACGAACGTATTCGTGTACAAGGTATACCAATTTCAGATGAAATATGCATTTCAGCAATATCTTATATCAATAAAGCAAGAAAAAAAATATCTATTAGTTATTTTGAATTTACCACATTAGTTGCTTTATCAATTTTTAAATATTTAAAACTAGATGTCGTTATTCTAGAGGTAGGATTAGGAGGAATATTAGATGCTACTAATATTGTTCATTCTGATATTTCAGTAATTACTAATATTGCATTAGAACACACCCAAATTTTGGGTAATACATGCATGCAAATAGCAAAAGAAAAATCTGGAATTTTTCGTACCGGAAAAATAGCAATTTTTGGAGATATTCAAAATGCATTAGAATTAAAAAAATCTGTAGAATATCATAAATCAATACCATACTTTTTAAATACTCATTGGTTTTACAAAAAAAATCCTAAATTTTGGATATGGAGTAATCAAGATTATTCTATAAATCTTCCCTATCCTAATCTTTCAGTGCGAAATGCAGCTACCGCATTAGCCGTTATTCAATCTTTGCCATATTACGTATCACCTCGTTCAATACTGCAAGGATTGCAAACTAAATTAATTGGAAGATTTCAGATTATCAATAAAAAACCTTTAATTATTTTAGATGTAGCGCATAATCCTCATGCGGCTTATTTTTTATCAAAGAAAATAAAAAAAATTAAAAAAAATATTAGATTTCTATATGTCATTATAGGTATGTTACGTGATAAAGACATTAAAAATACATTAAAACACTTTTTAAGTATTGTTAATATATGGTACTGTGTTTCTTTGCTAGAATTTTCTAGAGGAGCTAGTCATGAAGAAATAGTAACGCATTTAGATAATAAAAAAAGTGAAATAAAAAAATTTGATACTGTGCAAAATGCTTGGAAAAACGCAATTAAAAAAGCAAAAAAAAGCGATTGTATATTAATTTTTGGATCATTTCATACCGTAGCATCTATTTTAAAAATAAAATAAGTAAAACATTACAATCTGAAAAAATTAGATACAGTTAATTAAATTTTATTTAAAAATATCGAATAAAAAAAATTTTTTATATTAAATATAAATTTTTATAATTTAACTTTTATTAAAAAAGGAATTCAAACATGATTGCTACCGATTACTTGATCGCTAGCATTATTATATTTTCTGCTTTGATTAGTTTTATCAGAGGATTTGTCAGCGAAATATTTTCCTTAATCATATGGATAACGGCAATTATATTATCGAGTCGTTATTATGATATATTATCTAACATTTTTGTTTTTTTTGAAGAAAAATTTATTAGAAATATATCTTCTATATTTTTAATATTTTTATTTATATTAATAATAGGATCAATAATTAATCATTATTTAAACAATTTTATTAATCAATTTGGATTATCTGATTTAAACAAATTTTTAGGAGTTTGTTTTGGAACATTTCGTGGTATTTTGATAATATCAATACTTATATTTTTTTTAAAAACGTTCACAAAATGTACAGAAAGTATGTATTGGACTAACTCGAAATTGCTTCCTTATTTTAACTACACAACTATATGGTTTATAAAAATTTTAAGTAAATATATAAATTTTATAAAGAACATTTAATGTAAATTATTTTTTAGAAGGAAATAACTATTATGTGCGGTGTTGTTGGAATTGTAGGAAATCATGCAATTGCTCAATCTATATACGATGCTTTAACGGTGTTACAACATCGAGGACAAGATTCAGCGGGCATTACTACTATGGATCAACATAACTTTTTTCGTATACATAAATCTAGTGGCTTAGTAAGAGATGTATTTAATGTAAATGATCTTAATCGATTAAAAGGTAATATGGGAATTGGTCATGTACGTTATCCTACTTCAGGAGAAAATAGCATATACGAAGTTCAGCCATTTTACGTAAACTCACCATTTGGCATTACTCTTGCACATAATGGAAATTTAGTAAATACAAATAGCTTAAGAAAACAACTATTTGAAACGCAACGACGTCACATGAATACTGCATCTGATTCAGAAGTACTATTAAATATTTTTGCTTCCGAACTAGATCAATTTCAACACTACCCTATAACATCTGAAAACATTTTTTCTGCAATTTCTAAAACTCATCAAAGAGTCCAAGGCGCATATTCTTGTGTAGGTATGATTATTGGACATGGATTATTTGCTTTTAGAGATCCTAATGGAATTCGTCCGTTAGTTATTGGAGAACGTAAAATAAATTATAATAAAACTGAATATATTATTGCATCCGAAAGTGTTGCATTAGACATATTAGGATTTAAACACTTAAGAGATGTTGCTCCAGGAGAAGGTATATTTTTAACTTATTCTGGACAACTAATTACAAAACAGTGTTCTATATCATCTAAGTATTGTCCATGTTTGTTTGAATATGTTTATTTTGCTAGACCAGATTCGATTATTGATAAAATATCAGTGTATACTGCAAGAATAAAAATGGGTCAAATTTTAGGAAAAAAAATATCTAAAGAATGGAAAAATCTTTCAATTGATGCTATTATTCCAATTCCAGAAACATCATGTGATACTGCGTTAGAAATTGCTAGAATCTTAAAAAAACCGTATCGTCAAGGTTTTGTAAAAAATAGATATGTAGGTCGCACATTTATCATATCTAATCCAAATATAAGAAAAAAATCAATACGCTATAAATTTAATGTAAATAAAGCTGAATTTTATAAAAAAAAAGTATTACTAGTAGACGATTCAATTGTACGAGGCAATACTTCACGGCAAATTGTAGAAATGGCACGTGATGCAGGAGCTGTTAACGTATATTTAGCATCCGCTGCACCAGAAATTCGATTTCCCAATCTTTATGGAATTGATATTCCAAATTCTTCTGAACTTATTGCATATCAAAAATCACTAAATGAAATTCGTATTGCAATTGGAGCAGATGCTTTGATTTTTCAAAACTTAAGCGATTTAGAAAATAAATTAAAAAAATATAATCCTCAAATAAAAAATTTTGAATCATCGATATTTAATGGAATTTATCCTGCTTAATAAGAATGAAATGATTAATAATTTTTTATGTGATACAGTAAGGTACTAAAATTTATTTTTCTTTAATATGCAAAACTTAATTATTGGTATTAGCGGTGCAAGTGGAATTATTTATGGAATTCGTTTATTAAAGATCTTAAAAATCACAAAAAAAATTTCTATACATTTAATTGTTACTAAATCGGCTAAAAAAACACTATTTTTAGAAACCAATTACTCCTTAAAAGAAATAAATAGTATGGCGAATGTTATACACAATATTCACGATATTTCTGCTAATATTAGTTCCGGATCGTATAAAACTATTGGAATGATCATTATTCCTTGTACTATAAAAACTTTATCTGGAATTGTGAATAGCTATAATGATTCGTTATTAATACGCGCAGCAGATGTTGTATTAAAAGAAAAAAGAAAATTAGTACTCTCTGTTAGAGAAACTCCTTTACATACAGGTCACTTAGATCTTATGCTTCGTGCATCTAAGATTGGAGCTATAATTATGCCTCCAACTCCTGCATTTTATCATAATCCTAAAACACTTGATGATATTATAAATCATACCGTAATTAGAATTTTAGATCAATTTCATTTAAGTATTGCAGATAATCTTATAAAAAGATGGAGTGGAAAAAAAATTATATAACTCTAATTTTTATATTTTTCTGTATAGCTTATTAAAATGTTTATTTTAAAAAATAAAGCATTTATTTCATTTGCCCAAGGCGGGACTCGAACCCGCATAGCTAAAAAAGCCGAGGGATTTTAAGTCCCTTGTGTCTACCGATTTCACCACCTGGGCAAAATAGATACTTACCTAGGCGCGTCTCGGAATTGAACCGAGATGAATGGATTTGCAATCCATTGCATACACCATTCTGCCAACGCGCCTGTTTCGAAAACTGAAACTAATAGCGGAAGACGAGATTTGAACTCGCGACCTCAACCTTGGCAAGGTTATGCTCTTCCTCTGAGCTACTTCCGCTAATTTAATTATACACAAATATAATAATTATTATGAACTAATAAATAAAAATCATCAAGAGTAATTTTAATTTTCAAACAAATCTCTCCAAGCAATGTAAAAATATTTCAACATAGACCAAAACGCTAAAATAGCAGCTGTATATAATGCTAATATACCAATGATTATAATGCTATAAGTTTCTTTCCAAAGAAGCGCAAAAATTGCTAACATTTGTATACCAGTTTTTAACTTTCCTAAAACAGAAACTGCAAGCATATTATTTTTTCCTAATTCTGCCATCCATTCCCTTAAAGAAGCAATAATAATTTCTCTTGTAATCATAATAGAAGAAGGTAATGTAATCCAAAAAGAATGAAAATATTCGATAATTAATATTAATCCGATTACTACTATAATTTTATCAGCTACTGGATCAAGAAAAGCACCAAAGCAAGTAGTTTGATTTAAGCGACGTGCTAAAAATCCGTCAAACCAATCTGTAAGTGCTGCTAATATAAAAATTATTGCAGAATACAATGAAGCATCTTTACATGGAAGATAAAAAACAATAATAAATAAAGGTATGATACTTAATCGAAATAAAGTAAGGTAAGTTGGTATATTTAAACGCATATGATTCGTTAAAAATAATTTTTTAAGTTAATACTAAGTATTTCTTATATTTTTGTCATTAATATTTAATTATAATTTCTTAGATTGTTATCTATATGTACAATTTATAATTTTAAAGTAAATAAATTTAATTTTATAAATAACATTAAAATTTAAATTTGTTTTATATGAAAGTTTTTACTAAAAAAATAATATTTGAAAATTAGAATTTTGGTTTGATATATTTATAATATATCTTAAAAAGACATTTAGATTTTATATTTTTAATGATATGTTTACGAATAAATTTCAAATTTTTAACTAAAAGTTATTAGTATATATAAGTATTATATATAAATAAAATTATTTATTTAATAAAATTCATGTTTTGTTATAAAATTTAAATTCAATTATGTCGATATTTTTATTAAAAATTATTTTATGTAAATTATTTAATACAGAAAAAAATTGTTTTATTTTATATCAATTTACAAAATTAAAAGTTGCTAGTATTAATTTAATATTATAAAATAATATTGTTTTTATTCATTATATAGTAAACTGAAATTTAATGTAATGTATACATTTTATATAAATAAAAAAATTTTAAAATTTAATAAAATATTTAATAAATAAAAGGATATCATGAATCAATCATTATTTACATCTGAATCTGTATCAGAAGGACATCCAGATAAAATAGCAGATCAAATTTCTGATGTAATTTTGGATGCTATCTTAACACAAGATACGCAAGCAAGAGTTGCGTGTGAAACATATGTAAAAACTGGAATCGTTTTAGTTGGTGGAGAAATCCATACAAATGCAAAAATTGATATTGAAAAATTAATACGAAATACCATTCGAAATATTGGATATATTCATTCTAATATGGGATTCGATGCTAACTCTTGTGCTATATTAAATAATATCAGTAAACAGTCCGAAGATATTGTAATTGGATTAGATAAATTTCATACTGTACATCAAGGTGCTGGCGATCAAGGAATAATTTTTGGATATGCCACCAATGAAACTGATGCATTTATGCCAGCGCCAATTGCTTATGCAAACAAATTAATGCTCAAACAATCTATAGTAAGAAAAAAAAATATTTTGCCTTGGTTACGGCCAGATGCTAAAAGTCAAGTTACTTTCATATATGAAAATAAAAAAATTATTGGAATTGATACAGTAGTTTTTTCTACACAACATTCTGAAGATGTAACACTTACTGATTTGCGATCAGGAATTATGGAAGAAATTATTCAACCAACATTACCAAAAAAATGGATTACTAAAAAAACAAAATATTTTATAAATCCTACTGGAAGATTCGTAATTGGTGGTCCAATGGGAGATTGCGGATTAACTGGAAGAAAAATAATAGCAGATACATATGGAGGTATGGCACGTCATGGAGGCGGTTCACTTTCCGGAAAAGATCCATCTAAAGTCGATCGTTCTGCAACGTATGCTTTACGATATATAGCAAAAAATATTGTTGCATCAGGATTAGCTGAATGTTGCGAAATCCAAATTTCATATGCAATTGGCGTATCTCATCCAATTTCTATGTCTGTAGAAACTTTTGGAACGCAAAAAATTTCTAATAAAAGTTTGATATACTTAATTAATAAATATTTTGACTTACGCCCATATGGAATCATAAAAATGTTGGGTTTACTTAGACCTATTTATCAAGAAACTTCGGTATATGGACATTTTAGTAAAAGTCATTTTCCTTGGGAAAAAATTGATAAAGCACAATTATTACGTGATTTTTAGGGTATAAAGTAAATAAATTCATATATTCTCTGATTTTTTAAACTTTAGAAGCTATGCTTGGAATAAGTTTGATTTAAAAATACTTTAAATATTACTTTTGATTAAAATAAATGCAATAAAAAATTTTTAATATAATTAATGTTTTTACATTTCTAAAAAAAATCCTAATTAAAATTGATCAAAAAATCTAAAATAAATTTATTTGAGAAATATATGTCAAAATTTACGAAAGAAGCTTTGCAAGTGAAACATGCATTGATATCTCAAGGTTTAGAAAATCCTTTTTTTAATTGTTTTAAAGATATAAAACAAAAAAAAGTATTGATTGCCAAATACATTCAAAAAATTATGAAGCTTTTGAATTTAAATTTAACTAACGATAGTTTGTCGCAAACACCATTGCGAATTGCACGAATGTATATAGAAGAAATTTTTTCTGGATTGAATTATGCTAATTTTCCTAAAATAACTGTTATAAAAAATATAACAAAAATTAACGAGATGATTATTATAGACGATATCATTTTTCATAGTATATGTGAGCATCATTTCTTAGTTTTTGAAGGAAAAGCAACTGTTGCTTATATTCCCGAATACGTCTTAATTGGTTTATCTAAAATAAATCGAATTGTCAATTTTTTTTCTAAACGTCCTCAAATACAAGAACGACTTACACGTCAAATTTTAATTGCTTTGCAAATTTTACTCAGTACAAAAAACGTAGCAGTTTCAATACGCGCTCGTCATTTTTGTGTAAGAGCGCGAGGAATTAAAGATTCTGAAAGTAACACAAAAACATTAGCGTTTGGTGGCAAATTTCGTGATCAATTGCATTTGAGAAATGAATTTTTACAAATTACTAATAATAGTAAATTATAACTTATATTAATTTGATTGAGAATGTTTATTTCCAAACTTTGTAAAAATGATGTACCGGACCATTCCCGTGTCCAATTTTTAATTGATTTGCGTTTAATATAGCGCCTGTTAACCATTTTTTTGCTAATTTAATGGTAGTTTCCCAATTTTTACATTTTGGACGTAAAGCAGCTAATGCAGCAGATAAGGTACATCCTGTACCATGAGTATTTTTAGTGAAGATGCGATCTGTATTAAATCTAATTTCATTTTCTTTACTAATAAACCAATCCGGACTATTTTTAGTATTTAAATGTCCTCCCTTTATCAAAACTGATTTACATCCATATTTCAAAAGAGATCTGCCTTGCTCTTGCATTTGTTTTTCATTACATGCTGTAGGTCGACTTAATAATAATCCTGCTTCTAATAAATTTGGTGTAATAATAGATGCATGAGGTATTAAGGTATTTTTTAAAAGATTTTCTGCTTCTTGATTTAACAATCTAGAACCATCTTTTGCAAAAATTACTGGATCTAATACAATCCATGGAACAAAACACTTTTGAAGTTTTTCAGAAATTATATGAATAACAGAAGATTTTAAAATCATACCGATTTTAATCGCACTAATTTTTAGATCACTAATTACGGAGTCTATTTGACTTATTATGCACTTTTCTGAAACAGAAAAAATTTTTTGTATTCCAAGAGTATTTTGAGATACTAAAGATGTGATAACGGAGGCTCCATAAACGCCTAGCGCTGCAAACGTTTTTAAATCTGCTTGCATGCCGGCACCTCCGCTTGGATCTGTTCCAGAAATAGATAAAATCTGATAAATTTTTTCCATTTTAATTTATTTATTTAGTTAATATAATTATTTTTATATAAAATAAATGATATTTTAAATTTTTAAATGTATATTAAGATTGAATTTAATATGTTAAGTAAATATAAAACTTTTTAAGTTTTTATTCAAGTTTGAATAAATATTATATATTATTAATAAATAAAATTTAATTTTAAATACTCAAAATAAATAAAATTTAATATGACAAATTGCTATTTAATGTTTCCTCAATATAATCCTATACTTTTTTCTTTTGGCATATTTTCTATTCATTGGTATGGAATAATGTATTTAATAAGTTTTTATTTTATAATGTGGTGTGCAAGTAAGCGCATAGATCTAATTCATTTAAATAAAAAAAAAATAGAAAATATACTGTATTATTCTTTTTTAAGCGCCGTAATTGGTGGAAGACTTGGATATGTACTATTATATAAGATAAATATGTTATTTTTAGATCCATATTACATATTTAAAATATGGGAAGGTGGAATGTCATTTCACGGTGGTTTAACTGGAGCTATTTGTGCAATGTATTATTTTTCAAAAAGATATCGATATCAATTTTTTAAAATAACTGATTTTTTTGCGCCTTTAGTACCATTCGGATTAGGTGCCGGAAGGATAGGAAACTTTATTAACGGTGAATTATGGGGAAGAGTAAATACATCTTTTTGTTTAACTATGTTATTTCCTAATTCAAGATCAGAAGATCTTGAATTACTTAAAACTAATCCTCAATGGCAAATAATTTTTGACAAATATCATGTTTTACCAAGACATATGTCACAAATATATGAAATGTTTTTAGAAGGCGTATTATTATTTATAATACTTAATTGTTTTGTGAAAAAATGCAAACCGACAGGATATATTTCTGGATTATTTTTGTTATTATATGGACTTTTTAGAACAATAGCAGAGTTTTTTCGACAGCCAGATCCTCAGATAGGATTGTTATTTAATTATTTAAGTTTAGGTCAAATATTATCTTTTCCTATGATTTTTATCGGAATTATATTAATTGTATATTCATCTTGTAATATTAAAAGAAAATTAAAATAAAAATGAAACAATACTTGAATTTATTAAATTTTACTTTACATCATGGTTTTGAAAAAAAAGATCGTACTAAAATAGGCACTCTATCTATTTTTGGACATCAAATACGAATAAGTTTAAAACATGGATTTCCTTTGTTAACTACAAAGTATTGTCATTTTAAATCAATAGTATATGAATTGTTATGGTTTTTAAATGGAGATACAAATATTTCGTACTTAAATAAACATAAAGTATCTATTTGGGATGAATGGGCTGATTTCCAAGGAAATTTAGGACCGATATATGGAAAACAATGGAGATCTTGGAATGTTGATAATTTTTCTACAATTGATCAAATATCGATTGCTTTGTATCAATTAAAGCATACTCCAGAATCTAGAAGAATCTTAGTTTCTTCCTGGAATGTTAGCGATTTAAAATTTATGGCGCTTCCTCCATGTCATGTCTTATTTCAATTTTATGTTGTGAATGATACTTTATCTTGTCAAGTATATCAGCGATCCTGTGATATTTTTCTTGGTTTGCCATTTAATTTAGCTAGCTATGCTTTGCTATTACATATGTTTGCGCAACAATGCGATCTTGATATTGGAGAATTAATTTGGACTGGAGGCGATATACATTTGTATAAAAGTCATTTAGAACAAGCTAAATTACAAATAAATCGTACACCTTTTCGATCACCTAAAATTTCATTAGTGAAAAAACCGAAATCTTTATTTAATTACAAATTTGAAAATTTTCATTTAATGAATTATCGTTATCATCCTAAAATAAAAGCACCAATAGCAATATAAAATTTAAATTTTTAAATTATTTTTATTCCAATTATAATTTAAACTATATTTTTAGTTTTTTTATTTAAAAAATCAGTAATAGTTCCAGAAAACATTTCAGATGCTCTTCCAATAGATTCATGTAGCGTTGGATGCGCATGAATTGTTAAAGCAATATCATTCACGTCGCAACCCATTTCAATTGCCAAACTAATTTCGCCGAGAATTTCACTGCTATTACAACCGACTACAGCGCCTCCAATAATTCTTTTTGTATCTTTATGAAAGATTAATTTAGTCATACCATTGTAACCAGAAGACACTGCTCTTCCTAAAGCACTCCAAGGGAAAGTAGAAGATTCATATGATAATTTGTTTATTTTTGCTTCTTTTTCTGTAATTCCAACCCAAGAAACTTCTGGATAAGTATATGCAATTGATGGAATTACTTTAGGATCAAAGTAGTGTTTTTCTCCATAAATAACTTCTGCTGCTATGTGACCTTGATACATTCCTTTATGAGCTAACATAGGTTGTCCAATAACATCTCCAATAGCGTAAATATGTGGTATATTGGTACGCATTTGATTATCCACTTTTATATATCCTGATTTATCTACTTCTACTCCAATATCCTGAACATTAATCAATTTTGAATTTGGACTACGACCTATAGAAAATAAAACCGCATGAAATGACATATTTGTTATTTTATTATTTTTAGTATTATTCAATTCTACTTGAACATGATTATTCGAGGTGCGTAGATTATTAATTTTAGTATTTAACATAATATTAAATTTATGTTTTATATTTTTATAAAAACTCTCTATTACGTCTGAATCGGCTGCAGAAATGATTTGTTCAGATATTTCGGAGATATATATTTCTGATCCTAACGCATGATAAATAGTTGCCATTTCTAAACCAATAATGCCGCCTCCAACAATTAGTAATCTTTTTGGAATAAAACTAATTTTTAAAGCATCTGTAGAATCCCAAATTTTTTCGTTTGGTTCTTTAATAAGAGTTTGTTGTATTGGTTTTGATCCTACTGCAATAATAGCTTGATCAAAGTTTAATGTAATTGTTTTTTCATGATTTTTTATGCTTAATATATGTGAATCTACAAAATTTCCATAACCATGTATAATTTCGACTTTTCTAGCATTTGCCATTGATTTCAAACCATTAGTAAGTTTTAAGATAATTTCAGATTTCCATTGTCTCATTTGAAATAAATCTATTTTAGGTTTGTTAAATAATATTCCTGCATTTTTTAACATCTTTGTTTCATTTAAAATTTGTGCAATATGTAACAATGACTTAGATGGAATACATCCAACATTTAAGCATACACCACCTAACGCAGAAAATTGTTCAATCAAAACTGTTTTTAGTCCTAAATCTGCACAGCGAAATGCAGCAGAATATCCGCTTGGACCCGATCCAAGCACTACAACTTGGGTTTTAATAACATTTGTATTCATATGTAAGCCTTAATTTCTATTAAAAGTTAATTGTATTTAATTTTTTAAAAAAATCATAGAAATCACAATATTAGTAATCTAATATCAGATATAAGGTTTTTAAAAAAATTAATAAATTTAGCACCTTCTACGCCATCGATGACGCGATGATCATAAGATAAAGATAATGGCAACATTAATTTGGGCACAAAAGTATCGCCGTTCCAAATAGCTTGTATACTCGCCTGAGAAATTCCTAAAATTGCTACTTCTGGAGCGTTAATAATTGGAGTAAATTCTTTTCCTCCAATACCTCCTAGATTAGATATTGTAAAACATCCACCTTTCATATCTTTATTGGACAATATTCCTGATCTAGCTTTTTTTGCAATATTTGATATCTCTTGAGAGATTTCTAGAATCCCTTTTGAATCCGCATTAAAAATTATGGGTACCATTAATCCTTGTTCTGTATTTACAGCAATACCGATATTAAAATATTTTTTCAAAAATATTTTTTTTTGATCTTGAGATAAAGAACTATTAAATTGAGGATACTCTTTCAAAGTTGCAATAACAGCTTTAATAACAAAAGATAAAATTGTAATTTTTATTTTATTTTTTTTTTGTAATATAATATTTTGATTTTTTCTAAAAATTTCTAATTCATGAATATCTGCCTGATCAAATTGTGTTACATGTGGGATATTTTTCCAATTTTTAGATAAATTTTTTCCAGAAACTTTTTTTATTTTCGTCAATTCTTGAATTTCAATTTTTCCATATACTTCGTACTGTGAATCTTCTGAAAAACTTTGAACATTTTTCGTATTTTGACTCAGTTGATTATTTTCATAAATATTAATATATTTCTCAAGATCTGTAGGTAAAATTCTTCCTTTACGACCGCTACCGTGTATATGAGATAAATTAATATTATATTTTAATGCAATGCGTCTTATTAATGGACTAGCATATATTTGATTATTTTGAATTATGGTTTTTAACAAATTTTTTGGTTTTTTTTCAAAAATTTTAGAAACATAAATATCATAAAGTAATGTGTCAGGGTCAACGTGATCACCAGCTTTAATTTGAACATTTTTTACTATTCCAGAAATTGTTGATAAAATTTTTCTAGTTCCTTTGCAATCTTGAATAATTAAAATAGGAGAATTAATTTTTATATTATTTTCTTCATGAATTGATACACGTATAATTTCGGCACGATTCAATATTCCTAATTCACTAGCATATATTTTTTTAAACTCTTCATGTTTAGAATCAAGTAATTTTTTTTCAACTTTTTTTAGCATTTTTTTGGCAATAAATTTATCATTTTTATCAGTTTTTTCAAAAAACATAATTTCTTGATTAGTAGATACTTTATCTCCAATTTTTACCATAATTTTTTTTAAAATCCCTGAGATAGGAGAAGGGATTTGCATAGATGCTTTATCTCCTTCAACTGTAATCAGTGCTTGTTCTTTCTTAATTTTATCTTCTATTTTTACTAATATTTCTGTTACTTCTGCATCTTCTATCCCGATATCTGGAATTTTAACCACGGTATTCATCTGTTATCCTTTATTAAACTAAACGGGGATTGATTTTATCGACATCAATATTAAAAGTTTTAATTGCTTGCACTACAATTTCTGATGTTATACTATGTGCTTCATATAAAGCACTTAAGGCATTAACAACAATATATCCTGAATTAATTTCAAAATGTTTACGTAAATTTTCTCGACTATCAGAGCATCCAAATCCGTCAGTACCTAATACTTTGAAAATATTTGACGGAATAAAATTCCTGATTTGCTCCGCAAATAATTTAATGTAGTCTGTAGATGCTACAACGGGAGCGGCGTTCATAATTTGACTAATATATGGTATACGCGGTTCTTTCGTTGGATGCAACGTATTCCATCTCA
Organism: Wigglesworthia glossinidia endosymbiont of Glossina morsitans morsitans (Yale colony); assembly: GCF_000247565.1. Lineage (NCBI taxonomy): Bacteria > Pseudomonadati > Pseudomonadota > Gammaproteobacteria > Enterobacterales > Erwiniaceae > Wigglesworthia > Wigglesworthia glossinidia. The sequence continues at coordinate 459,881 of NC_016893.1, read as the reverse complement.
TGCAGTCTTGTCCATTACGTGCTATTTCAGTCAATGAAGTCGCGCTGTACACATCGACACTAATACTATATTTTTCATATAAAATTTGAGCTGCTTTTCTCACTTCTCTTAATATTGCACCTGATCCAATTAATTGGACTTTTTTACTTCCAGAATAAAAAGATTCTAATTTATATATACCTCTACAAATTCCTTCTTCTACTCCACTTGGAATAGATGGCATATAATAATTTTCATTTAAAGTAGTAATGTAATAAAAAATATTTTCAGGATTTATACCATACATTCGTTGCAAACCGTTCTGTATGATAACGGCTAATTCATATACATATGTTGGATTATAAGAAATACAATTAGGAATTACTAAAGATTGGATGTGGCTATGTCCATCTGCATGTTGTAATCCTTCTCCATTTAAAGTAGTTCGTCCAGATGTAGCGCCAATTAAAAAACCTCTTGCTCCCTGATCGCTTGCAGACCATATCAAATCTCCAACTCTTTGAAATCCAAATATTGAATAATAAATATAAAATGGAATCATAGTAATTTTATTAGTGCTATAGGAAGTTGCGGCTGCTATCCATGAAGCAGTTGCTCCTAATTCGTTAATACCTTCTTGCAAAATTTGTCCTTTTTTTTCTTCTTTATAATATGCTAATTGCTCTTGATCTTGAGGAATATATTTTTGTCCATGTTGATTATAAATTCCAATTTGACGAAATAATCCTTCCATTCCAAATGTACGTGCTTCATCTGCAATAATTGGCACTAAATATTTTGCAATAGATTGATTATTTAGTAAAATATTTAGTATTCGCACAAAACCTATTGTAGTGGAAATATTTTTTTTTTGTTCTTTTAAAAGAGATGAAAAATCTTCAAGTAAAGGTACATGATTAATTGAAGCATAAGTATGTGTTCTTTTAGGTAAATATCCAAACAATTTTTTTCGACAATTGTGTAAATATTCGTATTCTTGAGATTTTTTTTTCAGTGAAATATACGGCATAATACTTAATTGATCATCTTTGATATCGTATAGATCAAATCTATTACGAAAATTTTTTATGCTAGTTTCGTTCATTTTTTTTATTTGATGTGCTATATTTTTCCCTTCTGCCAAGTCTCCCATTCCATATCCTTTCACTGTATGTGTAAGTATTATCACTGGTTTATTTTGAATATTTTTAGCTTTTTTAAAAGCAGCATATATTTTTTTCGGATCATGTCCACCTCTGTTCAAATTCCATATTTCGTCGTCAGTCATATCTTGTACTAGTTGTTGAGTTTCAGGAAACTTTCCAAAAAAATTTTTTCTAATGTATGCTCCATTTTTAGACTTCAAATTTTGATAATCTCCATCGACAGTTTCATTCATTAGTTGAATTAATTTTCCAGATGTATCTCTTTTTAAAAGACTATCCCATTTACTTCCCCAAATTACTCTAATTACTTCCCAGCCTGAACCTTGAAAAAAATCTGTAAGTTCATTAATAACTTTTCCGTTTCCATATACAGGACCATCTAATCTTTGTAAATTGCAGTTTACAATAAAAATTAAATTATCTAATTTTTCACGAGCTGCTATATTAATAGCTCCTTTAGATTCAGGTTCATCCATTTCTCCATCGCCTAAAAAAACATAAACTACTTTTTTTTCGGTATTTTTGATTTTTCTATGATGCAAATATTTAAGAAATTTTGCTTGATAAATTCCGCTTATTGCACCTAGCCCCATAGAAACTGTAGGGAATTGCCAAAAATTTGGCATGAGTTTTGGATGAGGATAAGATGATAATCCGCAACCATTTGTTTCTTGTCTAAAATTATCAAGATGTTCTTTAGTTAAGCGACCTTCAAGAAAAGCACGAGCATAAATGCCCGGTGAAATATGACCTTGAAAATATACTAGGTCTCCTCCATCATTAGATTCAGGCCCGCGAAAAAAATGATTAAAACAAACTTCATAAATAGTTGCAGCAGATTGAAAAGATGATATATGACCTCCTAATTCTAAATTTTTTTGAGAAGCTTTTAAAACCATCATGACTGCATTCCATCTAATTACAGAACGAATGCGACGTTCTAATTGTAAATCTCCTGGATATAGAGGCTCTTCTTCTACAGAAATGCTGTTCACATAATTTTGATTATACATTATTTGATCGTTACAGTTTTTTTTAGCTTCTTGTGAAATTTTATCAATTAAGTACTGTGCTCTTAAAATTCCATCAGATTTAATTACTGCTTGAATAGATTCTATCCATTCGTGCGTTTCGCTAATATCTATATCGTAATATGAATGCTTTGACATAATTGAATGCTCCTAAAATTTTTAGAAAATTTTATCTTATTTATATCAATGTCAAATTATGAATGTTATTATTAATATATATATTTTATATTTTTTAGCAATTATTAACATTAATATTTATATTTTATGCAGATATCTATGTGATACAAGAAATTAATTTAACTAAATGATTATGAAAAAAAATTAAAAATATATTTACAAAGAATAATATAACTTATCAATATTAATTATTTAAATACTGTTAAACTAAATTCTATTTATAAAAAAACAAAAATATCAAATAAGAATTAATATCTGTATAAATTATGCTTCGTCGTTTAATTTGATATAGGTTAACAAGTAATTATATTTAGTGATATTTACTAAAAATTATACAAACAATATTTTAGGATAATTTATTGAGTATATTCAAAATATAGTTTATAATATTAAACTATTTTAAATTAATATTAAATTTAAATATCATATAAATATTTGAACATTTATTAAAAAATATATATATCAAAAGTATTATATGAAGCATCGTATACACTAATTTTTAAACTATATTCGAATAATATATTTTGAATAATTTCGTTTTTCTATAAAATTCTAAACTGTAATGATTAAAAATAAAAGTTTTATTAAAAAAATAAAAAAAAATATATTTTTATCCGTTAAAAATGCTTTAATAGAAGATCTTGGGAAAGAATTAGATGTGAATTCTGACATTACCAGTTCTTTATTAATGCATAATCATAATACTGTAGCGAATGTATTTACGCAAGACGAAGGAGTGCTATGCGGTACAAAATGGTTCGAAGAAGTATTTCAACAAATAGAAAAAAACATAAAAATTCATTGGTACGTATCAGACGGAGATAAAATAAAAAAAAATCAATTAATTTGTAATATACATGGACCAGCGCAAACTATTTTAATTGGAGAAAGAGTAGCGTTAAATTTTCTTCAAACTTTATCTGGAGTATCTACTAAAGTAAAAAGTTATGTAAAACTTTTAGAAAAAACAAACGTAAAATTACGAGATACTAGAAAAACAGTACCTGGATTAAGATATGCACTAAAATATGCAGTTTTATGTGGAGGCGCATGCAATCATCGGATGGGCTTATTTGATAGTATCTTAATTAAAGATAATCACATTAAATATTCTCGATCAATTAAAGATCTAGTGAATACTGCAAAATTAAATTTTCCTCATCTCCCTATAGAAGTAGAAGTAGAGAATTTAGAAGAACTTCAAGAAGCATTAGATGCTAAAACAGACATTATTATGCTAGACAATTTTTCTTATCAAAATATTAAAAAAGCAGTAAAAATAAATCGCAATAAAGCAATTTTAGAAGCATCAGGAAATATTACAAAACAAAATTTAGTTCAAATTGCCTCTACAGGCATTGATTATATTGCTGTTGGTAAATTAACAAAAAATATAAAATCTTTAGATTTCACTATGCATCTAGATTAAAAAGTTAATAATATTATTAATAAACAAAAAAGTTGTACATTGAAAATTTTTAAAAACTTTATAAGAATATTTTTTATTTAGATAAAAAAATAGATTCTTGAATTAAAGCGTTTGCTATTTTATCTAAATCATTACATAGAGAGTCTTGATTAATAGAAATACGTATTTTTTCTATTTTATTGATATCAATATTATTTTCTTTATTTTTTATTTTCTTAAAGAGTACGCTTAAATTTATTAAATCTTGATTTTTTTGCTTTTTATTTTTTAAAATAATATTATTTTTATATATTTGATTTTTATTTTTTTTTTCAATGTTATTAATTTTATCAACAAACTGTATTGCTTTAATGCTATTAATGCTCATTTATGCCTCTTAATTATAAATATTAAACTTTATTTTTTGGGATTGATTATTTTTTTGAATATATAAATGAAATATTATATGCATATCTATATAAAAAGATATTAGTTTCTATAAAATTTTTATATGAAACAAAATCATACATTTAAATTAAATAAATTTTTTATATTTATTTCAATATTAACAAAATTTTTAAAGTTATTTATATAAGCATCATAAAACAAATATGAAACAATTTAGATTTCATAAAATAAGAATTTTATTTTTTTTAATTGTTCCTATCATATTTATTGCTATTCCTAAACGCAGCTTATGTGCACTTTATTATATGCAGTTAAAAAGCCCATTAAATTATTCAAATCTTTCGATAAATCAGATTTACGGAGGATTAAAATATAGTATTTCCGCACAAAACATGCACTTTTTGTCTCAAAATGAATATATATTTTTTTCTTATCCTATAATAACAATTTTTGATGATCATCACATTCCTATGTGGATTATAGAATCTATACGCGCATATTTATCAAAAGATTATTTAAATTTATCTGGAAATGTACAAATAAAAAATTTTTTTTATCATACGTATATTAAGCGCTTATTAACTGAAAATTTTAAAATAAATTTAAGAACTCAAGACTTTATATCTAAGAAAAAAACTATTTTATATGGCTTATATTTTTGCTCTGTTGGAATAAATATGCAAGGAAATTTAAAAAATAAAATTATTACATTAAATCAAAATACTACTATTTTTCATGAAAAATAAAAAAATTTTAATATTACTTTATATTTTATTTTTCAAACAAATATCATTAGCATATGATATACCGATAGAAAAAGTGCAAATATTTGCATATAATCAAGTATTTTATATTGAATCTAAAAAAATAGTTTTTACTAAAAATGTTCAATTAAAATATAGAAATTTTATAATTAAAGCGGATAAAATTGTTCTTTTACAAGAAAAAAACAAAAAAAATTTTTTAGAAGGATATGGAAATCCAATTATTTTAAAACAAATTGAAAAAAATCAAATAATTACGCAAATCTCTTGTACGAAAATATATTTTCATATTACAGATAAAATTTTATTTTTATCAGGAGGTGTCAATTTTAAGCAAATTAATGGCAATATATTTAGTGATAACATGACAATTAATTTGAAAAGCAACATTATTCAAGCAAATAGTCAAAATCATAAACAAACTCAAACTATATTAACTTTTAAATAAAACACACTTTGATATTTCATCATATATTAATCAACATGTCGAAATTAACTATTAATAATATATTTAAATCATATAAAAAAAAAAAATAATATCCAATATTAGTCTGCACGTAAATTCTAACGAAATTGTAGGACTAGCCGGTCCTAATGGAGCAGGCAAAACAACTACTTTTTATATAATAGCAGGTGTACTACATGCCGATCGTGGTCAAATCATTCTGAATAATAAAAACATTAGTAATTTTCCTTTATATATGCGTGTTAGATTAGGTATCGGATACTTACCCCAAGAACCAGCAATATTACTAGGAATAAGTGTATTAGATAATTTAATGATAGCTTTACAAAATCGTTCTGATTTAAATAAACTTCAAAAATATAAAGTAGCTCGGAATCTTATGGAAGAGTTCAACATTAGTCACATTCAAAAAAATCTAGGTTATGTTTTATCTGGAGGTGAAAAACGCAGATTAGAAATAGCACGTACACTTGCTATTAAACCAAAATTTGTTTTATTAGATGAACCATTTTCCGGAGTCGATCCAATTGCAATTTCTAACATTAAAAAAATTATGAAAATTTTATGTAAAAAAAATTTAGGAATAATAATTACAGATCATAATACAAATGAAATTTTTTCAATATGTCATCGTATATATATTATCAATCAAGGCAAATTAGTTGCTTCAGGCTCTCCAAAAATAATCAAAGAAAATATATACGTACAAAACATTTACTTAGGCAACAATGTATAAATACTTTTTAAGTAAATTAATGTAAAAATAAAATTTAAAAATTTAATATATAAAATGAATATTATTTAATTTTTTCGATAAAAATATAATATTTATTAAATTTCTTTATAATGCTTGTTTAAATTAAGAAAATTGTTAATAAATATTATATAAAGCAAATTATTTAATTTATTCAGATTAAAAATCTAAAAATATAAAAAAATAATTATAAAAGTTTTAGTTGTGTAAATAAAAAATAAGCATAATTATTGTAGTCAAATAGATTCTTAATAAGAATTTTATATTTAATTGAATCAGAAAATATTCAATTTTTTTATAACATCAAAATTTTTTAAATATTTAATTAATACGACGTTCTAGTTTAATTATGATATACCAATGTGTAAAATATCGCGCATACGTATTATGCCTAAAAGATAATTATTTATTGCTACTAATAAAAATTTTACATTACTAAATTTCATCTCTTCTAAAGCTTCTGAAACTAAAATATTCGGATTAATAATTTTAAATTCAGACGTCATAACAGTATTAATAGAAGTATGTTTAAAATCTAAATCTGATTTAGAAAGATTAACAAGAATTTTTGATGTAAAAATGCCTAATATTTTTTTATGATCATTTAAAACTACTACAGTACCAAAATTTTTTTTTGCAATTTCTATAATGGCATTAAAAATAGAACAAGTCCAATTTACAATCGGAATTTTATTTTTAGCACGCATTATATCATGTACACGCATTAACAATTTTTTTCCTAATAATCCTCCTGGATGAAAAAAAGAAAAATCTTTAACATTAAAATTTTTTGCACGTGATAATGAAATTGCTAACGCATCTCCTATAATCAATGCGGCTGTTGTACTCGTGGTAGGCGCATCTAAATTGAAAGCTTCTTGTGTTTTATGAATACAAATAACAGCATTTGCTGATTTTGCTACTGTACTTAAAGGATTTTCAGTAATACAAATATAGGGAATATTTAAATGTTTTATAAACGAAATTAAAATAATTATTTCGTTGGATTCTCCAGATTTAGAAAATGCAATAATAATATCACCAGATGATAACATTCCTAAATCTCCATGACTTGCTTCGTTCGGATGTATAAAAAAAGAAGGATTGCCCGTACTAGAAAATGTAGCAGCTAATTTTTTAGCTATATGTCCTGATTTTCCTACACCCATAGTGACTATTTTTCCACTACAATTTAACAAAATTTCTCCGGCTTTTTGAAAATTTTGATTAATACATTGATGTAAGTGTTTTAAATTTTTTAATTCTAAAGATAATATTTCTTTCCCGGATGTAATAAAATCAAAAGTTGAAACTGTAATATTTTTAAACATTTTCGATATCCCAATAAAATTTAATTATGAACAAAAATTTATATTATCAATATTTATTGCATACATTAATTACAAGATGTATGTTTTTAATTATAATGTACTATTTATACAAATATTTAAGAAGATATATTTTTAAAAATTTAATTTATACTTAAAATTTTATAAAATTAATATATTTTGAAATATAAATTAAAAATTTTTCTTTATTGCATGAAAATAAAAAAATAAGCATTTATTTTTTAATATGTTTAAAAATGTTATATTTCATATAAATTTATTTATATTAAAAAAAATTTTCTTTAAACATTTAAAAATAAACTATATGTAGAATTATACAATTTTGTAACTTAATGGATTCTATATTAGAATATTGTATTAGAAAAATTTGATAAAATTTTTTCGTTAGTAACAAATTTATAACACAATATTAAGAAAAATTAATACTTTGTATATTAAAAATTATTGTTCGATATGCATTAAATATTTTATAATAAAATGAGTAAGTTAAATATTAATAAAATAATTTTTTTTAAAAAATTCAGGAAGTTTAATGGAAATTAAAACAATCAAAAATATACTTAAAAAAGCACTAAAATGCAATAATATTCATATAGATAACAATGGAAAATATTTCAAAATTTTTGTAATTAGCGATATATTTATTAAATTAAATCGTATTCAAAGAGAACAAATAGTTTATCAACCTCTAAAATTATATATTAAAAACAATGACATTCATGCCATATCTGTTTACACATATACTCTAAAAGAATGGGAAATTAAAAAAAATACTCATCTTAAAAAACAGTAATTATTATGTTTATTAATTAAATTAATAGAGATAAGAAAACGTGAATCAATTTTACATACAGGGTGCAACAAAATTAAGTGGAGACGTTATAATATCAGGTTCTAAAAATTCCTCGCTGCCTATTTTATTTGCAACAATATTATCGGAAGAAGAAATTGAAATACAAAACGTTCCTAAGTTAAAAGATATTGAAATTGCTATAAGTTTATTAAAATACTTAGGGGCTACAGTTGAAGAAAATAAATCTATTTATGTCAATGCTAGAAACATCAACATATATCATGCACCATGTCAATTAGTTAAAAACATACGTGCGTCAATTTGGATTTTAGGACCTTTACTCGCTAGATTTGGGGAAGGCAAAATTTCTCTTCCTGGAGGATGCGATATTGGCCCGAGACCAGTAGATTTACATATTGATGGATTAAAAAAACTTGGCGCTAAAATTTATTTTAAAGACGGTTATGTTACAGCCAATGTTAAAGGGCGATTACATTCAGCACATATTATAATGAAAAAGATCAGTGTAGGCGCAACAGTTACAGTTATGAGCGCCGCAACTTTAGCGATTGGCATGACTATTATTGAAAATGCTGCTAGAGAGCCAGAAATAATTGAAACAGCTAATTTTTTAATTTTATTAGGTGCTAAAATAAATGGAGTAGGCACGAAAACTATTATAATACAAGGCGTAAAAAAATTAAAAGGTGGTGTATATCGAATTTTACCAGATCGTATAGAAACCGGCACATTCTTAGTAGCAGGTGCAATATCGCGAGGAAAAATTACATGTCATGATACTAATCCTAATAATTTAAATATTGTTTTAAAAAAACTTCATGAAGCAGGTGCGAAAATTAATATAGGAAAAAATTGGATTAAATTGGATATGCATGGAAAAAGACCCCGAGCTGTAGAAATAAAAACAGAACCGTATCCTGGATTTCCAACAGATATGCAAGCGCAATTTACTTTGCTAAATTTAGTGTCTAAAGGACTGGGTATTATTACAGAAACAATTTTTGAAAATAGATTTATGCATGTTCCAGAACTTATAAGAATGGGAGCTCAAGCAATTATTAAAAGTAATAAAATTTTTTGCTATGGAGTTAATCGACTATCTGGCACGCAAGTAATTGCTAAAGATCTAAGATCTTCTGCTAGTTTAATTCTTGCGGGGTGTATTGCAGATGGCGTTACAATAGTAGATTGTGTTTCACATATCGATCGAGGATATGACTGTATTGAAAAAAAACTTAAAAATTTAGGTGCAAATATTAAAAGGCTAAAATTGTAAACGTATTTATTTGTACAACAAGTTAATTTTAATTTTATCAAATTAAATAAAACATCCAATTTTTTCTGCTACTTTTTGATAACACTCTACAATATCGTAGTTTAGATTATCTCTAAAAATATCTTTATCCATTTTTTTAAATGTTTTTTTTTCCCAAACTCGACTATTATCCAAAGAAAATTCATCTCCCAATGTCAGAATTCCATTAAACAAACCAAATTCTAACTTAAAATCTATCAGAATCAATTCGGATCTAAAAAATAATTTTTGTAAAATATAATTTATGTAAATTGTTGTTTTTTTTATATTTTCTAAATGTTTAGAATTAATTAATTTAAATGTGATACAGTGTGTTTCATTAATTATTGGATCTCCTAAAGAATCGTTTTTAAGGTATATTTCTAAAATAGGCGGATTTAAAAAAGATCTTTCCTCCAAGTTAAATCTTTTGACTATTGATCCAGAGGCATAATTACGTATGACACACTCTATAGGAAACATTTTTAAATTTTTGACTAATGTTTGATTTTCCGAAAATAAAGATATTACATGCGTTTGAATATTTTTTTTAGCTAACTTATTCATGATAAAATAACTAAATTTGTTATTAATAATATCTTTTTTTTCAAATTTTTTGATGTATTTCCCATTAAATTTAGATATATCTTGCTTAAATTCGAGCACTAATATTTTTGGATCATTCGTTTTATACAAAATTTTTGACTTTCCGTCATAAATTTTACTAAGCTTTTGAATTTTCATACTATAAGTAAAGCACTTGAAGATAAATTTTAATATTCAATTGAAACTTAAAAATTGTTTATTTCTTGATAAGAAATATTAGTATTGTTTAATATTTTTTTTAAAAAATACATGTTTTTTTTATCTATATTAATAATAGGAAGTCGTGATTTATATGTTTTAATTAGTCCTAAAAATTTACATGCCCATTTTATAGGAGCAGGATTAGGTGCAATCGTAAGTGCACTATATAATTGATAAAACTTACGATATATTTTTTCTGCTTGATAATAATGTTTATTATACATTAAAAAACATAATTGATCTGATTCTTTAGCAAGAATATTGGCTGCCATAGAAATTACGCCACATCCACCTAATTTCATGAAGTCTACTATATTAATATCGTCTCCGCATAATATGCTAAAATGATTATTAGATAAAAATTTTATTTTTTTAATTCGACTTAAATCTCCACTAGATTCCTTAACACCAACAATATTTGTAATTTTTGATAGTTTTGCAATCGTTTCTGGTAGTATATCGCATCCAGTACGACGAGGAATGTTATAAATAATTTGAGGAATGTTGGTAAATTCAGAAATTTTTTTAAAATATTGATATAAACCAACTTGATTTGGACAACTATAATATGGTGTTGATATTAAATATCCCGATATACTTGTTTGATTATAAAAAGAAATTTGTTTTAATATTGCTTGTAATGAAGAAGATCCTATTCCCATAATAATGGGTATTTTTTTAGCGCAAAAATCTAATACATACGTTAACATTTTACATTTTTCTCTAAAATTTAAAGAATAACCTTCTCCTGTTGTGCTTAAAATTAATATTGCTGAAGTTTTACTATGCATATGATAAATTAGTAATTTCTTTAGACTAAAGAAATCTATCTTTCCTGAATTTAACATAGGTGTAATTAATGCTACTATACTGCCTGAAAACATTTATAATTTCCTATAAAATTATATTTATATGTGTTTAAATAAATTATTATATTTCAGTATATGTTAATATCTTTTAAAAAAATTTATTTTATAAAAATTAAATTATATATAAAATTTATTTATTGAATAATAATAAGTTAAATTTCTATTATACCAAAACTTTTTATTATTCAATACTGACTGTACAGTATACAGAATATATAATTATTTTTTAATAAAATTCGATGAAATATAATTTTTTATAATTATTTAATAGCTATTTTAAATAGAAAAATTTTCAAAAAATATAGATGTTTTATGTAATTTTCTAGGTATAATTTTTCCAACTTTCCATGCTTTTTCTCCATTTTCTTTTAGTATTTGCAGTGATTTTGTAGCATTCTTTTCAGAAACAATAATAATCATTCCAATTCCACAATTAAAAATATTATACATTTCTAACTTTTGAATACTAGCAATATTACTTAGCCATTTAAAAATAATTGGCCACTTCCAAGTTTTTTCTTGAATTAAAGCACATGTTGTTTCTGGTAAAATTCTTGTAATATTTTCAATTAATCCGCCTCCTGTAATATGGGCAATAGCATGTATATTAATTTTTTGCATTAAATTTAATATGGATTTTACGTAAATACGAGTAGGAATTAATAAATAATCAATTAATTTTTGTTGATCTAAAATGTATTGATTGTAATCAATTTTTTTTTGTAATATAATTTTTCTTATTAGAGAATATCCGTTAGAGTGTAATCCATTAGAAGCTAGTGCTAAAATTGAATCTCCAATTCTAACTTTATCAGTATCAATTAAATTTGACTGATTTGCTATTCCAACACAAAATCCCGACAAATCATAATCTTTTTTCTTATATATTCCTGGCATTTCTGAAGTTTCTCCGCCGACTAACGCACATTGAGAAATTTTACATCCTTCTATAATTCCTTCAATAATCTGCAAAGATATTTTTATATCTAGTTTTCCAGTGGCATAATAATCTAAAAAAAAGATAGGTTTTGCTCCTTGTGTAAGGATATCATTTACGCACATTGCTACGAGATCTATACCGATATTTTTATGCATATTAGTATCAATTGCAAAACGTAACTTTGTTCCAACTCCATCCGTACTTAAAACTAATATTGGTTGATTATATATTTTGGGAACCGCACATAATGCGGCAAATCCTCCAATGCTATTCATTACTTCTGGAGAATATGTGGTAATCGCTATAGATTTTATTTTATTCATTAAAATATGAGCTGATTCAATATTAACTCCAGACTTTTTATATAAAGAAAATTTTTGATTTTTCATATTTTTTATTTTAAAAAAACTAACAAAATTATAATATACTAAATCTTAATTTTTTTCAGAACATTTTTATATCTCATGAATATTTAAATACATATTAAAACTTATAAAAAATTTTTTATTTAAATAACTTTAAGTATGTTAAAATTAAACTCGTTGAATTATAAAAAGCACTTTTTTACGTCTGTAGCTCAGCATGGTTAGAGTGCCACCTTGACATGGTGGAGGTCAGTGGTTCAAATCCACTCAGACGTAAAATAAAAAAATTTATATACATCAAATTGATTATAAATTTGTAAAATTTAAAAGATATTTTTTATTGTAAGTACATAAAATATAGTCTATACTCGATAGAACAAATTTATTAATATTTAACAAAGAATTTCATGTTTACAGGAATTATACAAGGTATAGGGACTGTCACTTTTTTAAAAAAAAGCAATAACTTATTTACTTATAGCGTACTTTTCCCGAAAAATCTTTTATCAAATTTATCAATAGGAGATTCTATATCTAACAACGGATGCTGTTTAACAATAACTAAAATTGAAAACGAACATATAACTTTTGATTTAATACAAGAAACAATTAAAATTACAAACTTTTCTAACATAAAAGTTGGCGATCGTATTAACCTAGAAAAATCAACTACGCTTTGTCAACCAATAGGCGGGCATGTTATGTCCGGTCATGTTACATGCTGCGGAAAAATATCAAAAGTTAATGTTGATTCAAATTCAAAAACTATATGCGTTGAAGTTTTAAATAAAAAGTTAATGAAATATTTTTTTTATAAAGGATATATTGGAATTGAAGGAATTAGTCTAACTATTTCAAAAATGTTTAATAACGGCTTTTATGTACATTTAATTCCCGAAACAATTTCTAAAACAACTTTAAATACTAAAATAGTCGGAGATTTATTAAATATCGAAATAGATTTAAACATACAAGCGATTGTTGATACAACAGAAAAAATAATCAGTAAAAAATTTAATTAATGCATGCAAGTAAGTATGACGTTAAAATTTATATGCAATATTTTTTTTTGGAAAATTATATGGATAATACAATAAAAAAAATTAAGGAACAAATAAAAAAAAACTTAATTATTTTATATATGAAAGGTTCTCCGGAACATCCTAAGTGTGGATTTTCTGCGCAAATATCACAAATATTATGTAATTCAGGATTTAGATTTGCATATATAGATGTTCTTGAAAATCCAGATATTCGTTTGAAATTACCTGAGTTCGCTAACTGGCCAACTTTTCCTCAATTATGGATTAATGGTAATTTAATTGGAGGATGCGATATAGTAACACAAATGCATAAAAACGGGGAATTAATACCACTAATTAGTAATGCATTAAAGTCGGCAACTCCTAACGAATAAAAGATACTTTTAAATTATCATTATTTATATTTAATTCTTTTATTCTGATTAACTGGCCATCCGCCTAAGCGCTTCCATCGATTCACGATTTCACAAAATAATTTAGCAGTTCTTTCTGTATCATACAATGCCGAATGTGCGGAGTTAGTATCAAATTTAATTCCGGCCGCTATACATGCTTTAGCCAAAACTGTTTGTCCAAGCGCTAATCCACTTAATGTTGCTGTATCAAAAGTTGAAAAAAGATGAAACGGATTGTATTTTAATGATGATCGTTTAATAGCTGCCATCAGAAAACTATGGTCAAAAGCTGCGTTGTGTGCAACTACGATTGCTTTAGTACAAGATTGCAAATTAATACCTTGATGCACAGTATAAAAAATTTTTTTCAGCGCTTCAATTTCTTTTATTGCAGTTCTTAAAGGATTATAAGGATCAATTTTATTAAATGCCAGTGCTGTTTTTTCAATGTTTAAACCAGGAAACGGAATAATATGAAAATGTAATTTACGATCTATGATTAACCATCCATTATGATCCATTTTAAACGTAATTATTGCAATTTCTAATAAAGCATCTTTTTCAGAATTAAATCCTGCAGTTTCTACATCAATTACTACTGGATAAAATCCTCTAAAACGTTTATGCAGGGTATTTTTTTGATTTTTTTGAAGCATAATAAAAATTTAAAATTATAATAAAAGTAATTCTTTTATTAAAAATGTTTCAATACATTATATAATAAAAAATGAATTTAAACTCATTCGCATCAAAATATTATTGACTTTTATATTATGATTGATTTTAATTAACTATCAATAATTTAATAAATTTATTAATTGTAAGTTATAACATTTTGATTATATTGTAAATATTTCTTGAAAAAAACAAATATACATCAAAATTATTCTAATTATAACATAATAATTATTTATTAATAATTTATAGAATATAAATAAATTTTTTAATACAATTAATGTCATATAAAATATTAAAATAACAAATATAAACATTGTATATGTTTTTTAAAAATATGTATAATTGTATTTATTTAAAATAAATAATATTTTTTGAATTACTAAATATATTAATAAAATATAAAATTATTTAATATCTGTTTAGATAAGGAGAGCAAATTGGAATCACCATTAGGATCTGATTTAGCGCGTTTAGTAAGAATATGGCGTGCCTTAATTGATCATCGCTTAAAACCATTAGAGCTTACACAAACACACTGGATAACTTTACATAATATTTGCCAATTACCACCTGAACAATCTCAAATTCAATTGGCAAAAGCAATCGGGATTGAGCAACCGTCACTAGTAAGGACTTTAGATCAGTTAGAAGAAAAAAAACTTATTACACGCCATACGTGTGCAAATGATAGGAGAGCTAAAAGAATTAAGTTAACTAAATTTGCAGAACCAATTATTAAGCAAGTTAATAATGTTATTCACACTACACGAGAAGAAATTCTTAATGGTATTAATCAAGAAGAAATTAAATGGCTTAGTCAAATGATTTCTAAATTAGAAAAGAATATTCTAGAATTGTACAATAAATCTTAACTCTACTAAAGTAGATTTTAACAAATATATCCGGTCTTACTTAAGACCGGCTAATTTCAAAGTTTATGATTATTTCTTTTTTTTGAGCATTAAATGAATAAAAAATTAAATACAATTTTATTGTCACGTAGAGAATATACAATAGGAAAATTAAGAAGTTATCAATTGACTTATCATCCGATAAATTTATTTAAATTATGGTTAAAAGATGCATATCAAGCAAAAATACCAGATCTTAATATGATGAGTCTAGGCACAGTAGATCAAAAAAATAGACCGTATCAAAGAATTGTTTTACTAAAAAAAATTGAACAGAACAAAATTATATTTTTTACTAACTTTAAAAGCAGAAAAGCATTTCATATACAACATAATGCTCATGTTAGTCTATTATTTATATGGAATCATATTAATAGACAAATTTTATTTTTAGGTACTGCAAAAAAAATATCACGTGACAAAATTGTAAAATATTTTTATACTCGACCAAGATTAAGTCAAATTAGCATCTGGGCATCAAAACAATCACAAAAAATTCCTAATAGAAAAATATTAGAAAATAAATTTAAAAAATTTCAAAAAAAATTTTCAAATACATATATACCGTGTCCAAAATTTTGGGGAGGGTATCAAGTCGATATTGATACAGCAGAATTTTGGCAAGGCAGATGTAATCGATTACATGATAGATTTTTATATAAAAAAATTAATTCCAAATGGAAAAAAATGCGTGTATCTCCGTAATTTTTAGAATAAATTATTTTATGAAATAAAAAATAACATGAGAACTAATATTATCCAAGAATTGTACAACCGAGGTTTAATTAAAAAATTAACTGACGAAATTAATCTAAAAAAAACCGTACAAGAAAAAAAAATTCATATTTATTGCGGGTTTGATCCCACTGCAGAAAGTTTGCATATAGGACACTTAATACCTTTATTATGTTTAAAACATTTTTATTTAAATGGACACATTCCTATCGTCGTAATAGGTGGAGCTACTGCATTAATTGGAGATCCTAGTTTCAAAGAAAAAAATGCGAATTTTTTGCATAAAGAAACAGTTTATAATTGGACTCAAAAAATAGAAAAACAAATCAAAAGTTTTATATTATGTAAAAAAAATTTAACATCCTTAAATATTTTAAATAATTATTCTTGGTTAAAAAATTTAACTATTTTGGATTTTTTAAGAAAATTTGGAATTTACTGTTCAGTAAACAAATTATTAAATAAAGAATCAATCAAAATGAGATTGCGAAAAAAAGCTCATCTATCATTCATGACTTTTTCTTATAGTTTTCTGCAAGGATATGATTATTGCTTCTTAAATAAAAAATATAATGTAATATTACAAATTGGCGGGTCAGATCAATGGGGAAATATCACTTTAGGAATTGATTTGGTAAATCATGTAAATAAAAAAACCGTATATGGACTTACTACACCATTAATGGTTAGATCTAATGGAACTAAATTAGGAAAATCTGATAATTGTAAATCAATTATTTGGTTAGATAAAAATAAAACTAGCGTTTATGATTTTTATCAATTTTGGCTTAACTCTTCAGACGAAGATGTATTTAAATTTTTAAAAATGTTTACTTTTTTAAAAATTTCAGATATTTCTAAACTAGAAAAAAAATTTATTCATAAAAAAATAAAACCATTTGTAATACAAAAAATTTTAGCTCAAGAAATTACGCATATTGTACACGGAAAAAAACAACTAAACTTAGCAAAAAAAGCAACAAGTATTTTATTTCATAAAGATGTTTTAAAAATTTCAGAAAAAGATTTTATTTTATTATCAATTTCGGGAGTTCGTATATATAAAGTTTTTAAAAAAAATATAGATATCAAAAGTATTTTAGTAAATTCTGGATTATCCAAATCAAAAAAAAATGCTCAAAATATAATTTTATCTTCTTCGGTTTCTATTAATAATAGCAAAAATGTGCCCGAAAATTATATCTTTAAAAATTCAGATAAATTATACGATAAATACACGATATTAAAAAAAGGAAAAAAAAATTTCTGCTTGTTAATTTGGATGCATGCATTTTAAAATATATCATTTTGATGATACAGGCATAAATCATTTAAAATGCAACTTTTACATAAAGGATTTTTAGATTTACATGTATATTTTCCATGTAATACAAGCCACATATGACTATTTAAAACAAATTTTTTTGGAATATTAGAAATCAGCTGATTTTCAATAAATCTAAGATTATTTGATTTTGATAATCCTAATCGATTACTTACTCGAAAAACATGGGTATCTACGCCGATAGTATTTTGATGAAATGCAACATTTAGTATAACATTTGCACTTTTTCTGCCAATTCCTGGAAGCGACTCTAAGTCGGATCTATTATTTGGAATATTGCCGCGAAAGTTTTTTATTAAAATTTGGCAAGCTCGTATTATATATTCAGTTTTTTTTTTATATAACCCAATGGATCGGATACAATCCATAATTTTTTGCTTACCCAAGCGTAACATTTTTTTAGGATTATTAGCTTGATTAAATAATTTTTTAGTAATTTTATTTACTTGAACGTCTTTTGATTTTGCAGACAACAAAACAGCTATTAAAAGCTCAAAATTAGATGAAAATTTTAGTTCAATTTCTGGATTGGGAATATTTTTTTTTAATCTTAAAAAAATAGTAGAAATTATTTTTTTTTTCATTTAACAAATTAATTTTTCAATATATAGTTGTAAATTTACTTATTTGTTTATTAAATAATTTTTATGTTGTTCTAATGCTTCGTTCCATAATCTATTAAATTCTAGTTCATATTTTTCTGCAATTTCTGCGCTATTTTTTATAAAAATTACATTTTCCGCATTTTTGTTTGCTGCACTTTGTGTATAATTAAATGATCCAGTTTGTACTGATTTATGATCAATAATCATAAATTTATTATGCATAATAGAATATTTGTCATTTAATCTGACTGGAATTTTATGATTAGATAAATATGTCACTGCAGTGTATTTTCCGCTATTTGATTTTTTATCTGCTAAAACTCTAATTTTTACTCCACGATGTTCAGCATCCATTAGCGCTAAACTGATTAATTTACTTGTAAATGAATATGCTGCGATATCGATAGATATCGAAGACTCTTTTATTGCATCTAATATAATTTTTTGTGCAGTGTTTCCTGGAGAAAATCCAATGCGAATTGAATTAGGATCTGTATAACAATTTGCACTTAATACAACATTTGAATTAATAAAATTAAAAAAAATTAAAAAAATGAAAAAAAATTGTTTCATATTGTTTGTGATATGCTTGAAAATATACATATTAAAATTTTAAACTATATTTTTTTTTTGTAAAATTAAATTTTTTTAACTTTTTTAAAAATTTTATTTAATTTTGTATTAAATTAAAAAATTAGAAAATTTTTTCGGGACAATTTTTTGATTAATGTACATAAAAAAAATTTATTATAAAGCATTAATAAAAATTTAAATGTTTCTAAAAATTTAATTTTAGTTTTCTAAAAAAATATTTAATTTTTCATTTTAATCATTTTTTTTAAACATATTAATTTATCAAATTCATTTTCTGATAGATAACCTAACTTTATGCAAGCTTCCTTTAAAGTAAAATTTTTTTTATGTGCTAATTTTGCAATTTTAGCAGATTTATCATATCCGATATGTGGTGTTAAAGCAGTTACTAACATCAGTGATTTTTTTAAAAATTTATCAATTTTTTCTTTATTTGGTTGAATCCCTAAAACGCAATTTTTGTTAAAACTGCAAATTCCATCTGAAAGAAGCCTGACAGATTGCAAAAAGTTATAAATAATCATCGGTCTAAATACGTTTAATTGAAAATTTCCAGATGCTCCACCAATATTTATTGAAGTATCGTTTCCAAAAACTTGACAGCATATCATTGTCATAGATTCACATTGTGTAGGATTAATTTTTCCTGGCATAATAGAACTACCTGGTTCATTTTCTGGAATTAATAACTCGCCTATACCGCATCTTGGACCAGAAGATAACCACCGAATATCATTAGCAATTTTCATCATAGACGCTGATAAACCCTTTAAAGCACCGTGGGAATGTACTAAAGCATCGCATGTACTTAAAGATTCAAATTTATTAGGTGAAGTGGTAAATTCATGATTAGTTAATTTCGATAAAATTTCAGCTGTTTTTTTTGGATACAATTTATGAGCATTTAATCCTGTGCCTACTGCAGTACCTCCTAACGCTATTTCAGACAAATGAGAAATAGTATTTTGAATATGAAAAATACTTTTTTGCAACATATATTTCCAAGCAGAAATTTCTTGTCCTAAAGTTAAAGGTACAGCGTCTTGCAAATGAGTACGTCCAACTTTAATAATATTGTCAAATTGTATTGATTTTTTAGTTAAGGTATCAATCAGATCTTGAATATTTGGCAATAAATTATTTTTTAAAGCAGTGATTGCAGATATATGCATAGCAGTCGGAAAAACATCATTAGAGCTTTGACTTTTATTAACATGGTCGTTTGGATGTATTATAGAATAATCTCCATAATTTCCACCTAATATTTTTATAGCGATATTTGCAATAACCTCGTTAATGTTCATATTAGTTTGTGTGCCAGAACCAGTTTGCCAAATTTTTAATGGAAAACTGTTTGAATATTTTCCTGATAATATTTTTTTGATAGCTTTTAAAATTGCATCTGCTTTATTTACATTTAATAGATTTAGTTCTTTATTAACTTTTGTAGCAGCATATTTCACCTGCGCTAAAGCATGAATAAATTCGTATGGTACAATTTCTGTAGAAATATTAAAGTTTTTTAAAGATCTTTGCGTATGAGAGCCCCATAAACTTTCTTTTGGTATCGCAATTATTCCAAAAAAATCTTTTTCTTCTCTAAAATTTGACATAAGTTGTTCCTTAATATAAAAAATTTACTAGAAAATTTTTTTATACTCTGTATAGATTATATTTAAAATTTTTATATACATATCGGAAAATTGCGTTTGTGTTGCGTATTATAATATAAATCTTCGATAATTTTAGCTGTTTTTTTATTAATTGTTTTACCTTCTAAGTAATCATCAATCATATCATAACTAATTCCAAGAGCAAATTCGTCAGGATATCCTGGATAGTTTTCATTTAAATCAGCACTAGGTGGTTTTAAGTATAAGCGTTGAGGACAGCTCAAATATTGAAGCATGCTTTTACCTTGACGTTTATTTAAGTGCAATATAGGAGAAATATCAGAAGAAGAATCTCCATATTTTGTGAAAAATCCAGTAATTGCTTCAGATGCATGACATGTACCCACTACTAAACCAGAAGTAGCACCTGCAATACTATATTGTATTTTCATGCGTTCTCTTGATTTTTCATTGCCTTTTAAATGTTCAGTGATATTAAAGCCGGCTTTTTGCAAAGAAATAATACGTGATTCTACTGCAGATTTAATGTTGATAGTTACTACTTGATCGGGGTTTATAAAATTTATAGCTAATTTGCAATCTTCTTCATCATACTGAATACCATAAGGTAAGCGTACTGCAATGAATTGATAGTTCAACGCACAATCGTATTTTAAATCATTAATTGCTTCTTGGCAAATTTTTCCGGTTAATGTAGAATCTTGGCCTCCACTAATACCTAATACTAATGTTTTTAATTCAGTAAATTTTTTTAAATATGCTGTTAAAAAATTTTTAATTTTTTTAAATTCTGTTTTTGCATCAAAAACAGGTTTTACTTTAAATTTTTTTATAATTTTTAATTGATTGTTCATTATTTTATAACGATTTAAATTTTAAAATTAATATTTTCAAATTAAATTATACGATAGATTTAACAATGTTATCTATATGTTTAATTTCTGTAAGAAGCAATTCAAGATTTTTCAGTGGTAATGCACAAGGACCATCACATCGAGCTTTTTTTGGTTCTGGATGTGTTTCAATTAGTATGCTGGAAATCCCTACTGCAACTCCTGAGCGTGCAAGTACATGGATTTGCGAAATTTTTCCATGAGATATCGGACTAAATTTTTCTCGCATTTGTAATGCATGTGTAATATCTAACATCACTGGATAACCACCGGATATTTTTTTCATGGTATCTAATCCTAACATATCTACAATTAAATTGTTATATCCAAAAGTAGTACCACGTTCGCATAAAATAATTTTAGAGTTGCCTGATTGAATTATTTTTTCTACAATATAGTATATTTGCTCAGGAGAAATAAACTGTGGCTTTTTAATATTTATTATTTTATTTGTTTGTGCTGCTGATTGAATCAAATCAGTTTGTCGAGCCAAAAAAGCTGGGATTTGAATAATATCTACTACTTCTGCTATTTTATGCGCTTGATTTGGTTCGTGTATATCTGTCATGATTTTTACATTAAATTTTGATTTTATTTTAGAAAAAATTTCTATGCTTTTTTTTAAACCAGGTCCTCGATATGAGTAAATAGAGGAGCGATTAGCTTTATCAAAAGATGCTTTAAAAATAAATGACATATTTAATTTTTTTGTTATTGTTATAAATTTTTCACAGACCATTGCAGTAGTATCATAATCTTCTAAAACATTGATCCCTCCAAATACAACTATTGGAAGATGATTAGATATTTTAGTATCTTCTAAAGAAAGAATAATTTTGTTTTTATTTATATTCAAAATTTTTTAACTTGTTTAGTTTAAGCATTAATTTGTTTCTATCACAGAAAATTTATATGTATACGACTTATACATTTCTTTAAATTAATTTTATTAAATTTTCATCCACATTCCCTGAGTAATGCGATCATGACCTCTATAATCTAAATGAGTACAAATTAGATGATATCCTTCTATTAATAAAATTTTGCGTACTTTACGTGCTTGTTGAAATCCATGCTCGATTAACAACCAACCGCGATTTTTTAGATGATTTTTAGCTATTTTACAAATTATTTTTATATCTTTAAGTCCATCTGATCCAGAAATTAATGCAGATTTCGGTTCAAATTTTAAATCTGTTGTAAATAAATGCGGATCTTTTTGTGCAATATATGGAGGATTACTAACAATCATTGAATAATGTTTTTTTTTCTGGAGTTTTTCCCAGTTGCCTTTTTTAAAGGTTACATTTTTTATTTTAAGTTTAACAGCATTCTTTTTGGAAATTTGAACAGCTTTATTGTTTTTGTCGATTCCAGTAATATTCCACATAGGATTTTCTAATCCGAGCGCTAGTGCAATTGCTCCGCTGCCGCTTCCAAGATCTAAAACGTTAGCGTTTTTTGACAATGACAAAGACAGCGCTAATTCTACTAAACGTTCGGTATCTGATCTTGGAATAAATACACCAGAAGTGATATATAAATCTATAGACCAAAATTCACAAGCATTTACTAAATACGATATAGGTTCTCCTAATATTCTTTTAAATAATAAAGTATTTAAAAAAATATGTTGTGTATACGTTAAATTTCTTTCTCCATAAGCGATTATTTTTGCATAATCAATATTAAGAACATGTTTCAATAGAATTTCTGCCTCTTTTTCTGGAGAACTTTTTTTAAATGCACGCAATACTGAGATGGCTTGTTGTACCCAAGAATTCCACGTTATCATATTTATTTCATTTTTGTAGAAATTTTTCAATTTCTTTATCACGATATTTTTTCATAATTGGATCAATTAATAAATTTAAATTACCTTCCATAATTTCATTGAGTTTATATATTGTCAAATTTAATCGGTGATCAGTAATTCTGCCTTGTGTAAAATTATAAGTACGAATACGATCTGACCTATCACCGGTACCTAGTAAATTTCGACGTACTTGAGATTCACTTTGTTTTCTATTTTTTAACAAATTCGTTTGTAATCTTGCTGTTAATACAGACATAGCTCTTGATTTATTTTTATGTTGAGATCTTTCATCCTGACATTCTACAACTGTATTAGTTGGAATATGCGTAATTCGGATTGCTGAATCTGTGGTATTAATATGTTGTCCACCAGCTCCAGAAGAACGAAATGTATCGATTCGTAAATCAGATGATTTAATTTTAGGCAATTTTAATTCTGACATTTCTGGCATGATAGCTACCGTACATGTAGAAGTGTGAATACGTCCTTGTGATTCTGTTGCAGGTATTCTTTGCACGCGATGACCGCCTGATTCAAATTGTAATTTTGAATATGCTTCTTTATTACATATTTTGATAATAATTTCTTTGTATCCTCCGTATTCTGAATAATTAGAATGAATAATTTTTGTCTCCCAAGATTGCATTTCAGAAAATCGTATATACATGCGGCATAAATCTTTGACAAATAAAGCAGCTTCGCCTCCTCCTGTACCTGCACGAATTTCTAAAAAACAATTATATTTACTTGAATAATTTTGAGGAACAAGAAATAAAATAATTTTTTTTTCTACTTTTTTAATTTTTATGTAAGTAATATTTAATTCGTCTTGTACAAGGTTATATAATTCTTCATTTGATAACATAGATTTTAAAGATTGAATTTCTTGATTTAATTCTTTCCAGGAATTGAAATAATATTCTAGTATACTTAATTTTGAATGTTCTTTTGATAAAGATAAAAATTGACTTTTATCTGCAATAATATTCGGATTGCTTAACATTTGATTAAGTTCTTTATATCTATTACTTAGAATTTTTAATTTTGACATTATTGATTTATGCATTATAAATCCAAATATTTATTATAAATAAATTCTTAATATTTCAATGTAACTTTAATTTTAAATGATTATATAAAATCTTTAAAGCATCATTTTTTTGAGAAAAAGCTGTATTATATAATAATTTTGTGGAATTATGCATTAATCGATTAGTAAGTTTATAAATAATTTTTTTAATAATAATTTCAGGATTTATACCAATTTTTAATTCCATTAATGCACGATTTTCATATATTTTTTTTACTTGTTCTATCTGATTTCTGTATTCTTGTATTATTTTAGCTGCAGAATAACCTTGTAGCCACTGCGATAATTTTATGCTTTCTTGTTTTATAATGTTTTCTGCTAACATTGCAGCATGTTTTCTTTTTTCTAAATTTTTGTTTAAAAATATTTGTAAATCATCTAGAATGTATAAATCTGCGTTAGGTAAATTGCCAATACTGGATTGTATATTTCTAGGAACAGCAATATCAATAAACAAAACTATTTTTTTGTTTTTTTTCAACACATTTCTTACTGTATCAGTATATAGTATTGGTGTGCTACTAGATGTTGATGTGATAACAACGTGTACTTTACTTAAGTATTGTGCGACATTTTTTAGTTCAATAGCAAAACCATTAATTTTTAAAGCTAAATTTTTTGCATGTTGCAATGTACGATTTGCAATAAAAATTTTTTTTACATTATATTGATATAGTTGTTTTGCTACTAAAGTGCTAATCTTTCCCGATCCTATTAATAATATTTGAATTTCGGTTAAAGATTGAAATTTATTTTTTAATAATATGTATATTGCATAAGATATTGATATTGAATATGATCCAATTTTAGTTTGTGTGCGAATTTTTTTCGATACAGCAAATACTCTTTCAAATAATTTTTGCATATCTACTGATAAGTTTTTTCTTTTTAAAGATCTAAAAAATGCAGATTTAACTTGATTAATTATTTGTGACTCTCCCAAAATCATAGAGTCCAAGCCGCTCATTACACGCATTAAATGTATAATAGCTCGATTATCTAAATAATAATAAATATTATGACGTATAAATTTAAATTCAATCTTATAAAATTTATATAACCAATTTATTAAAATTTTTTTTAAATTGTTTAATTTTTTTACACTTAAATAAATTTCTATACGATTGCAAGTAGAAAGTATTAATCCACCTTTAATATTTATTTGTTTCAATAAGTTGTTTAGTGACATATCTAAATGTTCGGTAGAAAATATCATTTTTTCTCTTAAAGAGATTGGTGCAGTTTTATAGCTTACACCTATTACAACTAATTTCATAAATTTTTTATTTCATTAATTAAAAAGATATATTGATTTTTATTAAAAATAATTTTTTACATATTTTTTATTATTACAATACAAGTTTATTATTATAGTTAATATTGTTAAAATTTTATAAATAAAAATTTAAAAAAATTTTATTAAAGGAAACTTTATGTTATATAATCGTCATATTTTACATTTTTTTTTAATTTTAAGTGTTTTATTTTCTGGATGCTCTATTTTTCATAAAGAAATTGAAATTCATAAAAATTTCAAAGATACGCAAAAAAATTTAAACAATCTTGCTCAACTTCCCTATTATCACATATATGGTAGTTTTTTTTTAATTCTGAAAAAGATACATTAAATTTAAATTTTACTTTAATAAAAAAAAATAATATGTATTATCAATTAATACTACACCATGCGTTTAGCAGTATTAAAGTAATATTCAACATATATCCAAGTTATACAGAAATGATTTACAATCAAGAAAAACGTTATACTAGTCATGATTTAGAAAGCATGATTAAAAAATTTTTCGGATATTCAATTCCATTAAACGATATTCATAATTTAATTCTAGGCGCTCCAAAAAATGTATTTAACATTAAATACGATCATCATGGTAATTTAAAAAATGCAAAATATATGAATTCAAAAGAAATATGGGAAATTCAATATATAGAATACTACAACACACCAACAGTTTTTCCAAAAAAAATAAAATTATTTCACAAGAAAGATTTTATAAACATAAAAATTTATCGTTGGATATATTAAAAAAATATAATTGGCCTTCTCCTGCAAAAATAAATTTATTTTTATCTGTTGTAGGTCGACGTTCTGATGGATATCACTATATTCAAACTTTATTTAGATTTCTTGAATATAGTGACATTTTGATTATTAATTCTACATTAAATAAAAAAATTACGTTAATTAATACTATTCAGGGTATACATCGTCAAAACAATTTAATATTAAAAGCTGCTAAATTATTACAAAATTTTATGAAAAGAAAGAAAAATCAAAAAATTTTTGGCGCAGATATTTATGTCAAAAAAAAAATTCCTTTAGGAAGCGGTTTAGGCGGTGGATCATCGAATGCTGCAACTACATTAATTGCTCTAAATTTTCATTGGAGATGTCAACTAAGTTTGAAAACTTTAGCAAATTTAGGATTACAAATAGGTGCTGATGTACCAGTTTTTATATACGGTAAATCTGCATTTGCTGAAGGTATTGGGGAGAAATTATCTTCAGTAAATCTCCCATTAAAGTGGTATATAATTATTATACCTCCAATAAAAATATCTACTCAATCTGTATTTAATAAATTTTCTGAAAAAAATTTTACTGTCGTAAAAACTTTTAATCAATATTTGCAAAAACCTTTCGTGAATGATTTTGAAGCTATAGTAAAAAAAAATTTTTGTACTATAAATAAATTGATTGAAAATTGTTCTAAATATGCAAAATTTCGTTTAACTGGTACAGGAGGATGTATATTTGCTGAATTTAGTTCTGAAAAGAAAGCCCGTATTATTTTACAAAAACTGCCGAAATACATACGTGCTTTTATTAGTAAAGGATCTAACATATCTATATTGCATAGGATTATAAAAATTCGATCTCATTCATACGATTATTTCTTGAAATAAATATATTTTAACGTTACATTAAAAAAAATACAATAAAATACATTTTATATTAAAATGAAAATTTTTTTTGGCACCTCTGTTAAACATTTAGCAAACTTACTATCACATACATGTAAAATTAAACTATCTCCCATTGTAATTAGTCGTTTTAAAGATAACGAAATCAATGTAAAAATTGATGAAAATGTACGAGGCGAAGATGTATGTATTATTCAATCTACATGCTATCCAGCAAATGACAATTTAATGGAGTTAATGATAATAGCTGACGCTTTAAAACGTGCAGCCGCCAAAAAAATCATCACTATAATACCCTATTATGGATATGGTAGACAAGATCGCAGAATTAATTTAGAACAAGTACCAATTACAGCCAAGTTAGTTGCAAATCTTTTGTCTATTTCAGGAATTGATCAAATAGCAACTATCGATATACATTGCGAGCAAATACAAGGATTCTTCGATATTGTTTTTGATTCAATATCAGCTGAGACAGTTTTTTTAGAAGATATTAGAAAAAAGAACTTCCTTAATCCTGTTATTGTAGCACCAGATTTTGGAAGTATACGTCGTGCTAGGAAGATGTCAAAAGCTCTTAAAAATGTAGAAGTTGTGGTAATAGAAAAAATTCGACCTAATTTTAATGAAACTCAGGTGGCAAATATTATTGGCAATGTTAAAAATCGTGATTGTATATTAGTTGATGATATTATTGATACAGCATCGACTTTATGTAAATCTGCATATTATTTAAAAAATCAAGGCGCCTCAAACATAGTATGCTATACTACACATCCAGTGCTTTCAGAAAATGCATTTTATACCATGCAAAAATCAGTTATTGACGAGTTTATTGTATGCGATACGATTCCGATAAATTTAAAATTTAAAAAATTATCAAATATAAAAATCTTAACAATTTCTAAACTAATAGAAAAATATATACTTAATATTATAATTTAACATAAGTTAAAATTTTTTATGAGATTAAAAATGATTATAGGATTATCAAATCCTGCACCAAAATACTCACATACACGTCATAATATCGGAGAATTGTTTATTCATACTTTGGCCAAAAAATATAATGTGCATCTTATACAAAATAAATATTTTTCTTGTTATATTGCAAAAATTAATATAGCGCTAAAAGAAATATTTCTTATGATTCCAAATAATTATATGAATGTTAATGGAGAAATAATTTTTAAAATTTATAATTTTTATAATTTTAATACCTATGAATTATTAATTGTTCACGACGAATTAGATCTACAATTAGGATGCGCTCGATTTAAATTTTTTCATAGAAGTAGCACGCACAATGGAGTGAGAAGCCTAATAAATTTTATTGGAAAAAAATCTTTTTTAAATACGTTAAGAATCGGAATTGGACGTCCTGAAAATGGTGATATTAAAAAATATATTTTAAGTAAATTTAACGATCAAGATTTATTTAAATTAAAAAAAATAATTAAAAAATCTATTAGTTGTATCAAAATTTTAATAAAAAAAAATCAATATCATGCTATGAATATTTTACATAGAAAATAGTTTTACAAAAAATTAGAAAAAATTTTTGCAAAGAGGATATGAATGGGATTAAAAGTTGGAATTATAGGATTGCCTAATGCCGGAAAATCTACACTTTTTAATGCACTTACTGGATCTAAAGTAGCAGCTAAAAATTTTCCATTTTGTACAATTAAGCCTAATATTGCATTAACTCCTATACCAGATATGCGCTTATTTAAGTTACAAGAAATCGTTAAGTCTCGTTGTATCACGCCAGAATATATTGAATTTATCGATATTGCGGGTTTAGTAAAAGGTGCTTCTAAAGGATATGGATTAGGAAATCAATTTTTAAATCAAATTCGTACTGCTGATGCAATTGGTCATGTCGTAGGATGCTTTTCTAAAGATCTTTGTTCTTCTAAATATATGTTCGAAAATGTTTTAAATGATATTCATATTATAAATTCTGAATTAATATTATCTGATATTGCAAGATGTACTGAAAAAATCTCTTTTTTAAAAAAACAAAATAAAAATAATAATATTAAAAATCAAATTTATATTTTAGAATTTTTTTTAGAAGCGCTGTCTAACAAAAAACATCATACGCACAAAAAAACCGAGAATTTACATGATTCTATTATTTCTGAGTTAAATTTTTTAACTTTAAAACCTAAAATGCTTATTTTAAATATACATGAAAATTCTTCAAAAAATATCGAATACATAGAAAAAATAAAAAAATATTTTAATCATCTTGAAATACCCGTACTTAAAATATGCGCTACATTTGAAGATAATTTCATAAATTCTTTACAGAAAAAATCATCTAAAATGTACATAATATCTAAATTAGCAAACTCTAATTTAGGCACAATTATAAATTGTGGCTGTCAATTATTAAAATTAAATAACTTTTTTACTATTGGTAAAAAAGAAGTACGTTCATGGTTAATTAATTATAAAACTACAGCATTACAAGCATCAGGAAAAATTCATAGTGATTTTCAAAGAGGATTCATTCGAGCAAAAGTTATCTCTTTTGAAAATTTTATGCATTATAAAAGTATGAACTTAGCAAAAAAATTTGGAAAAATTAAATTAGAAGGAAAAGATTATTTAGTAAAAAATGGAGATATTATTGAATTTTTATTTAATGTTTAATTTTTTTTTAAATATCTAAAAAAAGAAAAAAATAAAATAATTTATTTTATGCATAGATCAAGATTAAGATATTTACTAAAAAAAATCGCTATATACTTTAGAATACTTATATTTATCATATTAAATTTTAAAACTGTTTATTCAGAAGTATATCAGTTGCCTAAAAATGGTAATAGAATAATCGGAAAAAATTTTGTTATTACTATTCCAAAAAATAATACTCTCTCTTTAGAATACTTTGCTCAAAAATTTAATGTAGGTCTTACTAATATATTAGAAGCAAATCCAGGAGTAGATGTATATTTACCTCAAAGTGGCACGCAAGTAATTATTCCAAAACAAATTATATTGCCAGATATGCCTTATTCAGGAATTATTATAAACACTGCTGAAATGCGATTATTTTATTTTCCTAAAAATTCTAATTTAGTAGCAATTTTTCCTATCGGTATCGGACAAGTAGGGAAAGAAACTCCTCATAATTGGACTACTGCTGTGAAAAGAAAAAAATATGGACCAACTTGGACTCCTACACAATCTATACGTCAAGAATATTTAGAAAAAGGCAAAATTTTGTTAAAAACATATCCTCCAGGAAAAGATAACCCTATGGGATTATACGCTTTATATTTAGAAGATCTATATGCTATTCATGGAACAAATGCAAATTTTGGAATTGGACTGCGTGTTACTCATGGATGCATACGTTTAAGAAATGCTGATATTAAATATTTATTTAATCATGTACCAGTTGGTACTACAGTAAAATTCATCAACGAACCAATAAAAATTAGTTTAGAAAAAGACGGAAATAAGTATATAGAAGTACATTTTCCGTTATCAAATAATTTAGAAACTTTTAAATCTATTTATCATAAACCAATTGTTATTTCTAACAAAATATATAATTTTATACATGATTTAAAGGTAAATAAATTCGTAGTCGCACAGGCTTTTCAAGAACGTAAGGGATTACCGGTTAATATTATAAAAAATTAAAAATACATAAATTTAAAAAATTATTGATTTTTAATTTCCATTCTTCCATTAAATGGAGCACGATACTGTAGTTCTTCTTCAATACGAATTAATCGATTATATTTTGCTATTCGATCTGATCGACTCATAGATCCTGTTTTAATTTGACCTGATGCTGTTCCAACAGATAAATCTGCTATTGTTACATCTTCAGTTTCTCCAGATCGATGTGAAATAATAGTAGAGTATCCGGCTTTTTTAGCTATTTTAATTACTTTTAAAGTTTCTGTTAATGAACCAATTTGATTTGGTTTTACTAAAATGGAATTAGCAATTCCATTTTTAATACCATTGTTTAACAATTTAGAATTAGTCACGAATAAATCGTCACCTACGAGCTGAATTTTTTTTCCTAATGTTTTTGTTAATATTTTAAAACCTTCTAAATCATTTTCATGTAATCCGTCTTCAATAGAAAGAATAGGATACTTATTTGTAAGATCGGTCAAATATTCTATAAATTCGCAAGATGAAAACATTTTTTTTTCACTTTTTAAATAATAAGATTGATAGTTTTTTTCAAAAAATTCTGATGCAGCACAATCGATCGCTAATGTAATGTCTTTACCTATACAAAATCCAGATTTTTCTATTGCTTCTTGAATTAAATTAAATGCAACAATATTAGATTTTAAATTAGGTGTATATCCTCCTTCATCTCCAACAGAAGTGCTCATACCCTGTTCATGCAATATTTTTCCTAAATTATGGAATATTTCAGATCCCATTTGAATTGCTTGTTTAATATTTTTTGCACTAACTGGTTGAATCATAAATTCTTGAATATCAATATTATTGTTTGTATGTTTTCCTCCGTTAATAATATTAATCATTGGTAATGGCATAGAAAACATTTCTGGAATTTCATTGAGTTCTGCTATGTATTGATATAGAGGAATTTTTCTGATGTTTGATACTGCTTTAGCGTTTGCAAGAGATACAGCTAAAATTGAATTTGCTCCTAATCTAGACTTATTTTCTGTCCCATCTAAATGAATCATGATATTATCAATATTTTTTTGTTCCTCAGCATTTTTTTTTATTAAAGATTTAGAAATTTTTTTATTTATCACTTTTACTGCTTTTTTTACACCTTTACCTAAAAATCGAGAAAAATCTCGATCACGTAATTCATATGCTTCTCGTGAACCAATAGATATACCAGACGGAGAAGAAGCGCGTCCTATTACGCCGCCAGACAAATGTACTTCAGCTTCTACTGTAGGATTGCCTCTTGAATCAAGAATTTCACGACCAATAACTTTGATAATTTTTGAAGTATACATTTTATTATATTTATATATAAATAATAATTAATTAGTATGATACTAAAAATATTATTAAATAAGTATATTAAAAATTTTTTTTATTTTGATAATTGTGAGCAGCTTTTATAAAAGAAATAAATAACGGATGACTATCACGAGGATTAGAATTAAATTCTGGATGAAATTGACTTCCAATAAACCATGGATGTTTTGGATATTCAATAATTTCAACTAATTTATATTTATTATGTGACCATCCGGAAACAATTAATCCTGATTTTTCAATTTTGTTTAGAAATAAATTATTTACTTCATATCGATGGCGATGTCGTTCTAAAATAATAGATTTATTATATATTTGATACGCTAAACTTCCTAACTTTAAGTAACATTTTTGATTTCCTAATCTCATTTTTGTAGAAATCTTATATGTATTAAAAATAGATTTTTTTCGATAATTCCATTCTGATATTTTAGCAATTACCGGATATTTACAATTTTTTATAAATTCTGTTGAATTTGCTTCCATTAATCCAATAACATTACGCGCGAACTCTATTATTGCAATTTGCATACCTAAGCAAATTCCAAAATAAGGAATGTTTTTTTCTCTCGAAAATTTTGCTGCTATTATTTTACCTTCGATTCCTCGATATCCGAATCCACCTGGAACAATAATGGCATCTAAATTTTTAAGAGTAGATATATCAGAAAACTCTAAACTTTGAGAATTAATTAATTTAATATCAATAATTAATCTATTTTTCAATCCAGCGTGTTCTAAAGCAGCAATCAATGAACGATAAGCATCTGGAAATTCTGTATATTTGCCTATTATTCCAATGATTACTGTCCCTATGGTATTTTTTTTTTGATGCATAACAGTTTCCCACATAGATAAGTCTGCTTTTGGGCACTTTATGCAAAAACGGTGACAAATATAGTTATCAAGACCTTGTTTATTTAAAAATATTGGTATTCTATAAATAGAATCTATATCTTCTAAAGAAAATACAGCTTTTTCAGGAACATTACAAAATAAAGCAATTTTTGATCTTTCATATTTTGGTACTAATCGATCTGATCTGCAAATTAAAATATCTGGTTGAATGCCGATAGAAAGAAGTTCTTTAACAGAATGTTGTGTTGGTTTAGTTTTTATTTCTTTTGAAGGATATAAATATGGAACGAGTGTTAAATGAATATAAAGTATTTTTCTTTTTCCAATTTCTATTGCCATTTGACGAATACTTTCTAAAAAAGGTAATGATTCGATATCGCCTACTGTCCCTCCAATTTCAACTAATAAAATGTCAAATCCTTTTCCTGCACGTATAATACATTTTTTGATTTCGTTTGTAATATGTGGAATTACTTGAATAGTAGCTCCAAGATAAAATCCATTTCTTTCGTTTCTTAATACGTCAGAATAAATTTTTCCTGTAGTTAAATTATTGTAACGTGACATCTTAGAATTTAAAAAACGTTCATAATGTCCTAAGTCTAGATCAGTTTCCGCACCATCTTCGGTAACAAAAACTTCTCCATGTTGAATTGGACTCATGGTTCCAGGATCTACGTTTATATAAGGATCTAGTTTCATTAAAGTAACTTTTAAATTGCGCGCTTCTAATATAGCACCTAAAGACGCTGTAGTAATACCTTTACCGAGAGATGAAACGACTCCTCCAGTAATAAATATATAATATTTTGCCATATTTTTATTGAAAAAAAATAATGAAATTATTTGTATGTTTTATTTTTAAAATTAAAATATTTCTAAAATTTTGAAACCAATATTTAAATAATAAAAAATTTTAGTATGTTACTAAATTTATATATTTTAATACAAATTTTTTGTAAATTATAATAAATAAAATACTACGATATATATATGTTATTTAATATAATAAAAATATTTATTCTGAATATAATGAATAAAAAATATAGAACAATATAATTTTATCAAAAAAAGTAAGTTTAAGTGACATCAAATAATATTGAATAAATTCAAAAAATTATTTAAGGAAAAAAAATGTTAAATAATAAAAAAACTGTATTTAATATAATTTTAAGTATATTAATATTATCAAGTTGCACAAATAGTCCAAGTAATAACAAATTAAATTCTGATATCAAAGAACTGCACAATCAAATAGATCATATTTCAGAAGATGTAAAACATATCAAAGCTGATGCACATATAGCAAAAGAAGAAGCTGATCGTGCAAATCAACGTCTGAACAATCGTTCTTTTTATTATAGAAAATAAATTATTACTTTTTAAGTAAAAAGTTATTCTTATAAAAAAGAACGCGCCGATTTTTTAATGAAACTAATGATAGCACCTAATCCCTGCATTCTAGAAGGAGTTAGGTGCTCAGATAAACATAAATTTTTTAAATCAAGATATGTATTACATGTAATTATTTCTGATATTTTTAAGTTTTGATAAAATATAAATAAAATTGCTATTAGCCCTTTAACAATAATAGAGTTGCTATCTCCATAAAATTTTAAATGATTTTTATTATATAATAAAGCAATCCAAACAAGATTTTGGCATCCAGGAACAAGATATTCAGATTTTTTAAATCTATCAGGAAATGGAGCCAATCTCTTTCCTAATTCTATAATATAGAGATATTTTTCTTCCCAATTACTTAAGTAAGAAAAATTTTTTATAAATTTATTTTTATCCATAAAATATTTTAAACTAATCTAATTAGATTGTTGTAAAAAATTTATTGTTTTATTTAATTTTTTTATAAAACATGAGATATCTGACTTGCTTGTATACATAGCTATCGAGATTCTACACATACTATTTGTTTTAAAAAATTTCATAATTGGCATAGCACAATGATGTCCAGTACGAATAGCAACTCCATATTGATCAAGTATAACACCTATATCATAAGCATGATAATTTTTTAAATTAAAAGAAATTACTCCAGAAAACGGATCAGATCCATAAATCCTAATTGTAGGAATATTTTTTAATTTTAATAAAGCATAATTTATAATTTTTTTTTCATGTACGAAAATTTTTTTCATGCCGATTTTATTTATGTAATCTACAGCTGCACCTAGTCCGATAATACCAGAAATATTAGGTGAACCAGCTTCAAATTTCCATGGAACAGAGCTAAATTTAACCCCTGAATCTAAACATACATTCTGTATCATGCCACCACCTCCTTCCCATGGAGGCATCTTATCGAGTATTTTTTTTTTCGCATATAATATACCAATTCCTGATGGTCCATATAATTTATGTCCTGAAAATACATAAAAATCGCAATTAATTTTTTGTACATCTATATTGTGGTGCACAATTGCTTGTGCGCCGTCAATTAATATTTTAACATTAAAATAATTTTTTACTTTTTTGATAATAGTTTCTATTGCATTGTATGTTCCTAAAACATTTGACATATGCGTCATGCATAGAAGGCGAGTTTTATGATCAATAATTTGTTCTAGTTTATCAAAATCTAATTTTCCATTAGGTAAAAGTGGAATATATTTAATATTTATTTTTTTTTTTCTTGCAAGAATTTGCCATGGTACAATATTAGAATGATGTTCCATTTGAGTAATTACTATATTTTCCCCTGAATTTATATAATTTTCGCCCCAAGAATGAGCAACTAAATTAATTCCTTCCGTAGCGCCTTTAACAAAAATAATTTCTTTTTCTGATTTTGCATTAAGAAAACAAGAAATTTTTTCTCTAACATCTTCCATGTACTTTGTAGCATTTTTACTTAGAGTATGAATACCTCTATGTACAGCTGAATGTTGTTGTGATACATATTGAATTTCTCGTTTAAAAACAAATTTTGGTTTTTGTGCACTAGCGGCGCTATCTAGATAAATTAATGGATAATTATTAACTATTTTTTTTAGAATAGGAAAATCTTTTCTAATTTTTTTAATTGGATATATCATATTTTTATTTGCTCTAAAAATGATACGATTAAATTATTTAAAGTTTTATGTAGTGATTTATAAGATACATTTTTAAGCACTTCTAAAGAAAATGCATACATGATCATTTTTTTTGCATGATTTTTTGAAATTCCTCTAGAGCGCAGATAAAATAAATGTTCTGGATTCATATATCCAACTGTAGATCCATGACTACATTTTACATCATCTGCATAAATTTCTAATTCAGGTTTTGTATTTATCTTAGAATGTTTGCTAGTTAATAAATTATCGTTTTTCATATGACCGTCTGTTTTTACTGCATTTTTCTCAACTTTAATAATACCATGAAAGTTTCCTATTGCAGATTTTGATAAAATCATTTTATGTAGTTGCCTACTCTTACAACAACGAGATTTGTGATCTATGTATGTATTTATGTCGATAATTTGTTTATTACTAGGTACGGATAAACTGTTTATTGATACATCAGAGTGTTCATGATTCAAACATACATGAGTGTTTTGCTGAGAAAAATATCCTCCCAAGTTGAAAAGATGATTATAAAATGTAGTATTTTTATTTAAAATAATATTGTTATTCGCAATATGATAGCTATTAAAATTATCAAAATTAATTTTTAAATAATTCATATGAGCACTGCTTTCTAATAAAAAATTTGTGCAAATATTATTTAAATATGAGTAATGACTATTACCTAAAAAGTGCTCTATGATTTCTCCTCGAGCATTTTCTTGCACATTAATGTGTATACGAGAATTTATTACAGCAATTTTATTATTTTGTCCGCCTGAATTGATATGAAGTAAGTATAATGGAATAAGAGGTTTTGTATTTTTTTCTAAATCAATATGTATTATATTTTCACAGAAACTTTCTGACATATGTAAAAAAAAATTAGATTTTATTAAATAATTAGGTGATATTTTTATATAATTATTTTTTCTTATTTTTATTTTCCATTGGCCAAAATCATTATCACTTAAATGTTGACACAGCGTGCCGTTAAAAAACACTAATTTATAAACATGTTTATGCAATAAAATTTTGTCTAGTTCGATATTAAAATTTGAATTCTTGTTCGCTATAAAAAATTTTTTTGTAAAAAAATTTTTTAATGGAACCACATTCCAAATTTCTTTTGAAAAATATGACGATCGTAATTCAAAAATTTTATTCCAGTGCATACAAAGATCTTTAGGTCGTTTTTTGCATAAAAACAATTTATTCCATTGCTCTAGAAAATTTATGATATGTGTATTGTATTTTAATTTATCCATATCCGTATTCCTCGAGATGTTTAACTATTTCAAAAGTTCCAGATTGGACAATACTGCCTTTATTTAATACATGCACGTAATCTGGTGATATATAATTTAATATGCGTTGGTAATGAGTGATAATGATAAAAGACCGTTTTTTATGTCTTAACATATTTATGCAATTAGAAATTTTTTTTAATGAATCTATATCTAATCCGGAATCAATTTCATCTAATACACATAAACTGGGTTTTAATATTATCATTTGTAAGATTTCATTTCTTTTTTTTTCTCCTCCTGAAAATCCTACATTTAATGCTCTTTGCATAAATTCTTCGGAAATATTAAGTAGTTCTGTATTTTTTTTATATATTTGAGAAAAATTATAAATATCTAAAAAAGGTTTATTTTGATATTTTCGAATAGCATTAATACTTGCATGCAAAAAATTTTTATTATTTATGCCTGGTATTTCCATTGGATATTGAAAAGCTATAAAAATTCCTTTTCCTGCTCGTTCTTCTGGGGTTAATTGAAAAAGATTAACATTTTTAAATAAAATACTTCCAGAAGTAATAACACAATGTTTTTTTCCAGACAAAGTATCTGCTAGAGTGCTTTTTCCTGATCCATTTGGACCCATAATAGCATGAACTTCTCCTGGTTGAATTTTTAAATTTAACTTATTTAAAATAAGTTGATTATTAACCATAACTTCTAAATTTTGAATTGACAACATGTTTTGTTCCTAGTAAATAAATTCCAAAAAAATGTATTTTCTACTTATTTTAACCTATACTATGATCTAAATTAATATGAAGTAACTTTTCTGCTTCTATAGCAAATTCTAATGGCAACTTAGAGAATACTTCTTTACAAAATCCATGTACAATCATAGAAATTGCATCATTAACATTAATTCCTCTTTGTTGACAATAAAAAATTTGATCTTCTTCTATTTTAGATGTCGTAGCTTCATGCTCAATCTGAGAAGTTTGATTATTTACTTGAATATTTGGAAAAGTATGTGCTCCAGATTTAGTACCAATTAACATAGAATCACATTGAGTAAAATTTCTTGAATAATTTGCTTGAGATGTAATTTTTACTAAACCCCGATAGGTATTGTTACTTTGCCCGGAAGATATTGTTTTAGATACAATAGTTGAGCTGCTATTTTTACCTATATGAATCATTTTAGTACCCGTATCTGCTTGCTGATAATTTTTTGTTAAAGCAATAGAAAAAAATTCTCCTATTGATTCATTTCCTTTTAAAATCACACTTGGATACTTCCAAGTAATTGCAGATCCTGTTTCAGATTGTGTCCAAGACATTTTTGATTTTTTTCCTTTACATAAAGCACGCTTTGTGACAAAATTCAATATTCCGCTTTCATTAGATTGTCCCGGAAACCAATTTTGCACAGTAGAATACTTTACTGTAGCATAATCTAGCACAATGACTTCTACAACGGCAGCATGCAACTGATGACCATCCCGTATCGGAGCAGAGCAACCCTCGATATAACTTACTGTACTATTTTTATCTGCTATTAAAATAGTACGTTCAAATTGACCAGTATTAGCGGAATTTATACGAAAATATGTGGATAATTCCATCGGGCATTGTACATTTTTTGGAATATATACAAATGTCCCATCAGAAGCTACAGCAGAATTTAAAGCCGCAAAAAAATTATCATTTGCAGGGACAACGCTTCCTAAATATTTACGTACAAGTTCTGGATAATTTTGAATTGCTTCGCTAAAAGAACAAAAAATAATTCCCATCTCTTTAAGAGAACTTTGATATGTTGTAGATACAGAAACAGAATCAAATATAGCATCGATTGCTATATTTTTATCTTCTTTTGTAGGTATGCCTAATTTTTTAAATGTATTTTTTACTTCAGGAATTAAATAATTTTGAGAATTTTTTTTTGTTTTATTTCGTTTATCATTTTGGCAAGAATCGCATTTTGGTGCGGAGTAATAACTATATTCATTATAATTAATTGGATCAAATTTTCCATGTAACCAATGCGGTTCAGACATGTTTAGCCATGCATTATATGCTTGCATTCTAAAATTTAACATCCAATCAGGTTCGTTACGCTTTCTAGATATAGCGCAAATTACTTTTTCATTAATTCCTTTTTCTAATTCGTCTGTTTTTAAAATTGTAGAAAATCCTTCTTTATATTCATTTAAATTTAATTTATATGTACTTTCTTTTAAAGAATTGTTAATATTATTTTTCATAAAATATTGTCTCATTAAAAATTTATACTTTTTCCACAACCACATATGTTTTTTGCATTCGGATTATTAAATTTAAATTTGTAACCTAATCCATTTTTAATGTAATCTAGTTCGAGTGTATTAATAAATGGCAAAAATTTTTTTAGTGTACATATTTGTACTCCTTTGTATTCGTATACAAAATCATCTTTTGTAAACTTCGATACTGTATTTATCAAATAACTCCAACCTGCACATCCAGATCTTTTTAATGATATTCGAATTCCTAAGATAGATGGATTTTGTTTTATTAGTTGATTGATTTTTTTTACAGCAGATTCAGTTAGAATAAATTTCTTTAATGATTTCTGTGTATCTTTATAATGTTTCATTGTATTAATTAAATGTTTCATATAAAACTTATGTTAAAATAAATATAAATTAATTTTAATATAAATATTATTAAATTCCCATAAAAATAAAATTTTATGCTTTATATATTTTATATATAATTTTATTATAAAATAATCAGTATACATATTAATAATTTAAAAATTTTTTAAAAAAATTTATATATTTTAAGTATAATCAAATTAAATAAAGTGTATATAAGTTATTATATTAACAAATAATTGAGAATTAAAAATTTTATTTTATACAAATTTATTGTACTAATTTTTTAAATAAAAATTAGATTATACTAAAATAAATTTTAAAAAATTATTTTTAATATTTATTATAAAATATCACATGTTATTATTATGTATAAATTATCAGGAAAATCAGATTATGAATTTATTACTTGGAAAACGTTTCTTAATCACAGGAATGATAAATAAATATTCTATAGCATACGGTATTGCTCGTGCTATATATCGTCAAAAAGCCGAATTAGCATTTACCTATCAAAATGAAAAAGCGAAACAACGTATTGAAAAAATTGTGCAAAAAGAATTTAATTCGAATCTTTTATTACCTTGTGATGTAAACAACAAACAAGATATTCATGATTTATTTCAAAAGTTAAAAAAATCATGGAAAACTTTTGATGGTTTTTTACATTCTATTGCATATGCAAATCCAAAAAATTTATCAGGAAATTATTTAGATTCTTTAACTCAGGAAGATTTTATGCACGCACATAAAATTAGCACATATAGTTTTTCTGAAATGTCTAAGCTTAGTAGATCTATGATAAATTCAGGAGGAAGTATAGTGACAATTACATATATAGGTTCTGAAAGAATTATACCAAATTATAATATAATGGGTATTGCAAAAGCTGCTTTAGAAGCGAGCGTACGTTATATAGCATATTCTTTAGGAAATGAAAATATTAGAGTAAATGCAATTTCTGCTGCTCCAATCAAAACTTTATCGGCTTCTGGAATTAAAAATTTTAAAAAGATGTTAAAAAATTATGGAAATATAAATCCTTTAAAAAAAATTATTAATATTCATGATATAGGAAATGTTGCTACATTTTTGTTTTCTGATTTATCATCTATAGTTACTGGAGAAATTATTCATGCTGATGGTGGTTTTCATATCATGTCTGCAATAGAAAATGAAAATTGATTTTTTATGTTTGATTATTTTAAAATACACAATAATATATATTATGTTCAATTAATATATTGAATCAGTTTTGATATTATATAAAAATAAAAAATTGCAGATATTTATTATATTTAAGAATCTAATTGTTAATATCAGACAAAATTTTTTTCAAAATCATATATGGATTATCCGCACGAGTAATTGGACGTCCAATTACTAAAAAATCAGATCCAGATCTTATTGCTTCTCGAGGCGTCATAACACGTTTTTGATCATCATAGTACATTCTTTTTGGACGTATTCCCGGGGTGATAATAATAAAATTTTTTCCAAATAATTTTCTAATGCTTTTCGCTTCCCACGGAGAACATACAATGCCATCTAATTTACATTTTTTAGCAAGTACAGATAATTTGATTACATGATTTAACATAGAAGAAGTATTAATACCAATATGATTTAATTCAAGTATATTCATACTAGTTAATACAGTTACTCCAATAATTTTAGGTGTGTTCTTTTTATGAAAATTGAGTGCCGATCGAGCCGACAACATCATACTTTTTCCTCCATGGATATGTAAAGTAAACATCCATACATCTAATTTTTTTATAGCATATACTGATCTTTTTACTGTATTAGGAATATCATAAAGCTTTAAATCTAAAAAGATCTTAAATCCTTTTTTATGTAAATAATTTACTAAAAAAACTCCTGATTTGATAAAAAGTTCTTGGCCAATTTTTAATTGACATTGTTGTGGAGATATTTTTTTAGAAAAATAAATTGCTTGTTCGGGATCTTGATAATCTAATGCTATAATAATTGGAGATAATTTTTTTTTTTCTATCATACTGTTTTTAGTAACCAACATTAAAAATAATTAATTTATATTTAATTTTTTTATATTAAAACATAAATTTATATTTTATTGATACAAAGTATTAGTATTAATAAAATCTGAAACTGTATACATTATATTTAATATTTTATAATTATTCAAAATATTAAATTTCATTTGTAAAAAATGAATATGTTAAAAAATATAATAAATATATGTAGCATTTATGTTAAATTTTTATTTAAAAATAAGTAACATTTTTTTACAAATTCAATAAACATTATTTAATTTTTATTTCAAATAAAAATTTAAAATTATAATAGTTTTGACTTGCTATAAAATTTATTTATAAATTTTTTTAAAAATATTTATATTAAAATGAATATAGTATATATTTAATTTAAAGTATATATTATATAATATAAATTATAGTAAAACTAATATCTATATAAATTAATTAATAATATTATATTTAATAATATTAGTTTTTTAAATTAATAAAATTGTATAATAATTTATTTAAAAATTTAATTTTTGGAGCAAATATGCAAGTTAAACGTATTACACAAGCTCGTTTACCTACACCATGGACAGAATTTATTATGGTAGGTTTTGAAGAAATTCAAACTAAATATAACCATATTGCTTTACTTCACGGAAGTATTACAGAAAATACATCAATTTTAACT
Organism: Wigglesworthia glossinidia endosymbiont of Glossina morsitans morsitans (Yale colony); assembly: GCF_000247565.1. Classification (NCBI taxonomy): domain Bacteria; kingdom Pseudomonadati; phylum Pseudomonadota; class Gammaproteobacteria; order Enterobacterales; family Erwiniaceae; genus Wigglesworthia; species Wigglesworthia glossinidia. Next base: position 417,089 of record NC_016893.1, on the reverse strand, counting down.
CGAATACACTCTGAATGCTTAACTGGAGATGCATTATTTAGTTTACGTTGCGATTGTGGTTTTCAACTACAAGCTGCGCTATCTTCTATTGCACATGAAAAATGTGGCGTTTTAATATATCATCGACAAGAAGGTCGTAATATTGGTTTGCTCAATAAAATTCGTGCATATGCTCTACAAGATCAAGGAATTGATACTGTAGAAGCTAATTATCAATTAGGATTTGCAGCAGATGAAAGAGATTTCACAGTATGCGCAGAAATATTAAGTGCATTAAAAATTAAATCTATTCGATTATTAACAAACAATCCTGAAAAAGTTAATATATTAAGTTCTGCAGGTATTAATATCACTGAACGTGTCCCTTTAATCGTAGGACGAAATCCTAATAATGCTAAGTACTTAGATACTAAAGCTAGAAAAATGGGTCATATATTATGCAATTTCAACAAATAATACTTTTTTAAAAAAGTACATGAACGTTATTTTTTGTAAAAAATACTTTCATTCTTGATATTTTACATGTAATAAAACGAAAACATTAGTACTTAAATAAATTTAAATTTTAAGATTTGAATAATTTAAAAATTTATTTGCGATTTAAAAAAATTCATAAAAAATTTTTTTAACAAAATTTTTTAAAAAAAATTAATAAAATTATTTTTATTATCTATAAACAAAATATTTTATATTAAAAAAATTACATTAAACATTATATATTGAATATGTTAAATCATAAAATGTTCTTTTTTAAAAGAAATTTTTTATTAAATAAATATATCTTAATTACTGGAGCTACTGATGGAATTGGCAAAGAAGCCGCTATTACATATGCGAAATATGGAGCAAATGTTATTTTGCTAGGAAAATCTAAAAAAAAATTAGTACAAATTAAACGGCAAATAGAAAAAAACAATTCGAATACTATCGTATATATACTTGTTATCAATTTAGAATCATTTAATCATAATCAATATAAGTTAATTTTTAAACAAATTAAAAATAAAGTACCATACTTACATGGATTGCTAAATAACGCTGGAATTTTAGGAAAAATTGATCCAATTATAAAACAAAAACCGAAAATTTGGAAAAAAGTAATTAATGTAAATTTAAATGGGTCTTTTATGATAACTCAAACATTTTTGCCGCTAATTTTAAAAGCAAAAAATCCATCAATTATTTTTACCACATCTGGTACTACTCCTAATGGACGAGCAAATTGGGGTCCTTATGCTATTTCAAAATTTGCTATAGAAGGCTTTATGAAAGTACTATCTGCTGAATATCCATCATCTAAGCTTCGCGTAAATTGCATTAATCCCGGATCTATAAAAACAAAAATGAGAAAAATCGCTTTTCCAACAGAAAATAATTATGCGCTTATGCAACCAAAAGATATCATGTATTTTTATTTGTATTTAATGTCGAATATTAGCAAAAATAAAACTGGAATAAGATTTGATGTTAAAAAATTGGTGAAGTTTATATTTAATTAGGTAAAAATCTCAGTATTATATATATGATATATAATTTGTGTCATATAAAATGAATAATTTATCAAAATCTATTTAAATAATTTTAATTAATTATTTTTAATAATATTCAAAATAAATAGTATTTATTTTTTAAAAAATATTGCTTATATATATTTTAAAATTTTTAATTTATTAAAATATTAAACAAATAGAAAATTCATTTCAAATGAACAGGGAGAAGATGATGCCTATTTTTATAAAAAATTTATTATTTGATACTTGGAATTTTTTTATTAATCAAATTTTGAATATAGTACTTTTTTCCATAACATCCGCAATAATTAGTGGTTTAATTGGATATGCTTTTCTTCCGACATTAGAAGAAATGTCTTCTCTTACAAACATAATTTCTAATTTTAATGAATCTATAAGTAATATGCAGTATTTATTTAAAAATTTATCTAACGATCAAAAATATATTCTTTTTAAATTATCTGTATCAAGTCACTTATCTAGTTTGATTGGCAACGCTTTTCTATTTAGTAATATTGTACTAATGATATATAATATTTGTAACAAAAAATACAGTACTTTTTATCAATTAATTTTAAATGCTTTTCCATTTTTTCCAAAGTTCCTTACGTTAATTTTTTTAGTCTCTTTTCTTGTACAGTTTGGAATAGCTTTCATGATCGTACCAGGAATTTTTTTATTAATTATTTTTAGTTTTTCACCAATCTTAATTTCTAACAAAAAAATTGGTATTATTTATGCTATGCGTACTAGCATGCATCATGCATTGTTGCACACCCGATTGATTGCACCTATTATAATATTGTGGTTATTTTTAAAATTAATAATATTAATAACAGTTTCTCAAATATTTATTTATTCTCATTTAATATCTATAAAAATATTTTTTTATTTAATAAATAATATTGTTACTAGTTATGCAATAATATATATATATCGACTTTTTACATTGTCTGAAAACAAAAAAAACTTTACTTAATCAAAATAAATTCATATATCAAGTATATGCAATTAATTAATTTTTTTTAAAATAAATAAAATTTTTAGTGTAAATATAGAATTCAATATATATTGAAAATTTAATATGAAAAATAAATTTTTTTATTTTTTAAAAATTATTTTTTATTATATAAAACAAATTTTTAATTTTAAAAATTGTTTCAATTCGATATGAATTAAAATTTGATATTAAAAAATTAAAATAGCATTAAAAATGTTATATTAAACCTTAATGCATACTTAAAGTTTAATTAAAAATAGTTTTTTAATATTAAAAAATTATCTAAATTTAAACTAAAATAAATCATATTTTTTATGTTTATAAATTCTTTTTCCATTATTAATACATATTTACCGATAATTAACTGGACATTATTACTAGGATATTGGTGGTTAATTATAGAAGTTACTTTAAAAATTTTAAAAAAGCGTCGTACTGTATCTACATCTATGGCATGGTTACTGACAATTTATATTGTTCCTCTTTTAGGAATATTAATTTATTTATTATTTGGAGAGTTAAATTTAGAAAAAAAAAGAATAAAGAAAAATAAAGTTATTTGGATTTCTGCACTGAAAAATCTAAAAAACTATAAACAAATTTTTACTACGGTTAACAGTAGAGTAGCATCAGCATTATTTCAATTGTGCAAACATCGTCAAGGAATGGAAGGGGTAAAAAGTAATAATATTAATATTTTAACTAATTCAGATGATATGATGCATACAGTCATTAAGGATATAAATTTAGCTCAAACAAATATTGAAATGGTCTTTTATATATGGCATCCAGGTGGTTGGGTAAATCAAATTGTTGAAGTTTTAATAAAAGCGGCGCATCGTGGAATAAAATGCAGATTAATTTTAGATTCAGCAGGTAGCAACAATTTTTTTCGCAGTATACATGCAAAGATGATGAGAGGTGCAGGTATTAAAATTGTAAAAGCTTTACACGTAAATATTTTAAGAATATTTTTTAGACGTATGGATTTAAGGCAACATCGTAAAATGATTTTAATTGACAATCGAATTGGATATACTGGCAGCATGAATATGATAGATCCTAAATGTTTTAAACAACATATTGGGGTTGGAGAATGGATTGACATTATGATCCGTATGGAAGGGCCTGTAGTATCAGCAATGCGAATTATATTTTCATGTGATTGGGAAATAGAAACTGGAGAAAAAATTTTTTTCTTACCAGATCAGATTAAAATTATTAATGAATCAGAATATAATTATACAACAAATGTTATTCCATCGGGTCCTGGATTTTCAGAAGATCTTATTCAACAAGTATTATTAACTGCTATCTATTCTGCTAGAAAAAAAATAGTAATTACTACGCCGTATTTAGTGCCTAGCGATGATTTATTGCATGCTATTTGCACGGCTGCACAAAGAGGGGTGTTAGTGTATATTATTATTCCAAAATTCAATGATTCTATTTTGGTTAGATGGGCAAGTAGGGCATTTTTTTCAGAATTACTTCATTCGGGTGTTAAAATTTATCAATTTGAAAATGGATTGCTGCATAGTAAAACTATTTTAGTAGATAATCAACTCAGTTTAGTAGGTACAGCAAATTTAGACATGAGAAGTTTATGGTTAAATTTTGAAGTAACATTGATAGTAGATAATCGCCATTTTGGAAAAAAATTAAAAAAAATACATAAAAATTATATATCATTTTCTACAATATTAAATTTACATGAATGGGTAAAAAGGCCATACTGGCAACGTGCAATTGAGCGTTTTTTTTATTTTTTTAGTCCACTATTATAATAAAATTAATTAAAATATATTTATTTTCTATAATAAAAGAACTATACTAAACTAATTAAATATTTTTGCATAAAAATCTATATATTACTTTATAAACAAATTTGATAATGCATATTAAAATTTTTCATTAATATTTAATTTAAGATATTTTTATTTAATAAAAATAAAACTAATTTAATTTATATAAAAAAATTATTGATTTTAAATTTATTTCAAATAAATTAAAATTTACTAAATATTAAAATAAAGATTTTTTATTTGTTAATTTTTAATAAAAAAAATAATTTTTTTATTAAAAAAACTAAATTAATTTAATATTTTAGTTTATATTAATAAAAATATCTATTACAGTTTATAACTTAAAATTTCACGTTTTTTGATTTACAAAATACAATATTTTAATTAATGATAATATAAATATTAAAATAAATAAATTAAAATTATATTATCAAAAAAATGATAATTCTATTATATACTTGAGAGTACCGTAGATGAGCGAAGCATTAAAAATTCTTAACAATATACGCACTTTAAGAGCACAAGCTAGAGAATGTACTTTAGAGACATTAGAAGAAATGTTGGAAAAATTAGAAGTCGTTGTTAATGAGCGTAGAGAAGAAGATAACCAAGCTCAAGCTGAAATTGAAGAACGTACTCGAAAATTAAAACAATATCGAGAAATGTTAATAGCAGACGGTATTGACCCCAATGAACTACTGCAATCTATGCATAATACAATTAAAACATCTATTAAAAATAAGCGCGCCATGCGTCCAGCAAAATATCAATATATCGACGAACATGGAGCAATCAGAACGTGGACAGGTCAGGGAAGAACACCAACAATAATCAAAAAAGCTATTGATACAGAAGGCAAAAAATTAGAAGATTTTTTATTATAAAAATATATAAATACCGAAAATAAATGTGCGAAAAGTTTTAATTTTTTTATTAAAAATTGAATAATATTTTCTTTAATTAGAATATAAAAAAATTTATTATTTTAATAATATTTTTTTCAGAAAATATTAAAATAATTTTTGATTACATATTTTTTAAATAAAAAATCAAAATTAAACTTTATATAAATAAATGTCTTGGTATTTTCTTATTAAGAATTTTGATTATTTAAGTTATCAGAAAAAAATTATATTTAAATATTTTTTCTTTATAAAATTTAACTTTTTACTTTTAATCTTGAACAAGATTCTCCTCGACCAATACCATAATATAAAAAGCCATTATTTTTTAAATATTTTGGATTATATAAATTTCTTCCATCAAAAATTACTGGATGTTTTAATTTAGATTTAATGATTTTAAAGTCTGGAAAATAAAATTGTTTCCATTCTGTGCAAATAATTAAAGCATCTGCATGTTCTAGAGTAGATTCTTTATTATGCATTAATTTTAAATTATTGTTATTCTTATATACTAAAGAAATTTCTTGCATAGCTTTTGGATCAAAAGCCTGCACTTTTGCGCCGCAATTCCATAAAGATTCCATTAACATACAACTTGATGCTTCTCTGATATCATTAGTATTTGGTTTAAAAGATAATCCCCATAATGCAAAAGTTTTCTTGTACAAATCATTTCTAAAATGAAACTGAATTAATTTAAACAATTTATTTTTTTGCATGATATTAATTTCTTCTACTGCATGTAACAATTTAGGTTCATATCCAAACTCTTTTGATTTAAGGATTAATCCTCGAACATCTTTTGGAAAACAAGATCCTCCGTAGCCACATCCTGGATATATATAACTTTTCCCAATACGTGAATCTGAACCTATGCCTTGACGAATTTTTTCTATATCTGCGCCAAAAATTTCTGCTAAATTAGCCATTTCGTTCATAAAACTAATCTTGGTCGCTAACATACAGTTAGCAGCATATTTTGTTAATTCTGCACTTCGAAAATCCATAAAAATCATAGAATTTTTTTTATGACAAAATGGTTTATATAATTTTTTTAAAATATTTATAGAATTGATATTGTTTATTCCAAAAATTATCCTTTCTGGATGCATGCAATCTGATATTGCTGTGCCTTCTTTTAAGAATTCTGGATTAAATACTATGTCGAATGTTAAATTTTTATTTCTATTTTTTAATATTTTTTTAACTAAACTAAATATTTTTTCCGATGTACCTATCGGTACAGTAGATTTTTTTAAAATTATCTTATGATTTTCCATATTTTTAGCTATCTTCACTACTACATTATATACTGCCGATATATCAATTCGATTGTTTTTTAACGGTGTTCCAACGGCAATACATTGTATTAAGCCGTGTTTTATGCCAAATTTTAAATTTGTAGTAAACGTTAATTTATTTTTTCGCAAGTTTTTTTGTATCAACTGTACCAATCCTGGTTCATACAAATGTATAATACCTTTTTGTAATTTTAATACTTTATTTAAGTTATTTTCTACACATACTACCTGACATCCAATTTCTGCTAATACTGCAGATTGTACTAATCCGACATATCCAGCGCCAAAAACTGTGACTTTCATTTTATAATTTCCTAAGATTACAAAAATTTGTACTTTTTTATTTATTATAATTATTTTCTATATTATAGACTTTATCCATTTTTTAAAAATTTTTCCAAATTTTTTATGATATAAACCATATTGCACAAAAGCTTGCATATATCCTAATTTATTTCCACAATCATGACTTAATCCTATTATAGGATATGCCTCTACAATTTCATCTTGTATTAACAAGTCGATAGCGTCTGTTAATTGAAATTCTTCATTTTTTCCTGGTTTTATTTTTTTTAATTTTTTCCAAATATTTTTAGAAAATACATATCGTCCTACAATAGACAAATTTGAAAAGTTGTTATTTATATTAGGTTTTTCGATGACTTTAATAATTTTTGCGTGTTTATTAAAATGCATACTTTTTTTTTCACAATATACTATGCCATAATTTTGAAAATTACGTACTTTTTTCACTAATATTTGACTTCTTCCTGTATTTTGAAAACGTTTTAGCATGGCAGATAAATTATCTTTTTTTAAATTTGAAGTGTATTCATTAATAATAATATCGGGTAGTACAACAGCAAATGGTTGATTTTTAATTATAGGAAATGCAGACAAAATCGCATTACCTAATCCGTTTATATTTTTTTGATGAATATATGTGATTGTTACGTATGATGGATAAACTAATTTTATTTTAGAAAATATATCAGATTGTCTTTTTTTTTCTAAAAATTTATATATGTTAATATTACAATCAAGATAACTTTCAATTAAATATTTGCAAGATTTTGTGATTAATATAATATTGTATAATCCAGATAAAATACATTCATTAATAGAATATTGAATTAATGGAATATCGACGATTGGCAACATTTCTTTTGGAATTGTTGCAGTAATAGGCAGCATGCGTGTACCTAATCCAGCTGCTGGAATAATAACAGTATTTATTTTTTTTGTTGTCATTATTTAAATTTAAAGATTTTTAATTAAAATTAAAAAGTAATATTTATATGTTAAAAAAATTACTTAAATTTATTTAAAAAGTTCTTATTTGTTAATTATATCAATATATTTTAATAAATTTGAAAAATATGTTTCTTTAAATTTTTATATTAATTTTTTGATATAAATTTAAAATTTAATTTTTTTTATAGTGTAAAAATAAGATAAAAGTGATTTTTATAAATTTAATATAATTTATATCATATAAATATTACATCATATCTTGCAGTTAAAAAAATTATATTTTGATTAAAATATTTCTTAATAACATCTATATATGAAAAATAAAATTGATTATTTCTATTTAATTATAAAAATTTATATAAATTGATTTATGTCTATTTTTAATAAAAATGTAAATATAGAATGTCTCAAAAAAAAAGTTGTATTTATTACTTGCAAATATCAAACAAACATAATTAACAAAATTATGAAAATATGTTCTAATCAATCTCTAGAAATTTTAGAAATTTCTACTTATCTAGATACAGAAATAAATATATTTTTTATACGTTTATCAATTCAAGGATATTTTCAAGATTGTTCATTTTTATATGATTTTCATAATTTACTTCCATCAGAATTAGAAATTAACTGTCATAATGTAAAAAAACCAAAAATTATATTATTAGCAACTAAAGAATCACACTGCATCGGAAACTTATTAATTAAAAAAAAATTTGGTCATTTATATGCTGATATATTAGCAATAATAAGCAATCATAAAATTCTTAAGCCACTAGTAAAATTATTTCATATTCCATATTATTATATTGATCATTATATGTTAAGCAATGAAGAACATAGTAATAAAATTTTAGAAATAAGTAAAAAATTTAAACCAGATTATATTATTTTAGCAAAGTATATGCGCATATTAACATCCAAATTTGTGCAAAGTTATCATAATAAAATTATAAATGTACATCATTCAATTTTACCATCATTTACAGGAGCTAAACCTTACTTGCAAGCTTACAAAAGAGGGGTAAAAATTATTGGAGCTACTGCACATTACGTAAATAATTATTTAGATTCAGGTCCAATAATATTCCAAGATGTTGTTCATATTGATCATACTTATTCTTTAAACGATATGATTCGAATTGGACACGACATGGAACAATACGTTCTTAATCGCGCACTTTATTTAATATTTTCTAATCGTGTTCTAATATTTAAAAATCGTACAATAATTTTTTAAATATTAATATATTAAAAATTATTTTAATAACATTTTAAAATATTTAACATATAATAAAATTAATAAAAAAATTTATATAAATGAATTATATATGCAATTTATATCTTTTAATATCAATGGAGTAAGAGCTCATGAAAAACAAGTATTATTTATCATGCGATCTATTTATCCTGAAATTATCGGATTGCAAGAAATTAAAACGCAAGAAGAATATTTTCCAGAGAAAAAATTTTTACAATATGGATATCGAGCACATGTATATGGACAAAAACAATATCACGGAGTTGCGTTCTTAAGTCGAATTAAAATTCAAAAAACATTTCGAGGACTGTATAATTATGACAATAGGCAACGCCGTGTGATTGCGATTGAATTAAAAACAAAAAAAATTAAAAAACTTATTGTAATCAACATATATGCGCCTCATGGAGAGTCTTTCTATAAGACAGATAAATTTGAAGAAAAAAAATTTTTTTATCAAAAATTATATCTTTTTTTAAAAAGAAATTGTGAAAAAAATGCTCATATTTTAATTATGGGGGATATGAATATTAGTCCAACAGACCTAGATATCGGATTAAGTGTAAATTCGTACAAGCAATGGTTAAATTTAAAAAAATGTGCATTCTTACCTGAAGAAAGAATGTGGTTGAATAACTTATTTCAATTAGGATTTAAAGACGTATTTCGTTATTTATATCCTCAAAAAAAAAATTTTTATTCTTGGTTTGATTATCGATCGCAAGGGTATTTAAAAAATATCGGTTTAAGAATTGATTTGTTTTTAGCCACTCATAATATATTAAAGTATATTCAATCTTCTGGTATACTATATCATATTCGATTAATTCATACTGCATCAGATCATGTCCCAATTTGGATAAAAATGAATATTTAAGAGATTTTATTTTATGAATTTTCTTGCACTAGATTTTACAAATCAAATATATTCAGTTACTTGCATGAAAAATAACAAAATTTCTACTGAATATAAAGCGATAAAAAAAGAAAATACAAAATATATTTTATATGCAATTAAAAAAACTTTACATGATGTTAATTTATTACTTTCAAATGTTAATTATTTTGTATTTAATAAAGGCCCAGGAAGTTTATTAGGGTTACGTATTAGCATTGCAATTATACAAGGATTATCTTTTGCTAACAATTTACCTGTTTTAGGTATATCTGCTTTACACATATTAGCACAAAAAATTTTTACACATACTAATTGTAAAAAAGTATTAATTGCTATTAATTTTAGTAAAAATTTAATTAATTGGGCTGTTTACCAAAAAGATAATAATACAATAGAAATATTAAAAGAACATTTTTCTACGCCAAAAAAACTATTGTCTCTAATCTATTATATACCTAATATCCAGATAATATCGGGAAATAGTTGGGAAAAATATCAATCACTAAAAAATTTTGTTCAAATTAATGCGAACATTGTTTATGTTAAAAATATTTTTTCCAGTTCACAAGATATTGTGACACTAGCTAATTTTTGTTTCTCTCATAAAAAAAATTTTTTATGTAAAGAACTTCTTTATAAGAAAAATTTTTTTAATTTTTAGTTCAATTAAAAAATATATTATTCACTCACAACATTTGTTGTTTTATGTTCTTTTGGTAAAATAATATTTAATTCAAATATTTGTAAATCTTTATGATTTTTATGTTCTAATTTAATAGACAATGTATTCGGATTTATATTAAAATATTTTCCAATAACTCTTTTAAGATCTTTTTTTAATTGTACATATACTGGTTTGATTGCATTTTTTCTTTGTTCTTCAATAATAATTTTTAGGCGTTTTTTGGCTGTATGAGCAGTCATTTTTTTTCGAGATATAAAAAAATTAAGTAATACCATGTTTAATTCCATAAAATAATCGTCTAATTATGCCTATTTTTTTTTCTTTTTTTAATATATTGAAAGTACATTCTTCTCCTAATAATCGACGTGATACTTTTTTATAAGCTTGACCTGCTTGTGACTTATTATCCAAAATAATAGGTTTACCTTGATTGGAAGCTTTTAAGATAGATGTATCTTCGGGTATTATACCTAATAGAGGAATACGTAAAATATCAATTACGTCTTCTGCACTTAACATATCGCCATTAATTACACGCTTTACATTATATCGTGTTAATAATAAGTGTTCTTTTATAGGTTCAAGATTGTTTTCAGCTCGATAAGATTTTGAAGATAACATACCTAAAATTCGATCTGAATCACGTACAGATGATATCTCTGGATTTGTAATAACAATTGCTTCATCCGCAAAATAAAAAGAAAGAAGAGCGCCTTTTTCAATTCCTGCCGGAGAATCACATATAATAAAATCAAATTGCATATCTTGCAAATTTTTTAACATAATACTAATAGATTCATGTGTTAATATATTTTTATCTTTTGTTTGAGAAGCTGGTAAAATATACAATTTATCAGTGTATTTATCTTTAATTAAAGCTTGATTTAATGATGCTTCTCCTTGAATAACATTAACTAAATCATATACCACTCTTCTTTCACATCCCATAATTAAATCAAGATTTCTTAATCCAACATCGAAATCAATCACCACTGTTTTTTTTTTTAAAATAGCTAAACCTGTCGCTATTGAAGCACTAGACGTAGTTTTTCCCACTCCTCCTTTTCCTGAAGTAATTGCTAAAATTTTTGTCATAATTATTTCCTTACAAACTAAATTTTTGAATAGTTAATATATTTTTTTTTAAAAAAAATCTTGCAGATTTTCCTAAATTTGATTTTGGAATATCTTCATTAATCCAAAATTTACCTGCGATTGATATGCATTCTGCTAACAATTGCGTACAAAAAATTTGACATTTTTGACTATCTGCTTCTCCTACTCCTGCAAAAGCTTTTCCACGTAAAGTTCCGTACACGTGAATGTTGCCGTCTGCAATTATTTCAGCACCTGAACTTACAGTATTTATAATTATTAAATTTTTATTTTTTGCATATATAATTTGTCCGGATCGCACCGGTTTATCAACAACAAAATCGCTATAAATTTTTTTGTATTTTTCTGGTTTTGAAGAAAAATTTTTATCAATTGATCTTTTTTTATTTAAGATTGGTATATTACTTTTAATTAAAGCTAGCTTCCATTTGTTATTGATGTATCCACTTACGCCAATAATATATAGTCCTGTGTTTAAAATACTATGATAAGCTTCTTGCCAATATAAATAATCATGTTCAGTTAAATTAGAAACATCTATAATACAAGGTATATTTTTAAAAAAATTAGGAAATTGTTTAATTTTTTTATTTATAATTTTTTCAATTGTTTTTATTTTTAAATTATATACGTATAATACTAAAGATGAAAAATGTTCAACTGAAAATTTTACATAAGATTTATTTGACATAGAACGTTTAACGTTTTATATATTATATATAATTTTTCTAAAAAAATTATATAATTTTTTTGTTTTTTAGTTTATAAATTTTAATATTTAAAAATATTTTATATAATAATTAATTTATATAAAAATTTGTTTATATTTAAAACAAAAATTTTATACAAAATTAAATGCTTCAAAATTCTTGAAATATATAAAAATTTTAAATTTATATGATGTTAAATATTAAAAATCGAAATAATATGATAACATATATATTATAACTTTATTAAAATATTATAATTTGTAATACATTAAAATGCATAAATTTTTTAGTTAAAAATCTTTTATATTTAAAATATTTATAGAGAATTAAAAATGCCAAGACATGCTGTATTGAAAATCAACTTAAAAGCATTTACGTCAAATTTAAATATTGTTAAAAAATATGCTCCAAAATCAAAAATTTGGTGTGTTATAAAAGCAAACGCTTATGGACACACAATAAAAGCAGCTTTACAAGGATTACGCAAAACTTCCGGGTTTGCCGTATTAGAAATAAATGAAGCAATTTTTTTAAGAGAAAATGGCTGGAAAGGACCAATTCTATTAATTTCTGGATTTTTTAATAAATCAGAGCTTTTCGAAATATGTCAACACGAAGTCACTACGGTGATACATAGCACATGGCAAATAGATATATTAAAAAAATATAATATAAATCGACCTATTCATGTATATTTAAAATTAAATAGCGGAATGAACCGACTAGGATTTAACAAAAATAATTTTATTCATTCATGGAATGAATTATATCAATTAAAAAAAGTATCCAGCTTAACATTAATGAGCCATTTTGCTCATAGTTATTCAAAAAGTTCTGTGCATCAACAATTAAAAATTGTTGATTCGGTTTTTAGTAAAATAAAAAAAATTCCACTATGTTTAGCAAATTCGACGGCAATTTTGTTGCATCCTGAAACTCATAAGTCTTGGGTTAGGCCAGGAATAATATTATATGGAATATTGCCGTTTCAAAAAAATTTTTTTGATCAAAAATATGATGATTTTGAACCAGTTATGACACTAGAAAGTAAATTAATAGCCATTCAAAAAGTAAATTCTAAAAAATTTATTGGATATGGAAAAAATTATTATTCAAAATTTGATAATATTATTGGGATAGTTTCTTGCGGATACGCAGATGGATACCCTTATAACATTAATACGAGCGGAACTCCAGTATTAGTAGATGGTATTCGCACACAAGTAATTGGTTCTATATACATGGATATGTTAACAGTCGACTTAAAACCGTGCCCAAATGCTAAAATTGGTTCTAAAGTAGAATTATGGGGAAAAAATATTAAAATAAACGATATTGCTCAGTCAGCAAGAACAACTAGTTATGAATTAATGTGTAAAATTAATTCGAGAGTATCCGTAAAAGTTGAATAAAATAAGTATTTTAAATATATTAAAAATTTTAACTATTAAACAATTTTTCTAATTTAAATATTGCAGATGTTTTTCCTATAAAAATTACGATATCTTCACAATTTAAAACGTTTCGAGAAACAACTTGAACAAATTTATTTTTTCTAAAAATTGCTACAATATACACAAATCGTGGCAAACTTAATTGATTGATTGGAACATTAGATAAATGACTTCCAATTTTAATTTGGTAAATTAATATCTCCCAAGAATTTTCTTGATAAAAACTTATACCTCCCCGAAAAATTGGTTGACACATCTTTTCAGCTATTACGTTGGTTAATTTTGCAGCAAAATTAATTGATGTACCTTGTATCAATAAAGAAATTAAAACAATAAAAAAAGATACATTAAAATAAAAACGTGCATTATCTAAACCAGCCATCATAGGAAATACCGAAAGAATAATAGGTACAGCTCCCCTTAAACCTACCCAAGACAAAAATAAAAGTTCTTTTTTAGAATATTTTTTAAACGGTAATAACCCAAATAATACAGATAAAGGACGTGCAATAAAAATAATCCAAAAAGACAACAATAATGCTGGCTTAGCAATGCTTAACAAGTCGCTAGGAGTCACTAGTAATCCTAAAATTAAAAACATGCAAATTTGACTTAACCATGTCATGCCGTCAAACATTTGCAAAATTTCAAAACGATTACGAATAGGATAATTGCCTAACATTAAACCGCATAAATAAACTGATAAAATACCGCTACCATGCAATAAATTAGTGATACTAAATAGCATAATTCCTCCACTTAAAGCTAAAAGTGGATATAAAGAATGTGCTAATTTTAAACGATTAATAATTTTACATATACACCACCCTCCTATGCATCCAAGTAAAATACCTAATCCAAATTCATAAAATAAATGCAATAAAACAGTAAAATTTACATATGTAGGATATTTATTTTGAATAGTAGAAATGAGTATAGTAGTTAAAAACATAGACATTGGATCGTTACTTCCAGATTCAATCTCTAATGTAGCATTTACATGTTCTTTTAGATTTGTATTGCCTAATAATGAAAAAACAGCAGAAGCATCCGTTGATCCGATTATAGCACCAATTAACATGCCTTCTAAAATATCTAACTTAAATATCCATGCTGCAACGATCCCAGTAAGTCCTGATGTAATAATAACGCCAAGTGTAGATAATGATAAAGCTGGCAACAATGCTATTCGAAATGCTTGAAACTTAGTTTTCATGCCTCCATCTAATAAAATAATTGCTAATGCTAAATTACTTATTGTATAAGCAACAGAATAATCATTAAAATCTATTTTCCCTATACCGTCAATGCCAGCTAACATTCCAAGTACTAAAAAAATCAATAAAATAGGAATCCCCAATCTTGAAGAAAATGAACTTAGTATAATACTAATTATTACTAATAATGAACCAACAATAAAATAGCTAATCATTTTAATAAAGAAGATTTGTTATGTATGAAATCTTATAAAAATTAAATTATAAATAATGTAGATTATTATATAATACATTTTACATTTAAATAAATTATTTACTTTATAAATTTAAAATATTAAAATTTTATATAGATTATATTATTTTTTTTAAATTTATATTTTTATAAAATTAAACTTTGTATATTTTTATTTATGATGTTTAGTACATATTTTAAATATTTCCATAATTCATCAATTTTTTATATCTACTGCTTAACAAATCAGTAGTTGTCATTTTATCTAGTATTTTGAGATCTTTGATTAATCTATCTTTTAAATTAGAAGTAACAGTCTGTAAATTTCGATGAGCTCCTCCTAAAGGTTCAGGAACAACGGTGTCAATTAAATTTAATTTTTTTAATTGATTTGCAATAATTCCCATAGATTTTGCAGCGATCGGGGCTTTTTCTACATTTTTCCACAAAATTGCTGCACATCCTTCTGGAGAAATTACTGAATATATACTATATTGTAACATATTAATTTTATCACCCACTCCAATTGCCAAAGCGCCTCCAGAACCACCTTCGCCTATAACAGTACAAATTATAGGCACTTCTAGTGTAGACATTTCTCTTAAATTTTTTGCAATCGCTTCTGATTGTCCTCTTTTTTCAGCACCTATTCCGGGATAAGCGCCAGGAGTATCAATAAATGTAATTACGGGCAGTTTAAATTGTTCTGCCATTTGCATTAGTCTTAATGCTTTTCTATAACCTTCTGGAGCAGGCATTCCAAAATTTCTAAAAATTTTTTCTTTTATATTCCTACCTTTTTGATGACCAATTACCATAACTGGTCTTGAATTTAATCGACCTATCCCTCCAACAATTGCTTTGTCATCACCATATAAACGATCACCAGAAAATTCATCAAAATCTGTAAAAATATTTTTTATATAATCTAGAGTATATGGTCGCATGGGATGTCTTGCTAATTGAGTAATTTGCCATGCATCAAGGTTAGAAAAAATTTTTTTTGTCAGTTCTGAGCTTTTTTTACGTAAACAAAGAATTTCTTTATCTAAATTAATATGTAATGTTTTATCTCGATTGCTTAATTCAACTAAAGAATTAATTTTAGCTTCTAAATTCGCAATAGGTTGTTCAAAATCAAGAAAATTTAAATTCATAATATCTTAATAAAATTCAAAATGAACTTTTCTAATATGTTGTATTAAATATATATTTTTAATCGTTTTTTCTGTAGGTTCTATATAAAATTTTTCTGTATCATATAATTTAATTATATTATTCTTATTTTTAGTAAAAAATTCAATTAATATATTTCCTGTTTTTTCTTTATTTAAAAGTGTACGTATATTTTCTGATAAATTATTTAAATCTTTATGATATGATAAAAATAAGTTGATTTTTTTTACATATTTTTTTCGAGCTTCATCTATACTCATTAATTTTTTGCAAAAAATTCTCAAATAATTTTTTTGAAATAAAATTTTTCCATTTAAAAGAATAATTTTATTTTTTTTAATAATATTTTTATATTTATTAGATAATTCAGAATTTAATATTATTTCTAATTTTTTTGAAGAATCATCTAAAATTAATGATTGAAAATAATTTCCAGATTTATCGCGTATCATTTTAATTGAAGATATAATACCAAACACTGTTCTATTTTGTCCTTTTAAACTAGATTTAATATCTTTCAAAAATTTTCCGTTTGAATAATGAAGAAGCTCTTTTAAATACTTTTGAATCGGATGTGCACTTAAATAAAATCCTAAAGCATTTTTTTCTTCTTCTAAAAAATGAAAATGATCAAACAAAAAATTTTTTGGTTCATTACGAGTAATATTTTTTTTCATTTGAAATGAATTTAAAATTTTATGAAACATGTCTGTTTGTTTATAAAGAACATTTGTTGTTTTTTGACGCGCATATTTTATAGCATTTGGCAACTCTTGTATGCTATTGAAACGATTTTTTTGTAACGTATCCAAGGCTCCCGAATAAATTAATTTTTCTATAACTCTTTGACTTAATTTTTTAGAATCTGTACGTGCACATAAATCAAATATATTTTTAAAATTTCCATCTTTTTTTAATTGTTTTATAATATCTTGTACCGAAGAAACTCCGACACCTTTAATTGCACCTAATCCATATATAATTGTATTATTTTCTGAACGAAAATAATAATTACCAATGTTGATATTTGGAGAAAGAATTTTAATGCCTAAATTTTTGCATTCTTCTGATAAAATAATAATTTTTTCAGTATTATCTATATCGGCACTCATAGCTGCTGCCATAAATTCAGACGGATAATGTGTTTTTAACCACAATGTTTGATAAGAAAGTAAAGCGTATGCTGTTGAATGAGATTTGTTAAAGCCGTATCCGGAAAATTTTTCTAATAAATCAAATATTTTCATTGAAAAAATTTCATTAATTCCTTTTTTTAAAGCACCAGATTTAAATCTTGCACGTTGTTCTGACATTTCTTGCTGTTTTTTTTTGCCCATTGCTCTTCTTAGAATATCTGCTTCTCCTAAAGAATATCCTGCTAAAATTTGAGCAATATTCATTACTTGCTCTTGATATAAAATAATGCCATAAGTTGATTGTAAAATTGGTTCTAACAATTTATGTTGCCATATTGGGTCAGGATAAGCAATTTTTTCACGACCATGTTTTCTATTAATAAAATTTTCTACCATTCCTGATTTTAATGGGCCCGGACGAAATAATGCAACTAAAGCAATAATATCTTCAAAACAATCTGGTTGTAATCTTTTAATCAATTCTCTAATGCCTTTAGATTCTAATTGGAAGATAGCAGTAGTCTGCGCTTTTTTTAATGTATTAAAACTTTTTGTATCATTTAAATCAATATCAACAATATTTATTAAATCCAGATTTTTTGCTGATTTTTTTCTGTTGATTATTTTTACAGTCCAATCAATTACAGTAAGTGTACGTAAACCTAAAAAATCAAATTTTACTAATCCTACTTTTTCGATATCATCTTTATCAAATTGAGTAAGTTGAGTATGATTTTTAAAATCATAATATATTGGAGTAAAGTTAGTAATTTTATTTGGCGCAATTACTATTCCTCCAGCATGTTTTCCAACATTTTTTATAGAACCTTCGAGATTTTTTGCCATATTAATAATTGTTTTTACTTCTTCGTCACTATTATATAGTTGCTGTAATTGTTTTACAGTTATTAAAGATTTTTGTAAAGTTATTCCAAAATCTAATGGAATTAATTTTGAAATTCTATCTACAAATGCATATGGGTATCCTAACACTCTGCCGACGTCTCGAATTACAGATCTTGCTGTCATAGTTCCAAAAGTAATAATTTGTGCAACAGATTTTTCTCCATATACTTGAATAACATAATCAATTACTAGATCTCTTTTTTCCATACAAAAATCTATATCTAGATCGGGCATAGAAATTCTTTCCGGATTTAAAAATCTTTCAAAGATCAATCCAAATTTCAATGGGTCAATATCGGTAATGTTTAATGCGTATGCTACTAAAGATCCTGCACCAGATCCTCTACCTGGACCAACTGGAATACGATTTTCTTTCGCCCATTTTATAAATTTCATAACAATCAAAAAATAACTAGAAAATTGCATTTTATTAATTATATTAAGTTCATGTTTTATGCGGATATCATATTTTTTTCTATGAATATTTTTTTTTAGTTCAGATGGAAATTTTATTTTCAATCTTTCTTCTAAACCTAATTTTACACATTTTTTTAAATACTCTTCTGAAGAAAAATTTTTCGTAAAAATTTTTGGTAGGTGATTTTTTTTTAAATTTACAGTTACGTTGCACCGTTTTGAAATTTCTACACTATTTTTTAACGCTTCTGGTATATCAGAAAACAAAATACACATATCTTCTGAACTACGCATATACTGATTAGTAGTATATTGTGTAATTTTTAAATTTTTTAATGTAGTGTTTTTATAAATTGCCATTTTTACCATGTGTGATTGAAAATTTTTAGGATGAATAAAACAGACTTTATTCGTTGCTACGACAGGAATATGATATTTTAACGATATTTTTAATGCTGATTGAATGTAGTTTTCTTCATTTCTATATCCAACGCGTATTAATTCTAAATAAAATCGGTTGTAAAAATATTTTTTATAAAAATTGATGCAATTTATAATATTATCTTGTTCGTTTTTTTCCAGATATTTGCCTAATTCACCAAACATCGATCCAGACAAAATAATTAATCCTGAACTATATTGCACTAACCAATTACGATTAATTGTTGGACCTACATCTGTATATCCATATCGGTAAGCTTTAGAAATAAGCATAATTAAATTATGATACCCAATGTTATTAGCTGCAAGAATAGTAATTTCAGAAATTTCTTCTTTTAAATATACAACATGTTTTAATAAAAAATCTGCACCAACAATTGCCTTAATTCCTAATTTATGTGCAGTAGTATAAAATTTAATAAATCCATATATATTAGTAAAATCTGTAATAGCTATAGCGGGCATATTAAGTTTTTTAGCTTGGCTTAAAATATCTTCTATTTTAGATAAACCGTCTATAATAGAATAATCGCTATGTATTTTTAAATGCACAAAGCATGGTTCGGACATGTTTATATTTCCTTTAAGTACAACATTTTGATTTTATTTCACGTTATCTTTAATAGAGATAAAGCAGAACGGGCAGCTTTATAATCTGCATTACAGCGTATTTTGTTATGTAAATTATAAAATATATTTTTTATTTTTTTTGTTTTTTGTGGATCATTGAAAAAAGATAAAATTTCTTTTGCTAAAATTTCTGGACAACATTCTTGCTGTATTTTTTCTGATACAATGGATTTTTTTGCAATTAGATTAGGTAGTGATATCCATTTAGTATACACTAAAATTTTTAACAAAATAAAATTAAATGTTGTCATATAATATCCAACAACCATGGGACACTTTGCTAACATGCACTCTAATGTAGCTGTTCCAGAAGCAACAATTGCAGCATCTGAACATGCTAAAATTTTATAAGAACTTTTGTTTAAAATCTTTATTGGTAGTTCAGGTGCAACTCGAGATTGAATATATGTAAATCTTTTTCTTAAAAAGAAATTTGCCATTGGAACTAAAATTTTAAGTTCTGGAAAATGATATTTTATAATTTTTGCAGCATTTAAAAAACGTTCACTTAATAGATTAATTTCAGCGATACGACTTCCTGGAAGTAAAGCTAAGCAAGGTGTTTTTTTTTGAATACCTAGAATAGAACGTATTTTAGATTTATTTGGATGAATAGGTATTTTATCTGCTAATGGATGTCCAATAAATTTACATGGTATATGAAAATAATCATATATTTTTTTTTCAAAAGGTAATATAACTAAGATTTTATCGATAGCTTTTTTAATTTTGAATATTCTATTTTTTCTCCAAGCCCATATAGATGGCCCGATATAATGCATAGTTTTTATGCCTTTTTTTTTTAATGCTAATTCTAAATCAAGATTAAATTCTGGAGCATCAATACCAATAAATAAATCAGGTTTTAAAAAAATAAATTTTTTAATTAAAATTTTTCTAATTTTAATAATTTTAGGAATTTTCCATAAAACTTCAGTAATTCCTATGATTGACAATTCATCTATTGAATACCAAGATTCAACATTTTTTTCCTTTAGCATCTCTGGTCCTGTCATTCCAAAAAATTTAATGTTTGGCATTAAACTATTTAAAGTTTTTATTAAACTTGCGCCAATTAAATCTCCAGAAATTTCTCCGACTACTATGCCGATTGAAATATATTGCATATTCAATTATCTAATAATTCCTCGTTTGGATTGTGTAAAAAAATCTAAAAATAAATAAATAATTTTATGTGATTTAGCGAGTTTTTTAAGCTCATATTTAATATTTTCTAGGGTATTTCCTCTACGATAAATAATTTTATAAGCATTTCGAATAGCAATTCTTGTTTTTTTATCAAAACCTCGACGTTTTAAGCCTTCTATATTGATTCCAAAAGGCTTAGCATGATTTCCCTGCGCAAGAATGAAAGGAGGTATGTCTTGAGATACTCCAGAGCATCCACCAATCATTACATGTGGTCCAATTATGCAATTTTGATGTATGGCGGTCATTCCTCCTATAATGACATAGTCTTCAATTTTTACATGACCTCCTAGGGTTACATTATTCGCTAAAATGCAATTATTACCTATTATACAATCATGTGCTATATGTACATTGACCATGAATAAATTATCATTACCAATTTTTGTTATACTATGTCCTTGTATTGTACCACGATGAATTGTAGAATTTTCTCGAATAATATTTCTATCTCCAATACAAACACGAGTTTTTTCTCCGGAATATTTGAGATCTTGATTTACTTCTCCGATAGATGAAAATTGATAAATAGAATTATCTTCTCCTAAATGTGTTAAACCGTTAATAATTACATGTGATTTTAATATGGTGCGTGCACCAATTTCAACTTGTGCATCAATAAAACAAAATGGTCCAATGCAAACGTTTGCATGAATAATAGCATTTTCGTTAATAATAGCGCTAGGATGCACGAAAGCAGATTGATTAATCACGAACATTTAATCCCCGTCTACGAGCGCACATCATCGACGCTTCACAAATTATGTGACTATCTACTTTTGCAACTCCATTAAATCTTGCTACACCTCGACGCTCTTTAATAAAAGTTACTTGTAAAATCATTTGATCTCCTGGTTGAACAGGTTTCTTAAATCGTGCTTGATCAACAGCAGCGAAATAATATAATTCTCCAGGAGATAATTTTCCTGAACTTTTAAATGCTAAAATTCCAGTTGCTTGTGCCATCGCTTCAAGAATAAGTACACCTGGAAAAATTGGATTACCTGGAAAATGTCCTTGAAAAAATGGTTCATTAAAAGAGACATTTTTAATTGCACGTAAAAATTTTCCTTTTTCAAAATCTAAAACACGATCAACAAGTAAAAATGGAAAACGATGAGGTAAAAATTCTAATATCTCTTCGATATTCAGAGTATTATTGTTAGTAGTCAAAACACTTTTCCTGTTTAAAGCGTTGTATTAATGTAACATAATGCTAAAACTAAAAAGCACAAATAATTTGCTATTTAAATAAAATAAAAAATAAAATTGTTAATTTATTTTATAATAAATTAATTTCTGAAATTTGTTTTTTTAATTTTTGTATTTTTTTCTTAATCTTATTAACATGCATTATTAATGCAGTATTTTGTCGCCATTTTTTATTTGGTTGTGCTGGAATGCCTGAAGAATATATACCAGGAGAATTAATGGAACGCATTACCATCGACATACCTGTAATTACAACTTGATCGCAAATCTTAATATGTCCGTTAATCACGCTAGCTCCTCCAATCATACAATTACGACCAATACTAACGCTGCCTGCCATAATTACTCCTCCAGCAATTGCTGTATGATCTCCAATATTTACATTATGTGCAATTTGACATTGATTATCAATAATTACTCCATTTCCGATATATGTATCATCTAAAGATCCTCGATCTATTGTTGTTAATGAACCAATTTCAATATTATTACCAAGTACAACTCTGCCTAAATGCGGTATTTTAACCCAAATTCCGTGATCATTCACATATCCAAAACCATCTGCTCCTATTATGCTACCAGCATGCAATATGCAATGTTTTCCAATTACAGTGCGATAATATATAGTAGTATTATCCCATAGACGTGTATAAGATCCAATAGATGATTGTTGACCAATAAAACATCCTGATCCAATAGTGACATTATCTCCTAACTTTACTCCAGATTCAATTACTGAATTATGTCCGATACTAATATTTTTACCATATAATACATCTTTAGAAATAATAGAATTTTTACTAATTCCGTAATTTTGTTTTGGTACAGTATTCATAATTTGAGCTGTTTTTGCATAAGCAAGATAGGGATTTTTTGCTACTAATGCATTTTGTTTGCAGAACGGTAAATCTTGTTTAGAAATAATAATTGCTGAAGCTTTACATAAAGATAATTTGTTTCTAAATCGACTATTAGATAAAAATGTAACTTGTCCGGATTTAGCATTTTCTATGGAAGATATTCCATGTATAATAACATTGTCATCTCCATATAATTTTGCGCATATTTTCTTTGATAATTCAGAAAGACTAATTGAAAGCATTATTTTTGATCCATTTTTTTTAAAACATCTTCAGTAATATCTTGAATATTATTAAAATAAATTATTGCATTAGAATCAATAACTAATTGATAACCTTTTTCAAGTGCAATTTGTTGTACAATATTTTTAATTTGCATAATAATTTTATTTTGTTCTTCGTGCTGTCTTTGCATTTGATCGTGATCAAAAGATTTAGCTTTATTAGAGAAATTTTCACGTTGTGCAGTTAATGCTTCTTCTAATGCATTACGCGCATTAGTATCCATATTTTTTGAATTTCTTTTCAAAATTTCAATTTTTGCATTTAAATCCCGTTGGATTAAATCAAGTTCTGTAGCGCGGTCTTGAAATTCAATTTCTAGCTTTTTGGCAGCTAATGCTTGTTGCGGAGATTTTTGAAAAATGTTAACTAAATTAATAATTGCAATTTTTTCAAATCCGTATACTTTATGAATAAAAGTAGAAATAAAAATAAAAATAAATATTAAAAATCGTGTATTCACTGATAAATATTCCTTAAATTTTTCATGAAATTTTCTTAAATATCAAATATAGTAAAATATTAATTAATTTTTACCACAATTTTCCAATATTAAATTGAATAGATTCGATATGATCATGAGTATGTTTTTGAATTGGAATGGCATAAGATAAGGAAACCGGACCAAATGGAGAAAGCCATTTTAAAAAAATTCCACTAGATATACGAATTTTATTCGATATATGATAATTAATATTATCTTTCGTAAAAATAGTATTTTTGTTATCCGTTTCCCATGTAGTTCCGCTATCTAAAAAAAAAGAAATTCGCATGACATCATAATATTTTTTTGTTAAAAAACTTATAGGAAAAATTAATTCTATATTGGTAATTGCAACAGCATTGCCTCCAAGAATATTAAAATTCATATCTGAATTGTTGAAACATTGTAATTCCGAATTGCAATTATAATTAACAAGTTTCGGACCTACAGTATTATGATAAAATCCTCTAATAGTTTCAAATCCTCCTGTGTAAAACTTATCGTAAAACGGCACTTGTTTATTTTTTAGCCCATTTGTATAACCTAAATATGTACCTATCATCCATGCTATACGATGATTATTAGATACTGAAATAAAATACTTAGAATTTAAAAAAATTTGATAATATTTATTGTTAGACCATGGAAGTGTGATCTTCCAGTTAATTTTGTTATTTATTCCTGAAGTTGGAAAATAATCTGTATTTACAGTACTATAGTTCCAATGAGTTATGAAAAAAATATCATTTTTTGTTGAATAAATTTCTTGATTTTTGTTTGAATTCAAATATTCATATTGTATGGCGTTATGTAAATTATTCCAAGTATTTATTATTGACTTTGTTTGTAAAGTGTAATTATGGATATATTCTAATCCGAAGTCTAATAATCTATTTTTATACTCTGGTAATGAAATAAAAAAATTTGCGCCATAACTATGTAAATTAATTTTCGCAGCATATTTTTTATACCTATTAGTATTTTTAAAAAAAATTTTGCTTTTTAAATATAATCCATTTGTTTTGAGGTATGGACTCAAAAGAAATAATTCTAAATATGTTTGATAAGGATTTTTTTCGCTATACATTTGTAAAAAACTTCCGTTATCAAATAAATTATCTTTTTGTATTCCTAAATGAAATTGTATTCCATTGCGTATTCCAAAACCTATGCCAAAATCTATTTTTCCAATTGCATGTTCTTTTATATGATAATAAATGTTAACATGATTAGGAATATTTATATTATCTTCAATTTTAATATCTGTTACTTCTGCATACTTAAGATTATTGATTTTTTTGATATCTTGTTTAACGTTAGAAATCTTTAATAAATCGCCTTCCAATTGTGTTAATTCTCTTCTAAATACAATTTCTCGTGTTGATTCATACCCAGTAAAATAAATACGATGTACATATAAACGCTTTCCAAGATCTATATGTACAAAAATTTGAGCAGTCAAGTCAGAATAATTTTTTTGTATTTCTAAAAAGATTTTTGGATTGTTATAACCGTGTATTTCTAAAAAATTTTTAATTATATTTTTTAATTTAATAATACTGTTTTCATTATACGTTTTATTAATAATAGATTGTGCAAACATATTAACTTCTTTTGAAGTTTTAATTATATTTTCTAAAAAAAATATTTTAGAAATTTTAAAGATATCACCTTCATAGATATTAAAAGTGATATCAGCGAATTTATAGTCTTCAGTAATATTAGTTTCTATAGATCGAACATTAAAATCAATATATCCTCGACTTAAGTAAAAATGGTGTAAATCTTTTTGAGCTTGAAGAATTTGATTTTTTTTGTAAATACATGTTTCAAATAAATTTGAAATAAAATTGTTTTCACATAATTCAATTTTTTTTATTAGTTGTTTTTTTTTAAATTTTTTATTGCCGATTATGTCAATTTTTTTTATAAAAACATTTTTACTTTCAAGAATGTTAATATTTAATGTAACCAAATTTTTTGGCAAAAAATATGTATTGATGTGAATTTTAGTATTTTCTTTTCCTAAAAATACATAAAAATTCTTTAAAGCTTTTTTTATTTGAAATATAGATGCAGGATATAGAGGAGCTTCGATCTGGATATTTTTATCTTGTAATAAAGATTTTAATATACTTTTTTTTAAAGTGAAATTTCCTGAAAAAATAATATCTTTAATAATTGCACATTCTTCAACTTGTATAATTAAAGTATTATTATTTTTTAATATTTTAATATTTTTAAAGAAATTAGTTTTAAATAAACTTCGTATTATTTCTGATATTTTTTCTGATGTTGCTATTTGTCCGACTTGTATTGGCAAATTTATTAACATATGTTCTTCGAGAACTTTATCTAATCCTTGAAAAACAATTTTTTTTACTACAAACTGATTTTCGTTCTGAGAAATAGCAAAAGAAAATTTGATGCATATTAAAATTATTAAATAAGAATATTTTATATACATATTAATTTTTTTAACAAATTAATAATATTTTTATTTTAATTTAAAAAAATCATTTAAGATTGCTACAGTCATTAATACTATTATGATAGTAAAACCAATTTGATAACTAATTATTTGTACTTTTTTAGGTATTGGAGAGCGTAAACATTTTTCAATTATTAAAAATAAAATATGCCCTCCATCTAAAACAGGAACGGGTATTAAATTGATAACTCCTAAATTAATGCTAATAAGTGATAAAAATATTATGTAATATACTATTCCATGATGAATAGAATCCGACATTCCTTTTGCTATCGAAATAGGTCCGCTTAAATTGTTCAAGCTTAGTTGACCTATACATAATTTTACTAACATTTTCAATATCATGCATATAACATGCACTACTTTTTTACAGGACATATATAGTGCTGTTATTGGATTATAATATATGAGTGTTTTATGTTTTTCTATAATCGGTTGCATTTTTGGAGTAATTCCCAAAAAACCTTCTTGAACATTATTAACAATTTTAGTACCAGATAAAACTTTTTTTTGTATAATTTTGTTATTACGTTCGATATCTATTATAAGTGTTTTATTAGGATTTTTACGAAGAATATAAGATAATAAATACCAAGAATCTTTGATCTCAACATTATTAATTTTAATAATCTTGTCATCTTTTTGAAAATCAGATTGCATAGCAGGAGAATTTAATGCAATAGATTCTATACGAGTGCTAACATTTGGAATTAATGGAATTATTCCAAAATTTATTATAGGATCATCATAATTTAAGTTTAACTTTATATTTTTAAGTTTTATCTTTTTTTCAATAGTAATAAAATTGTTAGGATGTATTAATTTTATTAAAATTGTATCTTTTTTAAAATTTTCATAAATGTTATTCCAATCTAATACTTTAATATCATTAATTTTTTTTATCTCCATATTAGCACTAATACCTAGTTGATCAGCTTCAGAATTAGGAATGACATCTTGAATAATAATTTTGTATGAAGGCATTCCTAACATAAAAATGCCCCAAAACAATATAATAGAAAATAAAAAATTGTGTAATGGACCTGACAGTATGATAATAAACTTTTTCCAAAAAGATTGTTCAGAAAATGTTTGAAATTTTTTATTAGGTGTAAAATTTGAATTTACATCTAACATTTTTACATATCCCCCTAAAGGGAATATAGAAATTGCATATTCAGTACCTTTTTTATCAAAAAAATTCCAAATCACTTTTCCTATGCCAATTGAAAATTTTTCAACATGTACACCAAATTTCCTAGCTATCCAAAAATGACCGAATTCGTGTATAGTAATTAACATTCCTATGGAAATTAAAAATAGAAAACAATTTAAAAAAAAATGCAGCATATCTATTATCCCAAATTTTAAAAAATACGAAAAATCGATAAGATCAAATAAGTAAAAATTGGAATAGAAGCGCTTAAACTATCTATTCTGTCTAAAATACCTCCGTGTCCAGGAATTAAACAACCGCTATCTTTAACATTTGCATATCTTTTAAACATGCTCATTATTAAATCTCCCATAATACCAAAAATCATTGCAATCGAAGATGAAATAAAAAATATTGTTGCGTCAATTTGAATAAATTTATTTTTATAAAATAAATATGCATTACAATAAGATAATATTGTCCCTCCTAAAATTCCTTCCCAAGTTTTATTTGGAGAAATAATTTTAGAAAACATATTTTTTCCAAATAATTTACCACAAATATAAGCTCCTGAATCTAAACAAAATGTCAACATTAGAACATACATAATTATCCAAGATCCAATTAATGTTTCAGAAACAATATTAAATTGATATAATGTAATTAAACTAAAAAACAGCGGAAATATTATGTTCCATCCTATTATCAAATGAATTAAAATTTTGTTCCTCCACAAAAAACTAGATTTCGGATAGTATGCAAATATAACTAAAGCAATCATCCACCATATACTTGATATAGTAAGAACGCAATAAATTAAATATTTTTGTTTTATAACATTTATTTCAGAAAAAAGAAAAATATGATTTTTCCAAAAAAACAAAGGTAAAAAAGAGCATATAAAGTAAATAATACGATAAATTTTATTTTTTAATGCAATGATGTTGCACCATTCCCAAAGACTTATAAAGTATATTAAAAATATTGATAAAATAAAAATACTTTTAGAACTAAAAAATAATATATATACTATACATAATACTAAAGTAACAGCGCTAATTAACCGATATTTCAGAATTTTCTCCTATAATTTTTAATCTTACATTACAGTTTGTTCTATATGACCGAATCGACGTTTGCGTTTTAAAAAAGAGCTAATAGCACTAGAAAAAATATCATGATTAAAATCAGGCCATAATACATCAGTAAAAAACAATTCGGAATATGCAATTTGCCAAAGTAAAAAATTACTAATGCGATATTCTCCTCCTGTTCTAATAACTAAATCTACTGGCATTAGTTCATTCATAGAAATTAATTTACAAAAAATAGATTCATTGATTTGCTCAGGATATAAACTACCTTTTTGCACTTTATCAACAATTTTTTTTACGCCTTGTATAATATCCCATCTTCCTCCATAATTAGCAGCAATATTTAAATTTAAACCGTTATTTTTATGTGTCAATTGTTCAGTTTTTTTAATATATTTTTGTAATCGTAAATTAAATTGCGAAATATCTCCGATAATTTTTAATCGCACGTTATTTTTTTGTAAACTATGTATTGTATGGTTCAATGAATATAAAAACAATTCCATTAAATCAGAAACTTCTTGTTTGGGTCTATTCCAATTCTCACTGCTAAACGCATATAGAGTTAGTGCATTAAAACGATGTTTTATTGCAAAATTTACAGCACGTTTTGCTGATTCTAATCCTGCTTTATGACCAAATATACGCATTTTTCCTCTATTGTTTGCCCAACGTCCATTTCCATCCATTATGATGGCAATATGCCGTGGTTGATTAATAATATTATGTTGTTCTAATAACATTTTTATCCTGAAAATGTTGATATTAAATTTATTTATGAATATTTGTATATTTAATACTCTTTATATTGTTCTTTTTAATTAAATAATTTTTATTTTAAATTTTAAAAAATTAGTTAATTAAACTTGTTTAATTTAATATATTGATTCGTATATTTACGAACTTGTGTATCAATAAACAAAATTTCTTCTATATTATTAGGTTGCGATATTTTGAATGTTTCTAAAACATATTCATTAATTTTTGCAATGTCTGTAAATTTAATTTGATTCAATAAAAAAGATTCTACTGCAACTTCATTTGTAGCATTTAATGTTATAATTTCTCCTTGCCCGTACTCACTTGCTTTGATGGCTAAATAAAAACAAGGATATCTTTTTTTACTAATATGTTCGAAATTTAAATGATTTAATTGAAAAAAATTTATTTCTGTAGTACCAGAAAATATACGTTCGGGATAACCTAATCCATAGGCAATAGAAGTTTTAATATCGGGCATACTCATATGAGCAAATATACTACCGTCAATATATCTTACCATAGCATGAATAATAGATTGTGGGTGCAGTAGTATTTCAATTTGTTCTGGATTAGCTTGAAATAATAAACGTGCTGCAATATACTCGAGTCCTTTATTCATCATAGTAGCAGAATCTATAGAAATTTTTTTACCCATACTCCAATTTGGATGTGCACATGCTTGCTGCGGTGTCATTGTGTGCAAATTATCCAAAGGAACTTTTCTGAAAGGTCCTCCAGAACCGGTTAAAATAATTCCAGAAATTTTACATTTTTCTAATAATTCACAATCACCTAACTTTTTCTGCATATTGATAGGTAAACTTTGGAAAATAGCGTTATGTTCGCTATCTATTGGGCATAAAAATGCATCATATTTTTTTATTTGTTTCATAAAAAAGTCACCACATGATACTAAAATTTCTTTATTTGCTAAAAGTATTTTTTTTCCTGATTTAATTGCAGCAAATATAAAGAATATTCCAGATAGTCCTACTGTAGCAGCTACTAAAGTATCCATATCTTCTGAAGAAGATAATTGACATGCATTTTTTGATCCAAATAAAACAGATGTTCTGCATTTATGATATAATAAATTATTTTGAAGTAATTTGGCAGATAATGAATTTATAGTACATACGTAATTTGGTTGATATTTTAAACACTGATGAGTCATTAAATCTATATTATTTCCATATGCTATCAGTGCATAAATTGAAAATATGTCCAAATTTTTATTGATTATATCTAAAGTATTAATTCCAATTGAACCGGTACTTCCCAAAATTGTTATACTTTTAGTTTTCATATTAAGTTTTATAAACAAAACAGAATTATTTAAAAAATAATAAATTTGTATAAAAATTTTTTATATTAATTTATTTTTTTAATCGAAGTTATTTTTAAAAAAAATTTAATTTTTTAAATTAAGATCATTTTCTTTCTTTAAAAGCAGTTTTTTTATTTCTTGTATTGTATCGTTAGTTAATTTTTGAATTTGGTTTTGAAATTTTTTTTCTTCATCTTTGTTAATTATACTTTTTTTAGTTAAATATTTTATTTTTTCATTGATATTGCGACGAATGTTTCGAACAGATATAATATTTTTTTCTGATTCTTTTCGAATTAATTGTATTAATTTTAATCGACGTTCTTCAGTTAATTTCGGAAAGATTACGCGAATAGAATTATGATATATTTTTGGTGTTAACCCAAGATTTGTAGACAAAATAGCTTGTTCAATTTTTTTAATATTATTTGCATCAAAAATTGTTAACACTAAGGTATTCCAATTTTCTATCATAATTCTAGATAATTTATTTAGGGGTAATTTTTTCCCGAAGTAATCTACTTGAATATTATTTATTAATTCGGGAGAAGCTCGATCGGTACGAATTTTAGAAATGTTTTCTATAAAAAAATTTATTGATTTTTTCATGCGTAAATTTGCATTTTTATAAATCTCGCGAATCACACTATTTCCCTGAAATAAATAAGTTATTAAATACTATAATTCTATATAATAACAAATATTTTGTAAATAATTGGTGTGTATCTTAAATTCATTAAATAAAACTTTAAAAAAATTTTTTTATATACTTAATATTTATACTGTTCACGTTATCATCTTATTTTTTTTTAAAAAAAAGAGTAAAATTTTATTTTTATTTAAAATAATATTTATGTAAATATAAATTAAAAATTTTTATATAAAATAGTTTTATATAAAAAAAATTTTTTTCATATAAATATAAATTAATTTTTTATGTAAAATTAATTTATATTTTCATCTTTTAAATTTATTAATGAAAATAACATAACGAAATTTATATATATAATTTAAAAACTGTAAATCTTAATTGTAATATATTTGATTTTTAAAATAAATTAGAATTTTTTATTTATAAAATTAAACTAATATTTTTCTCCTAATTCAAATCTAATAAAATTAATAACACATATATTATTTTTATCTAAAATAGATTTAATTTTTTTTTCAGGATTAAAAATAAAATTTTGCTCTTCTAGTGCAACACTTTCAAAAAATTTTTGCATACGACCATGAGCAATTTTTTCAGCAATTATTTGTGATTTTCTTAAATTTAAAGCATATTCTAAATATATTTTATATTCTTGATCTATTATATATTTTGGAATGCAATTAACATTAATGTATTTAGGATTACTTGCCGCTATATGCATGGCAATTTTTTGATTTAATTTTTCATCTATATTACTATAATCAACTATGACTCCGATTTTTTGAAAGTGCATATAAGAAGCTAAGTTTTCGCCACACAATAATTTTATGCGTCTGATATTAATATTTTCTCCGAATTGTAAAGTTAAAGACTCTATTTTATTTTTGAATAAATTTCTCAAAATATCAATATCTGAAATTCTTTTTTTAAGTGCTGTATAAGCCAGTTCACTTCCAAAAGTTTCAAAAATTAAATTTTTTGCAACAAAATCAGTTTCGCTATTTATTTCAACAAGTATACCAATTTTTTTTTCTTTATTTATTTTTGATAAAATAATACCGCTATTTATAGATTGAATAGAATGTTTTTGTTTTGATATTATTAATCCTGATTTTCGTGCATATTGTATTGCAAGATCAATGTCGCCATCAGCTTTTATTAACGATTTTTTACATTCTAAAATTCCTAAATTAGTACGTTCTCTCATAATTTTTACGAGTGAAGAGATTTTATTTTTCATAGTAATTAACCTAATAATAAAAAACTTGTTTAGAATAATATAAATATTTTAAATATACTTTTGACTTAATTCGTCTGATTTATTTAATTTTGCTTTTTGAACAGTTTGTGCAGCAACAGATAAATATAAATTAATGGCACGTATCGCATCATCGTTTCCTGGAATAATAAAGTTAACTTTCTCAGGGTTTGAGTTTGTATCAACTACGGCAAATGTAAGAATACCCAACTTATATGCTTCCTGTATAGCGATCTTTTCATATTCTGCATCAATAATAAAAAGTGCATCAGGTAAACCACCCATATGTTTAATTCCACCTAAACTATTTTCTAATTTATTTAAAGTACGTGTTCTAATTAAAGCTTCACGTTTAGTTAATTTTTCAAATGTTCCATCTTGAGATTGTATTTCAAGATCTTTTAAGTATCGAATAGACTGTCTTACAGTTTTCCAATTTGTTAACATACCTCCTAACCATCTATGATGCACGAAAAATTGGTTGCAATCTTTAGCAAATTTTTTTATAGATTTTGATGCAGCTCGTTTAGTACCGACAAACAAAATTTTTCCACCTCGGCGCGATATTTTAGCTAGTTCTAGCATAGCTTGATTAAGCATAATCAACGTTTTTTCTAAATCAATAATATGTATCTTGTTTTTTTTTCCAAAAATAAAAGGTTTCATATTTGGATTCCAGTAACGAGATTGGTGTCCGAAATGTACACCTGATTGAATCATATTTCGTATAGATAAATTTATCATTTTTTTATCCTTGATTTTAATTCAAAATAAAAATAAAACAAACAATGTTCAATTAAACTGATTTTTAGTGTTAAATATACATATTGTATCAGCAAAATGTTAATAAAAATTTAAAAAAAATATTTAATTTTATTTAAAATTTAGTATATTCATATTATAAAATAATTAATTAAATTTCAGCAAAGATCAATTTTATCTGATAAAAATAAAATATTTTTTAAAATTGATATTTACTTCAATACGGATGTTGCGCATGTCTATTGATATTAAATCATCATATGATATTTTTAAAATACAACAATCTTGTACAATAGCAGCAAAAATATTAGAAAAGATTTCTAAACATATTAAACCAGGTATTAGTACGGAAGAATTAAATTCAATATGCCATAAATATATTACAGAGAATCAAAATGCTTTTCCTGCAGCACTAGGATACTGTGGCTTTCCAAAATCAGTATGCATTTCAATTAATGACGTAGTTTGTCATGGTATTCCAAATCAAAAAACCATATTAAATTCAGGAGATATTTTAAATATTGATGTTGCGATAGTGAAGGATGGATATTATGGTGATACATCAAAAATGTTTTGTGTTGATACAGAAAATACCAAAGGATTACATCTATGTAAAATAGCAAAAAAAAGTTTATATTTAGCTATTAAAAGTATTCGTCCAGGTATAAAATTGAGAGAAATTGGAAAAATAATTCAACAATATGTCGAATCTAATAATTATTCAGTAGTAAGAGAATACTGCGGACATGGTATTGGAAAAAATTTTCACGAACCCCCACAAATATTACATTATGATGCTTATGATCAAGAAATAATATTAAAACCAGGCATGATATTTACAGTAGAACCTATGATTAATGCAGGATCGCGTTACGTATATACAATGCCTGACGGTTGGACCGTAAAAACTAGAGATGGAAGTTTATCTGCGCAATACGAACATACTATTTTAGTGACACAAAATGGGAGCAAAGTAATGACGCTGCGTTCATATGAAAATATATTAATATAATATATCACGAGATAACTAAATTTGCATAGAATATTTATAATGAATAATTTAAAAAAAATAATTAATACTGCATTTAAAAATCAAAATTCTCTTAAATCAAAGAACATTTGTCCAATTTTAAAAAAAACAGTGACTACTGTAATTAATTTACTAGATAAAGGTAAAATCAGAGTAGCGGAAAAAAAAAATGGAATATGGATTACACATAAATGGATAAAAAAAGCAATATTACTTGCATTTCATATTTTTAAAAATCATTTAATTATTTCAGAAAATATGCGATTTTTTGATAAAATAGAAATGAAATTTTCTAGATGGAATTATTCAGATTTTAAATGTGCAAACATTAGAGTGGTTCCTAATGCTTGCGTGCGTAAAGGTGCATTTATTTCTCAAAATAGCGTATTAATGCCATCATATATTAATATCGGTGCATATATAGACGAAGGATCTACAATAGATACTTGGTCTACTATTGGATCATGTGCACAAATTGGCAAAAATGTACATATTTCAGGAGGCGTAGGAATTGGTGGTGTTTTAGAACCATTACAATCCGATCCAACTATCATCGAAGACAATTGTTTTATTGGAGCCCGTTCAGAAATTGTAGAAGGCGTAATTATAGAATCTAATTCAGTAATTTCTATGGGCGTTTTTATTGGAAAAAGTACAAAAATTTATGATGCTATGCATCAAAAAATTTACTATGGACGCGTACCTAGCGGTTCAGTTGTAATTCCAGGTAGCTTACCTTCTGAGAACAAAAAATTTAATATAAGTTGCGCTGTTATTATTAAAAAAACCGACTGTTATACTAAAAAAAAAATAAAAATTAATAAAATATTACATGCAGATATCTCTTAAAATTGTTATTTAAAAAATAAATTAATACATTTATTTATTGAATAAATTTATAATTTTTTTTAACAATGTATAAAGTTGAAATTTATCAAATTAAATATTAATATTTAAAATATTATTTCAACTTTTTATTTACTGATAACAATAAATTTTTAAATGTATCTTAAATAGTAAGTATTTATTTTAAATTTTCTAAAAAATAAACAAGATTTATTTAATTTAATAAAAACTGAAAAAAAATTTAATATAATTACATTATATTTTAAAAAAAAATATAATTTGATTTATTAAAATTATTTTTATTTTTTACTAACTTAATTAAATTATTTTTTATTTATTATTATAATAGTTATAATTTAATTATTTTTTTAAATCGAATAGTTATTATCGATTTTTTTAAAAATATTATGATAAATAATAAAAAGAAGATTTTAATTTTTTATTTTTGAATAAAAATTTAAAATTGCATTAAATTTTTTTAAATATTGATTAATTTTTATAAATTAAATATTTTTTACAAATATAATTAATAATAAAAATTAAATCATTCCCAACTAAGTGTTTGATAATTTTAAAAGATTTTTATTTTTTTTATATATGTTTAAATTTTTTTAAATACTATAAAAATAATAATTCAAAAATAAAGTTAATAAAATTTTTATTTATTTAAAATAAAAAGTGCTTCGTACATTTAATTTAGAATAACATAATGTGTATTATTATATTACTATCGAGGATCGATCATGTCAAATTCTGTTCGTATTGAAAAAGATCTTATTGGGACACGAGAAATTCCCCATACAGCTTATTACGGAATTCATACACTACGCGCTAGTGAAAATTTTAAAATTAGTCAAATGACTATAAACGATTATCCAGAACTAATACGCAGTATGGTGATAGTAAAAAAAGCATCAGCAATAGCTAATTTAGAATTTCAAATTTTGTCTCAAGAAATTGCAAAAATTATTTTTGCTTCATGCGATCAACTTTTAAGTAAAAACAATATATATAATCAATTTCCAATAGATGCGTTTCAAGGTGGTGCGGGAACTTCAGTAAATATGAATATTAATGAAGTTTTAGCTAATATTGGTTTAGAAATTATGGGTCATAAAAAAGGAGAATATCAATTTTTACATCCTAATGATCATTTAAATCTTAGTCAATCTACAAATGATGCGTATCCTACAGGATTAAGATTAGCAATTTATACATCTTTAATACAATTAATTAAAACGATTACATATTTAACATCTAGTTTAAAAAATAAAGCGAAAGAATTTTCTAAAATAATCAAAATGGGCCGCACTCAATTACAAGATGCCGTTCCAATGACTTTAGGT
The DNA here is from genome assembly GCF_000247565.1 of Wigglesworthia glossinidia endosymbiont of Glossina morsitans morsitans (Yale colony). NCBI lineage: Bacteria > Pseudomonadati > Pseudomonadota > Gammaproteobacteria > Enterobacterales > Erwiniaceae > Wigglesworthia > Wigglesworthia glossinidia. Next base: position 380,263 of record NC_016893.1, on the reverse strand, counting down.
CAAGAATTTTATGCTTTTAACACATCTTTAAAAAAAGAAAAAATGAATCTGTTATATATTGCGAAACTTTTGTTACAGGTCAATCTTGGAGGAACTGCAATTGGCACTAAATTAAATACTCCTAAAGGATATCAAAAAGTTGTTGTCAAAAAACTTTCTCAAATTAGTGGTATACCATGTATCCCAGCTAAAGATTTAATTGAAGCAAATTATGATTGTGGCATATATTCTACTGTTCATGGAGGTTTAAAAACATTAGCTGTTAAATTATCTAAAATTTGTAATGATTTGAGACTATTGTCTTCTGGTCCGAGATCTGGATTGAATGAAATTAATTTACCTGAATTACAAGCTGGTTCTTCTATTATGCCTGCTAAAATTAATCCTGTATTACCAGAAGTAGTGAATCAAGTATGTTTTAAAGTTTTCGGAAATGATACTTGCGTAACAATGGCTGCAGAAGCTGGTCAATTACAATTAAATGCTATGGAACCTGTAATCAGTCAAGCCATCTTTGAATCCATCAATATTTTAAAAAATGCTATGCAATCTCTAAAAGATCGCTGTATAGATGGAATTACTGTGAATAAAAAAATTTGTGAATCATACGTATCCAATTCTATTGGCATAGTGACTTATTTAAATCCGTTTATCGGTCATCATAACGGGGATATTATTGGAAAAATTTGCTCTGAAAGTGGTAAAAGTGTAAAAGAAGTTGTGTTAGAAAAAGGTTTTCTAACAGAAAAAGAAATTAATAACATTTTTTCTTTTCAAAATTTGATACATCCTCAGTACAAGATAAAAAAGAATTCAGACGATATTTTAGCATAAAATTCATTATAAAAGTTGTTTAATGATATGATTTAAGTCAGTTTTATACTTTAAAAGAGAAACGAATATGAATAATACGCATAATTTATCTCAAAATATAATTCTAAAAAAAAGCACTATCTGTATAGTGTTATGCACTTTCCCAGATTTTGAATCTGCACAATCTAGCATTAAGTATTTATTAAAAAATAAATTAGCGGCTTGTATTACACAATTATCAGGAGCTACTTCATTTTACTATTGGAATAACACTTTAACAAAAAAAAAAGAAGTACAAATTTTAATAAAAAGTAATTTGATGTTAAAAAATCATATTTTTACAGCAATTAAAAATTTGCATCCATACGATATTCCAGAACTTATTGTGTTGTCTACCGATAGTATAGAAAAAAATTATAAAAGATGGATTAAAAAAAATATAGCATATTAGAATTTAAGCATATAATTATTTTCTAGTTTTTTAAACTATGTTAAAATAACGTTCGAAATTCTTAAAACTTTAAAAATTTTTAATGTTTTTTAGCAAAAAGATTTTTAAATTAAAAATTTACAAAAATTATTTGCCCGAATAGCTCAGTTGGAAGAGCAAAGGACTGAAAATCCTTGTGTCGACGGTTCGATTCCGTCTTCGGGCATTAAAAATCGGCTTTTCATACTATTTAAATTTTTTAAATAAAATTTTACACATCTCTACCTACTCGCCAATTATACAAGCATATTATTTGCTTAAATTTGCATAGAATACGTAATTAAAATTTAATTGTACATTTTAAAATAAAAAATATTTTATATATTTTAATTTTAATATTTCATATAAATTATAAATAAACATTTTTAAGTTTTTTAATATATAAAAAATTGTTAATATTGTGAGTATTTTTATTTATTAAATTTATTTTTCACAATAAATATGAGTATGTCATCTTTAATAAAGATTTATAAAAAAATTTTAATTATGAATTTACATAAAATTTTTTCAAACATGAATAATGTTCACTTATAAAATATTTTATGATATAGAGATATAAAATTTTTTTTAAATAAAATTTAAATGACTATTGTTTATACTATAAATAATTTTTTTAATCACTAAAAATTTAATTTTAAATTATTTAAAAAAAAAGATAAATATATTTCTTTTTTCAAAAATAATATTTATTAATATAGAATATAATTACTTATTATATATATTAAAATAGACAAGGTGTACTAAGTAAACAGTATAATATTAGAATAGTCACATACAAATACAATTAAAAATTTTATAATTTTAAATAAATATTGTATTTATTTAATCATAACCTATGTTATTAAAATTTGCTTATTATATTCAATCGATGTTCAAAATTATCAATTTATTTCTGATAAAATATTGCGCAAGCAAAGTATCAAATTGTCTAGGAGACACGAATTTATATGTTTGAATTATTTAAAGCCGTCGGTCTAGGTTTAATGGTACTCTTGCCATTGGTTAATCCACTTACTACAGTAGCTTTATTTTTAAGTTTAAGCAAAAATATGACACCTGAAGTACGCAATCAACAAGCTAGAATGGCGTCAGTATATGTTTTCGCAATTATGATGGTTACATTTTATGCTGGTACATTAGTTTTAAGTACATTTGGTATTTCTATTTCAGGATTAAGAATCGCTGGAGGGTTGATTGTTTCTTTTATAGGATTTAGAATGTTATTTTCTACATCTTCAGATGAAGAACCTCATCGTAAAAAAAGTACAATTAAATATCCATGTAAAAATAAAATGACAAATATTGCTTTTGTACCTTTAGCTATGCCAAGCACTGCTGGTCCAGGTACTATAGCTATGATTATTAGTTGGGTATCCACAGTAAACGAAGATATTTATTTTTCATCCTGGATTAGTGATTTAGCACCAGTTTTAGTTTTTTTTATTATTAGTATAATAGTCTGGATTGCTTTACGTAGTTCTAGTGCTATTATGCATGTAATAGGTTCTAGTGGTATAGAAGCAATTTCTAGATTAATGGGATTCTTATTAGTTTGCATGGGAGTACAATTTATTATTAACGGCGTACTGGAAGTAATTTCTGATTATGGAGTATAATATATTTATATTAATAAAATAAACTTTTAATATTTTATTTAATTGTAAAAAAATATAATTTGTAAAAATACTAAAACTTTAATTAAATTATTATATTAGGATTATCAAAATGGAAAACCCGTTACTTTTTACATCAAGTTTACCTAAATTTTCTTTAATTCAAACACATCATGTATTGCCTGCTGTTCAGACAGCATTAAAAAAATGCCATAAAAATATTTATCATATTTTAACGGAAATATCTCAATTTTCTTGGAAAAATTTGTGTCAACCATTTTTAGAATTAGAAAATTATTTAAATAAAGTTTGGTCTCCCATTTCTCATTTATATTTAATAAATAATACGATAAGTTTTCGAAATGAATATAAAAAAAGTTTAATGCTAATTTCGGAATATAGTACCTGGATTGGTCAAAATTATAAATTATACGAAGCCTTTATTAAGCTAAAAAATAGTAATCAATATAAAATTTTAAACATAGAACAAAAAAAATATATTAACGATACTGTTTTAGATTTTGAATTATCAGGAGTAAATTTATCTAAAGAAAAAAAACAAAAATTTTCCGAAATTATAATTGAATTAGCATCTATAAGTATGTTATACAGCAATAATATACTAGATTCAATGCAAAGTTGGAGTAAGCATATAATCAATAAAGAAGAGCTATCAGGAATTCCAGATAATATAATCGATCAAGCAAAAAAAAATGCTCAAAAAAATGATAAATCTGGATGGATTTTAAAATTAAATCATATTAATTATATATCTATATTAACACATTGTCACAATTCAAATTTAAGAAAAGAAATATATTACGCTTATCACACGCGTGCATCAGATCAAAACCCACAATTCAAAAATTGGGATAACGGACCATTAATTAATAAAATTTTGTTATTACGTTATAGATTAGCAAAAATACTAGGATTTAAAAATTATGCCGAATTATCTTTAATGAAAAAAACAGCAAAATCCCCTAAAAAAGTATTAAAATTTATAGATGCAATATATCATCAAACACATTCTATTGGAATTTTAGAAATAAAAAAATTAAATGAATTTGTTAAAAAAAATTACAAAAAAAATATTCTTAATCCATGGGATATTGCATATTACAGTGAAAAACAAAAAAAACATTATTTTAAAATTGACGAAGAAAAATTACGTGTTTTTTTCCCAGAAAATCAAGTTTTACATGGATTATTCACAATAGTCGAATCTCTTTATAAAGTTTATATAATAGAAAAAAAAAATATAGATATTTGGGACAAAAATGTACGTTTTTTTGAAATTATTAACAATCAAAAACAAGTTCTCGGAGGTTTTTATTTAGATTTATATAGTCGAAAAAATAAAAAAGATGGGGCTTGGATGGATTTTTATTCCAGTCGCATGCGTTTATCAGACGGTAGTTTAGAGAAACCTATAACATATATTATATGCAACTTTAGTAAACCATATAAAAATTGTCCCAGCTTGTTATTACATAAAGAAGTAGTAACATTATTTCATGAATTTGGACACAATTTACAACATTTATTAACCTCAGTAGAAACCCTCGGAGTATCAGGAATTAATGGAATTCCATGGGATTCTGTTGAAATCGCCAGTCAGCTTATGGAAAATTATTGTTGGCATCCAGAATCAATTCGGTTAATTTCTAAACATTATCAAACTAATGAAAAGTTACCAAAATCTATTATTCAAAATTTATCAAAAATGCGATCTTATCAATCTAGCTTGTTTATTTTACGTCAATTAGAGTTTTCTTTGTTTGATTTAAATATTCACTTATTATCTTCTTTTGATAAAGAAGATCAAAATATAATAAATAAAATACTCGAACAAGTACAAAACAAAATTTCTGTTACCCCAAGAGCTCATTGGGAATGTTTTCCTAATACTTTTAGTCATATATTTTCCGGAGGATATGCATCTGGATATTATAGTTATTTATGGGCTAACACACTATCGTTAGATATTTGGTCAACATTTGAAAAATATGGAATTTTAAATCCTAAAATAGGAAAACGTTTTCTTAAAACATTTTTATCTAAAGGAGGATCAGAAGATCCATTAATTTTATTTTTTAAATTTAAAAAAAGAAAACCTAAAATCAACTATTTTCTTAAGTATTATGGAATTCAAAAATAAATAAATTTATATTAAATTTATTTAATAACTTTATATTTTTTCCAATATAACAAAATTGCTTGATTATCTTTTTTTGTATATCCCGATGGAGTAATAAATACACTAAGAGCAGAAATTAAATTGTTATCGTAAAATAAAAGCGGAATTCGACTCCTCTCCCAAGGAGGAATCGAGTTATGCTTTAATTTTTTATTAATAGATTTACGCATATATAAGATATTCTGAGTATTTTTAAATTTTAAAAATATATTTTTATAAAAATGTGGATATTTTACGATGGTAATGCATCTATTTTTTAAATAAAAAATGTTTTCTTGAATACGTTGAAATTTATTTTTTAAAAAAAAACTTAATGTATTTTCATAGTTTTTAGTTAAGAAATTTTTTTCTTTTAAATATTGTAGTTTTTTTATTAATTGTTCATTAAATATGATAGGTTTAAAGAATAAAATACCTAAATCTAGTGGTAAGTAAACTTTTTTGGTATGAAAAATTTCTTTTACGGATAAAGAAATTTCTTTTTTTGGTGATTTTAATTGATCAGATACAAAATATAAATTTTTTTTAAATCTTTTAACAATTTTTTTTTCAATTTTTAATTCAGATTGAGCATCTATTTTGCTAAGAATAATGTTTTTCCAAATATAAGTAATTTGTTTAATTGATGGCATATGCATACAATTTTTTGAAAACCAACTACGCAAAATAAAATATCTTTTTATTTTACTCATATGTAATATTTCAGTAAAATTTAATGAGCCATCAGCTAAAATTAAATGATCCAGAGATTCTTGTAAACATTCATATAATAATTGTTCTTGGTCGTAACATAGCTTCATACTATTAGCAATAGAATTTATTAAATTTGGCCAACGTTTTAGTAATACAGGAATTATTTTTATACGTAAGAAATTTCTATCATATTTAATATCGGCATTGCTTGAATCTTCGATCCATTCTAATTTATTTTTAACGGCGTACAACTTTATATCGCTTTTTTTAAATAACAAAAATGGTCTGAAGATATTATTTTTTTTATATCTTGTATGTAATTGCATTCCAGATAAACCATGCGGCCCACTTCCTCTTTTTAATAATAAAAAAAAAGTTTCTATCTGATCATTTTGATGATGAGCAGTTAGCAAAATTTCTGAAGATTTTAAATTATTAAATAATGCTTGATAACGTGCACGTCTTGCTGCAGCTTCTAATCCTCCTGAAAAATCTTTTATAGATATTTGGATGGATTTAAAAGGAATTTGATATTTTATACATTGCAAAGAACAATGTTTTTCCCAAACAGAAGATTGTTTATGTAAACCATGATTAATATGTATAGCTCGGATTTTTAGTGTTTTTTTATGTAATTTTTCTTTTGAAGTATTTATACATTTTGATAAAATGTTTAATAAAACTGTAGAATCTAATCCACCACTAAATGCTAACAAATATGATTTGTTCCATTTTATATGTTGTAAAATTTTTTTAAAGAAATTACAATACACAGTATTTTTGATATAAAAATTTTAAATATATTTATTATAATGAAAACTATTTTTTAATTCAAAAAAATTTGAAAAAAATTAATTTATTTTAAATAATACGGCATGTAGCGCAGCCTGGTAGCGCACCGATATGGGGTGTCGGAGGTCAGAGGTTCAAATCCTTTCATGCCGATTTTAATATGACTATAAATTATTGAATGTTTTTTAACTTATTTTTTAATAATACGGATTTCTATGAAAAATTATCAATATGAATTTATTCGATATGCGATAGATAAAAACGCATTACAATTTGGTAAATTTATACTGAAGTCTGGACGTATTAGTCCTTATTTTTTTGATATAAGTAAATTTAATAGCGGAAAAGATTTAATTTTTTTAGGAAAAATGTACGTAAAAACTTTGCTAGAATCAAAAATTTCTTATGATATGTTATTTGGTTTATCTTATAAGGGTATTGCTATTGCATTATCGAGTTCTATTATTTTGTCGTATGATTATAATCAAAATGTTTGTATTTGTTTTAATAGAAAAGAATATAAGAATCATGGAGAAAAAGGATTAATTGTTGGAAAACGACCAAAAGGTAAAATTATTCTTATGGATGATGTTGTTACTTCTGGGTCAACTATTCAAAAAATTATAAGCATTATGAATCCTAGTGAGATTCATTTATCAGGAATGATTATCGCTTTAGACCGTCAAGAGCAAGATCTATACAAACAATCTGCAATAAAAAATTTACAAAAAAATTTTAATTTTAAAATAAAATCAATTATTAAACTAACAGATTTAATTTTGTTTTTGGAACAAAATAAAAACATTGTACATACAACAGATCTATGCTCTATTAAGCAATATAAAATAAAATATGGAATATGATTTTGAAATTACTTAATTCCTGAATGACCTAAACCTGAATCTTTTCTTTCAGTATGATGACAAAAATCAGTTACTATATCTAAATAAACTTGGGATATACAAACAAATATTATTTGAGCAATTCTATCTCCCGGAGAAATTAAAAAATCTTTCTTACTTCTATTTAATACGGATAGATAAATTGGACCTTGATAATCTGAATCAATTACGCCAACCGTATTCGACAGTACTATACCGTGATTATGCGCCAGTCCGGATCTTGGTAAAATTAACCCCGATAAGTTTTGATCTGCAATATGCATCGCTATTCCAGTAGAAATTAATGCAATATTATTAGCTTTTATTAGCAGATTACTACGAATACAAGCACGTAAATCTATTCCAGAAGATCCTTTAGTATAATATTGAGGTAATGGAAATTTTTTTCCAAAATCATGATCTAATATTTTAATACTTATTTTTTTTTTCATAAAAAACAATAATTTGATGTAATAATTTTTTTGCAAGAGATATTTTATTTTTTATAGATAATATCATATTTCCTTGATTCCAAAATAAATGTAATTCATTATAGTTACTATTAAAGCCTTGATTAGGTTTTGAAATATCGTTTGCACAAATTAAATCTATATTTTTTCGAATACGTTTTTCTTGAGCATTTTTTTTTATGTTTTCTGTATCTGCAGAAAATCCTACAATATAAGGACGTTTATTATATTTTAATGAAGCTACTTCAGACAAAATATCTGGGTTTTTGATAAATTTTAGTGTTAATTGTTTGTTGTGCTTTTTTTTTATTTTTTGAATAGAAAAATTTTCTACACGATAATCTGTAATAGCTGCACAAGCAATAAAAATATCTTGATTATTGATAGATAACATCACTGCTTTATACATATCGAATGCGCTTATAGCGTTGATTTTTTTAAAAATTCCTTTCGGTGTAGGTAAGCTTACAGGGCCTGAAATCAAAGTAACTTGCGCACCTTCTTCTATTGCGGCTTTAACAATTGCGAAACCCATTTTGCCGGAACTATAATTACTAATAAAACGTACTGGATCAATGCGTTCTCGAGTAGGCCCTGCTGTAATTAATATTTTTAAATTTTTTGTAGCGCAATTATGAGATTTAAAATATTTAATTGTTAATACAAGCAATTCTGATATATTTAACATTCGACCTAATCCGCAATCTCCACAAGCTTGAATGCCATATTCTGGACCCCAACATAAAATACCGCGAGCATTTAGTTTTTTTAAATTTTCTTGTGTGGCAGATGCTAAATACATATTAGTATTCATTGAAGGTGATATTGCAATTGTGGAATTAGTAGCTAAACAGATCGCACTCAATACGTCATCAGAGATTCCGGATGACAATTTAGCTAATATATTTGCAGTTGCTGGTGCTATAATAATTAAATCTGGCCACTTAGAAATTGCGATATGATTAACAGTATAGTTTTTATTAAAGTTATTATCAGTCGTAACATCATGATTAGATAATATTGCAGCACTTAATGGTGTTACAAAAGACTGTGCTGATCTTGTCATAACTACGCGTACATTTGCGCCTTGATCTTGTAATTTACGTATCAAGTCGAGTGATTTATAAGCCGAAATACTGCCGCTTATACCTAGCAAAATATTTTTGTTTATTAATTCTTTCATTTGCATATACTAGTGTAGTATTATAATATGCTCGTAGATTTTAATAAATCAAATAGAATTTTATCGTGCATAATATTTAAATATTTCAATTGTTACTATATTAAAAACTTTTACTTTAAATAAAAGATATGTTTTAATAAAAAAAATTAATTTTGATTGAATATTTAATGCATAAATATTCTAATTTTTATTAATTGTAATATATAACTTATTTTTAATTACATCAATGTAAATTTAATGAATATTTGATTACTACAATAAAATTATAAAACTCAAATTTTGAAAGGCGCATACATATTATGTCAAAAATTTGTCAAATAACAGGAAAAAAACCGTTAAGCGGTAATCGACGTTCTCATGCAATGAATGCAAAAAAAAGAAAATTTTTTCCAAATTTACATTTTCATCGATTTTGGATAGAAAAAGAAAAGAAATTCATTAATTTGCGTATTTCTAACAAAGGATTGCGTTTAATAGATAAATATGGTATAAATAAAGTATTATCAAAGAATAAAAAAATTTATAGATTATGTCTAAATCTAAAAGAGAAATAATTAAGTTAATATCTTCAGCAGGAACTTCTCATTTTTATACTACCACAAGAAATAAATCTTCTGGTAACAAAAAAATAAAAATAAAAAAATTTGACCCTATCGCTAGAAAGCATGTAATTTATAATGAGAAAAAAATAAAATAAATAATTAGTTTAACCTTGTATTTTAAATATTTTTTTAGAGGACAAATAAACTTTTTAATCAAAAGTAGATTGATCTACTAATCCTTTTTCTATTTCTCTGAGAGCAATAACTGTACATTTGTCATTTGCTTTTTCTACTAAAGGTATTTTTCCCAATATTTGAATTTCTCTTGCTCTTTGAGCTGCTACTAAAACTAAATCAAAACAATTTCCAATTTTTTCTACTGCTTTTTGAACTGTTACTCTAGCCATGAGAATTTAAAAATTTCCTGAATAAAGTTTAATTTTAAAAAAAAAAAATTAATTTTTCAATATTTGATTTATTATATTTTTAATATACTGTTTATATTTCAAAAGTTGAAATTTTTTTATAGAAATAATACATTTAAAATCGTTTAAAGTTTGATTAAAATTTTCATTTACTAAGATGAAATCATATTTGTTACAAAACTGTACATCAATTTTTGCTTGATTAATACGAATTTTTAAGTTTGTATATTTTTTTATTTCTTTTTTATTATTTCTATTTTTTAATCTATTTTCTAACTCTTGAAGAGATGGGGGTAATATAAACACGCTAATAGAAGTAGGAATATATTGCTTAATTTTTTGCATTCCATAAAAATCAGTATCAAATAATATATGAAATCCGTTATTTATTTGATTATTAACATTTTTTAAAGGTGTTCCATAATAATTTCCAAATATATAAGTATATTCTAAAAAATTTTTTTCGATAATCATTTTTTTAAAATTGCTTTTTGATATAAAGAAGTAATCTTTTCCGTGAATTTCTTCGGAACGTATATTTCTCGTAGTATATGATGTTATTAATCTAAAATTATGTCCTAAATTTGTTTTTAAAAAAGATTGAATTAAACTTGATTTTCCAGTACCACTTGGTGCGCTTATAATAAAAGATATATTTTTCAACATATAAAAAAAAGAATAGAACAATGAGTTTATAATAGTATATTTTATATAATATTTTATAAAAAAAGATAATTTATTTTTTTATTTTACGAGCGTTCATTTTTTAAGTTGACCGCTCGTTTTATTAGTATGCATAAAAAATTTTTAATAAGTTATTTTATATTATTAAAATCAAAAAATATCTATTTTTTGATAAAAAATATAAGTTAAATATAATAAAAAATTATTTTTTTTAAAATATTAAATTTACTATTGTTTTCGAGATTCTAAAGTGTCACAAACTTCTCTAAATTGTTCTAATTGAATTGGAGATAATGGAGAAAAAATTCGATTCAAAATAATTTTATGAGTATGTTCGGCGATTTTTAACTTTTCTAAACCTTTTTCCGTAATGTATACGTATTTGACTCTTCTATCCGTAGGACTTTGTTGTCTTTTTAACATTTCTTCTTTTTCTAATGCATCTAAAACAGTGACAACTGTACGCGAAGAAAATCCCATATAATTCTTAATGTCAGTTGCGCTAGTTTTTCCAGTAGTAATAAGATGTAAAATTTTCATTTTTGACATTGATAGACCTTCAGTAACTAATTGACCATTTACTTCTTTTCTTAATCGATGATAAATACGTGATAATGATTCTACCATAACTGATATATCGCTTGATTTATTCATTATTTTATCTCTTTTTAAATATTATTTAGTTAATTTTATATATTAAGTATTATTTTTTAGCATAGATTTTATTTAAAAAAAAATTGTTTTAATTATCAATTTTTTAAATAAAAATGAATTAAAATTATTTTTTTAGTTAAAAAAAATTAAATTTATCTTAAAATAAAGTGATTATCTATATAAGATAATATTAATATATTTTCAATTTTAATAAATAAATTAAACACTAATATGATATATGTTCAAAACATTTACGAAAATTTATTAATTATAATTTTAAAAAAATCTATTTTTTATTTTATTTATTTTTTTTATATATATTTTTTAATAAAAAAAATAAAATATTTTAGTTTTATAATTTTTATTTTTAAATATTTTTAATAAAAAAAATTTTTATAATTTTATTTTTTAATAGTAAAATTTTTTTTGAATTTAAAAAATAATTTATAATTTTTTTGAAAATAAATATTTTTAAAAATTAATTTTTTTAAATTCTTTATAAGAAGTGAAAAATTTAATTTTTTAATTGGTATAAAAATAATTTTATTAATTAAAAATTGGCATAAATATTAAAAAATAAACAATTTAAAATTTTCAATTTTTATATTATTTCTTCTTTGTTAAAGAATAGATATTTTTGTTATTTAAATAAAATTTAAAATTTTTTGAAAAAATTTAAAATAAACAAAATTAAATTTGTAAACAATAAATATTGTTTCTTGTATAAGAAATTTTGAATATCTTTATAAAAAAGATTGTTGTACTATTTAATAAATAAATATTTTATTAAAAATAATTTTTCATCAAGATCAAATAATTTTAGATAAATCAATTTTTATATTTTTTTAGTACTAAACTTGCATTAGTACCGCCGAAACCAAAACTATTACTCATGACAGTATTAAGATCACATTTTAAATATTTAGTAATTATGTTCATATCTAGAGCTTCTTTATCTAAATTTTCAATGTTAATACTAGGAGCAATAAAATTATTGTTTAACATGAGTATTGAAAATATTATTTCGTGCACGCCTGCTGCTCCTAAAGAATGCCCTGTCATAGATTTAGTAGAAGATAACATAGGCTTATTATTTTTGAAAGTTTTTCGAATCGCCCATAGTTCTTTAATATCACCAATTATTGTTGAAGTTCCATGTGTGTTTAAATAATCTATTGGTATATTTACATTTTTTAATGCTATCTTCATGCAACGCATAGCACCTTCTCCAGAAGGGATCACCATATCTGATCCATCTGAAGTAGCTCCGTATCCTATAATTTCTGCATAAATATATGCATTACGAGATAAAGCATGTTCTAATTCTTCAAGTACAATTATGCCACCTCCTCCAGAAATAACAAATCCGTCTCGATTGATATCATAGGCACGAGAAGCTTGTTTTGGAGTAGAATTATAATGTGTTGATAAAGCCCCCATAGCATCAAATTCGCACGCCATTTCCCAACATAATTCTTCCCCGCCTCCAGCAAAAATTATATCTTGTTTCCCAAATTTAATTATTTCCATTGCATGTCCTATGCAATGCGCTGAAGTGGAACATGCAGAAGTAATAGAATAATTTACTCCTCTTATCTTAAATGGAGTTGCTAAACATGCAGAAATGCCAGATGCCATTGCTTTAGTTACAATATATGGGCCTACGCCACGTAATCCACGTGCTCTCATAGCGTCTGATCCTGCGACTTGATTTTTTGGTGAACCTCCACCCGAACCTACAATTAAACCGGTACGGTTATTAGAAATCATATTTTTAGTTAAACGTGCATCTGCAATAGCTTGTTCCATAGATAAATATGCATAAATAGATGCATCACTCATAAATCTTGAAATTTTTCTATTTATTTTTTCAGAAATATCTAATTTAATGTTACCCCATATATTACTACGCATACCTGAATTTTTTAATTCTTGAGAATAAGTGATACCAGACTTTCCTTCTTTTAAAGAAGATAGTACTTCTACAGAATTATTTCCAATACTTGAAAGTAACCCCAATCCTGTCACAACAACACGTTTCATTTTATTCCTTTTCAATGATTCTAATAATATGTTATGATTAATAATATATTTAAAATATAAAATATAAACAAATAAATTTTGAAAACAATTTTTTTGTTAATAAATAATTTAAATTTTCAAAAAATGTAAAATTCTTATTATTTACACTGTGCTTTATTTCTTAAATCGTGATCCATTAAAGTTAGCGCAACCATAGCTTCTGAAACTGGTATAGCTCTTATCCCAATACACGGATCATGACGCCCGCGTGTACGAATTACCGTACGATTACCATATATATTGATAGTTTTTATTGGAATACTAATACTAGAAGCAGGTTTAATGGCAAGAGAAATCAAAATATTTTGTCCCGTACTAATTCCACCTAAAATTCCTCCGCAATGATTACTTTTAAAGCCTTGCGGTGTAATTTCATCATAACTTTTACTACCATACTGATTAACACATTTAAAACCGTCGCCAATTTCAATACCTTTCACTGCATTAATACTCATTAATGAATGTGCAAGTTCTGCGTCTAATTTATCAAATATTGGTTCTCCTAATCCTATAGGTACATTTTCTACAAAAATGCCAATTTTAGCACCAATTGAGTCTCCTTGTTTTTTTAAATTTTTTATAAGATTTATTATTAAAGGCAAACAATCATAGTCTGGACAAAACAGTTTATTTTTTGTAACTCGATTTAAATCTATAGTATTGCATTTAATATCACCTATTTGCTTTAAAAATCCAATAATTCTTAAATTATATTTTTGATATAAATATTTTTTTGCAATGGCTCCTGCTGCTACTCTAATTGCAGTTTCTCTTGCTGATGCTCGTCCTCCACCGCGATAATCTCGAATTCCATATTTTTTAAAATAAGAAAAATCTGCATGATTTGGGCGATATATATTTTTTAAATTGACATAATCTTTCGGTTTATGATCTTGATTTTTGATTATTAATCCGATACTTGTTCCGGTAGTGTATCCATGAAATATGCCGGAAAAAATTTCAATCAGATCTTTTTCTTTTCTTTCTGAGGTATGTTTAGATCCGGGACGTCTTTTATTTAGTTCTTTTTGTATTTCTTTTTTAGAAATAGGAATTTTAGGCGGTACTCCATCTAGAATACCTCCGATAGCTATGCCATGAGATTCTCCAAACGTAGTAAGACGTAAAATTGTTCCAATACTATTCCCTGACATATTATTAATATTTAATTTTCTAGCTTAAACATATGTATTGTTAAATAAATTTTATTTTTTTTAATTCTTCTTTAGTTAACACAAATACTCCTACTGCATCATCTATACAGTCAATCCACAAAAATGGAATATTTTTGTACTCTTTCATAAGAGTCATCATATTGTATCCTACTTCGCATACTAAAATACCGTTTTCGGATAAAAAATGCACTGCAGAATGCAATATTTTACGAATATATTGCAATCCGTCCATACCTCCAAATAAACCTATTTTGGGTTCATATGAAAATTCTTTAGGCAAATTAGACATTAATTTTTTATTTACATATGGTGGATTAGTAATAATTACATCATATTTTTTTTTTGGAACAATATTTTCAAATAAATTAGATGTAATTAATTTTATTTTATTTTCTAAATTATGTTTTTTTATATTGATCTCAGCTACATTTAGTGCTGGAATTGAATAATCACTTGCATCTACATTTGCTTTGGGATATTTTTTAGCAGAAATAATTGCTAAACATCCACTTCCGGTACATAAATCAAGAATATTTTTAGGATAAATTTTTATCAGATCTCTAAAATTATCACAGATTAATTCTGCTATAGGTGATCGAGGTATAACTGCCCGTGCATCAATATAAAATTCTGTTTCACATAACCAAGATTTATGCGTTAAATAAGGAACAGGAATTCTTTTTTGAACACGTTTTTGAATTTTATATAAAATATTTTTTTTTTCTATATTATTAAGTTGATAATTCAATACTTTTTTAGATGAATAAATAGATAATAAAATACTTGGCAATATTAATTGCAATGCTTCGTCCCAGGAATTATTCGTTCCATGTCCATAAAATATATTATTTTTATTAAATTTTTTTACTGTCCAATTTAATATATCTTGAATAGAAAACAAGTTTTTTTTAAAAATATTTAATTTTTTTTCCATATCTCATATGAAAACGTATTTAATTGTTTTATCAAAAATAATTTAAGTTTTTGAAAAAAATTTCATTCTTATTAAGCAGAATCGTTGAATATATAAAATACTTGAGTCATGGATAATAAAAATTCCTGGGTCGTGCAGGATTCGAACCTGCGACCAATTGATTAAAAGTCAACTGCTCTACCAACTGAGCTAACGACCCTTGTAAAATTTAATTTTAAAATATAAATTTTTTTTTATATAAGTAAATTTTTTATATTATATTTTTTTTAATCTTTTTTTTGCTTCTATCGCTGCTATATCGTTAGGATAAAATTCAATAATTTTATTATAAATTTTTTTTGCTTTATCATTTTGATGATCTTTTTGAGCTAAAATTCCAATCTTCAATAATGCGTCCGGAACTTTTTGAAAGTTCGGGAAGTTCTGTACAACAGATGCAAAATTATATATAGCATCATTGCTATTACCGGTAACGTAATAAATTTGTCCTATCCAATATTGTGCATTAGGACGATAGTTGGAAGATGGATATTTAGTCATAAAGAGTTTTAATTTGTTAATTGCATCACTATATTTTTTTTTATTAAAAGCTAAATTTATTGCTTCATTATAATCTATACGATCTGAAGAGATTTGAGAAGAAATAATATTATTTTTTTTATTTGTATTTTTTTTATTTAAATTATGAGTTTTAATATTTTCATAATCTTTAATAATTTTATCTATTTGATTTTGAAAATCATTTTGCTGCTTAATTAATTTTGATAGTGAATATTGATTTTCTTGCATTTGTTCTCTAAGTTTTTCTAAATCATTTTGATTATCGTTAATCTTTTTTTGTATTTGTTGAAACAATTGTGAATGTGATATATAAACAATCGATTAATTTTTGTAATCCGATCTTCTACTACCGGAACAGCACTTTTTATTTCTACTTTTGCAGTAGTAACTTTACAAATTACTACTGCTATAAAAAACAAAAAGTAGTATGTAATATTTTTAAAATATTTAATTAACATTATAACACTTGATTAAATTAATATGCTAAAACGACGCGACGATTTTTTGCATAAGTCATTTCATCGTGTCCTAATGCAGCAGGTTTTTCTTTTCCATAAGATATTACTTTCATTTGTTCTTCTAATACACCTTTACTTTGCAAATATTCTTTAACAGATTTTGCTCTTCTTTCTCCAAGGGCAATATTGTATTCTGAGGTACCTCGTTCATCAGCATGACCTTCGATGATAATTTTGTAAGAAGGATTGTTTCTAAGAAAATCTGAATGTGCATCTAATATTTGAGTAAATTCATTTTTTATATTATATTTATCTAAATCAAAATATAAAATATTATTTTGCTGTAATTCTTGTGCATTAACACTATCTAATGAATCTAAAGATCCAGTGCTATTCATGTTTGTATCCGTATTTTCAGAAGTGTTAATCGACGCAGCATCAATGTTTTTAATATTTTTTTTAGACGTACAAGATACTATAGTGATTAATGGGATAAGTATCCAGACACTCTTTGATATTAAATTTAATTTCATTTTAATTCCTTGTTAGTAATGTTTTGGTGAGTATTAATGTTATATTTTTTGCGACCATCTAGGAA
This sequence comes from Wigglesworthia glossinidia endosymbiont of Glossina morsitans morsitans (Yale colony), assembly GCF_000247565.1. Lineage (NCBI taxonomy): Bacteria > Pseudomonadati > Pseudomonadota > Gammaproteobacteria > Enterobacterales > Erwiniaceae > Wigglesworthia > Wigglesworthia glossinidia. Next base: position 363,015 of record NC_016893.1, on the reverse strand, counting down.
ATTTTATTTGTCCGTCAATTTTTAAAATTGTTTTTTTAAAACGTCCGTTAGTAGAAATTAATTCTATTAAGGAATTACTACTATAAGATGTTTTGTAAATTATCATAGTGTTGTTTGGAGAAATACTTGGCGCTTCGTCTAAAAATGTTTTAGTTAAAATATGCATATTTTCTAATTTTAAATTTAACAATGCAATGTGTTGTTCTTTTCTTTCTGAATTTACCATGGCTAAGAAGCTTCCGTCTGAACTAACTTCTGCATTTTGATTTTTTGAACCTTCCCAAGAAAGTCTATGAGATTTTCCATCTTGAATATTAATTTTATAAATTTGTGGACTTCCGTTTTGATCCGAAGTATATGCTAATGAATAATTATCTGGAAACCAACTAGGTTCTGTATTGTTGTTGTGATTGTTTGTAATTTGTTTAATTAATCCTGATTTAAGAAACATAACATATAAATTTAAACTGCCTGTTTTTGAAAGAACAAACGCTAATTTTTCTCCATCTGGAGAAAATGAAGGAGCGCCATTATGATATGGGAAACTTGCTATATGTTTAATAGCGCCATTTTGGATATTTTTTATTTTTATTGCAGAATTTCCATGCTCAAAAGTTACATATGCAATATTTTTTTCATCTGGAGACCAAGCTGGGGACATAAGAGGCATGTGTGATTGATGAATAATTTTTTGATTATATCCGTCATAGTCTGCAATACATAACTGATACGGATATTCATTTTTTTTATTATGCATAATATAAGTTATATGAGTATGAAATACTCCGGATATTCCGGTTAATTTTTTAAAGATTTCATTACTAATGTCATGTGCAACTTTTCGAAATGATTGTATCTGAGCTGTACGATAACTATTTAACAAAATTTTACCTGGAATATTCACTAGATCTATTAACTTATACGAAATCAAATATTCGTTTTTTTTATTTAATGATATTTTGCCTATTAAAATCGTGTTAATGTTTAATTCTTGAGCAATACTAGAAAAATTAAAATTTTTTTGAGTAAATAACTTGGAATATTCTTTATTTTTTTCCGGTATTATTATTGATGAAAATTTTCCGCTATTTTGAAGATCACATGCAATAACTTTTGCGATATTTTCTAATTCATTATTTGAGCGATTATCTATCCATCTGAAAGAAGAAATTCCAATTGGCGTTGATACATCTATGCCTCGATTAATATCGATATGAATATTTGCATATAATATAGAATTACAAAAAAAAATACTATAAAATATTAATAACAATTTATTCATTTATATTTATTTTAGATCCTTTTAGGTATTTATTGTACATTGATTTATTTTAAAATAACAGTTTTAGTATTAATATTTTTAAAATGAAATTTTTAAAATTTATATTTTACTATTCAGGAGAAAATCGCAAAGTTATTTTTTTTGCTATTTTATAAATTTCTAAATTAGGTGCCGGAGGAATTCGTGCTAATTTTGCAGATGTAATTGCAGCATAACATAGTGATTCATCTCCGCTAATCATACGAATTGATTTAATTGATCCACTTGAATAAATTTCTAAATTTAATTCGCATACTTTTCCTATAAATGTGTTGTAGTCATATAGTTTATTTTTAATAGATTGTTTTATCGCTTCTTTATATGTTTCTATTTCAGAAGATAATGTATAATTTTGATTATAAATAACATGATTATTATGTACTGTATTGTTTAAATTTTCAATTGTGTTGTCTATAATGTTTGTCGATTTTTTTGACAGAAAATTATTTTTAAGTTTATTTTTTATGTTTTTTTTTTGATTAATTTGTGTATCATGTACTTTTAGTGTTTGATTTTTATTTTCTATTTTATTTGAAAAATTTTTATCGATTATATTTTTTTTATTTTCAGGTAATTTTAATGTTTGATAATAAAACTTTATAAGTTGCTCTTGATTATTTATTTTAATTTTTTTTTGAAAAAAATTTTTTTCTTTTGAATCTATAATTTTTTTATGTAAAGTATTAATTTGGTAAAAATTTTTAATATTTCTTTTTGTAAAAGATACTGTTAAATATAAACATAAAATAAATATTACGTGTAAAAATATCGATAAATATATCGCTAGCTTAGCATTTTTATTTCTATAATTAGATGTTTTCACAGTAATTATAACCTTAAATTTACTTTTTTTGTTTAATTTTTAAAAAAATATTAATGAATTAAATCAGATTGAGCAATTAATCCAATAGATTGCACTCCAATCTTATTTAAAACACTAATAATTTTTATAATTTCTTCGTATGGAATACTTTTTTCTCCGCCTATAAAAATTTTTATTCGTGGGTTATTTAAAAATTTATTTTTTATTGCGATACTTAATTGTTGCAAATTTAAATTATATTCTTTATTTTTTTGTGTTAATAAGTTATATTTTTTTTTATTTAAAATTTCAATAATAATTTCAATTTGTTCATTTTGTGTATCATAAAAATTTTCTTTCGGTAAATTAACTGTAATTTTTTGCAAAAAATCTTGCGAAAAAATCATAAAGATTAACATAAGCACTAATAAAACATCTACTAATGGAATAATGTTAATATCAAATTTAACGTTTTTGTATAGTTTTCTACGCATATAAATAGATTTTTAAAAAAAGTTAATCTTTTTTAGAAATTATTTTACGATATAAAATTGCAGCGCATTCTTCAGAAAAATTTAGATAATTTTGAGCAATAACATTTGATTTTACACTGAATTTATTGAATGAAATTAATGCTGGTATTGCAACAAATAAACTCATAGCTGTAGTGCTTAAAGCATCTGAAATGTCTGGAGCAATTGATTGTATCGTAAAATTTGTATAATCATTAATTTTATAAAATATGTTCATAATACCCCAAACTGTACCGAGTAATCCGATATATGGACTAATAGCACTAATACTACCTAAAGTTGAAATATGTGTTTCTAAAACTTCAATTTCTCGATTCACTACGACGTTCATAATGTGCTTAGTTCTGTCAAGAATAGATTCAGGTGTATTTTTTAAATGTTTTAATTCCATATATTCTTTAAATCCTAAATAAAAAATTCGTGCATATCCTACTAGTGTATTTTGTTTATGTTCTTGTTCTTCATAAAGAAAATTTATATTTTTGTCTGAATAAAAATTATTTTCAAAATTTTCTATTTCTTTTTGAATGTATCTTAATGTAAAAATTTTATAAAAAATAATTACCCATGATAAAATAGAAAAAAATAATAAAAAAGAAAAAATAAATTTTAGTAAAAAATCTGATTTTAAAAATAAATCAAATATATTCATGCTCTTCATTATTAAAACCCTAAAATAAAATTTAAAGTTTGACAAAAATTTTATTATTTTTTTGCACTAATTAATTTTAATTACAAATAAGTAATAGCAAAATTTGTAATAAATAAAATTTCTTCAAATTGTTTATTTGAAGTACTGCACTGTTTAATAAAAAATTTATAAAAATTTAAAAAATTAACTATTTTAAATTTATAATTTTTTTACTATCTTATTTGAAGATTAAAATTTTAATTAATTTTTTAATACATTTTAAATTAAAAATTATCTAAATATCACATTTTTTTATTTTGTGTAATAATTTTTTTAATAGATACTCCTATATCGGACAAATTCTTAATAACTGTTACTCCAGATTTTCTTAACATTTTAATTTTTTCTTCAGCTCCTCCTTCACCTTGCGCAATTATTGCTCCGGCATGTCCCATTCGTTTTCCTTGTGGCGCCGTAATACCTGCGATATAAGCAAATACTTTTTTTTTCATATAGGATTTAACAAATTTTGCTGCTATTTCTTCCGAATTTCCTCCAATTTCTCCAATGATTAAAACTGCGTGAGTTTCCGGATCTTTTTCAAATAACTTTAATATATCTACAAAATTAGTGCCTGAAATTGGATCTCCTCCGATTCCTACGCATGTAGATTGTCCTAAACCTATGTCTGTAATTTGTTTAACGGCTTCATATGTCAAAGTACCTGAACGAGATACAATGCCAATATTTCCTGGAACATGAATGTTGTTCGGCATAATACCAATTTTGCATTGATGAGGTGTGATAATTCCGGGGCAATTAGGTCCTATCATAGTAATATTAGTTAAGTTTAATTTTTGTTTTACCATAAGCATATCTAGTATAGGCATACCTTCTGTGATGCAAACAATTAATTTAATATTATTGTCAATCGCTTCTAAAATAGAATCTTTGCAAAATTTTGCCGGTACATAAATTACTGATGCTGTAGCATGAGTATCTAGCTTTGCTTCTTTTACAGAATTAAAAACTGGTAATCCTAAATGTTTTGTTCCTCCTTTTCCGGGAGTCACTCCTCCAACAATTTTTGTACCTTCTAGCAATGCTTTCTCGCAATGAAATGTGCCTTGTTTTCCAGTAAATCCTTGACAAATAACTTTTGTATTTTTATCGATTAGAATCGACATAAGTCTTTCTCCCAATATTTTCAATTGCTTTTTTAACCGCATCATCTAGTGAATTTGCTGTAATAATATTTAAATTACTATTTATTAACTTTTTTGCTCCTAATTTAGAATTATTACCTTCTAAACGTACAATAACTGGTATATTAACTTGTAAGTTAGAAATTGCTTGTATGATACCATCAGCAATAAGATCGCACTTAACAATTCCTCCAAAAATATTAATTAAAATAGATTTTACATGGCTGTCAAGAATAATAATTCTAAAAGCTTGATCTACTTTTTCTACTGTTGCATCACCTCCAACATCTAAAAAATTTGCTGGATTACCGCCGTGCAATTTAATTAAATCCATAGTGCCCATTGCTAAACCTGCACCATTAACCATACAGCCTATGTTTCCTTGTAACGGAATATAATTTAATCCCCACTTTTCAGCATATACTTCTCTAGAATCTAATTGACTATTATCATGTATCTTTTTTAAATGCACTTGTCTATATAAAGCATTTTCATCTATATTTAATTTTCCGTCTAAACATAATAAATCATCATTTTGATTAATAGCAATTGGGTTAATTTCTGCAAGAGTAAGATCTTTCTCGATAAATAAATATGTTAAATTTTCACAAATTGTCACAAATTGATTTATTTGTTTTCCAAATAGTTTTAATTGAAATGCTAAATTTCTTGCTTTAAACAGCTGAAATCCGCAACAAACATCAAAATTTTCTTTAAAGATTATCTTTTTATTTGTTTTAATATCATTTTCAATATTTATACCGCCTGTAAAAGAAGCAAGTATGGATATATTAGATTGTATTCTGTTTAGCACTAAGCTTAAGTATAATTCTTTTTTAATATATGTTTTTCTTTCAATTAATATTGAATTTACTGTTTGTCCTATATTATCTGTTTGGTAGGTTACTAAACGTTTTCCTATCCATTTCTTCGCAAATTTATGAATTTCATCAATAGAATTTAATGTTTGTACTCCTCCGGATTTACCTCTACCGCCTGCATGTATTTGACATTTTACTACCCACGGTCCAGGATTTAATTTTACGACAGCTTTCTCGATTTCACTATATTTAGTACATTTATATCCATTTGGAATTGGAATTTTATATTGAGAAAACAGTTCTTTTGCTTGATATTCGTGTAAGTTCATGATAATTTTCCGTATATAATATCTGGATAATTTAAAAAAAATAAATTTTATATTATTTTGATTTCAAATATTTAAAAAAATCCTAATAGGATCTTCTAACATATTTTTGACAGTAACTAAAAAACTAGCAGCTTCTTTACCATCAATTAATCTATGATCGTAAGATAAAGCTAAATATGTCATGGGTGTGATAACAACTTTTTTATCTATTACTGTAGCTCTATCTTTTATTGCATGTATTCCTAAAATTGCACTTTGTGGTGGATTGATAATTGGAGTCGATAACATAGAACCAAATATCCCTCCATTAGTAATGGTAAAACTGCCTCCTTCTAAATCATGAATATTTAACTTATTATTTTTACCTCGAATGGCAAAATCTTTAATTTTCTTTTCTATTTCAATAATGCTCATTTTATCTGCATTTTTTAATACAGGAGTTACTAACCCTTTTGGAGTAGAAACAGCTATATTAATATTAAAATAATTGTGATATACAATATCTTCCCCGTCTATATTTGCATTAATTTCTGGAAAATCTTTGAGTCCTTTTATTACGGCAGAAACAAAAAATGACATATATCCTAAACGAATTTTATGAGTTTGTTCAAATATATCTCGATATTTTTCTCTTAAATTTATTATAGATTGCATATTAACTTCATTAAAAGTTGTCAAAGATGCTGTATTGTTATTTACATACAACAATCTATCTGATATGCATTTTCTTAATCGCGTCATTTTGACTCTTTTTTCTTGACAAATATTTATTGCATCAAGTTTGTGAGTGTTGTTTACAGAATTTTCCGTTTTAATTAAATTTAGCTGACGTGATAGTTCGAGCTGATTAGCATAATTTTTAATATTTGATGATATAGAATAATTTTGAACAATATCTGCTGAAAAATTTTTTTGTTTTGCAATTAATCTACGTATTGATGGTGAAAAAAATATGTCGCTTTTTTTTTCTGATAAATTTTCACATAATTTTTTTTCTTTACTTACGTGTTTTTTTTCTTCAAGTGTATTTTTTTCTTGTATTAAAACTTGATTTTTTTTAGTAATATCTATACTAGCTAATTTTTGACGCGAAGAAACTAATTCAGAATTTTTATGATAGATCTGTACTAGTCTTCCTGAATTTGGAGATGGCACTTCTAATACAACTTTATCAGTTTCTAGTTCTACTAAAATTTCTCCTGTTTCTACAAAATCCCCTAATTTTTTTTTCCAATTTGATACAGTAGCGTCTGTTACTGACTCTGGAAGATCAGGAACTAATATATCTATAATTTTCATATATCCTTAACCTTTTAAATATTCAATATCGAGAGCTTTATGAATTATTTTTTTTTGTTCATTTTTGTATACAGATAAGTATCCTGTTGCTGTTGAAGCAGCTTCGGGGCGACCGATATAAGTTAGTTTTATGTGTGTTTTAATAGAATCAAAACAACTTTTAATCCAATTCCATGCTCCTTGATTTTTTGGTTCTTCTTGACACCAACATATCGAATTTATGTTTTCATATTTAGGAATTATTTCTTTAATTAAAAAATCTGGAAAAGGATATAATTGTTCTATTCGAAAAATAGCAATGTTATGAGTATTATTTTTTTTCAAAATACTAAATAAATCATAAAAAATTTTTCCAGAGCATAAAATAATACGTTTAATACAATGATTATTTTTTTCGTAATTTGGATCATAAATAATTTCTTGAAATTTATAATTTGCAATTTCTTGAAATGAAGAAGTCGCTAAAGGATGTCTCAGCAAAGATTTTGGTGAAAAAATAATTAATGGACAATTAATCTTAAACTGAGCTTGTCTTCTTAATAAATGATATACCTGAGCAGGTGTAGAAGGAATACAAATTTGTATATTGTTTTGAGCGCATAGTTGCAAATACCGTTCTAAACGTGCTGATGAATGTTCAGGTCCTTGACCTTCATGACCATGAGGTAAAAGCATAACCAAATTGGATTTTTGTCCCCATTTTTGTTCTCCAGAAGTAATGAATTGATCGATTACGACTTGGGCGCCATTTGCAAAATCTCCAAATTGGGCTTCCCAGATTACTAAAGTTTTGTTTGTATTGATTGAATATCCATATTCAAAAGCTAAAGATGCTTCTTCAGATAAAGTAGTGTTCCACACATTAAATTTTGATAAAGTATTTTTAATTGTATTCAAAGGAACATAAATAGAATTATTTTTTTGATTGTAAATTACTGCATGACGGTGAAAAAAAGTACCTCGTGCAACATCTTCTCCGGATAATCTTATCGATACATGTTCATAAATTAATGTTGCATAACACAACATTTCTGCTGCACCCCAGTCAAAAGATCTTTTTTCTTGCATCATTTCATATCTTTGTAAAAATATTTTTTTTACTCTAGATTCCATTTCAATTTCTTTAGGTATATTAAATATGCTTGCAGATAATTTTTTTAAAAAACTAATATTTATTTTATTTATTTTCTCATTTATAGTGCTTGCGCATAAATTTTCTTTATTTTTTATTTGACAAAAACTGATAGTTTTATTTTCAGTAATAATTTTTTTACGTATATTTTTAACAATTTTTTTTATTTCTTCAGAAGAAATTATTTTTTGATGCTCTAATTCATTAGAAAATATTGTTTTTACAGTGGGATGTTTTTTGATTTTTTGATACATTATAGGTTGTGTTACTCTAGGTTCATCGGCTTCGTTATGTCCGTGGCGACGATAACATACGAAATCAATAAAAACATCACGAAAAAATTTGTTTCTAAAATCTAAAGCTAAACGTGTAGCGAATATAGTAGCACATGGATTGTCGCCATTTACATGAAGTATAGGTGCTTGTATCATTTTAGCCACGTCTGTGCAATATCTAGTAGATCTGGCATCTTGAACATCTGTGGTAAAACCAATTTGATTATTAACAACAATACGTAATGTTCCTCCTACTTGATGTGCTTGTGTTCTAGACATATTAAGTGTTTCTTGAATTACACCTTGCGCAATAATTGAAGCATCTCCGTGTATTGTTATTGAAAGTGTACAATTTTTGTTTTGTGTATTATTTTTATCTAATTGAGCTTTTGTTATTCCCATAACAACTGGATTTATAATTTCTAAATGAGATGGATTAAAAGCTAATAATAAATTTATAGTATTATTTTGAATTTGAATACTTGATGCAAAACCTTGATGATACTTCACATCTCCGCTATAAATTTCAGGAAGATTTCTATTTCCGGAAAATTCGTGACATATATTATTTATATCTTTTCCAAAAATATTTATTAAAGCATTTAATCTTCCTCTATGAGACATTCCAAAAATAATATTTTTAGTGTTATATTTCTGTGAAGATCGCATAATAATTTCTTTTAACATCGGGATTAAACTTTCTCCTCCTTCTAAGGAAAAACGCTTTGCTCCGGGAAATTTTCTACCTAAAAAATGTTCAATTTCTTCTGCTTTTATAATGCTTTTTAAAAGAGATTTTTTTTCTTTTATTTCTAAAAAATCTTTTTTGAAATTTTTTTCAATGTATTTTTGAATCCATATTTTTTCTTTTATATTATCAAGATGCATGTATTCAAATCCAATTGGACCGCAATATGTGCTACGTAGGAAGTTTAAAATTTCTTTAAAAGATACATTATTTTTTTTTATACCAAATATTTCCGCATTAAATTTTTGATCATATATTTTATTAGAAAATCCATGAAATTTTAAAGATAATTCTTCTACTTCTTCTATTTTTTTTAAATTTAATGGATCTATATTGGCAATAATATGACCGTACTTACGAAATGAATTTATAAAATTTAATACCTGTATTTCTGTAGTAATATGATGTTGCACATTTTTATATTCAATATTAGATGTATCTGAAAAATTTTTTTTAACAGATTTTTGATCAATTTTTTTTAAAAAAAATTCGTGAAAAATATTTTCCCAATCAGAGTTAACAGATTTTGGATTATTTAAATAATTTTTATATATTTGTTCAATGTAACACCTGTTCATTCCGTTTAAAAGAAACAAAAGATCTTTTTTATTTTTAGAATTTTGCATTCTTAATACCTTAAGTTTAATAATTCTTGTATTAACATGAAAATAAATATGAATTCTTTTTTAGAATTTCTTATTAAATCAATTAATCTTTACAAAATACTTTTTTAATTAACATATTTTTAATGTGCCCTATTGCTTGTGTTGGATTTAACTTTTTTGGACATACAGAAACGCAATTCATAATTCCATGGCATCTTAATACGCTAAACGCATCATTTAGTTTCTTTAGTCTTTCTGATTTTTCTGTATCTCGATTATCAACTAAAAATCGATAAGCAGATAGTAATCCTGCTGGTCCAATAAATTTATCTGGATTCCACCAAAACGATGGACATGCAGTAGAACAACAAGCACATAAAATACATTCATATGCTCCATCTAACATTTCTCTTTGCTTAGGGGATTGTAAACGTTCTTTGTTTGGTATTTTTTCGTTATTAATTAAGTATGGTTTTATTTTTTTATATTGTTGAAAAAATAATTTCATATCAACAATAAGATCTCTAATCACAGGTAATCCTGGAAGAGGACGTATTACAATTTTTTTTTGTTTATTTTTTAATAGATTAGAAATTGGAGTAATGCAGGCAAGTCCATTTTTTCCATTAATGTTCATTCCGTCAGATCCGCAGACACCTTCTCGGCAAGATTTACGAAATGCTAACGTTGGATCACGTTCTTTTAAATCCATTAACACATCCAGTAACATTAATTCTTTATTTTCTTGCAAAGAATAATCAAAACTTTGCATTTTAGGTGCTTTTAAATGATCTGGATGATAGCGATATATAGAAATTATAATTTTAATATTTTTTTTCATATTAATATGATCTTTTTTGAAGTGGGAAAGCTGATCTACAATTTGGTTGCATATTAATGTCTCTTTTTCTCATAATATCTTTTTCGAGAAAATATAAAGTATGACATAACCAATTTTTATCGTCTCTATTTGGAAAATCGTTTCGATGATGTGCGCCTCGACTTTCTGTTCTAAAAAGAGCAGAAAAAGCGGTTGCACAAGATACGTCCATTAGATTATTTAATTCTAAACATTCTATTCGATTGATATTGAATTGATTGGATTGATCATCTAATTTTGCATGTAATAAGCGTTCTCTTAGTTCTTGTAATTGACATAATCCTTTTTGCATAGTTTCTTTTTTTCTAAATACAGAAAAATATTTTTGCATACATTTTTGTAGTTCTTTTCTAATTATTATAGGATTTTCTCTATTTTTGGGGTTATTCCAATTTAAATAATTTTTGATTGTGCGTTCAATTTCAGATTGACTAGCTTCTTTTGGAAAATAACCTGAAGATAATAATTTATTAATTTGTAAACCAGACGATTTTCCAAATACGATTAAATCTAAGAGAGAATTGCCACCTAATCTATTAGCTCCATGCACAGAAACGCATGCGCTTTCTCCAATCGCAAAAAGTCCAGGAATATCTATATTTTCATTTTTGTTATTTATAGATATTACCTGACCAGTAATTTTTGTTGGTATTCCTCCCATCATATAATGACAAGTTGGAATCACGGGAATTGGTTCTTTGATGGGATCTACATGAGCAAAAGTACGAGACAATTCTAAAATTCCTGGGAGGCGTGAATTTAATAAATTACTTCCTAAATGATCTAATTTTAACTTAACATATGGTCCTAAATGGTTATTAAACCCTCTATTTTCTAATATTTCTATCATAATAGAACGAGATACAATGTCTCTACTTGCTAGATCTTTTGCATTTGGAGCATATCTTTCCATAAATCTTTCTCCATTTTTATTTAAAAGATATCCTCCTTCCCCTCTGCATCCTTCAGTTACTAATACTCCTGAACCAGCAATACCAGTAGGATGAAATTGCCACATCTCCATATCTTGAGCTGGAATTCCAGCTCTTAATGCCATACCTATACCGTCTCCAGTATTAATGTATGCATTTGTTGTAGATTGGTAGATTCTGCCTGCTCCTCCAGTTGCTAAGACAGTAATTCGTGATTTAAAATACACAACTTCGCCGGTTGATATGCATATCGCAGTGCATCCAACAACGGCATTTTCTTCATTTTTTACTAAATCCAATGCATACCATTCAGAGTAAATTTTTGTATCATGTTTTATATTTTGTTGATATAAAGTATGTAATAATGCGTGTCCTGTACGATCAGCAGCAGCTGCTGTACGTGAAGCTTGCTTTTTCCCATATTGTATAGATTGACCGCCAAAAGCACGTTGATATATTTTTCCATCGTTAGAACGAGAAAATGGTAGTCCCATTCTTTCCAATTCTAACACTACCTCAGGTCCAGATTTACACATATATTCTATGGCATCTTGATCTCCGATATAATCAGATCCTTTGACAGTGTCATACATATGCCATTGCCAATCGTCTTCGTGTACATTTCCTAGTGCTACTGTAATTCCCCCTTGAGCAGATACGGTGTGTGATCGAGTAGGAAATACTTTAGATATTAATGCACAAGATGAGTTGTGTTTGGTAATTTCTAATGCTGATCTCATTCCAGATCCACCTGCTCCGATTACAATAACGTCAAAATATTTTTTTTTGATTTGCATTATGCAATCCTTACATTATAATTTTAATACCATATATTAAATAAAATAGCAAAATGGCGCATATTATTAACTGTACTGTTGTGCGCATGAATTTAGGTTTAACATAGTCCGTAACTACTTGCCACATTCCGATCCATCCGTGTATAGCGACTGATAAAAATACTAATATTGTAAATATTTTTATTGTTTTTTTATCAAAAAAACAATGCCATTTTACATAGTTTATAGGTGTATTGCATATAATAAATACGATAATACACAGTATATATAAAAATATTAACAATCCGGAAATACGTAATAATAGCCATTCATAAATCCCAGGTAATCCGAATGCAGACGTTTTTTTTACCATAGAAAAAATCCTAGTATGATAGAAATAGTTGCAGTGACTAGAAGTGCTATATTTACTGTCATTTTTGCAGTTTTTAGATCTTCTTTGAAAAAATTAAAATCAATTAAAATATGTCTTAGTCCGAATACGGTATGATATGTAAAAATTGTTAGTATTGCCCATAAAAAAAATTTAAAAAGAACGTTTTCGTAAAAAAAATTTTGTAAAGTATTAAATTTTTCTTGCGAACATAATGATAGCTCTAAACAATATATAAATACGCTAAATATTAAAAAAGTGATTATTCCAGATATTCTGTGTAATATAGAAGCTATTGCAGTTTTTATAAATTTAATTGTAAAAATATTTAAGTTTATAGGTTTATGTGTTTTCACGGTTTTCCTCTCGGATCCGTTATTTTATATTGATTAATAAAAAAAACTTAAAATGAAAAACTTTACTTATATTTTTTTTTAAAATTAATATGTTGATAGAATTAATTTTAATTGCTGTATAACTTTAATCTGATTAAGTTTTATGTTTTAAAATATATTTAGTAGATATACTAAACTTTTTTAATTATAAAATGAAATATTTTTTAATTGATTAAAAAAATAATTTTCGGATTAATTCTGAATAAGATTAAAAAATGAACAAACTTTTTTTATTATTCATATATTTTTGATTTTTATAATATTTTATTTAAAATTATATAATATTTACTTAACAAATACGATAATGATTTATCGTCATTAAAATAAAAAAATTTAGTTGTATTTTAAAATAAAATATCGATTTGAATACATAATTTGTATATATGTAAGTAAAATAAATAATTTAAATTTGTTAAATAGGATTATTGGTATCAAAAAAAATTGTCTCTATGCAGTATTTCTTTTGTATCCATTTTCCTAATGCTATAATACCTCCTCTTTCTGTTGCATGATGTCCTGCTTCATAAAAATGTACATATCTTTCTTTAGCAATGTAAATTGTACTTTCTGAAGCTTCTCCACTAATAAATGCATCTATATTTTCTTCAATTGCCATTTCAAAAAATTTATGTCCTGATCCTGTGCACCATCCTATTTTTTCAATAGTTAAAACTGCGTTTTTGTTTTGAAAATGTAAAACATTACGTTTTAATTTTTTTTCTAATAAAATTTTAAATTTATAACAATCAATTTTATTCTTCATTGTACCAAAAAAAATACATGGTTTTAAAATTTTATTAATATCTATGGATAATAACTTTGCTAACTGTGCATTATTTCCTAATTTTGGATGTATATCTAAAGGTAAATGCCAAGCGTAAAGATTAACATTATTTTCTAAAATTTTCTTTAATCTGTTTTTTTTAGTTCCATATAACATACAATTTTCATGGTTCCAAAATAATCCATGATGTACGATTATAGCGTCGGATTTTGTGAATATAGCAAATTCTATCAATTCTTGACATGCAGTAACTCCGACAATAATTTTTTTAATAATTTTTTTACCTTTCACTTGTAATCCGTTGTACGCAAAATCTTTAATTTTTAAGCTATTATTAAGTTTTTGATTAACATTAAATTCGAGATCTGTATTAGTGATGTAATTCATAATTTATGTTTAATTAATAAAGTTATTTTTTCAATTAAAAAGCAGTTTGATAATTTTATTTGCTGATTTTTTTAATTTTTTTAAATGTACAGTATCTATGAAACTTTCACAATATACTCTATACAAATTTTCTGTGCCAGACGGTCTAATTGCTATCCATCCATTTTTAAATTTAACAAAAATTTCTAACGAAATTATAATGCAAAAAACAATTTTATCTTCAGTGATAATGCATGATTGAAGATTATCTATATTAATATTATTTTTTAAATACTGTTTTTTATTTAAAAAATGAAATTCGTATCGATCATAATAAAAATATCCAAACATTTTTTCTAATTTAGAATAGTATTCTATTAATGTTTTTTCAGTTTTTGCTACAATTTCTGCAGCTAATAAACACATAATTATGCCGTCTTTATCAGTCGACCATGGAGATCCGTTAAAACATAGAAAAGTAGCTCCAGAACTTTCTTCTCCACATAAACCTAAAGATCCTTCAAATAAGAAATTTGAAAACCACTTAAATCCTACTGGGGTATTAATTAATTTACGATTAAAATGTTGAGCAATTTTTTCCATCATGACACTAGAAACGTAAGTTTTACCTACACCTACATTTTGACTCCAATTTGATCTGTAACTTAATAAATAATGCATAGCAATAGATAAATAATGATTAGGAGATATAAGGCATGTTTTATTTAAAATTGCATGTCTATCACCATCTGGATCATTTGCGAATCCTAAGTCTGCTTGATTAGAAAATTGAGATAAATGTTTCAATGTCGATTTAGATGCACAATCTATACGAAGTATTCCGTCATAATCTAGATTTAAAAAATAAAAAGTATAATCTATTTTAGTATTAACAATTTTAATATTGCATTTATAATATTCTTCAATTAATTGCCAACAAAATAAGCTTGAACCTCCTAAAGGATCAATTACTAAATTAATTTGAGAAGAAGAAATAAGTTGCATATTAACTATATTAGATAAACTTAGAATATACTTTTGTATTATGTCATGTTCATGTATTTTACCAATTTGTTTAGCATAAATTAAAGAAATTCTTTTTATTTTAAATATTCCATTTTTCAGAATTGCATTAACTTTAGATTCTATTTTATTTGTAATAAAAAAATTTGCAGGACCGCCAGTAAAAATATTATATTTTATTCCTCCGAATTCTGGAGGATTATGAGAAGATGTAATAATAATACCATCTGCTTTTCTTTTAGATGCTTTATTATAATTTAATATTGCGTGTGAAATTATTGGAGTAGAAACATGCATATTATTTGATTGTATAATAACATCAATATTGTTTGCAGTAAGCACTTCGAGTACAGAACAAAAAGCGGGTTCGGATAAAGCATGCGTATCTTTTCCGATAAAGCATGGTCCATGTATTCCAAGTAATTTTCTTTCTTCAACAATAGCTTGACTAATCGCTAGTACATGTATTTCGTTAAATGTGAATTTTTTTGAGGTTCCTCGATATCCTGAAGTTCCAAATTTAATATTTTTTAATTTTTTATTTTCATAAGGTATTTGAGAGTAATATTGTGTTATAAGTTTATCGGGATAAATTAAATCAGATTTTTGTGGTTTTTTTCCAGATTTTAAACTTTGTAAATACATTAAAAATATATTATTTAAATTTTAGTATTAAGATTATACTAAATATTTTACATATTTCATAAATTTTTATTATTTTTCTTGACTTATTAATATTAAACATTTTATAAAATAATTTATTTCGCATAAATTTTTAACTAAAATATTTTATGTAAAATTTAATTTATTCAGTAACATATTTTTATAAACAAAAAAAATTTTTACTAACATTTTCACAGGAAGTATTTATATGAAATCTACAGGAATTTTTTTCGGTAGTGATACGGGGAATACAGCAAGTATTGCCAAAAAAATACAAGAAGCATTAAGTCCAAGTAATTCTGACATTTTTGATATTGCAGATACTGCTCAAAAAGATATAGAAAAATATGACAAATTAATATTTGGAATACCTACTTGGTATTATGGAGAACCCCAATGCGACTGGGATGATTTTTTTCCTATTTTAAAAAAAATAAACTTTAAGGATAAAATGGTAGCAATTTTTGGTTGTGGAGATCAAGAAGACTATTCAGAATATTTTTGTGACGCAATGGGAATTTTAAATGAAATTTTAATACAAAATCAAGCAAAAATGATCGGAAGTCATTCAACTAAAGGATATAAGTTTGAAGCTTCTAAAGCATTAATAAACAAAAAATATTTCGTCGGATTAGCATTAGACGAAGACAGACAACCAGAATTAACTGAATCAAGATTATTCTATTGGATCGAAACAATTAAAAAAATAATATACTTTCAAGAAAAGTAAAACTTTAAGAAAAAATTATTATAAATTCCATACTTAAAATTAAAAAAATTTAAACAATTAATTTTTATCGAAAAATTAACTGTAGACTCAAATATTCTAAACATATGAATAAAACGCACAATTGGAAACCAAACATTTCTAAAAAAATATTAATAAAAAGGAATCAAATTATTAAAAAAATTAGAAATTTTTTTTTAAAAAAAATTTACTCGAAGTCGATACTCCTGTATTAAGCTATAGAACATCTAACGATGTACATTTATCTTCATTTCAAACATATCTAAAAAATTATAATGATGAAAAGAAAATATTATACTTAATCACGAGTCCCGAACATCATATGAAACGACTCTTAGCATCTGGATTTGGAGGAATTTTTCAAATTTGCAAAAGTTTTAGAAATTCTGAAATTGGTCGGTATCATAATCCAGAATTTACTATGCTCGAATGGTATCGACCTCATTATAATATGTTTAAGTTAATTCGAGAAGTAGATAATTTTTTACATTATGTTATACCTGGATTAAAAAAATCTTGTTTTATATCGTATGATCAATTATTTTTAAAATATTTTGGGATTGATCCTTTTAAATCAAAAATCAAGCAAATACGAAAAATTGTCGAAAAAATCACAATTTTCAATAATAACAATCATCATGACAGAGATGAAATGTTGCAAATTTTATTCGAATATAAAATATCTCCAAATCTTGGAAAAGAACATCCAATTTTTATACATCATTTTCCTGTACTACAAAGTAGTATGTCAGCAGTATGCTTAAAAAATAATAAATTTGCTGAAAGATTCGAGTTATACTATCACGGTATTGAGCTAGCAAATGGATGTTGTGAGTTAATAAATGCAAAAGAACAGCATAAACGTTTTATTTTAAATAATATTCAACGCAAAAAAAAAGGATTGTCTGAAAAAGAAATCGATATAAAATTATTACACGCTATAAATTCCGGGATACCTTTTTGTTCCGGTGTTGCTGTTGGAATAGACAGATTAATTATGATTGCATTAAATGCCAAGAAAATTCAAGATGTTATATTATTTTCAATCGATTGTGCATAAATATATTCAAAGATTTTTTATTGTTAAACTACTTGTACTCATGTATTAATTGAAATGGAGGATAAGGCAACTGAATACCGTGCTCGCGATAGCAATCTAAAATCAATTTGTTCACTTGATGCCTTAATGGCATACGATGACTCATCTCAGCCGCATATATACGTAATTCAAACAAAGGCAAACCTTTTTGTATGTCTACTAAAAATGCTTCCGGTATAGGAAAATCTAAAACTAGCGGACAACGAATTGCTGCTTGAACTAAAATATTAGAAATTTTTTCAATATTTGATTCTGCAGGAGCTGGTACATGTAATACTACACGTGTTACAGTATCCGAAAGTGACCAATTAACAAATTGCTCAGTAATAAATGCTTTGTTTGGAACAATAATTTCTTTTCTATCCCAATCAGTAATTGTAGTAGCGCGAGTGTTAATTTTTGTAATACTTCCTGTTAAACTTCGAATAGTAACAGTGTCGCCTATTCGGATAGGTTTTTCAAATAAAATAATTAATCCAGATACAAAGTTAGCAAATATTTCTTGTAATCCAAAGCCTAATCCTACGCCTAATGCCGCTGCTAACCATTGAAATTTAGACCATTCCATACCAACTATAGAAAACCCAATTAATCCTCCTAATAACATTAATCCATATTTAGTAAGCGTAGTAATTGCATATCCTGTACCTGGAGTTAAATTTAAATGCTGTAATAAAGCAAGTTCTAATAAAGCTGGAAGATTACGTACCATTTGCGTGGTAATAATTAATATTAAAATAACAATAAAAATTGAATTTAACGTAATTGGTTTCAAATTGTCTATTCCTTTTAGAGTCGATGCAGAATCCCACAGAGTGATATTTTCTAAAAAGGAAAAAGCTGAATGCAATTCAGACCATAATAAAATAACAGATAGTAATGCCATAAGCGTTAATATAGAACGTACTAATTGCAAAGATTTTGCGCTAATAGTATCTAAATCTAAAATTTTATTATCTACTTCAGCAGCAACTTCATTTAATTGAGATGGTGACAACATTTGTTCGTCAGTATTACGTGCACGCTGTGCTAACATTTCTGCACGACGTTGTTTGGCTCTTTCAAATGCAATCCTACGTCTTTGAATAAACATCCATCTACGAATAATATGATATATAATTAATAAAAATAACCAAATCGTTAATGATGTTTCTAAACGTGTTAGTAGTACTTGAGCAGTAGAAAAGTATCCTAAAGATGCAGAAATAATTGCAAGTATTGGAGCACAAATCATAAAATTCCAAAAAGAACGATTAATAATATTATTATTTGAACCAATTTTATCGAGATATAATAATAATCCTGCACGTTTGAAACTATTAGTCACTAAAGATAAACCGATACAAATCAAAATAAAACACAATCTTCCAATACTACTGGTAAATTCACGATCACTATAATTATTAATAGTAATTAATATTGTTATTAATGGTATTATTGTAGTAATCGACAAAGTATAATAACGCAGTGCACAACGTATTTGTTCTACTTTCCAGCCAAAATGTATTACAAACAATCCTTTTGGTAAAGCAAAAGATGCACATAACAACAATACCCATAGTATAAAAGATGTTGAAATCATAGCTTCTCCTAAAGCTACTGATATCGGATATGCCCATGCATGACTAAATCCATATCCTAAAGATATCCACAAAATAGGGAAAGGAGCAGCAACTAACATAGACCAAAAAACATTTTTCAATGTAATAGAAAATCGATCTTGATTTACTTTTCCTACCTGAATGCTAGATCGATTTAAAAAAGATAAATAATGTTTACGGGAACTAAACATAAAACCCCAAAATAAAAAAGCGCTAAATAATAATAATAGTGTATTGCGGCTAGTTAATATTGTTTTCATTGCATTAAAAATTTGAGATAACATATATCTATTGAACATTTTTTTTAAATCTTGAATAACAGATAAAATAAACGAAGGTGTTAAAGAATTAGTATCTGCAACCCAAAATAAATATTTGTGTGAAGCTTCTTTAACTTCTTTAATTGCTTCTTCCAATTGTCCATAAAGCGCTTTTAATTTTGTTAACTCTAGTATTTGAGTATCACATCCTATTAATAATGAATCTAATAAATCACGTTGTATTAACAATTGTTCTTCAAAAATTTTGAATTGATCTTTTGTAAGAATAAATTTAATTTTTTTTTTATTAGATTCTTCAGACAATAATTTGTTTATTAAATCTTCAAAATATAAACGTTGAACACGAATTTGCACCATATTTGTATTAAGTTGTTGAGATTTAGGAACTTCTGGTAATTTAGACATTTGAGATCGTAATGTTTCACCTAAAATTGGAGATTCATCTAACCATTGCGATTGCTCAATTAAGGTACTAAGTGCATGGCGTACTTGTAAGATATCTTTAGTTGATTGTCGTTGTTTAAACGCTATAGAATCCATTTCTTGTGATTGTTGATTTAATGCAAGAGACAGATCATGATTTTTTTTGAATTGTATAATAACAATTTGTGGAAAAGCATCAATTTCTTTAGAAGATTTTTCTGCATCATGCAATGCTTTTTCCGATTCTTGTTTACGTAAATTATATAAATTGTTTTTTAAAATTTGTAATTCTTGATCAATTTTATTATATTTTGACTTTAATAGATCTATACGTATTTTTGATAATTCTTGACGATAATTTACGCTAAGTTGTGCTAAATCTAATTCTTCTATTTTTAATCTTTTTGCTATACGTTGCATACGTAAATTAGTAAATTGTGCTTTTTCTATTAAAGAATTTGGTTTAGAAATAACATGTATATAATTATCAATATTATTTAGTTCTTTTCTTGCTTCTGCTTGTTGATGTGGCAATATCATTACAGAATCTGCAATTACACGAGCCTGTTCTTGTTCTTGTTTTAATTGATTAACTAAAATAATTAATCGATTATTAGCTTTTAATAGTTCTTGATTTACTTCTTTAGCTGAAAATTTAATAACGACATCATTATAATATGTATTTTTTAATTTTTTTTCTTCTTGAATTTGTTTAATAAGTATTGGAAAATTTTCAATAATTTTTTGATATTCTTTTATTTTTTGGATTGATGCTTTACTTTCTGTAATAAAATCTAAAGCTGATTGTAAAGATACAATAATATCTAATTGATGTGAGATACGATTATTGCTTTGAATTTGTTGTAGTTCTTTTTTAATTTGGCTTTCTTCAAAATCAATATCACCATATGCACTTAAAACATAAAAAATAAAAAAAATAATTAAATATAAACTTTTATATTTTTTAATTAATAAATCTTTCTTTGTTGTTCTGAATTCCATAAGCTAATATATTGCCTATACGCATAGTATCATATGTATTTAAATTTTCTCCTAATAGAATATTTTCTTTAGTAAAAACAGTAATTACAGTAGATCCAAGCGTAAACAATCCCATCTCTTCTCCTTTATTTAAATATATTTTTTGTTGCATATTATTTGAATACTTCCATAATTTAATAATTCCTTCTCGAGGTGGCGTAACTTTTCCAAACCAAGTAGTAGAGATAGTACCACAAATTATTGATCCAATTAATATTTGAAGCATAGGTCCAAATCTCGTATTAAATAAACAAATTACACGTTCATTTTTAGCGAAAACATTTGGAATTTTACTAAAAAATTTCGTATTTACAGAAAATAATTGTCCTGGTACATATAACATTTTTTGTAATATTCCATCACATGGCATATGAACTCTATGATAATTTTTAGGAGATAAATATGTAGTAAAAAAAATTCCATATTGAAACAGTTTTATCATTTTTTCATTTTCAGCTAATAGTGCATTTAAAGTATATCCGTGATTTTTTATTTGCAGTTCTTTAGTCTCTTCAAAATATCCAAATTGTGTTAACATCCCATCTGCTGGACAAACAATAATTAAAGGATCAGGATGCACAGGTCTGAAATTCATATCAATCTTTCTAGAAAAGAACTCATTAAACGAAGAATATAATTTAAGATTTGATTGTTTTATTTCTTTGACATTAATTTTATATATTTTTATAAATATTAAAATGCTGAAATATGCTAGTGTTTTGCATTTGCATTCTGCAATCCATCCAAAAAATTTAGTAATCCAAAGTTTAGGTAAAAAATTTTGCAACATAATATACATGTTATTATTAATCTCCTTAAGTAGAAGCGTTTATAAAAAATATAAATTTTATTCTTTAATTTTTTATTAAAAAAATTACTCTTTAATAAAATAAAATATCTGTATTAAACTTTAAAAGTGAAAATTGCTAATAATTAGCAGTCATATAAAATAAATTTTTAATTTTATTTAACCTGAAATTAGATTTATTTTAATAAATAATTTATAATTTAAAATTAATCAATGAATTATTTTAAATATATTTATGTTATACAAATTTATTAAGTACATTTTATACACATAAAAAATATATTTACAACATAAAAAATTTCACACTATTTATGAACACCAACAACAAAAGAAATAAAGATAATCTTATTTGGATTGATTTAGAAATGACAGGATTAAACTTAAAAAATGATCGCATTATAGAAATATCTACCATTGTAACTGATAAAAACATAAATATATTGTCAGAAGGACCTTCTATAGCAATTTTTCAATCAGAATTACAATTAAAAAAAATGAATTCTTGGAATACTTTAACACATACAAAAAATGGATTAATAGAACGTGTAAAAAATAGCATACATTCTGAAAAATCAGCAATGTTTGAAACTTTAAAATTTATTTCAAAATG
Organism: Wigglesworthia glossinidia endosymbiont of Glossina morsitans morsitans (Yale colony); assembly: GCF_000247565.1. Lineage (NCBI taxonomy): Bacteria > Pseudomonadati > Pseudomonadota > Gammaproteobacteria > Enterobacterales > Erwiniaceae > Wigglesworthia > Wigglesworthia glossinidia. The sequence continues at coordinate 340,493 of NC_016893.1, read as the reverse complement.
GACGTATCCTCAAAAATCTCCAATATGTGGTAATAGCATATATTATGATCGTCAATTTTTATTGCATTATATGACAGATTTAGAAAAATATTTTCATTATCGTTGCATAGATGTAAGTAGTATCAAAGAGCTCGTTAAAAGATGGAATCCAAAAATTTTACTGAAATTAAAGAAAAAAAATTTGCATACGGCTTTGAATGACATTCGAGAATCTATTGCAGAATTAATACATTATCGAAAATATTTTATAAATTTAAAAGTAAATAAATAGAACTTAAATTTTACTATACTAATTTTTTTTTATCCAAAATTTCAACAAATATATAATACTGAAAATTATTATAATAGTTGGAATTGTACATAAAACTGTTATAAATATATTTTCGTATCTATTAAATATCCAAGTTTTACCTAATAAAAATCCTATTAAAGTTAAAATTGATACCCAAAAAAAAGCGCTAATAACGTTGAAAAAATAAAATTTGCTACTTTTGAAACCGGATAAACCAAAAAAAATTGGTAAAATTGTTCTTACAAAAACAATAAATCTTCCAATAAATAATGCAAAAAATCCATGCAAACAAAATAAATGATATGCACGGTCAAAATATTTTTTAGGTAATTTAGATATCCATAAATTTATAATAGGTGTATTTTTTAACCATTTTCCTTGTAAATATCCTATCCAACTTCCTATGCTAGCAGATATCGTCAATAAAAAAACAATAAAATAAAAATTTAATATATTTTTAGATATTAATATTCCTAATAAAATTAACAAACTATCTCCAGGCAAAAAAGATACCGGAAGAAAACCATTTTCCAAAATTAGAATGATACAAATTACTAAATAAAATAACCATATTATATTTAATTGAGATAAAATATTAATATCTTGTTCTAAAAAAGCTTTATACAGTGCTTTCAATGAATTCATTTACTTTCTCATGTTTATTAGTTAGAAATGCACTTTAAATGCAACTGCAAATTAAAATAATAAATTGAAGTTTTTAATTTAGTATGTATCACATAATTAAAGATTTTATTAAAAATTTCATTTTTTATATTTTAAATATAATTTTAAAGTATATTATATTTTATATACAATATGTACTAATTATATTAGTAATATTTATTCAAAAAAATTTTATTAAATTTTTTGAAAAAATTTTTCTAAAATATTGAAAATAAATTAAATAAAAATTCTATTTTTTTATAAACTACATTTAATTTAATTAAAAGTATTATTTAATAAATAAATTTTAATTTTTTAAAAAAAATAATAAAGCAAAATTTTATTAAATCGATTAAATAAAAAAATGTGATAAAAATAAATAATAACTTTTTTAATAGTAAAAAAGTAAAATCGTACAATTTCTATTGTATGCAATATAAAATTATAAAAAAATAAATTTTTCAAATCATTAAAATAGCTTAAGTTTTATAGTTAATACATATTCAAATTTAATTGAAATAAAAATTTTTATTCAAAAACATATTTTTAATAAATTGTTTTACTAAACAAGGAAAAATATTTGAAATATACAATCCTAAATTTCTCATTAATACAAAATAAGGGGTACGATTAGCAAAAAGATCTATTAAAAAATTTGTTATATATATCGTTTTTGATTGATCTATTTTTCTTGAATTTTGATATTTTAATAAAATATTATAGTTTCCAAGATCTATATGTTTTTTTGAAGCATTCCTTAATATTCTAGCCAATGATATTGCATCTCGAATACCTAAATTTAATCCTTGTCCTGCAATAGGATGTATAACTTGCGCGGAGTTGCCGATTAACACCAATCTGTGTGAAATATGTTGATTAGCAATTTTAAGACTTAAATTAACATATTGTTGATTTTCAAAAACATATAAAGCACCAAGACTTGATCCGAAGATCTTTTGTATTTTTTGTGATAATTTTTTTTTATTCCAAGATTTAATCATGTTAAGTTGATTTTCTGGAAAACACCAAACTATAGCGCCAATATTAAATTTTAATGGCAAAAAAGCTAAAGATCCTGATGATAAAAATTTTTCAAAAGCACAAAAATTATGAGAAAAAGTAGTATATATTTTACTAGACATAGCAATTGATTTATAAGAATATTGTGTATAAGTAATGTTAAATTGATTTGCTATATTTGTACGCATTCCATCTGCAACTACTATAAGTTGACTAATTAATTTCTTTCCATTATCTAAGAGAACAATATTGTTATATTTTTCTCGGATAATTTTTATAGGTTTTGCGGGGCAATGAACGTAAATATTATTTTTTGTTTTTAATAATTGAAATAATTTTGATCTCATAAGTTGTGAAGAAATTGTATAACCAAAAAAAGGTAATAAAAAATCATGAGAAAAAATTTGAATTTTACTTAAATTATTTTGATCGCTTACTTCTATAGTGGATATTTTAGTAACGTATTTGATAAAATGATTCCAGATTTTCATATCTTTTAATACATAATATGTATAATAAGATATCGCTATAGTACGATCATAACAGAACTTTCTATTATAATTTTCGGGTTTGTTAACTTCTACTAAATCAATAATAATTTGATTATTACTAAGGTGTGATAACGCTAAAGCAAATACAAGTCCAACAATACCTCCTCCGATGATAGTAAGTTTCATATAGGTTTACGCATTAGTTTTTCAATTTCATTAGGTGTTTTAATTAAATTTTGAGTAAAAATTTTGTTTCCTTTAGAAGTAATAACAATATTTTCCTCAATACGAATCCCTATTCCACGATATAAAAATGGAATATTATTATTTTTTGGAATATAAATTCCAGGTTCTACAGCTAGAGTCATTCCAGGTTTTAAAATTGTATTATCATTACACGGCATATATTCGCAATCATGTACACTCAGTCCAATCCAATGACATAGTCGATGCATAAAAAATTTTTTATATATTTTTGTATGCATTAATTGATTTATGGTGCCATTAATTAACCCAATTGATTTAAGTTTTGATAATAGTAACTGAATTACTTGAATATTAATTATTTTAATTTTTATGTTTGGCTTAAACAATTTTAAAGCAAGATTTAACATATCTAGTACAATATGATATATAATACGTTGTTCTTTTAAAAAGATTCCATTCACTGGAATGGTTCTAGTAATATCACTGGTATAATTACAATATTCACAGCCTGCATCAATCAACACTAATTCACCATTTTTCATTTTTTTATTATTTTTTGTATAGTGTAAAATGCAAGAATTCTCGCCGCTACCTACAATAGTATTGTAAGAATTAGTTAGACAACCATTACGTAGAAATTCATGATGAATTTCTGCAACTAATTCGTATTCATATCTTTTTGGTTGACAAAATTTAATAGCCCTAATATGCGCGAGAATACTGATATCACAAGCTTTTTGAATAAAATAAATTTCTTGTTTTGATTTAATTAAACGCATTTTATATACGAACAGTCTCCAATCTAAAATACGTTTTGGAGCACAAAATTTTTTATTTTTTTTTGATTTTAATCTTAGTTTTTCTAGAGTTAAAAAAAATATTTTATCGTACTTTTCATTCAATCCTATTGCATAATAAACAACATGTAAATAATTTAAAATTAAATACAATCTATTTTCAATATCATTCCATGTATACGAATAATTAACATATAATTTTTTTAAAGCAGATTTTTGTCCTAAGTTGCTCCCAAACCATTGTTTGTTATTAGTGTTTTTTTTTTGGTTAAATATTATACATTGATTATTGTTATGACGTTTTATCAAAATAAATAATGCTTGAGGTTCATTAAATCCAGTAAAATAAAAAAAATTTTTATCTTGTCTATACTGAAAATTATAATCAAAATTTTTGTTATTCTCTGCAGCTGCAAAAATTAAAGTAGCACTTTCTGGAGCCATTTGTGCAAATAATTTTTTTCTTCTATTGAGATATTCTTGATACATATAAAATTTAAGTTGTTATATTTAAAAATTAATTTTTTTATAAAAAAAATCTATTATTATAAAATAATTTATTAAATACTTTAATTGTTAGTTGCATGTTAAAATTTAGTATATAATTTTTTTTTAATAAATAATAATTTTTTAATAAAAATGGATTTATCATCATGGAACAACCGGTAGATATTCAAATATTTGGACGTACATTACGTATTAATTGCCCTGAGGAAAAACGCGCAGAACTTAACCGGGCCGCAAAGTATTTAGAAAAACAATTACAAGAACTTAAAGAGCGTACTAAAATTTCTAATGTAGAACAATTACTTTTTATTTCTGCTTTAAACATATGTTACGATCTTAATCAAGAAAAAGCTAAATTTCAAAACTATACTGTAAGTATAGATCGTGGTATCCAGTCTTTGAAAGATACAGTTTCTCGTGCTATATCAGAGCATAATACACAAACTTTGCAAACAAATAACATCAAAAAAATCTAGAAAAATTTCATAATTATCATTTTAATTTTATATTATCGTTTGATTCAATTCCGAATATTTTAAATTTAAAAAGTATGGTATTTCAAATCTTATTAAACTTTTTAGAATCATGCTATGTTTAATAATGTTGTATTCCCTCCTGCAGCAGTAGTATTAGTGCTGATTGTTCTTTCAATTAAAAAGCGTTCTAAAAATATTTTTCTTGTCCCTTTAGCATGGCTATGTACTGTAATAACAGGCCCGGGTCTTTCTGATAAAAATTTTAAAATATCTTTGAGATCTTCAGGAGATCCATGAAAGAAAATTGAATCAAAATTTACATGTTCTCTTTTCCAATTTGGCACTAAAATGATATTTTGCATTAAAGATTTTGGCAAAATAGAAAAAATTTTTTGACTTATTGGTGTATGTGATAAAATAGATTTTCCTCCTAAACTAGTGATCGCTGATAATTGAATTATTAAGTCGTGTTCATTATCCGATAAACACAGTACTCTTTCCCTTGGTAAGAGCAGATAATTATTTTCTTCTCCAGTTGGACCGATTAAATTGCATGTTGTTCCTGATTTTGACATTTTTATAAATTTACTACAGTATTTTTCTAGCTCGGGATAATTCATGGATATCCATTCAAGAAAATGAATAGATAAATTTTCTATCTTTTTACGGTATATTTTATTAATATCTTTTTTATTTAAATTTTTTAATGATAATAAGTTTTCGTTTTTTCTATCAGAGAATAACCTATATAAATACAATGGTCCGCCTGCTTTTGGTCCAGTACCAGATAGATTTTCTCCCCCGAAAGGTTGTACTCCTACTACAGCTCCAACAATATTTCTATTAACATAGATATTACCGACTTTTACAGAATTTACAATTTTATCTATTTTTTCTTCTATTCGGGAATGTATTCCAAGCGTTAATCCATATCCAGTAGAATTAATTTCTTGAATAATTTTATCCATTTCTTCATACTTATATTTAATTACATGTAAAACTGGACCAAAAATTTCTTCTTTAATTTCACTGATATTATTAAGTTCTATTAAAGTTGGTAAAACAAAATTTCCTAAATCACATGAATAATTTCTATTTGCTTCACTTTGCCATACTACATAGTTATTTTTTTGCATATTTGATACGTGTTGATCAATTTTAAATTTTGCATTTTTATCAATAACTGGGCCTATATCGATATCGAGATGCTCCGGGTTACCTATATTGTAGGTATTAATTGCTCCTTTTAACATATGTAAAGTACGGTCAGCTACGTCTTCTTGAATGCATAATAAACGTAAAGCTGAACAACGCTGACCTGCACTGTCAAATGCTGAGATAATAACATCGTTTATTACTTGTTCTGTTAGTGCAGATGAATCAACAATCATAGCATTTAATCCACCAGTTTCTGCAATAAGTGGGATAGGAGATCCGTTACTGCTTAATCTATCAGATAAGTTTTTTTGTAATAATCGTGCAACTTGTGTAGATCCCGTGAACATAACGCCATGAGTTCTTTGATCTTTTGACAAAGCTTCTCCGATAATTTTGCCGCTGCCAGGTAAAAATTGCAAAACATCTTCAGGAATTCCAGAATCTAACATTAACTGAATTGCTTTATATGCAACAATCGGAGTTTGTTCTGCCGGTTTTGCAATTACAACATTTCCGGCTGCTAATGCAGCTGATAGTTGACCGATAAAAATAGCAAGTGGAAAATTCCATGGACTAATACATACAACACACCCTAATGGACAATAATCTTTATTTTGCAAGTTTTTTATTTGATAAGCATAATATCGTAAAAAATCAATAGATTCCCTAATTTCCGAAATTGCATTAGAAAAAGTTTTTCCTGCTTCGCGTACTAATAATCCAATAAATATTTCTATATTATTTTCGATTTTATTAGCAGCTTCTTGTAAAATTTCACTTCTTTTTATGGGTTCTATAGATGCCCATTTTTTTATTCCTTTTACGGAACTAACCAAAGCAGATTCTACATCTTGAATAGTTGCTTGTTGACATTCTCCTATAATGTCATTTTTATTTGCAGGATTTTTAATAATTTTTATAGGACCTGTATCTATTTTCCCTGAAATTTTTGGATAAATTTTCCATTTATTTGTTTTATTCTTAAATAAGTCAGAGGATAATTTTGCTAAAACATTTTCATTTGCAAGATTTAATCCAATAGAATTTTTTCTCTCTAATCCATATAAATGAATCGGTGCAGGAATATTTGGATTCGAAGCTCCAATTAAAATATTTTCTTTTTGTGCTATTTGTTTGACTTCTGAAATTGGACTAAGAATAAGTTTTTCAATTGGAATAGTATGATCTGAAATACGATTTATAAAAGAATTATTTGCTCCATTTTCTAATATTCTACGTACTAAATATGCTAATAATGTTTTGTGCGTTCCGACTGGTGCGTAAATACGACATGGTCGATTTAGTTTTTTATCATTATTTTTTCCCACAACTTGTTTATATAATTGTTCTCCCATGCCATGTAAACATTGAAATTCGTACTGCCCCGGGTAATAGTTATTACCTGCAAAGTAATAAATAGACGCTACTGTTTGCGCATTATGTGTGGCAAATTGAGGATATATGTAATTCGCTTGTGACAATAATTTTTTTGCGCATGCTAAATATGACACATCTGTATATACTTTTCGTGTAAATACTGGATAATCTTCTATTCCTTCTATTTGTGCATTTTTTATTTCACTATCCCAATATGCACCTTTTACGAGTCGTATCATAAGGCGTCTTTTTGTACGTTTCGCGATATCTACTAATTCGTCAATTACATACATACAGCGTTTTTGGTAAGCTTGTATTACAAAACCAATTCCATTCCATCCGCTTAATGATGGTTCACAGCATAATCGTTCTAAAAGATCTAAAGATATTTCGAGTCGATTAGCTTCTTCTGCATCAATGTTTATTCCTATATCATAATTTTTTGCTAATACGGTTAAGGTGTGTAATCTAGGATATAATTCGGACATAATTTGATTATAATGGTTTCTAGAATAACGAGGATGTAGCGCAGATAATTTTACTGAAATTCCTGATCCATGATAAATGCCTTTTTTTAAAGATGCTTTTCCGATGCAATGAATCGCATTTTCATATGATGACATATATGATTGCGCATCTTCTTCTGTAACTGCAGATTCTCCGAGCATATCATAAGAATACGTAAACCCTGTTTTTTCTAAATTTTGAGTATTTTTTAACGCTTGTTGTATATCTTCGCCTACTACAAATTGTTTACCCATTAATTGCATGGCTACGTTTACGCCTTTTCTAATAATAGGTTCTCCAATTCTTTTAATTACTTTATTTAAAGCATGAGATAAATTTTCTTCTGTATATTTTTGAATTATAGTATTTGTTAAACATAACCCCCAGATGGCAGAATTTACAAATAAGCTTTTTTTTGTTCCAAAATGACTCTTCCAGTTTCTATTTTTTATTTTGTCTTTAATTAAAGCGTCACGAGTATTAATATCTGGAACTCTTAATAACGCTTCTGCAAGACACATAAGAGCAACGCCTTCTTGAGAAGATAATGGAAATTCTTGCAATAAATCTTGTATGATTTGTTCTCTGTTATATCTTTTTTTCTTTTTTCTTAGTCCTGTTACTAAAATTTTTGACAATTTATAAATTTTTTGTTCTGTATTTTCGTCGCAATTTGCTAAGTCTAACAATTTAGGCAAAATTTTAGTTTCAGCAATGCTCCATGACCTGGTAACTCGTGAACGTAAATGTGATTGAGGTAATATTTGTTGGGCAAAGTCAAAAAAAGGTTGCGAAAAACTTTCTGTATTTATTAAATATTTTTCGTTTTCAGAATTATTTAAATTTTCAATTTTTTTATTAGATTTTAATGTTTTTTCCAACGTATCAAGATGAAGAAAAATTGCTTGTTTTACTAACCAATTCGGCGTACGATTTAACCGATTTGATAGTTTTTCGATACGATGGAGTAATTTGTCGTCTAATTTAACACCTAATATGTTATTGTCCATCCTTTTATCTCGTATTTATTGATTTTAAGTTAGTTAAACATTTTGACATTAATTTATTTTAATTTTAAAAATAAAAAATATTGCAAGAATTAATCTTATATTTTTTTTGAAGTTCAATAAATTCTGTACATATCATAAATTAATATGCATATTGTTCATTTTTATCTTAAAAAGATAATTGTTTAATGTAAAATAGATTTTATATAAAATTTTTTATTTTCTATTATTCAGATTTTATATCATATAATTGTTGTTGTTGATTAATTCTTTGAAAAAGAAAGTAAATTATTTTATTTTTAAGTTTAGTTGCAATAAATCTTGTATAAAACTTATGTTATTTTTATTTTCTAAAAATTTTCTAATACATACAGCTGTAGATTGACCTATATCTTTTATTTTTAATAATGAATGAAAATCAGAATTTATAAAATTGTAATATGTTTTATAGTAATTCTCAAGATTTATAGACGTTGTTAATCCGACTTGGGGAATACCTAAGCCGTATATAAGACGATGTAATTTTACTTCTTTAGAATTTTTAATAGAATTGATTAAATTTTTTCCGGATTTCAATTGAATTTTATTAATACGTGTAATTTTTTTGAGATCTAATCGAAAAAAATCTGCCGGAGTAATTAAAATTTTTTTATCTACTAGCTTAGAAATTATTTTTTTTCCCATGCCTCGAATATTTAAAGCATTACGAGAAGCAAAATGTATTAAAGCTGCTTTTTTTTGTGCATGACATGTGATACCTCCACTGCAGTACCATTTTTTTTTGCCTACAATACTTATAATATCTGAATCGCAGATTTTACATTTTTTAGGAAAAATAATTTTTTTTGCATTTTTTGTACGCTTCGAAAATATTACTTTAGAAATTTTGGGAATGACTTCTCCTACATGTTTTACAATTACGGTATCATTAATCATAACATTTAATCTATTTATTTCATTAAAATTATATAAAGAAACAAATTTTACAATTGTACCTAAAAAACATACAGGTTTAATTTGAGCTATAGGTGTTACAATTCCTGTACGACCGATAGTAAAATCTACACTTATGATTTTTGTAATTTTTTCTAATGCTGGAAACTTATAAGCGATAGCCCATTTTGGTGCTTTAGCAACACATCCTATTTTATTTTGATGTAATATAGAGTCTACTTTTATTACAATGCCATCTATTTCAAAATCTAAAGTTTTTCGAATTTTTTTAATTGTATTGTAATAATTAACAATTTGATGTAGTCCTACGCAAATCTTTGTATAATGATTAGTTGGTATGTTCCATAATTTCAAAATTTTTAATCTTTTATACTGACTATCCGGTAATTTATATCCATCTGAGTAGCCAATTCCATAAGCATAAAACATTAAATATCTGTTTTCTGTAATCTTTGGATTAATTTGTCTTAAAGAACCCGAAGCAGCGTTACGCGGATTAGAAAATAATTTTTTATTATTTAACTTAGCTACTTCATTAAGTTTGAAAAATTTGGATTTATTAATAAAAACTTCTCCTCTTATTTCTATATATTTACAAGCAGTATCATTTGTTTTTAAATTATACGGTATTGTTTGCATCATTAAGGCATTTTTTGTTACATCTTCGCCAAAAACTCCATTTCCTCGAGTAGAGGCTCGAACGAGTATTCCGTATTCATATGTTAAATTTATAGCTAATCCGTCAATTTTTAATTCGCAACAATATGTGATTTCTTCTCCGGTATTGAGAATTTTTTGTATTTTTTTATTGAATTTGAATAATTCTGTGTTGTTAGAAATGCTATCTAAAGATAGCATTAAAGATTTATGTTGTATCTGTAAAAGTTTTACATTACAATCTTGTCCTATTGCTTGTGTAGGTGAATCTTGAGAACGTAAAAACGGGTATTTATGTTCTAATTTACTTAGTTTTAATAAATTAAAGTCGTATACTGAATCTTCAACTAAAGATTGATTTTTATTATAATAATAATCTGACCACAAGTTAAGTTTTTTACGAAGATAAAATATTCTATTTTTTATATTTTTATATTTGTTTGACATATTTTGTATTTAAAATTGTATATATTTTTTGATAATTTATGTTAAAAAATACAATATACAAATATTAGCAATTTTTTAAATTAAAACAATAATGCTATAAATTTAATTTTTATTAAAAATTTAAAATGATAAGTAAAAATAATTTTTATATCATTTAAATAAAATATAGATTATTTTTTTTAAAAAGTTAAATTTATAATTATATGTTCGTGAAATTATTATAAAGTCTTCTCATTTAGGTGAGATGTCCGAGTGGTTTAAGGAGCAGGCCTGGAAAGCATGTATACGCATTGTGCGTATCGAGGGTTCGAATCCCTCTCTCACCGTAGAAATATATCAATTAATAAAATTTGTACATATATCAATTGTATTAAAATAATTTAAAAAATAAATAGTAAATTGATTAATAAATTAAATTGTGTACATCAATATTATTAATTCTAAATAAAACTTTTTACAATATAAACATACAAAAAAAATTATACACGGTATAAAATTATCTTATGATAAGAATAGGAATTATTGGTGCTATGCAAAAAGAACTATATACTATTCGTAAAATGTGTTCAATAAATAAAAAAAATAAGCAAAGTATATTTACTTCATATTTTGGTACTGCATATAATGCAAATATTCTCATAGTAGAATCAGGTATCGGCAAAGTTTTATCTGCAATTAGCACTATGCATATTATTCAGTCTTTTAATCCACATTTAATAATTAATGTAGGTATCTCTGGATCATTAAAAAAAGATATTAATATTGGTAGTTTGATACTATCGAAAAAATTTTGTTATCACGATGTAGATGTAAGTGCATTTGGATATAATACCGGTCAGATTCCTAGAGCGCCTCAATATTATTATGCTTCGAAATTATTTATAAAATTAATAAAAAAAATTCTTATTTTTAATAAGTTACAATTTAAATCAGGATTAATTGTCAGTGGAGACACATTTATTTATAATAAAAATATACTGCATGCAGTAAAAATAAAAAAATTTTTTCCTGAAGCTTGCGCTGTAGATATGGAAACAGCTGCAATAGCTCAAGTATGTCAAAAATTTTTAATTCCTTATATATCAATAAGATCAATTTCAGATTACGTATTTAATCATGCGGAAAAAAATTTTAAAAAATTTTGTTCTTTTTCAGTTTATCAGTATTCTTTTGTTATTTTAAAAATAATAAAAGAAATAGATGCTTACTATCTTCAGTACAAAAATTTATCTAAAAGATTTAGATAAATTTTTTTCAGCAAAAGATTTAAAAAACAAATAATTATTATGATTTTTTTGTAAACGAAATCTTTTTCTATCAGATTTATGTACTTTTTCTACAAGTACCGCTTGTATTAAAAAATAAAATATATTTATACGATAAGCAGATAAAATTATTCCAGCTCGCAACCAAGATTTATTTACATTATATTCTATAATATCCCCTATACTCGGATTTTTTGAAAAATTGCCATACATGATAGCCAAAAATTTGTTTTTTATTTTTAAATAGTGAATACGTGATATTATTTCTTGACCTAAGTAACATCCTTTAGTGAAATCAACTCCTTTTAAAGAAATCATATTAATTTCTTGTGGAAAGAAAAGTTCACTCGTTTTTCGTTCGATAATTGGAAATTTTGATTTTATATTCCATGCTAACCATTTTTGATAATCTGTAGCAAAAAAACTTTTTTTTAAACTGTAAATAAGATCACTTTTTTTATTTATATCAATAATTAATAAATATCGTGGTTTATCATAATTTAAATAAATTAACGTACAATATTCGTGATGTACAACAGTATTAAATATATCTGGAATCACTTGAAATATAGATTTCAAAACAGATTGAGCTTTCAAATTAGATAATTCTATTAAAATTACTGAAGTTTGTTCTATTATTTTTACATCATAAAAAATAGAATATTGCTCTAATTTTTGAATTTGAAACTGATTTACACTGCGATTTTGAATATATGCTATTTTATTTTGATAATAAAAAACATACATTACACTAATTACCTTTCCTTTTACGTTACAATGTGATGTGATTTTAAACATATTATATTTTAAATTTAAAATATTACATGTAAATTGATTATTTAAAAATTTTAATGCATCTTTCCCGGTAACTTGAACAAGTGCTAAATTATTAAGAATGTGCAACATAAAAATAACCTAAAATTTATAATTTTGTGTAGTTTATAAAGTTTTTTTCATATATATTTAAGCATCTTAACTTTTTAAATTAAAAAATAAAGAAAAATAATATAAAATTAAACATTTAAATAAATTAAAATTTTATGCAATCTAAAAAATCAATGATACAATGGGCATGTAGACGTGGTATGTTAGAATTAGATATTATAATTAATAATTTTTTTAAAAAAAAATTTGACGGATTAGAGCTATCACAAAAAAAATTTTTTTTTAAAATGCTAATGTATGACGATAATTATTTATACCAATGGTTAATTTGCAATCAAATACCAAAAAATAAAAATATTCATAAAATTGTCATTTTAATAAAAAAATTTTCAGTAATACATGAAACTAAAATTAATAAACGTTTTATGTGAAGCTTTCAATCTAATTGTCACTTTATTTTCATATGCACTTTATTTTTTTTAATCCAAAATTTAAATAAAATAAAGTACTTTTATAAGTTCATCTTTTAAAAAGATACCATTTTAATTCATGATATAAATCCAAATTAAATATTACAAAATTATCTATCTTTTTAAAAAAATTGGAGTAGTTTATGCATTCTCAAATCACGATACTTCGTCGATCTTTAAAAGAATCCGTAGAAATAAAAAATAAAAATATTCCTCCAATTTTAAAGCAAATATATTTAAAAAGAGGCATAAAAACCACTAAAGAAATTGAATGGAAAACTAAGAATTTACTACCTTATCAACAATTATCAGGTATTAATAAAGCGACTTATATATTAAAAAACGCAATATATCAAAGAAAAAAAATTATTGTCGTAGGAGATTTTGACGTAGATGGAGCATGTGGTACAGCACTATCAGTATTGTGCTTATTAAGATTGGGTGCTAAATACGTAGAATTTATTATACCTAATCGTTTTAAAGACGGTTATGGATTGACTCATAGAATCTTAAATATTATAAAAAAAAAAAAGTGATGTTATTATTACCGTAGATCATGGAATTTCATCATTAAAAAGCGTCGAATTAGCACGAAAAAAAGGTATGATAATCATAATTACAGATCATCATTTACCATGCGCAACATTACCAAACGCTCACGCAATTGTAAATCCTCATTTAAAAAATTGTAAATTTCGTTCAAAATGTTTATCAGGATCAGGAGTTGCTTTTTACTTAATGCTTGCATTACGCAAAGTATTAATACAAAATAATTGGTTTAAAATAAAAAAAATTAAAATCCCTAAATTAGCCGAATTTTTAGATTTAGTAGCTTTAGGCACAATATCAGACTGCGTTCCTTTAGATTTAAATAATCGGATCTTGGTTTATCAAGGATTAAAACGTATCCGATCGAAAAAGTGTCGAACTGGAATTCAAATTTTAATAGACGTTTTAAAACTAGATATATCTGTTTTATCTACAGAAGATATCAGTTTTTACTTAAGTCCAATAATTAATGTAGCTGGAAGACTAAAAAACATGTCTATCGGAGTCTCATTATTACTTACTGATAGTATAGAACATGCTTTTACAATAGTAAAAAAATTATTTTTTTTAAATAAAAAAAGAAAATTGATCAGTCATTTTACGGAAGAACAAGCAATTAAGACATGTAAACATGAAGCAAAACTTAATAAACAAAATATTTCAGGATTTGTACTATATGATAAAAATTGGCATGAAGGTATATCAGGGATCGTAGCAGCTCGCATTAGAGAACACTTTTATTGTACTACTGTAGTATTTGCAAAAACTAAAAATAATTTATTAAAAGGATCAGTAAGATCTATTGCAGAAATTAATATAAGAAATTTACTATATGAATTAAATAAGTTACATCCGAAACTTATTATATCATTCGGAGGCCATAAAACAGCCGCTGGTTTAGTGATTAAATATTGTAATTTAGATGCATTTAAAAAAATTTTTCTAAAATTAGTGAAATCAAAATTAATTGGTATGTCTTTAAAAAAGATTCTTTGGTCTGACGGAGAACTATATCCACATGAATGTTCTTTGAAAACTGCAAAATTAATTTTGCTTTCTGCTCCCTGGGGTAATCAATTTCCTTATCCTATTTTTGATGGAAAATTTTATGTTCTTAAACAACATATAATAGGAAAATGTCATTTAAAAATACAAATTAAATCTATATTTGGTGGTCCAATATTAAATGGAATTTTATTTAACTGTGATTTGTCAATATGGCCAAATAAAAAAATTGATATGGCATTAATAGCTTATAAATTAAATATTCATAAGTACGAAAGTTATTATAGTTTACAACTCATAATTATACATTTACTTCCATTGTGATATATTAAAAATCAATTTTTTATTGAATATTAAATTAAAAATGTTATAATTTTTGTTTTTTTATATACTTAATATATTATGGAAACTTTTTTAACAAAAAAAGAAATATTTTCTTGTATCAAACGTATAAAATTTTTACAAGAGTATCTTTGACAAAAAAAAGAAAAAAAATAAATTTAGAGAAAAAATTAATCACGAAAATCTACAATCAAAAAAAATCAACCGTTCTATTGAGCATTTAAAAAATAAAATTAAAGATACTGAAATATTGCACAATCTTGCTGTTCAAGAACACGATACCGATACTTTATTGGAAATTAAAAAAGATATTTACCTTTTAAATAAAGAAATCAATGAAATCGAACTAACTTATATTTTTTCTAAAAAACATGATTGTGAAAATTGCTACATAGATTTGCAGCCAGGATCTGGAGGGATAGATGCCCAAGATTGGGCAAAAATTTTATTAAGAATGTATTTAAAATGGGCTGATCGTAAAAATTTTAAAACAAAAATTATTGATAAATCTGATGCAGAAATAGCCGGAATTAAATCAGCTACAATTAAAATTTCTGGAAAATACGCTTATGGTTGGTTAAAAAATGAAACCGGAATACATCGTTTAGTTCGAAAAAGTCCATTTGATTCCGGTAAAAAACGTCATACGTCATTTGCATCTGTTTTTGTATATCCCGATATTGATCAAAATATTAAAATAAATATTAATTTTGCAGACATCCGAATCGATGTTTATCGAGCTTCTGGAGCCGGCGGACAACATGTAAATCGTACTGAATCTGCAGTGAGAATAACACATTTACCGACTAATATCAGTACGCAATGTCAAAACGGACGTTCTCAACATAAAAATAAAGAACAAGCCATTAAACAATTAAAATCTAAATTATATAATTTAGAAATGATAAAAAAAAACGCAAATAAAAAAATTTTAGAACAGTCTAAATCAAAAATTGCTTGGGGAAATCAAATTCGATCGTATGTTTTTGATAATTCGCGAGTAAAAGATTTGCGAAGTGGCGTCGTATCTAATCGAGTGCAATCTATTTTAGATGGAGACTTGGATGTTTTTATTAAAAGCAATTTAAAATTTAATATTTAATAATTATTCAATAAAACTTTGATGTATTATATAAAATTTATATGCTATCTTAAATTTTTGTAAATCAATAAATCTTGAAACTATTTATTATCTTTCGATATCACATATAATGAACAAAACAAAAGTAGATTTTCCTAATAATTTTAGACAAAATATTAGTATACAAAAAATAAATAAATGCTATTCAAATTTTTCTAAATCAGAATTAGAAATGAAAAATATTACTGTAAAAGTTGCAGGACGTTTAATATTTAAACGTATTATGGGGAAAGCTTCATTTTTAGTTATTCAAAATATACATGCGAAAATACAATTATATATTGCAGAAAAAAACATTACAAACAAAAAATATAAAGAAATTTTAAAAAATTTAAATCACGGAGATATCATAGGAGTAAAAGGAATATTATTTAAAACAAACACTCAAGAACTATCCATAAAATGCAATACAGTTGTATCTTTAGTAAGATCTACTAAACATTTACCAAACAAATTTCAAGAATTATCTAATCAAGAAATCCGCTATAGACAAAGATACTTAGATCTTATTATGAATAAAAAATCAAAAAATACATTTAAAATGCGTTCAAAAATCGTAAATTGTATTAGGAATCATATGATAGATTTAAATTTTATTGAAGTCGAAACTCCTATGATGCATAAAATCTCAGGAGGAGGGTTGGCTAAACCTTTTATTACACATCATAATGCATTAAATATGAATTTATATCTGCGAATTGCTCCAGAGCTGTATTTAAAACAATTAATTATTGGCGGTTTTGAAAAAATATTTGAAATTAATCGTAATTTTAGAAATGAAGGTATCTCTATTAATCATAATCCAGAATTTACCATGATGGAATTTTATGCTGTATATATTGATTATCAAGATTTGATGACAATTGTAGAAAATCTAATAAGTTCTGTTGTAAAAAAACTTTTTAATCGATATACAATTGAATATAAAAGTATTTTATTAAATTTTAAGCCTCCATTTCACAAAATAAGCATGCAAGATGCGATTTGTAAATATCATTCTGATATTAAAAATACAGATCTAAACGATTTAAAAAAAATTACTCATATTGCTAAAAAATTTAATATTCAAATTAATAGTCAATGGGGAATTGGAAAATTGCAAGAAATAATTTTTTCAGAAATAATACAAAGTCATTTAATTCAGCCAACTTTTATTTTTGATTATCCTACAGAAGTTTCGCCACTAGCTAAATGCAAAAATGATAATAATTTTTTGACAGAGCGATTTGAATTATTTATCAATGGTAACGAAATTGGAAATGGATTTTCTGAATTAAATGATCCAAAAGAGCAAAAAACAAGATTCTTACAACAAGAAAAAAATAAAAAATTAGGAGAAAAAATATTTATGCAATATGATGCAAATTATCTATTAGCTTTAGAATACGGATTACCTCCTACAGCTGGATGCGGAATCGGAATAGATCGATTTATTATGTTATTAACAAATAATACGAATATTAGAGATGTAATATTTTTTCCTACTTTACGTACACCTCAAAAAACAAGAACATAAAATAATTTAATATATTAAAAAATATGAAAATAATTTTTTATACCATCTAAAAACATTTGAATAGATAACATAATTAATAATAATCCCATAAATCTCTCTAATTCATTAACTCCTTTGTTATTAAATAACTTAAAAATAGTAATAAAAAATAAAAAAACTAATAAAGATACACACCAAGCAATAATAAGAGCAAAAAAAATGTTTAAATTATTATTTTGTTCTTTTTGAGATAAGAAAATTAATGTTGAAAATATTCCAGGACCTGCTAATAAAGGCACAGCTATCGGAACTACAAATGGGATTTTGTTGATTTTTTTTAGTTCTGTAGAGGTATAATTATCTTGAAAAATCATCTTAATTGCCATTAAAAATAAAATAATACCTCCGGAAATAGAAACAATTTCTATTTTAAGATTAAAAATAGATAATAAAGTTTTTCCAAAAAATAAAAATAATGTCATAAAAATTAATGCAATTAACATTTCTCTTACTATAATGCTACGTTGTTTTTTACTATCATATTTATGCAACATAGATATAACTATTGGTAAATTACCAAAAGGATCTATTATAAAAAATAACCAAATGACATTTGACAATAATTGATTCATATAATTTCCTATGTTTTATATGTTTTAATATGTTTAATTAAAAATTAATTACTAAATAACTTAAAGATATAAAAGAGACATTAGATCATGAAATATGTTGGTTTTATAGGTTGGCGAGGTTTAGTTGGATCAGTTTTAATTCAACGCATGCAAGAAGAAAATGACTTTAAGTATATTCGACCAGTTTTTTTTTCTTCATCACAAAATGGACGGTATAAAACTATTATTAATAATAAATTAAATTTTATTTATCATGCATTTAATTTAGAAATATTAATTGAATTAGATATTATTGTTAGTTGCCAAGGCAACTCATATACTAAAATTATACATAATAGACTAAGAAAATTAAATTGGCAAGGATATTGGATCGATTCTGCTTCTATATTACGCATGCATCAAAATTCATGTATTGTTTTAGAACCGGTTAATCGTAGTATAGTTAAAAAAAAAATATTTCAAGGATATAAAGATTTTATAGGAAGTAATTGTTCTGTCAGTTTAATGTTAATTGCATTAGGAGGATTATTTGAAAAAAAATTGATTGAATGGGTTTCGGTTGCCACATATCAGGCTGCTACTGGAGCAGGTTCAAATTATACACGTAAATTATTGTTACAAATTAATAAAATACATAGTTTATTAGGAAATAAATTAAATAACCCAGCTTTTGATATTTTGAAGATAGAAAATAAGATACATAAACTAATAAAAAATAAAAACATTTTTCAAAATTCTATTTTAGCATATAATATTATGCCTTGGATTGGAAAAAAAATTAAATTTCAACAAAGCTTGGAAGAAAAAAAATATCAAGAAGAAGTTTTTAAAATTCTTAATTTAAATCATGTTATTCCTATAGATGGTACTTGCGTACGTGTAGGTTCACTTAGATGTCATAGTCAATCGTTTACAATAAAATTAAAAAAAAATGTTTCTATTTTAGAAATAGAACAAATTTTATCTAATCATAATGCTTGGGTAAAAATAATACCGGATGATCCAGAAAAAATAATCAATGACCTTACTCCCGTAAGTGTATCAGGCTCGTTATATATTGCAATTGGTCGTATAAGAAAATTAAGCATAGGTAATAAATATCTTTCTATTTTTACTGTAGGAGATCAATTGTTATGGGGAGCTGCTGAACCTTTAAGATGTGTTTTAAATCAACTAATTATATAGTATTATAATAAACGTGCATGTATTATATAATTTGTATTGACGTTCGGAGATAAGTAGAAATTTCTTGTACATGGATTATATTTTATACCAATAATATCTTGCGCTTTTAGACCAGTATTATCTAACCAAGCAAGCAATTCACATGGAGTAATAAATTGTGCAAAACTATGCGTTTTAATTGGTATAAATCGAAATAAATACTCTGCTAAAAAAATTATAGTAAAAAAAGAAATCAAAGTACGACTAATAGTCGAAAAAAATATATCTCCTCCTGGTTTTATAAGTTGTGAACATATATGTACTATTTCCATAGGATGACGAGTATGTTCCAAAACTTCCATACAAACAATTGTGTCATAATATTGTATATGATTTTTAATATGTGCTAATACATTTTCATTAACATATCGAATATTTAAATTTTTAATTTTTGCATGCATACGTGCTTCATGTATCATGTTACTACTGATATCTAGTCCAGTAACTATTCCGCCTGCATTACATAAGCTTTCAGACAAAATTCCTGCTCCACATCCAATATCTAATATTTTTTTTTCAAAAATTCCTTGAGAAGCATTAGTGATATATTGTGTTCTCAGTGGATTCATTAAATGTAAAAATTTTGATATTCCATTTATATCCCACCATTTAGATGCCATATCATCAAAATTAGAATTTTTTAAAAAATTTATTTTTTTAAACATAATTTTATATTTTATAATAAATTGAGAAATTAACTTTTAAAAAATTATTATTAAATAAGATTAATTATGCAATACTTTTTTAAATAAAAAAAATGTTATAATGAAATTTAAGCGTAATTTTGACTTAATTGAATAAAAATTATTAATCGAGATGAATTATGAATGATAATAACAAAAAAATACTAAAAATTAATATAGAAGAAGAATTAAAACGTTCATATTTAGATTATGCGATGTCCGTGATTATTGGACGTGCTTTACCTGATGTACGTGACGGGCTAAAACCAGTTCATCGTAGAATTTTATTTGCGATGAAAACTATCAATAATGACTGGAATAAACCGTATAAAAAATCAGCACGTATCGTCGGAAATGTTATTGGAAAATATCATCCTCATGGAGACACAGCAGTATATGATACTATTGTGCGTATGGCGCAAAAGTTTTCTTTAAGGTATACATTGATTGATGGTCAAGGAAATTTTGGTTCAATTGACGGTGACGCTGCAGCGGCGATGAGATATACAGAAATCAAATTATCCAAAATTGCTCATGAAATTTTGACAGATTTAGAAAAAGATACAGTAAATTATATTGCAAACTATGATGATACAGAATACATGCCAGAAATTATGCCGACAAAAATACCAAATTTGTTATTAAATGGATCTTCGGGAATTGCTGTGGGAATGGCTACGAACATACCACCGCACAATATAGGAGAAGTAATTAACGCATGTTTAGCTTATTTAGAAAATAAGCATATTAGTGTATTAGACTTGATGAAACATTTACCTGGTCCAGATTTTCCAACTTATGGTGTTATATATGGATCAGAAGGTATTCAAGATGCATATACTAGTGGACGTGGAAAAATTTATATTCGTGCTTCTGCTAAAATATTAGCTGATAATAGAACTGGAAAAGAATCAATTATTATTTATGAAATACCATATCAAGTCAATAAAATTCGATTAATTGAAAAAATTGCTGATTTAGTAAAAGAAAAACGAATTGAAGGAATTAGCGCTCTAAGAGATGAATCAGACCGAGAAGGTATGCGTATTGTAGTAGAAATTAAACGTGATACAGTTGGAGAGATAGTATTAAATAATTTATATTCATTAACTCCATTACAAGTATCTTTTGGAATTAATATGGTTGCTTTGCATCATGGACAACCGAAAGTCTTGTCTTTAAAAAAGATATTATCTGCTTTTTTAAAGCATCGTCGTATTATTATTACCCGTCGTACTAATTTTGAATTAAAAAAAATAAATGATCGTATGCATATACTAGAGTCTTTTTTTATTGCGTTATTAAATGTTAATACAGTAATTAATTTAGTAAAAAAATCAACTTCTTTAGAAGAAGCGCAAAAACGTTTAACTTCTTATACATGGAACTTGACTAATTTTTCTGAAGTATTAATGAAAAATCAATTAATATCACATTTTAAAAAAAATAAAAAGTTACACGATACTTTCTTAAAAAGTACCCATTATTATATGACTAAAAATCAAGCACAAGCAATTCTTGATTTACGTTTGCACAAACTTGTTAAGCTAGAACAAAAAAAATTAATTACAGAATATAAAAATTTAACACAAAAATCATATTATTTAAAACAAATTTTAAAATATCCCAAAAAATTATTAGATGAAATTCGGAGAGAACTAGTTCTTTTAAAAGAAGAATATAAAGATCCAAGACGCACCAAAATTATTCAAGAACCTGTTAATATCAATATAGAAGATTTAATTAATAAAAAAGACGTAGTAGTAACTTTATCCCATCAAGGTTATGTAAAATACCAACCATTAAAAGATTACGAAGCGCAACATCGTGGAGGTAAAGGTAAATCAGCAACTAGTATTAAAGAAAAAGATTTTATTGAAAGATTTTTAGTAGCAAATACACATGATAGTATTTTATTATTTTCTAGTCGTGGCAGAGTATATTGGATGAAAATTTTTCAACTTCCCGAAACTAATCGAGGATCTAGTGGAAAACCTATAATAAATTTATTGCCATTAGAACCAAAAGAATATATTACTGCTATTTTACCAGTGCATAAACATGAAAAAGAAAAATATGTTTTTATGGCAACTGCAAGCGGAATAGTAAAAAAAACTTCTTTAAGCGAATTTAGTCGTCCTAGAAATTCCGGTATAATTGCAGTTAATTTAAATGCAGGAGATAAATTAATCGGCGTAGATTTAACTGATGGAAGCCAAGAAGTTATGTTGTTTTCAGAATATGGCAAAGTAGTACGATTCTCTGAAAGTCAAGTAAGAAATATGGGACGTACTGCAAGTGGAGTCAAAGGTATCAGTTTACTTCCAGGAGATCGAGTAGTTTCATTAATTATTCCAAAAGGGAATAGTCCAATATTAACAGTTACACAATATGGATATGGGAAACGTACTAACCAATCAGAATATCCAAAAAAATCACGTGCTATTCAAGGAGTGATTTCAATTAAAGTAAGTAAGCGTAACGGCAAAGTAGTAGGCGCTGTCCAAGTAAATGATTATGATCAAATTATGATTATTACAGATTCTGGCACTTTAGTGCGTACTAGGGTATCTGAAGTAAACATTGTCGGTAGAAATACACATGGTGTTAGACTAATAAGAATTTCAAAAGAAAATAACGTAGTTGGTCTGCAAAGAGTAGTTGAACATATTAATGATTTATCAAATATAAAAAAACAATAAATCGACTTTTAACGTGTTTTCATAAAAAATTCAAACAACTCTACAAGTTTAAACTTATATATTATAGAATAAATAAAAAATATAATTACTATAATCCAAATTGGCATAGATCCAAAAAATACATAAGGTGTTACTCCTTTGCTCGGAGATATTATTTCAAATAAAACATCACATACAAATTGTGGTAATTTTGATTTTAATGTTCCATCTGGATTTATTATTGCAGTAATTCCGTTATTACTACTTCTTAACAATGTTTTTCCTGTTTCTAAAGCTCGCATACGTGCCATTTGTAAGTGTTGCCAAGGTCCAATAGTATTTCCAAACCATATATCATTCGATATAGTAAGTAAGAAATCTGTATTGGATTGAACATTGTTTCTAATTTTTTCACTAAAAATTATTTCATAACAAATAGATGGGGTAAAATGAAAATTTGAAATATTTAACTGAGGTTGTAAATATTTTCCTCGTTGTAAACTAAAAATGAAAATTCCAAATTTTTTTAAAATGGGTTGAAAAAAATTTTTTATAGGGAGTGTTTCCCCAAAAGGTACTAAATAGTGCTTATTATATTTATGTTTTAAATTATATTCATATGATTGATCATTGCCTAGCAACATAATGCTATTATAATATCCTGATTGATAAAAACTTGTTATCCCTGTTATTAAAATAGAATTTTTTAGTTTTAATTTTCGATCTAAATTCATTAAAAAATTGTCACATATTATATCATAACAAGGAATTGCAGATTCTGGCCAAATAATAATTTTAGATACCTTTAAAAAAGGTTCAGTAATTTGCATATATTTTTTTAAAATTAAATTTACCTGATTATTATCAAAATATAAAGATTGTGGTACATTTCCTTGTACTAACGCAATTTTTATATATTGTTTATCAAAAGTGTACCATTTTAAAAAATTTAAAGGATATAAAATAATTAATATACTAAAACTTAAAATTAACGGAAAAATTTCTTTTTTCGTCCAAGAAAGTGAAATCAGACCGCTGATGATTATTATAATACATGATATTCCCGAAACTCCGAATATTGGAGCGATTCCTTTTAAAGGTCCATCGATTTGACTATATCCTAATTCTAACCATGGAAATCCGGTAAATATTTTGCCTCTTAAAAATTCTGTAAAAAACCATATGGAAGGTGCTCCAATTAAAAATCTTTTAAGATTTATATGTGTACAAAAATATTGTAATAATAAAACAAAAATCATAGGATATAATGATAAATAAACTGATAACACAAAAACTAAAAAAATGCTAATTAAGAAAGATAGCTCAAAAAATTGATAAATACTAAAATATATCCAATATATTGAACTAAAAAAATTTCCTATACCCCATATGAATCCTAAAAAAATAATTTTTTTCCAGTATTGATATTTGTTGATAATAACTAATAAACCAAATATAGAAAAAATACTTGCAGGCCAGAAATCATATGGAGAAAAAGAAATTGTATTTAAAATTCCAAAGATAAATATTATTAATGCATCGTACTTCATTTAAATTTTATGAATTAAAATATTAAATTTTTTTGATTATTTATAATTATTTTTCATAAGGATTATTATATCCGAGAAAACGTAGTATTTTTATTTCTAAAAGTTGCATAATTTTTTTATTTTTTGAACTATTGACATGATCGTACCCTAGTAAATGTAAGGTTCCGTGAACAATAATATGCGCCCAGTGCGCATCAATTATTTTTTTTTGTTGATGTGCTTCTTCTTGAATAATTTTATTGCAAACTACTAAATCTCCTAAAAATAATACATTTTTATTTAACTGTACATCGTATGGAAATGCTAATATGTTCGTGGGATAATTTTTTTTTAAAAATTTCTTATTAAGCAAATGAATTTCACATTTGTTTACTAAACGCAAATTAATTCTATAGGATATGCTTTTACATACTTTATAAGTTTTTAATATCCATAATTGTATTTTTTTTTAGAAGGTGTATATTGTTTCTTAATCGAACAATATTGTATTGTTAAAAAATTTTCTTTTTTCATTATAAATAGTGTACAAATTAAAATAGTATTTTATCTTATTTCTTTAAAAAATCTTTTATTTAAAAAATATTTTCAAATGTTTCAGATTCTTGTAAAAAAATTCTATATTCGATATATTTAATTATTGTAACCAAACCGTAGATTTCATAAAATAAAATTATTTTTTTTAAAACAATTTAAATTTTATATTATCAATTAATCGTGTTTTTCCAATCCATGCACTGCATAAAATAATTATATGTTTATTATTATTATTTAATTTCATAAGATTTTTCGCGTTCCTTATTTTTAAAAGATCTATTTTAAATCCACAGGCAATTAATTTAGAAGATGCTTCATGCAAAAAACTTTTTTCATTATTAATAATGATGTCTATTGTATTAGATTTAATTTTTTTAGATAATTGAAATAAAATCTGATACAAATTTGGAGCTATTTTTCTTTCTCTAATACTCAAATATTGATTTCTTGAACTAAGTGCTAAACCGTCAAATTCTCTTATTGTTGGCACACTAATTATTTTAATGTTGTAATTCATATGCAAAATTAATTGACGTACCATAATTAATTGTTGAAAATCTTTTTGTCCAAAAATAGCTATTTGAGGACGAATCAAATTAAATAACTTAGCGATAATTGTTGCTACTCCTAAAAAATGTTTTGGCCTTTTTTCTCCTTCCAAAATAGATGAATATTGAGGAACATCAATATATGTATGATTTTTGCAACCGTAAGGATACATAGATTTTAATGTAGGGCAAAACAATATATCTACTTGATATGCAATAAGCTTTTTAATATCTTGTTTTAAATTTTTGGGATATTTTTTAAAATCTTCTGATTCAGAAAATTGTATTGGATTCACAAAGATACTAACTATTAAGCAATGAGATTTCAAAAGTCCGTATTTGATCAATTCAAGATGCCCAGCATGTAAATTTCCCATTGTAGGTATGAAGGAAATTTGTAGATTAGAATTTTTTAATTTAAATTTGTTTAGAACTTGAATGAGTTCGTATGATTTTTTTATTATTAACATAATAATTATGTTATTTAATTAAAACTATGTTGTGCATGTGGAAAATGTTTATTTTCTACTTCTTGTACATATAATTCGATTGCTTCAGGTATTCCGGAATTATTTAAGAGAAAATTCTTCGCAAAAGACGGAATTTTTCCGCAAGTAATTCCTAAAATGTCGTGCATCACTAAAATTTGTCCGTCAGTACTTGATCCAGACCCGATACCTATTGTTGGAATTTTTAATTTTTCAGTAATAACTTTAGATAAATTTTGCACGATACACTCTAAAACTAATAACTTTACTCCTGATTTTTCTAAAAGAGTAGCTTCGTTTATCAAACGTTTTATTTCAGATTTTTTTTTACCTTGTATTTTATACGATCCGTACATATTAATTGATTGTGGTGTTAATCCGATATGCCCACATACGGGAATAGAATTTATATTTAATTGATGGACAATTTCAAGAATTTTATCTCCGCCTTCAAGTTTAACCATATTTGCTCCAGATTGCATTAATTTAGAAGCATTTTTTAGAGCATCTTTGACATTAAAATAACTCATAAAAGGAAGATCTGCAATAAGAAAACAGTATGGTGCGCCGCGTCTTACACATTTTGTATGATATATCATGTCTTCCATTTTTACTGGTATAGTAGAACAGTGGCCTTGTACTGTCATACCTAGCGAATCTCCTATTAAAATTACCTTGATACCGTGCGAAAAAAATAAATTAGCAAATGTTGCATCATAAGCAGTAATTGCAGCAAATTTTTTATGCTTTGATTTAAATTGATAAATATCATTAATATTAATTTTTTTCATGTAGTGTTATATTTTTATTTTTTATTATAATAGTATACTAATACACAAATATCAATTTATATATAAAAATATTAATATTAATTTTAATAGAACTTTTTATTTTTTAAGAAAAAATTAAAAATTGTATTAAATATATGCAAAATTATATTAATTTTTAATACAGTTAGCCTATAAGCCGGGTTCTGTCATGGATAATCATTTATCTAGATAAATACTCGCGTATTTATTCGTGCGACCTACCCGAAATATTCAAACGAACAGTTTAAATTTCTATTTGGTCTTGCCTCAGATGGAGTTTACACGGCCAAATTTTGTTCTAAAATTTGCGGTGTGCTTTTACCACACCTTTTCACCCTTACCATTAAAAATGGCGGTTATTTTCTGTTGCACTAGTCGTAAGTTTACACTTCCCAGATGTTATCTGGCATCTTGTTCTATGAGGCCCGGACTTTCCTCTAATAATATTTTTATTAGCGATTATCTAGCTAACTTTATTAAAAATAGTAATTATATCTATATATCTTATTTATTAGTTATGTATATTTTGAATTATATATTTATATAACAAATTTTTTTTAATTTTAAAAGTTTTTGAAACAATTAATGTTGCTTGTTTTTTAGAAATTTGCATAGTTAATAACTTTAAAAGTTTTATTGCTTTTTTCGAAATAATTTTAGATTCAATCTGATTTTGCTTTATAATAAGTATAATTTCACCTTTTAACAAAATATTTGAATTTTTTAATAAATTTAAAATTTTTTCTACTGTATTACGATATATCGTTTCCCAAATTTTTGTTAATTCTTTAGCGATTACAATATGCGTTTGCATCCCTAAAATATGCGCAATATCTTGCAAACTAATAAGTAATCGACGTGAAGATTCGAATAGTATAATAGTTCTGTGTTCAAATTTTAAAGAATTTAAATATGCTATTCTTTCAGATTTTTTTTTAGGTAAAAATCCATCATAACAAAACTTATTTGTAGCAACACCAGATGCTGATAATGCAGTAATCAAAGAACATGGACCTGGAAGCGGAACAATATTAATTTTATGTTTTATGCACATATAAATTAAGTAATATCCAGGATCACTAATTGTAGGTGTACCAGCATTCGATATTAGTGCAATTGATTTTCTATTTTTTAAGTAACGAATTATAAGTTTTGTTTTAATTTTTTCATTAATTTTATTGAAAGATATCAAATGATTTTTAATTAAAAAATGTTTTAATAAAATTTTTGCATATAAAACACTTTCTGCTGCTATTATATCGACATATTTTAATACAGATACTGCTCTATAAGTAATATCTTTTAAATTTCCAATAGGAGTAGGTACTATATATAAAGTTGATGGTAATTTTTTATTTTTTTGCATTTTTATCAGGTTAAAGCAAAATATATTTGCATGAATAATATCTATACTATTGAAAAATTAACTTAGTTTGTTATTTCATATATATAGCTAGTATACATTTATTTTGATTTAAAAATAAATGTATAATTTTATAGCATTAACATATATTATTTATATAAAATTTTTTAATTCAATTTCTTTATTTTAATACACAATTATATGAATAACAAAAAACTTTTAGTAACATTTTTTTTGATATTTACTTCTATTTTAGGGTGCACTAATACACAAATGTTTGGCACTGCAATTGCAATAAAAGTAGCATCTGATCCCAGATCCATAGGAACTCAAGTTGATAATTTAACTTTAAAAATGCGTATTTCAAGTGCTTTTTTTAATGATTCAATATTAAAAAATCAATCTTCACGTATTTCAATTATAGCTTATAACAATAAAATACTCATTATCGGTCAAGTTTTAAATTATTTTGTTTTAAATCATATACAAAAAATAGTAGAGAATTATAATAATTCAAAAGAAATTTATAACGAGATTCGTATTTCACAACCTATTGAACTTATGCAAATTTTAGAAGATTCTTGGATTTCCAATAAAATTCGAGCAAAAATTATTTTTAATAAAAAACTTAAATTACGAAATTTAAAAATTATAACAGAAAATAAAGAAGTATTTATTTTTGGAGATATTTTAAAAAAAGAAGAAAAAATAATTATTAGTGCTATAAGCAAAATTGATAATATAAATAAAATTATTACTTTCTTTGAGTATATTTAATATATTAATAAACTTTAAAAGTTGATTAACAAAAATATTTAATACATATTAAGTGCATTGAATACCAGTAATAACTTAGATGTTTGAAATGTTTAACAAAATATTTATAAAACATAAAAATAATTAATTCTAAATAATTAATGTACAATTAATTTGTAGGAATAATAAAATTTTTTTCATCATTTAAAGCATGCAAAATTGCATTTACTAATTTTTTTATTTCATTTTTAGAAATAATATAAGGAGGTATTAAATATATTAAATTTTTAAAAGGCCTAATCCAAACTCCATTACTTACAAAACATTTTTGAATTTTTTCAAGATTTATAAGAAATTTTGTTTCTACGACTCCAATAGCTCCCAGTACTCTTATATTGAACACATAAGGGTGAAATTTTAACTTTAATAAAAATTTTAACATATAATGCGAAATAAATTTTACTTGATTTTTCCAATTATTATTTTCAAGTAATTTTAAATTAGCATATGCAGCTGCACAGGATAGTGGATTTGCCATAAAAGTAGGACCATGCATAAATGAAGAATACTTACCACTACAAATTGTTGAAGACACTTTTTGTGTTGTTAAAGTAGCAGCAAGTGTAATTGATCCACCAGTTAAAGCTTTTCCTATGCATAAGATATCTGGTACGATATCGGCATAATTACATGCAAAAAGTTTTCCTGTACGACCAAATCCTGTAGCAATTTCATCTATTATTAATAATATTTTGTAAAAATCGCATAACTTTTTTAAAGTAACTAAATATTGTACATGATAGAATCTCATACCTCCTATTCCTTGTACAATTGGTTCTACAATTACTGCTGCTAAATTTTTATGGTTTTTTTCAATTAATTTAATTAAGTTTTTGTCATCTCCTTCTTTCCAAGAATCGCCAAAATCACGATGAAAAACATTCATAAATTTTTGCTTAGGCATATATCCTTGATATATATGATGCATAGAAAATTGAGGATCACATATTGAAACAGCCCCAAATGTATCTCCATGATATCCTCCGGATAATGAAAGAAACATATTCTTTTTTTTATTTTTAGAATTCCAATAATGCAAAGCCATTTTTAATGCTACTTCAACAGATACTGAACCAGAATCGGATAAAAAAATAGACTCGAGTGTTTTTGGAACAAAATTCATAATTTTTTTACATAACTTTATTGCTGGAATATGTGTAATTCCTCCAAACATAACATGAGACATTTTTTTTAATTGTTTTATGATTGCATGATTAATTTTCGGATGATTATATCCATGAATTACAGTCCACCAAGATGACATTCCGTCAACTAATAA
This sequence comes from Wigglesworthia glossinidia endosymbiont of Glossina morsitans morsitans (Yale colony), assembly GCF_000247565.1. Lineage (NCBI taxonomy): Bacteria > Pseudomonadati > Pseudomonadota > Gammaproteobacteria > Enterobacterales > Erwiniaceae > Wigglesworthia > Wigglesworthia glossinidia. Next base: position 310,174 of record NC_016893.1, on the reverse strand, counting down.
TTTTCCATTACTTAATTTTAAGTTGCATTTTTTAGCAGAAACAACAGGATAAGTTTTTAAAGGTTGTGTAATAGAAGTGTATGGATGCCAAATATGATTACGATCAAAATTAATTTCATTAATGTGCATATAATATTCCTTATTAAATTTAAAATAAATATATTTGACAATATAGTATTATACTATACACTTATTAGGATTATAATAAAATTGTTTTAATAAGATTTATGAATAACAAAAAAAAATGGAATATAAAAACTGCTACAAAAATATTTCATCAACCATTCTTTGATTTAATGTTTAAAGCTCAAAAGACACATAGAAGAAATTTTAAACCTAATTATATGCAAGTCAGCGTTCTTTTATCTATTAAAACTGGTTTATGTCCCGAAGATTGTAAATATTGTTCACAAAGTGCAAAATATAATACTGGGTTATCTAATGAAAAATTGATAAATTTAGATAAAGTAATTAATGCTGCAAAAAAAGCAAAAAAAACAGGTGCTACTCGATTTTGTATGGGAGCAGCATGGAAAAATCCAAAAGACCGAGACATGCCTTTATTAGAATCTATGATTAAACATGTAAAAGATTTAGGATTAGAAACTTGTATGACGCTCGGAATGTTAAATGATCATCAAGTAAATAGATTAGCAAATGCTGGATTAGATTTTTATAATCATAACTTAGATACTTCTCCAGAATATTATAAAAATATCGTTACTACTCGAAGTTACAATGATCGGTTAGTAACCATAGAAAAAATAAGAAATTCTGGTATTAAAGTATGTTCTGGAGGAATTTTAGGATTAGGAGAAACGATTAAAGATCGTATTAGTTTATTAGTTCAACTATCAAATTTATCTAAACATCCTGAGAGCGTACCAATTAATATGTTAGTAAAAATCAAAGGTACGCCAATGGAAAATAATACTAAAGTTAGTTCCTTTGATTTTATTCGAATAATAGCTTTATCTAGAATTATGATGCCTAATTCTTTTATACGACTATCTGCTGGAAGAGAATATATGAATGATCAAATGCAAGCATTATGTTTTATGGCTGGAGCTAATTCTGTATTTTACGGATGTAAATTATTAACTACATCAAATCCTAGTATGGATCGAGATATTCGATTATTCAAAAAATTGAATTTAAATACAAAAAATATTTCTGATATTGTTAACGAAAAAATGTCGAATCAAATGTACTATAACGCAGCACTATAAGATGAATAATACTTGGAATGATAAAATAAATAATCAATTATCAAAAAATAAAAATTGTCATATTTATCGTAAAAGATTAGTAATTCATAATGGAAGTAAACGTTTGATTTATATAAAAAACAAGAAATATTTAAATTTTTCTAGTAATAGTTATCTTGGTTTGTCATCAAATTCAGAAATTATCAAATCTTGGAAAGATTTTGTAGACTTAGAAGGTTTAGGATCGGGAGGATCTGCAAATATTATTGGATATCATCCATTACACAGAAAATTAGAAAAATGGTTATCAGATTGGTTAAATTTTCCTAGAGCACTCTTATTTTCATCTGGATTTACTGCTAATCAAGCAATTATATATGTATTAAGTAAATTATTTAAATATATTTTTGTCGATCGTTTAAGTCATGCATCAGTAATTGAAACTTCTATAAATAAAAATATTTTGTTCAAAAGATTTCGACATAATGATATGCATCATTTATCTCAATTATTAGAAAAAAAAGAATTTAGTAATAATTCTTTAATTTTTACTGAAGGCGTATTTAGTATGGACGGTGATCAAGCGCCTTTAAAAAAATTGATAACACTTGCTAAATCACGCAATATTTACCTTGTTTTAGATGATGCACACGGATTTGGCATATTAGGTAGTGAAGGCAGAGGAACACCATATATTAAAAAAATTTTTCCAAATCTATTAGTAATTACTTTTGGAAAAGCGGCAGGTATATGTGGAGCTGCAATATTATGTCAAGAAAATGTGGCTGAATATTTTTTGCAATATTCCAAAAATTTAATTTATAGTACTTCCATGATGCCTGCTCAAGCTGGTGCAATCTTAATAGCTTTGAAAAAAATTAAGCGCTCTCAATATTTAAGAGATCGTTTATTTCAAAATATTAAAAGATTTCAAATTTCTGCAAAGAAATTAAAATCATATAAATATTCTAATACAGCTATTCAACCAATAATTATTGGAGACAATTTGCTAACTATTAAATTTTCAAAAAAATTACAAGAAAAAGGATTTTGGGTGAATCCAATTCTTCCTCCTAGTGTTCCTGAAGGCACAGGACGCATCCGAATTACTATTACGGCAATGCATCAAAAAAGTGATATTGATAATTTGATTGAGGCTTTATTTTATGCAGAAAGATTTATTTAATATGCAGTTTCATAAAAATAGAATAGCATATAGCTTTGATAAAGCTGCTAATAATTACGATAAATATGCAAATTTTCAAAGATTATGTGGATATCATCTGTGCAAGTTAACAGGAAACGTAATAAAAAAAAATTTATTAGACGCTGGATGTGGTACAGGATGGTTTAGTCAATATTGGAAATCAAATAATAATAAAGTAATTGCATTAGATATTTCTAAAAATATGTTGATAGAAGCATATAAAAAGCACGCTGCTAATATGTACATATTAGGAGATATAGAAAATATGCCTTTTTTAAATCAAACAATAGATATTGTATTCAGTAATCTTGTATTGCAATGGTCTCCAAACATATCTCAAGTATTATCTGAATCATATCGAATATTAAAACCAGGTGGAATATTAGCACTTTCAACATTAGCACAGGGATCACTAATTGAATTACAACAAGCATGGAAAAATATTGATGACTACTCGCATATTAATAATTTTCTTTCTTTCTCTTCTATTTCTAACGCTTGCTCTTTATATCGCCATCAATTAAGTGCAAATTTAAAATGCGTATATTATGAAAACGTACAGAAACTATTACATGAGATTAGAGGTGTAGGTGCTAATTATTTACATAATCGTAATAAATCAAAATTTATAGGTAAAAAATATTTAAATGATTTAGAAAAATTTTGGCCATATACTTCTCAAGGTTTTCGATTAAGTTATTACGTAGTGTATGGAGTAATATATCGTGATTAAACGTTATTTTATTACTGGTACAGATACTAATATAGGAAAAACTTTGTCTGTATGTGCACTATTACAATCTATAATACGTTCTGGAAAACGTGTTATAGGATGTAAATTAATAGCCTCAGGATGTAAAAAAACGCAATATGGATTACGTAATAATGACGCAATAAAATTTATGAATATTAATAATGTAAATGTAACTTATTCGAATATTAATCCATTTACATTTTTTCATGCTACTTCTCCGCATATTGCAAGTGCGCAAGAAAATTGCAAAATTTGCAAACAAGATCTTTCTTTTAGTTTAAAAAAATTCACACGTATAACTGATTGGTTAATTATCGAAGGTGCCGGAGGTTGGTATGTGCCAATCAATGTCAATTTGTTATACAGTCAATGGGTTAAGTCAGAAAAAATACCTGTCATTTTAGTTATTGGCATGAAACTAGGTTGTATTAATCATGCGCTTCTAACTGTAGAAGCAATAAATAATGCAAAAGTTCCACTTGCAGGATGGATTATTAACAATTGTGACAAGAATATGCCGTTTAAATACAAATATGTTCAATTTTTTAAAAAAAAAATAAATGCTCCGATGATTGGAAATATTCCATTCTTAAGTAAAGAAAATATGCAATTAAATTTAGATAAGTATATCTTTTTTAAAAGAATAAAATAATAATACTATACATGTATTTTTTTTTTAATTATCAAATTTATTCCAATTAATATAAATGCTGGAATAAAGACTCCTAAGCTTGTAGGAATAGGATATATAATAGTAATTGAATTGCAAATGTTATTTAAAAAATAAAAAATAAATCCTAAACTAATTCCAAACAAAATTTTTATTTTTATATTATAATAATATAGCTTTCCGAACACTATTCGTAAAATAGTAAGCATTATAATAAAAATAAATAATGGTGAAAATAATTTATTCCAAAAGATTATTTGATATTTTTTATATACTTGAGCATTATTTTTTAAATAGTAAATGTAATTGTATAAATTAATAATAGAAAGTGTTTCTGGAGGAAAAGCGATAGATTGTATCGTTTTAGGAACTAAATCTGTATTCCAAAAAATTTTATCAAACTTCTTAGATTCTATAATTTTATTTTCAAATATTTTAATTTTTTTGACTTTATATAATATCCATTTTTTATCTTTATAAAAAGCATGATTAATATAATATATCTCTTCTATTTGGTTATTTGAATTAAGTGTATAAATGTTAATTTTTGATAAACTATCGAAATATAAAGTGTCATATATAAATATAAAATGATTTTTATTTTTTATCCATAAATTATTTCTTTTCAAAATTTGAGAATTTTTATTTTTAGAATAAAGATAATAATATTCTATTTTTTGATTTTTAGGAATGATCCATTCAATAATAAAAATATAAATCAAAAGAAATACGAATATCGATTTTAATATTGAAGCTGAAATTTGAGTACGACTAATTCCAGATAACTCAATAGCTATAGTCTCTTTGTTAATTTCTAATATCCCTATACTCCATAAAGTGCTAATTAGGATCACTATTGGAAATAACTCTTCAATTTCTTTTGGAAGAGATAAAATTGTTAGATATGCTATATCTAACAAAGATAAACTAAAATTTTGTATTTGACGTATTCTATCTATAAATTTTACAATGCTAGAAAAAGATACTAGCATACATAATGTAGAAAAAGTTGTTTTAAAAAATAAATAAAAAATATATCGATCTAGTATTTTAAACATAAACTATTGCTTTACTTATAAAAAAAATTTTTTTTATATTGTGCAAAAACAAATATAAAAAAAATATAAAAAACGTTTATTATCCACATACATAATACTGAATATTTTTGCAACAATTGATAATTAGTATAAATAAATGTTTGTATAAAAAAAAATGTTAAATAAAATAATAAACCGATAAATAAATTAAAAAATTTATTTTTTTGTGTTGTATAAATTCCTAAAATATTTGCTAGAATTGACATAATAAAAACTACAAATACAATTGTAAATCTCCAATGTAATTCTATTTTTGACTCTAAATTATCTAATTTCCATAAATTTTGTAATAATAAATTTTCTGGATTTTCTATATGCATGTTAGGAATATTTTTTGTTATTTCTAGATAATATTTCTTAAAAGATGTTATCCAAAAATCATTTGATTGCAAATTAGCATAAAAATATTGTCCATTATTTAAAGTTATATAATATTTAATATTTGTTTTTTTCTTATAAATTTTTCCCGATTTTGCAGTTAATATTATCGGACAAAAAGCTTCTTTTTGATTCCAAAATTTTACAATCAATATGTTGTTTAAATTCTCATTTTCTATTTTTTGAAAAAAAAATATAAAATTATTATTTTGCATAATATTGAATTGTCCTGGACTGAAAGCAAGTAAATTTGAATTAAATCGATTATTTGTTAATATTTTATTTTTATAATTAAACGCTAATGGTGATATCCACATTGCATTTATCCAAGAAAATGACATAACTAAAAAATTAAAAAATAACGTAATTTTAAAAAAAATTATATATCCTATACCACAAGTCTGTATAGCAACAATTTCGTTATTTTCTTGCAAAGATTGCAAAGCAAAAAAAATACCTAAAAATAAACTTAAAGGTAGTACTAGTTTTAGTATTTCTGGAATACTAAAAAAAAGTAAAGAAAATATTAATTTTTTAGGAATAGAATATTCTATAGAAACAGATAAAACACGAACTAATTTTTGAGATAAAAATACAAAAAATAAAATTAACAAAATTAATATCTGAAATTTTAGTATTTTTTTAGTTAAATATTTTAAAATAATCACGATTTATAATTAGTTTCAAAAATTTTTTACTTAATGTATAATAAGAAATAAATTTAATATTATTATTTTATGGTTTTAAAAATTTTTATTATTTACAATAAATCATTACTATTACTAATAGTAAAATGAAATAAAATTTTATAAACTAAAATACAAATTTTATTTAACAGGAATTCTTATGCAATTTAGTATTTTAAAAAATAATACAAATTTTACCAGTAACATGATTTGTATTTTAGAAATTTTTGACAAAATAAATGAACCTAAATCGCTTCAGTATATAACACAAATTAATAAAAATGATATTTTAAATTTTATAAAAAATAAAAAAATATCGTCACATCTAGGTTCTTGCATTTTAGTACAGAATTTTACACATCCTCAAAACGCTATATTAACTGTTGGATGCGGAAAATCAAAAAATATAAATATCGATAAATATCAAAAAATCATACAAGCTATCATTAAATATATTAAATTGATAAAATATGAAAAAATTATATTATTTTTATCTTCATTAAATATTAGCAATCTAAACATCTATTGGAAAATTAGACAAACAATAGAAATAATACAAACAGAGCTATATACCTTAAATAATTTTAAAAAACATACAAAAATACCAAAAATATATTTGAATGAAGTGCTTTTTTATATTCCCTATCGAAACGAAATTAAGCAAGCACAGTTAGCTATTCAGCACGGTCAATCTATTGCATTAGGAGTGAAAATCGCTAAAGATTTAAGCAATACCCCGCCGAACATTTGCGATCCATATTATTTATCACATCAATCATATAAACTACAAGATACAAATTCTAAGAAAATTTTAATAGAAATAATCGATCAGCAAGAAATGCAAAAAATTGGAATGCATGCATATTTATCTGTTAGTCAAGGTTCAAAAAAAGCACCTTATATTGCAGTTATCAAATATCATGGTAGTAATAAACCTAACGAAAATCCTATAGTTTTAATTGGAAAAGGATTAACATTTGATTCTGGAGGAATTTCACTTAAACCATCACGCAAAATGGACGAAATGAAATATGATATGTGTGGAGCAGGAGCAGTACTGGGAACAATGCACGCAGTATTGAAATTAAATTTAAACTTAAATATTATTGGAATATTGGCGTGCTGCGAAAATATGCCAGATGCATTTGCGTGTCGTCCTGGAGATATCGTTCAAACATTATCAGGAAAAACGGTAGAAATTCTTAATACAGACGCAGAAGGCAGATTAGTATTATGCGATGTACTTTCTTATGTAAAAAAATTCAATCCTCAATTAGTAATTGATATTGCTACACTTACCGGAGCATGTGTTGTTGCTTTAGGACATCATTATACTGGATTAATGTCAAATTGTGATAAATTATGTCAAAAAATATTAGATGCTTCAAAAATTACATATGATTTAGTTTGGAGATTACCTTTGCATAAAAAATTTGCATATCAATTAAAATCAAAATTTGCTGATATATCAAATGTAAATGGAAATGATGGAGGCGCTATTACTGCTGGATGCTTTTTACAAGAATTTGCAGAAGAATATAGATGGGCGCATTTAGATATAGCCGGAACAGCTTGGACATCAGGTAAAAATAATTCGGCTACCGGAAGACCAGTAGCATTATTAACACAATTTTTAATAGATCATATGAATCAAAAATTTGATGAAGATTTAAATGCTAAATAATTAACTTAAATTATATAATAGCTGTATAGTAAAATTTTATACAAATATACAATTTAATATATTAAAAAAATCATTTAAACTTTATTTAATACTGAAAATACACAAAAATTTAAACTTCCAAAATTTAATTATCAAACAGTTTTTATTCAAAATTAAAATTTATTATGAAGAAAAATTATCATCCAAAAAATGTCGAGTCAAATTCATATCAAATTTGGGAAAAAAATCAATGTTTTAAAACTTATGTTAACTTAAACAAAAAAAACTTTTGTATTATTCTACCTCCGCCTAATATCACTGGAGGCTTGCATATAGGTCATGCTTTTCAGCAAAGTATTATTGATATTTTAATTAGATATCATCGTATGAAAGGAAAAAACACATTATTACAATTAGGTATTGATCATGCAGGAATTGCTACACAAAGTATTTTAGAAAACCAATTAAAATACCAAGCACGTAAAACACGTTTTGATTGCGGAAAAACAGAATTTCTCCGAAAAGCCTGGAAATGGAAAAAAATAGCAGAAAAATTAATTATTAAACAAATTAAACGATTAGGATGTACTGCAGATTTTGATTTGTTAAGATTTACAATGGATGAACAGGCATCAAAATCTATTCGTAATATCTTTTTAAGATTATATGAAAAAAAATTAATATATAGAAAGAATCGTTTAATATATTGGGATACAAAACTAAATACTGTTATATCAGATTTAGAGGTCAAACATTATGAAAAAAACTCAAAAATGTGGCACTTAAAATATAAAATAGATAATCATTTAAAAACAAAAGAAGGACTAAACTTTTTAGAAGTCGCTACTACTCGACCAGAAACTATTTTTGGCGATGTCGCTGTTGCAGTAAACCCCGAAGATACTCGATATCAAAATTTAATTGGAAAATGTGTTATTGTACCGTTGTTAAATCGTACTGTTCCTATAATAGAAGACTCTCATGTTAATATGGAACTTGGTACTGGTTGCTTAAAGATTACTCCTGCACATGATTTTAATGATTTTAATATATGTAAAAAACATAAATTAAACATGATAAATATTTTTACATTTTCTGGTAATCTGCGTGAATTACCGGAGGTATTTGATTATCAAGGTAAAATAATTAAAAATTCTAAAATTAATATTCCAGAAGAATTTCATAATATAGAAAAAAATAAATTGCGTATACTAGTTATAAAAAAATTAAAAGAATTAGGATATATCACTAAAGTGCAGTTGAAAAAAATTAAATTTCCAGTAGGAGATCGCAGTAATGTTATTTTAGAACCCATGATAACACATCAGTGGTATTTAAAAGTGAAATCTTTAGCAAAAACTGCCATGAAAGCCGTTAAAGACGGTAAAATTGAATTTATACCAAAGCAATACGAAAATTTATATTTTAGCTGGATGAATAATATTGAAGATTGGTGCATATCTCGTCAAATATGGTGGGGTCATCAAATTCCAATTTGGTACGACAACAACCAAGTTCCATATGCAGGAAACAACGAATCTGAAATAAGAAAAAAATTTAAAATAAAAACAGATATCAAACTTGTACAAGACGAAGACGTATTAGATACATGGTTTTCTTCTGCAGTATGGAGTTTTGTATCATTGGGATGGCCTGAAAAATCTTTATATTTTAATATGTTTCATCCTACAAATATAATAGTTAGTGGCTTTGATATTATTTATTTTTGGATTGCTCGTATGATTATGTTAACTATGTATATAGTAAAAGATTCATCTGGAAAATCTCATATCCCGTTTAATAAAATTTATATTACTGGACTTATTAGGGATCAGTACGGAAAAAAGATGTCAAAATCTGAAGGAAATGTTATTGATCCTATAGATATAATCGACGGAATTTCGCTTTACGAATTATTACAAAAAAGAACACAAAATATATACGATTTAAATTTAAAAAAAGAAATTGAAAATTCTACAAAAAAAGAATTTCCAAATGGGATCCAAGCATGCGGAGCAGATGCATTGCGTTTTAGTATGGCTTTTATTGCTGCAAATACTAGAAATATTAATGTTAAAATTAATCAAATAATAGGATGCAAAAATTTTTGCAATAAATTATGGCATGCTAGTCGGTTCATATTTATAAATACAGAAAATAAAAAAATAAATTTTGATAAAAATAAAATTTATTTTTCTCCTTTAGACAATTGGATATTTTATAAATATAATAAAATTTTAGAATTACATATAAAATATTTAGATAATTTCAGATTTGATTTGTCTGCAAATAATTTATATCAATTTATATGGCATCAATTTTGTGATTGGTATTTAGAAATTAGTAAAATGATTTTTAAAGAAAAAATTATTTTATATTTAGAGAGTACATATTATACTTTACTCACTATATTAAAAAATTTATTAAAAATATTACATCCTTTTGTTCCATTTATTACTGAAGAAATTTGGCAAAGTTTTCAAAAAAAATTTGGAAAGACAACAAAAAGTATACTTATGCTCGAAAAATTTCCCGAAAAAGTATTCTTATCTTTAGATGACGAGCATCAGTATTGTTTAGTAGAATGGTTTAAAAAAATTCTGATTGAAATAAGAATATTAAAAACTGATATGAAAATTCCTCTTAAGCAGCCAATAAACGCATATTTAATAAACTGCACTCGAGAAGAAATAGATTTTATTATCCAATATATGGATATATTTTGCAAAATATTTAATTTAAAAAGTATTAATTTTAATTTAAAAAATTCTAAAAAAAATTTAAATGAAAATCCAAAGCTCATAAAAAATGTCGAATTATATTTAGGATAATGCACATACTAATTACCTAATGAAATAGAATAAAGTTGTATACTATTCTTTATAAACATAGTTATGATAAATCCATTATACAAAAAACACCTCATTTCAATAAGCGATTTTACTAAAGATCATCTTCAATTGATTCTTAAAATTGCTTTTCAACTAAAAAATAAATCTCAACCAAAATTATTAAAAAATAAAATTATCGCAGTTTGTTTTTTAGAAGCATCTACTCGTACAAGATTATCTTTTGAGTCTGCTATTTATCGATTAGGAGCATCATCAATAGGATTTTCTGACGCATCACATACATCTTTAGCAAAAAAAGGAGAAAGTTTTATAGATACTATTTTAGTAATTAGCAAGTATGTAGATGCTATTATTTTACGACATCCTAAAGAAGGAGCATCTAAATTAGCTTCTGAACATTCCGGAGGAATACCAGTCATCAATGCTGGAGATGGCTCAAATCAACATCCTACGCAAACAATTTTAGATTTATTTAGCATTCAAGATACACAAGGGAGATTAAATCATCTTGAAATAGCAATTGTAGGTGACCTAAAATATAGTAGAACCGTACACTCACTTACTCAAGCTTTATCAAAATTTAAAAACAATCGTATTCATTTCATTGCTCATCAAGAACTTATGCTGCCCAAGTACATTATTAATATTTTAAAAGAAAAAAAAATAGAATATTATTTTCATAATGAAGTAAAAGACGTAATTAAACGTATTGATATACTTTACATGACTAGAATCCAAAAAGAACGTTTAGACGTATCTGAATACGCAAAAATTCATGCAAAATTTGTTTTGAGTAGAAAAGATTTATTTTTTGCAAAAAAAACACTTAAAATATTACATCCTCTACCTAGAGCGGATGAAATTTCATATGAAGTAGACAGTACAAATCATGCTTATTATTTTCAACAAGCAGCAAATGGTATATTTGTAAGACAAGCTATTTTAGCTGTAATATTTAATAAAAGTTTTTGATAAAAATATGCATATTTATAAAATATATTCAGTACAAAATTAACTTTTAATAATTGCAACATACGTATAATAAAAAACGATAAAATATGATATATTTAAGTTTTTTTTAAAAAAAAGAACTATGAATTATAAATATTTTTAATATTAAATGTTTTTTAATTAATAAATAACTAAAAATTGATACTTGACTACATTAAAATAATTAATCTATAAAATTAAAATATTTTAACATTATTTTATTTTAGAGTTGTATGATATAATATAAATACATTTTTATAAAAACATTGATATGATCAATTTAAATAATTCCATTTTACAATAAAAAAAATAAATTTGAAATTTTATATTAGCAAATTGCAATATGAAAAAAAATTTTACTCAAAAAGATAAAATATATTTATCTCGAGCATTCGAATTAGCACGATTAGGTCGTTTTACTACTTCGCCTAATCCAAACGTCGGTTGTGTGATTGTAAAAAATAATTGCATTATAGGAGAAGGTTATCATAAAAAATCAGGATCTGATCATGCAGAAATATCTGCATTAAAATCTACTAAAACATGCGTACAAGGTTCTACAGTTTATGTAACTTTGGAACCATGCAGCTATCACGGAAAAACTCCATCATGCGCACATGCTTTAGTTAAAGCAAAAGTTAAAAAGGTGATAGCATCTACTATTGATCCTAACCCTAAAGTGTCAGGTAAAGGCTTCGAAATTTTAAAAAAATCAGGAATTGAAGTAAAATATAATTTTATGCAAAATGTTGCTAAAAATTTAAATGTTGGTTTTTTTAAACGTATGAAATCTGGTATTCCATGGATTAAGCTAAAATTAGCTGCTACCTTAGACGGACGTACTGCAACCAAATATGGAGTAAGTAAATGGATTACATCATTAAAATCTCGTCAGAACGTACAAGAACTTCGTGCAGAAAGCGATGCAATTTTGTCTAGTGCTACTAGTATTTTAAAAGATCAGTCAAAATTAACAGTTAGATGGGATGAATTTTCTAGAAAAATAAAAAATATATATCCAAAAAATGAAGTTAGGCAACCAATTAGAATTGTAATTGATAATTTAAATCAAATTACACCAGAAAATTTATTTTTTAAAGAACAAGGTAAAATTTTATTAGTTAGAACAAAAAAAGATAATTTAAATTGGCCAAGCTCTATAGAAAAAATTGTTTTACATCATATAAATGATGTAGATCAAAATTCAAAAAATATCAATTTACTATCTTTAATGTTAAAATTAGGGAATTTCAATATTAATAATATTCTAATAGAATCTGGTGCACGTTTATCTGGTGCATTTTTAAATGCAGGTTTATTAGATGAAATCATATTATATCAAGCTCCTAAAATTCTAGGAGAACACGCATTTCCTTTATTTTTTTTATCTAAAATAATCGATTTAGATAATGCACCAAAATTTCTTATATCTAATGTATATAGAATCGGTGAAGATGTTCGATTAAATTTAAAACCTATTAAATAAAAATTTTGAATTTTATTTAATGAAAATTATTTTATAAGGATTATTATGAAGATTATTGAAAATTCACTAAAATCCTCTCATATAAAAATTGCTATCGTTGTAGCACGGTTTAATGAGTTTATTAATAAAAACTTACTCGATGGTGCAATTAGCACATTAAAACTTGTTGGTCAAATAAGTTATGAAAATATACATACCATCTGGGTACCAGGTGTATGCGAAATACCTTTGACAATTAAAAATTTAATAATGAAAAAAAGATATAATGGATTTATTACTATAGGAACAATAATTAAAGGAGAAACTTTACATTTTGAAATTATTTCTCGAGATTTGAATGTTATTATATCAAATATAAGTATAGAAAATAATGTTCCGATTATTTCAAGTATTTTATATCTCAACAATATTCAACAAGGTATAGATAGAGCAGGAGCAAAGTTAGGTAATAGAGGATCGGATGCAGCATTATCTTTGCTAGAAATGATAAATTTATTAAAAAATATATAAATTAAGGAATTAAATTATATGAGTACCTATCGCAGGCATGCTAGGCAATGTGCTTTGCAGGCGCTTTATTCTTGGCAAGTTTCTAATAACAACATATTAGAAATTCAAAAATATGTTTTATTAAATAAAAAAAAAATGCATAGATATTAATTATTTTAAAAAAATATATTATGGAGTAATTAAAAACAAAAATAATTTAGATAAATTAATATTACCATGCTTGTTATCACGTAGTATACAACAAATTTGTCATATAGAATTATCTGTACTTAGAATAGCTATATTTGAATTGTATCATGATACAGAAATTCCATATAAAGTTGCGATTAATGAAGCAATTGAATTGGCAAAAATTTTTGGTGCAGAAAAAAGTCATAAATTTATTAATGGAGTATTAGATAAAGTTGCAACAAATTTAAATTTAAAAATTAAATAAATATTTATGAACATAAAATTTCAAGAAAAAAAAAATTATAACAAGAAAGAAAAATACATTATTAATAAATATTTTAATAAATTTAATAAAAAAAACAAATATATTAAATCTAAAATTGGTGATGATTGTGCAATAATTCATGCTGCATCTTATATAGTTATCACTATGGATACTTTAGTATTAAATACACATTTTCTAGAAAAAATTCATCCATTTGATTTAGGCTATAAATCTGTATCAGTCAATTTAAGCGATCTTGCAGCTATGGGTGCATCTCCTAAATGGATTTTATTGTCTCTTACTATACCATTTATTAACGAATTATGGATATCTAAATATAGCCGAGGATTATTTCATAATTTAAATATATTTAACGTAAAATTAATAGGTGGGGATTTAAATAAAGGTCCATTAAGTATTACTATAACTGCTCAAGGAATAATTCCAAAAAATAACAATATTAAAATGTCCCGTTATAGTGCTAAAATTAAAGATCTTATATACGTTACAGGTACTTTAGGAGATAGCGCAGCAGGATTATCAATTTTGATGAATAATTTGCGTATTACAGATAAGAAAAGCAGAAATTATTTGATTAATCGACACATACGCCCTATTCCAAGAGTTAACGAAGGCATTATTTTAAGACATCTTGTTAATGCTGCTTGTGATATTTCTGATGGTACTATAATAGATTTAAAAAATATATTGAATAGTAGTCAATGTGGGGCAAAAATTTATTTAGATAATTTGCCAATATCATCATATTTGTTAAAAAACGTTGAATATAAACGCGCTGTATCATTTGCTTTATATGGCGGCGAAGATTATGAATTATGTTTTACAATTCCTAAAAAAAAAAAAAAGAACTAAAATTTTTATTAAAAAAAACAGGTATCATTTTAACTTGTATCGGAGAAATTTGTTCAAAAAAAATAGGATTACAGTTAATAGGAAAATATTCAAATATTATAAATAACAATTCAGCATATCAACATTTTTAGTATTTTATATTATGCAAATAAATAAAAAAGATTTAAAATTTAATATATGTAATCCTATACATTTTTTAGCTACAGGATTTGGAGTCGGTTTAATTTCTCATTTTCCGGGAACAATTGCTTCAGTAGTTGCAATTTTTATATGGAATTATATTTATATTTTTTTTCAATATCATTGGAGTATAGTATTTATTTTTTTTTTACTAGCAGTATATTTTTGTGACAAAACTGCTCAAGATTTAAGATGTCACGATCATCCATGTATTGTATTAGATGAATTTATTGGTATGTGGATAATTTTATTTTTTTATCATGAAAATAGTTATTACGATATAATTACTGAATTTATAGTTTTTCGCGTTTTTGATGTTTGGAAACCTTATCCTATTCGAATTATTCATAAAAATATTTTAAATGGTTTTGGAATTATTCTAGACGATATTGTTGCAGGAATATATTCGATTATAATATTAAAAATTTTTATTTAGCAATTTAAATTTTTTAGTTTTCTAATATAAAAAATTGATTTTTTAATGTAAAAATTATTTTAATTAAATTTAAATTTAATATGCTTAATTTTTTTAATAAAACTTTTATACAAAATGAATTATTATTAATTATTTAGATTGCATATTTCAAAAAAATTTATATTTTTATTACAAATTTTTATATAAAAAATAAATTTATGTATTAAATTAATAATTTTTTTTTATATAAAATATTAAAAATTATTTTATATAAAATATATGATTATACTTTATATAAGTATGTTAATAATTTTATTTAAATTACTAATAAAACAAACTAATAAAGTTAATAAATAATAACTTATTTACTATATTATAAAAAACTGCATATATTATACATATAATTTATATTGTTTAATAGTTAATATTAAAAAAAATTTATTTTTATTGAATTAAAATAAAAAATGATTTCTCAAAAAAATATTTTAATATATAAATATTAAAAAAATTAAATCTCTGTTTATGATTAAAATAATAGTTGTATTATGATATTTGATATTTTAAAATGAAATATATTTCAACTTTTTTTTATATATGATATAATAAAAAATATATTTAATTTAAAAAATTTTTTTTGAAAAATTAAATAAAATAATTGGAATATTTCATCAAACATTATTTATATTTTAAAAAAACAATAATTCAATCTTAAAAAGATAAAATCTTTAGATCAAAAAAAATATACTATATTTAATAAATAAAATAAAAATATTAAAACTTAAGAAAGTTAAAATAAATATCTGAATAATAAAATTTTTTTTATAATTAAATTTTTAAAAAATAAATTATTATAATTTAATTATAATACAATTGAAATTTATTTTGAATTATAAAAAAATTTTAATTACAAATATAAAAAAAATATATTGATATAAATTTTTTAAAAATTTATTCATTATTAATGCATTAAAAATATTTTAAAGTTTAACAAATATTTTGTTTAATTTATTAAAAATAAAAAATTTTATATTAATAATGTAATAATTAATTTTTTAAATATTTTAATGCTTATTAAATATATTCATTTTAATGCATTTAGATAAATTTAATTGTTACTTTTATAGACGCCTTAAATAGACTTAATAGATAGGCTAGTCGAGTATGGAGTAGCCGATGAAATATATAATCAATTCATTAGTAATTTTTGATACAATAGAATATAATTTGAGTTTGTTTCGTAAAAAAAATAAATTCATTAAATTGTCACATTCCGCAGGAAGAGTTCTAGAAGAACTCATTAAATATCGTAAAAATTCCGGGCCTCTTTCGAGAGAGCATTTATTTGAAAACATTTGGCATGTACACGGATTACAACCGTCAAATGGAAATTTAAATCAACAAATTAGTTTAATTCGAAAAGGATTAAGAAAACTCGGTCTAAATTCTTCAGTCATCATAACTATTCCTAAAAAAGGTTTGAAACTAAATGATCAACTTGCTATCAAAGAAATAAAGAATAGCAAAAAGTTTGATTTTATCAGTAATAATAAATCATACTTTAAAAGAAACATTTTTTTTGGAAAAAATTTAATTTCTCAAAATCATGTATTTCAAAAATATAAGACAATTTTTGCTTTTTTATTTATTTTTATTACTGGAACTGGTTTATTTTTTATATTTAATCAAAAACAAGATCTTAATCAAAAATTATATTTTTTTGATCAGGTAAATTCTTGCAAAGTATATACTATACATCCCATTCCAACATTAGAAAAAAATGACTACAATACAAAAATTGCTTCAGTTATGCAAGGCGAACAATGTAAGAAAAATTATATTGTAATCTTTTCGAGATCTGTCATATCAGATCCTTTAATGCAAGAAAATATTAATACTCGTACTTTTATGGCTAAATGTTATAGAGACGAAAAAGAACGGATATCTAATTGCTTAAATTTTTTCTTTTATAATTTAAGAGAAATGTAAAATTTGTTAAAAAATTAGTTTATTTGATTTTAAAATTATAATCTTTAAAATTATTATAATTTTGGCCCTTGCTGGATTTGAACCAGCGACCAAGCGATTATGAGTCGCCTGCTCTTACCTCTGAGCTAAAGGGCCAAACAGTAAATATATCAGTTTTTTGAATTTTTTTAAAGAGTCATTTTTACGTGCGTTCATATAACTAGCTTTTAATCGTCTAAAAAGCTGCGTAAAATTTCTGAACGACTAGGATGACGTAATTTTCTTAAAGCTTTTGCTTCAATTTGACGAATTCTTTCTCTAGTAACATCAAATTGTTTTCCAACTTCTTCTAAAGTGTGATCCGTACTCATGTCAATGCCAAACCGCATTCTTAATACTTTTGCTTCTCTTGGAGTTAATCCTGACAATACATCATGTGTGGCTGAACGCAAACTTTCAGATGTTGCAGAATCTAAGGGTAAATCTAACGAAGTATCCTCTATGAAATCTCCTAAGTGTGAATCTTCATCATCCCCTATTGGGGTTTCCATAGAAATAGGTTCTTTAGCAATTTTTAATACTTTTCTAATTTTATCTTCTGGCATAAACATTTTTTCTGATAGTTCTTCTGGTGTAGGTTCTCTACCTATCTCTTGTAACATTTGTCTAGAAATTCTATTTAGTTTATTAATTGTTTCAATCATATGAACTGGTATTCGAATAGTACGTGCTTGATCCGCAATTGATCTTGTAATAGCTTGTCGAATCCACCATGTGGCATAAGTAGAAAATTTATAACCACGTCTATATTCAAATTTATCTACAGCTTTCATCAATCCAATATTGCCTTCTTGAATTAAATCTAAAAATTGTAGTCCTCGATTAGTATATTTTTTTGCTATAGATATTACTAATCTCAAATTTGCTTCGACCATTTCTTTTTTTGCACGTTTAGCTTTTTCTTCGCCGAGAGAAATACGACGATTAATATCTTTCGCCTGCTTTATTGTTAATCCAGTTTCATTTTCTATAAGCTTTAGTTTATTAATACTAAAATAAATAGAATGATATAGTTTATTAAGCGTTTTTGACCAAGATTTGTTTAAAGACAAAGCTTTTTTTAACCAATTTTCATTGGTTTCACACCCGGTAAATAAAGCAATAAAGCTTTTTTTTGGCATTTTTCCGACGCTTACACATAATTGCATAATACGTCTTTCATGTATCCTAATTTTTGCAATTACTGCTCGAATAATATGCACTAAACAATCAAATTGTTTTGGTACAAATCGAAATTGTTTAAATAAATCTGCAAGTTTTGTAATTTCTTTAATAGAATTTACATGATTTCTTCCATGTATATGAATAGAATTATAAGTAATATCATATTGTTGTTGTAATTCTAAGAACTTTTGATGCGCTAATTCTACATCGATGTTGTTTTCGTCTGTAACATGATGATCATCTACAGATATTTCTTCTGCTGATAAGTCTGAAATTATTGTAGCAGATATAGCAGCAGCGTCCATAGAAATATTAGGATCAATAAAACCAGTAATTAAATCTGATAATCGCAATTCTCCTTTTAAAATAAAATTATATTGTTTTAAAAGATAAGTAATAGTTTCGGGATATTCTGCTACTGAACATTGAACTTGATTGATTCCATCTTCAATGCGTTTTGCAAGATTAATTTCTCCCTCTCGAGTTAGCAACTCAACGCTGCCCATTTCTCGCATATACATTCTTACAGGATCTGTAGTACGCCCAAAATCTGATTCAACATTAGATAAAACTTGAGCTGCTACTTCTGCAACATCTTCGTCTAAATTTTCTGTTGAATTTGGTAGGAGTAAATTATCAGGATCAGGTGCTTCATCCATAACTTGAATTCCCATATCTGTTATCATTTGAATGATATCATCAATTTGATGAGAATCTAAAATGTTTTCTGGTAAATGATCGTTTACTTCGGAAAAAGTCAAATAGCCTTGTTCTTTGCCACGAGTAACTAGTAGCTTTAGTTGTGACTGTTGATTTTTTTCCATAAAAAATGTAACCTCAAATAATAAACTATTTTTTATTAAATTTTAAAAATTTTAAAAACATATTTTTTAAATAATTTTAATACAAATCAGTTAAAAATTTTATTTTTTTGCTAATTTTTTATTAATTTCCCATAGTTCTTTACGTTCTAAATCATTTAGATCTTGTATTCTAGCTCGAGTAATTAACATATTTTGTCGAGATATTAATACCATATTATATGCACTAGCTAATGTTTCATTGAATATTAGTTCAAGAATATTTTTAGAAATCATATGATTCCAAATTGCTAGTTGTTTCAGTTGAAAATAATATGTAGTATCTCGAAAATATTCTAATATTTGTGCAGTATTAATCGTAAGATTTCGTTTGCAAATTTGCACTACTTCTATAAACAAATCAATGTATTTCAGATTAATTTTTTTTAATTTTTTTTCTTTATTTTCAGATATTAATTGTGATAACTTGGGGTATTGAATGATTAATCCTATTAATGTATGCATAATTGTTTGTGTATCTCGAGAAGCCTGTACATGTATTTTTTTCTTTTTATCAGCAAATAAAAATTGATCTAAATGATGTTCTTCTAAAATACCTAGTTTGTATCCTATTTCTTTACGCAAATATAAACGTAATTTTTTTCCTGGAATTTTTTTAATTAATGGCAATATGCATTTTAAAAATTTTATTTTTCCATCAGTATGTATTAAATTGTGTTCTGATAGCAATTTATTAAGTAATAATGTCGACATAGATTGGGCGCTATTAACAATTTTTTCAAAATTTTTTTTTCCTATTTTACGTATTAAAGTATCCGGATCTTCTGCGTTTGGAAGAAACACAAAATATAATTCCTTTCCATCGTATAAATATGGCAATACTTTTATTAAAGTGCGCCATGCTAATTTTTTCCCAGATAAATCTCCATCATAACAACAAATTAATGTGTCTGTTGTACGATATATTAGT
Source organism: Wigglesworthia glossinidia endosymbiont of Glossina morsitans morsitans (Yale colony) (assembly GCF_000247565.1). NCBI lineage: Bacteria > Pseudomonadati > Pseudomonadota > Gammaproteobacteria > Enterobacterales > Erwiniaceae > Wigglesworthia > Wigglesworthia glossinidia. The sequence continues at coordinate 289,789 of NC_016893.1, read as the reverse complement.
TCTATTTGTTTAGAAGTTGTACTGCCTAAAGAAGCAATAGAATAATGAATTCCATATTGTGTAAGTGCAATAACATCGAAATATCCTTCTACTAACAAGAGCTTACTAATACTGTAGTTTCTTTTTTTTACTTCATATAATCCATATAAGTAAGTATTTTTTTTAAATAATTTTGTTTCTGGAGAATTTAAATATTTAGGAGTTGTTTTATCATTTAAAATTCTTCCTCCAAAAGCTATTACATTTCCGTGTCTATTTTTCATAGGAAACATAATACGATTTTGAAATCTATCAAAAATTTTTCCATGATTTTTACATATAATCATTCCAGAAGTTTGTAATAGAGATAAATCATTTGGAGATTTTTTAAAATATTGACTTAAACTGATCTGTTTAGGATTAGAAAATCCAACAGAAAATTCTTGGATTATTTTGAAATTTAAACCTCTTTTTTTTAGATATGTATTTGCTGGATTCAAAGTATAATACTGCAGTGATCTATGATAAAAAGTATTAATTTTGTTCATTATTTTATATAATTCAAATCTTTGATTTAATTCACAGTTATCTATAAAGTTTTTTTTATTTTCATAATCAATTTTAATTCCTGTTTTATATGATAAAACTTCAAGTGATTCAATAAAAGATAAATGATCATAATTAATTAAAAAATCAATTACATTTCCGTGTACACCACATCCAAAACAATAAAAAAATTGTTTTTCTGGGCTTACAGTAAAAGATGGAGTTTTTTCATTATGAAAAGGACATCGTGCAAAATAGTCTTTACCTGATTTTTTTAAATTAATTTTAGTACGAATTAAATCGACAATATCTGTTTTTATCAATAATTCATTAATCAATAACTGTGAAACGTGCATACTCTTATTTTTTGCAAAAAGATTTATAATATTTTATATAATTGAAACAATTAATATAATCTAATTTTTCTTGCATGTTCGCGTGCTATTTTTTTAGCATGTCTTTTAATAGCAGAAGCTTTTGCCCTTTTTCTTTCTGTTGTAGGTTTTTCGTAAAATTCTCTTCGACGTACTTCAGCTAAAATTCCTGCTTTTTCACAAGAACGTTTAAAGCGACGTAAAGCTACGTCAAATGGTTCATTTTCACGAATTTTAATTATTGGCATATATGTACCTTATTTATTAAAATTTTTGATATTATTTAGTATTAAATTTTTATTATATTATAAAAATTTTAAAAATTTAATTTTAACTAGTTATTCTATGAAAAATATAATAAAATCATAAACTTATATTTTATAACACAAAATATAAAACATATGTAAAAATATTTACTTTTATCATTTTATTTTCATATTTATGTTAATTTTAGGCATCGAAACGTCATGTGACGACACAAGCGTAGCAATTTATGATACAAAGCAAGGTTTAATTATAAATAAAGTCGTACATCAAAAAAATGTGCATGCTAACTATGGAGGAATCGTACCAGAGCTAGCATCCGAATATCATTTAAAATATATCCAATCTACTCTTAAAAAAATATTGAAAAAGTCTTATATATTAATTTCAGACATTTCTGGAGTAGCCTATACAGCCGGACCTGGTTTGGAAAGATCTTTAGCTATCGGTGCTTCTTTTGCTTGCGCTTTAGCATATTCTTTAAGTATACCTTCCGTAGGCATACACCACTTAGAAGGACATTTACTAACCACAATGCTTGAAAATAAAAAACCAAATTTTCCATTTTTAGGTCTAATTATATCTGGCGCACATACTCAATTAATTTTAGCAAATAGTCTTGGAACATACAAAATTCTCGGAGATTGTCTCGATGACGCATTAGGAGAAGCATTTGACAAAACTGCAAATTTATTAGGTATCAATTATCCGGGAGGTAAAAAGTTATCTATATTAGCAAAATATGGAAATTCTCAAAGATTTTTTTTTCCTAGACCTATGATAAAACAATCTGGAGTAAATTTTAGTTTTTCTGGATTAAAAACATATGTAAAAAATGTTATTTGTTCATATTCTAAAATAGATCATCAAACACGCTGCGACGTTGCTCGTGCTTTTGAAGATGCAATACTTGATACAATAGAAATTAAATGTCGTAGAGCACTAAATTTTACTCAATGCAAAAATTTAGTAATCGCAGGAGGGGTCAGTGCAAATCATGCTATTAGAAAACGTTTAAATCAAGTAATGCGAAGTAGAGGAGGGAAATTATTTTTTTCAAAACAATCTTTATGCACCGACAATGCTGCTATGATTGCTTATGTCGGGTCAATCCGTTTAAAAAAAAATGCATCAAGAAAAATATTTATTCGACCACGATGGTGTTTAGAAGATCTTTCAAAACCTTAATAAAATTTTTGTTAAAAAATAATATGAACATTTTATTTATTAAAAAATTACAAATTATGGCTTCAATTGGAATAAACAATTGGGAAAAAAATTATTTACAAAAAATATTTATAGACATTGAGCTTTCAATTCGTTCATGTTGTTCTAAAAATACAGTTTCATTGATAAATCATATAGATTATATAAAAATTAAAGATGCAATTGTTTTTTTAGTACAGAAAAAACATTTCAATTTAATTGAAAATCTTGCCGAAGAAATAGTAGATATGTTAATAACTAATTTTTCTATTATTTCATTTATAAAAATAACAATTAATAAGCCTTCAGCAATTTTAGAAGCATCGAATGTAGGTATTACAATAATACGTCATATAAAAAAACAATAATTTTAACATATTTTTTTATAAAAAAATTTATGAAGCAAATATTAATTTCAATTGTATTAGGCATCGTAGAAGGCATTACTGAATTTTTGCCTATTTCGTCTAGTGGACACTTAATTTTAATGAATTTTTTATTCAATATAAATTTAGAAAATATTAAGAATTTAGCAATAATGATTCAAATTGGTCCAGTACTATCTTTATTTTTAATATTTAAAAATAATATAAAAAATACAACATATTACTTATTAAGTAATTTTAATGAAAAAAAAAACTATTCAAAATTTTTGTATGCTGTATTTTAGGATTATTACCTGTTTTTGTAACAGGAACGTACTTCTATCATGATATACAAAAAATATATTTACCTGAACATATAACATATCACTTAATAGCAGGATCAATAGTACTTATTATTTCAGAATTATTACAATCTGACACAAAAAAAGTAACAAATATATATCAAATAAATTATTATCAAGCATCAATTATTGGATTTATTCAGTGTTTTTCTCTTTTTCCTGGAATTTCTAGACTAGGAATTACAGTTGCTACAGGATTAATTTTGGGATTTACACGAAAAGTTGCATTTGAATTTTCTTTAATATTATTTATTGTTATTGCTTGTGGAACGTTTATAATAGATACTTATAAAAATTTTTCTTTTTTTATAATAAATGCTTATTTGATAGTTTTAAGTATTTTTACATCTTTTTTAGTATCGTTTTTTTTAGGAAAATTTTTAATTCCTATTCTATATCGTACATCTTTAATATTTTTTGCTATATATAGATTATTAATTGCATATATTATTTTTATTTTGATAAATTATTGAATATTTAAAAAATTCCAGAAGCATATTTAATTAATATTTTTTTTAATATTTTAGAAGATTCTGCTACATTAAAAATAGGATTACATATATTTTCAGTTAAAATAGAATCATGAGAAAATAATAAGCGAAACGTATCGATACCAAACTGCATAATTGTATTATATAATCTACATTTCTTTTCATATTTTTTTAATATTGATATGTGATTCCATGTATATTTTTCAGATTTAACTGAAATTAATAAATCAGACAAAATTTTTATATCCCTAAAACCAAGATTAGCACCTTGTCCTGCTAATGGATGTATAGTATGCAGCGCATCTCCTACTAATGCTAGTCCTTGTTGAACATATTGATACCCATATAAAAACTTTAAAGGAACTACTTTATGTTTATATAAATGTATTGGTCCAAGTTTTTTAGGAAAATTCTCTATGATTTTTTTTTCAATTTTTTGATTAGGCATTTTTTGTAATTCATATAAGTAATTAGGATTATCATACCAAATCAACAATGCCCAATTTTCATATAAAGGTAATAATGCTTTCGGACCTGTTGGATCTAATGATTGCCATACGGTATCTTTATTGTTTACTTTTAATTTTACGATAATCAACATGCAAGCTTGATTATATTGAAAACTTAAATAAGGTATACCAGATTTTTTTCTAATCCAAGAGTTTTGTCCGTCAGAACCAATAATCATCCTACTAAATATAGTTTTTTCGTTGTCATAATGAATTTTCCAAAGATTTTCTGAAGGAAGATAGCATATATTTTTTAAATATGTATTGTATTGAGCATTGATTTTTTTAGAACTTATTACATTTAATAATTCTTGATATAATCTGTAATTTTCAATAATTACGCCTAATTTAGATTTATTTAAAATTTCAGAACAAAAGTATATTGGAAAAAAAGGATCTTTCCACGTTTCAATGTATTTGAATTTAGTGTAAAATTTTTTTTCAATTTTTTGCCATACATTAATTTCGCGTAAAAATTGTATTGAAGTATTATTTAAAGCTAAAACTTTAAAATCTGGAATTTGATTATTTATAAATCTACATGGAGTTTTCATTTCAATTAATTTTATTAAAAATCCTGCTTGATGCAATTTAATTGCTATACTGCTTCCTATAATACTTCCACCAACAATAACAATGTCAAATATTTTTTCCATATTTTAAAAAAATTAGTTCAAATTAAATTAACTTTTAATTAAATTAAATAAATCAAAATAATATTTATCTATTATTTTTAACTAAAATAAAGTCATAAATTTTTTGCAATAATAAATTTAAGTTGTGTTTTGTATGAGAAGAAATCACAAAAAAGTTATCTTGATATCCTGTAGAATATGATATAAATTTTGCTTGTTTCATAAATAGATTTTTATTGCAGATTAGATCTGATTTATTAAAAATCAACCAAAAAGTTTTTAATCTTAAATTTCCAAAATTTTTTATTATTTTTATGCTGATCTCAATATTTTTAATAGTATCTTTTATGTTTGAACAATCTATATGTACGAAATGCAAAATTAATTTACATTTTTGCAAATGTTTACTAAACTTATTTGCATTTGTTGCATAGTGGTCTATCTTAATGCTCGGTATATCGATGCATATAAATTTTTTATTTTTATCTATTTTTACTACCCCTAAATATGGTAATTTTGTAGTAAATGGATAGTGTGCAATTTTAGGTTTTGCACGTGAAACAGTTTTCATAAATAAAGAACGTCCGGTGTTAGGAAGTCCAAATAATCCAACATTTGCTGAAAGAGTAAAATTTAAGTTAATTATTTTTGATTCTCCCGGTTCACCGGTAGTACATTTTCTTGGTACTCTACAAACGGAAGATTTAAAATGATAATTACCAAAACCATGTTTTCCGCCTCTAGCAACAATAAATTTTTCATCATGATATTTTGTATTTCCAAGAACAATTTCGTGTGTATTACGCATGTAAAATATTTTTGTACCTAACGGTACTGAAATAACGATATCTTTTCCTTTTTTTCCAGAAGCATTATTTTTTTTTCCGTTTTGTCCATTTTGAGCAATAAAAGAATTGCGAGAAACACATTTAGATAAGTCATACAAGTTTTTATTCGAACAAATCCAAACGTTTCCTCCATCGCCTCCATTACCTCCGTCTGGACCTCCATAAGGGATGTATTTTTCTCTTCTAAAACTTATAAGTCCATCCCCACCTTTGCCTCCTTGTACTAAAATTGTCGCGTAATCTAAAAAATGCACTTTTTCTCCAATATTAAAAACTGAAATAAAATTAATTTTTAAAATAAATGAACTCTAATATATTTTAGATGTTTTCAATATCAATAAAATTTTTTTTATTTTATTCTACGAGAACATTGACAAATTTTTTTTTGTTTTTCTTATTTTTATTAAAATATATTACGCCTTTTTTTAAAGCATATAAGCTATGATCTTTACCGCATCCTACATTAAATCCAGGATGAAATTTAGTACCTCTTTGTCGAATAATAATGTTTCCTGGGTGCACTTTCTGTCCTCCAAACAATTTGATCCCTAATCTTTTTCCGATTGAATCTCGACCATTTCTTGTAGAACCTCCAGCTTTCTTATGTGCCATATTTTACCTTTTTAATAACAAATATCTATTATTTTTAAACTCGTTAATTTTTGTCGATATCCTTGATTTTTTCTAAAATGTTTTCTTCGAGAAAATTTAATAATTCTAATTTTTTTTTTTTGAATATGATTATTGATTTTAGCTAATATTCGTGCTCCTTGAACATACGGTTGTCCTAAAAATATTTGATTATCTTTAGATAACAACAAAATTTTTTCAAATTCAATAACACTCCCTAAATTAGCGGAAATTTTATTTAAAAATAAAACTTCGCCTTTTTTCACTCGGTATTGATTTCCATAGCTTTCAAAAATTGCATACATACATTTTTCTCGAAATTTAATAAATTTTGAGCTTCTATTTTAGTGAAATTGTAAAATAAAAACAAGCTGATAATATTTATTTCTTTTTTAAAAATATAAAATAATAGAAAATAGTAATATTTAATTAAATTTTATATTTCTATATATGAACCTAAAAGACATTCAAAAACTAATATCTCAAGATATTTTATTTTTAAATACAAAAATCGCTACTGAATTAAATTCAAAAATTAAATTGATTAATAAATTGAGTAAATATATGTTAAAAAACAAAGGAAAATATATTCGTCCTATTGCGATAATATTAGCGACAAAAGCATTAAAATGCAAAACAAAAAAATATTTTACTTTATCTACCTTAATTGAGTTAATCCATATGGCAACTTTATTGCATGATGATATCGTAGATAATGCTAAAATTCGTAGAGGTAAAAAATCTGCACATTTTATGTTTGGTAGATCATCTGCTATTTTAGTAGGCGATTTTATTTATACTCGTGCTTTTCAAATGATTTCTTCTTTAAATTCTTTACGAATTTTTAAAATACTTGCTAACTCAGTAAATATGATTGCAACAGGAGAAATATTACAATTAACATATGCAAATGATCCAAACATTACAGTAAAAAATTATATGCAAATTATATATCAAAAAACTGCAAGTCTTTTTGAAGCTGCACTGTATTCCAGTGCAATACTATCCGAAGCCAATTTAATGGAAGAAAAAGCATTACGAAATTACGGTAAATATTTAGGGATTTCGTTTCAATTGATTAATGATGTATCAGATTATAACGTAAAAAACATTCGATCTGAAATGTGTGCAGGCAATGATCTAAATAATGGCAAACTAACTTTACCTTTACTACACGCGATGAAAAACAGTAATCAAAAACAATTTAACTTTATTCAAACAGCAATACGAGTAGGAAACCAAAGACACTTATTGCATAACATTTTAAAAATTATGTACGAATACAATTCTTTAGAATTTACATTAAATTGTGCAAAATTAAAAATAGAAAAAGCAATTTCTTGTTTAAATGTATTACCTTCATCTTCATATCGTCAAGGTTTGAAAGCACTCGCAAAAGTATTTTTAAAGGAGCATGTTAAAAATTATAAATAATAATATTGATATAATTATCTATAATTTTTATAATTATTAACAATAAATGCGAAAGATATTTTGTTACTAAATAATATAGAGTTTTCAGTAAGCAATAAATCACATTTATTCACGAATATACAATGTAGAATATCTAAAAATTTAGATATTTATTATTTTGATAATATTTGAATGATTCAATTTTTTATTAAAATTTATTTAAAATTTTATTTTATTTAAAATAATAAATTTATCATATATAATTTAACTAAAACATTTAATTTTACTAAAGATAATAAAAAAATTACAATTATATAATATTTTCAAAAATTTGAAATTTCTTTCGAAATTTTTAATCCAGTATAATATTAAAAACGTTATTAATTCTTAAAAATTAAAATTTTCAATTTAATTGATATTATTTTTTAAAAAATTAAACTATTATATTCGTTTAAAAATTTTATCGTTTAGTTATTAAAAAACAATTTAGTTTTAAGGGAACTTATGATATCGCTACGTAAATTTATTTTTCATCATCATAATAATTTTTTAATTTCAAAAGAAGAAATATACTCATTTTTTACTATTATAGAATTAGTTGTTAAAATAATACGTTATCATGTTAGTTTAGGAAATACATCAAATTTTTTTCAAAAAAAAAATACAAAAAATATACACGGAGAAAATCAGATCACATTAGATATCATTGCTAACAATAATTTTAAAGATATATTAAAAACATGCAGCAATATTGCAGGAATAGTTTCTGAGGAAGAAAAAAAAATTATAACATTTCAAGAACAAGAAAAATATGGTAAATATATCTTTTTTATTGACCCAGTTGATGGTTCTTCAAATGCAGATATCAATATTCCTATTGGTACAATTTTTTCTATTTATCCTAGGGTCAGTCCTATTGGAATTTCAATAAGTGAACAAGATTTTTTACAACCAGGCAATCAACAAATAATGTCAGGGTATATATTATATGGACCTGCAACTATTTTAGTATTTACTATAAAATCAGGAGTACACATATTTACATATCATCCATCGTACGAAACTTTTATATTATCTCAAAAAAATGTAAAATTTCCTGATACAGGAAATATTTATTCAATTAATGAAGGAAACTATAATTCTTTTCCAAAAGGTATCAAAAAATACCTTCAATATTGCAAAAATCAATATGATCAAAATCCAATATCTTCCAGATACGTAGGATCTTTAGTAGCAGATTTTCATAGAAGTTTGCTGAAAGGCGGAATATATTTATATCCAAATACTCAGTCTTATATGTATGGCAAATTGAGATTAATGTACGAATGTAATCCTATCGCATATCTTGCAGAAGAAGCGTCAGGGAAAGCTACTAATGGTGATATAAGAATTTTAGATATCATTCCAAAATTTATACATCAATGTTCTCCTTTTTTCTCTGGAACAGCATCTATGGTAGAAATGGTAAAAAAATTTATCTTAGATTCTCAAAGTGATTCGATTAAAAATTAAAAAAAAATAAATTTTAAATAATTAGATCTTTTTTATTATATATTTTATATATAACTTATTTTAAATATTAAGGAAACATTATGAATTTAAATTCAGTACCGGCAGGAAAAAATCTTCCGCATGATATTTATGCAATCATAGAAATTCCTACACATTCTAGTCCAATTAAATACGAAGTAGATAAAGATACCGGAATATTATTTGTGAATAGATTTATTCCGACATCTATGTTTTATCCATGCAATTATGGATATATAAATCATACAATTTCTTTAGACGGAGATCCGTTAGATATATTAGTACCTACTCCATTTCCAGTATTACATGGTTCTGTGATACGTTGTCAACCAATTGGCGTATTAAAAATGATCGACGAATCAGGAGAAGATGCTAAAATTATTGCTATTCCACATCAAAAGTTACTTGCTGGATATAGTAATGCAATAAAGAACATTAACGACATTTCTCATTTACTGAAGTCACAAATTACTCATTTTTTTGAACATTATAAAGATCTTGAAGAAAAAAAATGGACTAAAGTAATTTCTTGGAAAGGAATTCAAGAAGCTGAAAAAGAAATTATATCATCTTTTAATCGTAAACAATCGTTATCTACTTAAATATAAATTATTTTATATTTTCAATTTTAAAACTTTCTAATAAATATTAGATTTATTTTAAAAATCAAATCGGTAGATTATATCTACCGCTTGATTTTCTTCCGATATAGCTTCTAAATATATATTTTTGGTTAATTTATAACTTAACGTTAATATTGATTTAGTGATATCAAATATACCAATTCCGTATTTTATTTTTAATTTCGGAAATAAACTTCCACTTAATAGAATTTTCGATTTATTACCTAATCCTTGTTTATCTAATGATAAATTTTGTATGCCTAGTATATTTCCAATTTTTTGAATAAAATATTCACTTTTCATTATTCCTAGTTCTAATAACATGGAAGCAAGTATGTTTTTAGTATCAAAATTTGGTGCATCAATTTTGTTTTGATCTAATAAATAAGAGAATATTTCTTGATCTGATTTTTCTGGATCAGAAAAAATATATAATTTAGGATGATCTAATGCTCCAAAAATTTGCATGCTTGAAATTGTATGTTGTTTGTTAGAAAATGCATATTGATTTGCTTCTAAATCTATATATGGCATTTTAATAGGACCAGAAAATATAATTTGTCCTTTTTTAATTTCTAAATCTTGTCCATAAATATTTAAATAGCCAGAAATAATTTCTATACGACCATTTAAATTAATGTTATATAAATTTTTAACAAATTTTAAATTTCCTTTTAATTTAGCTTTAATATTTAATAAATCAATTTCTAGGTTATTTTCTACAAAAATAGATATGTTAGAATATATTTTAATATCATACGGTATAATTTTACGTTTATTTAAAATATTTGATACATTATTTTTGCTAAACAAAATTTCGTCTGGTGATATACGTAAAGTACGATTTGGAATTTTTTCAATTTCTATAAAAAATTGCGATAATTGAATTTTTCCCGTAATAGTACACAAATTTTCTTTAATTTTTATTTTGATATCAGGAGAAACTTCTATCTTCATAAAATTTAATATAATTAAATCTATTTTATTTCCTGATAAATTAATAAGCACCTGTCGAACATTTTTATCAAGCCAATTTGCTATACCGTTTAATTTTAAAGTTCCTTTATTAGTACGCACTAATCCATCTAAAATACATATATTACCTAAAAATTTCATATTAAATTCGCTGCTAATAAATTCTAATTTTATAAATTCATTATTTATAGATAATAATTGAATATTTGTATTTCCAATAATATTAAAATTATTAAAAAATATTTCAGAATTTATTATACCTGTAATATTTAAATGTAACATAATAGGTTTTAAAAAAGTTAACGGAACTTTCTGAAATAAAATATAACCAGATATATTATATTTATTTGTTATATTTAAAATATTAATATATCCTTCAAATTTACTATGATTTTCGAGTTGTGTTTTCCATGATAAATATATTTTATCTTGTTTTAAAATAGTAAAAAATTTTACAGTTTCAAAAGAATATTTACATTGAATAAATTCCTGATAATATCTTATATGGATATTGTTGCCTGTAAGATATACTTTAATATCTGGTACTATCCTATCTTGTTGTAAAGATAGTTCAAAATATCCGTGAATTAATCCTTTTAAAAAAATTTTAGATGGTAAAAAATAATTTAAAATTTCTATATTTGTATCTCTTATTTGTATTTTTATTGTATTAGAAGTTTGCAAAATAGTATGTTGTGCAATAATGTATATAAATTTTTTATTTTTTGAATAATGTTTGATAAAAAAATTATTTTTATGTAAATTTATTTCGAAAAAATTATTTAAAAGTACCTTGTATGAATTTTCTTTTTTATATAAATTTTCAAATTTAATCAAACCATTCCAAAATTTTTGATTATTATATGTACCATAGATTTTAATTTTTTTAATATAATTATTTTTTTGAAATAATAAACATGCAATATGATTGTAAACGTTACCCCAAATATTAAAATATAATTTTTTAACAAATATTTGCTTAAAAATTGTTATATTTTTTAAATAAAAAACAATATTTTTGTAATTATAAATATTAAATCTTTCCCCTTTTAAATAAATATTTTCGATTTGTAATCTACCAAATAAAAATTTATTTAAATTAATTAAAAAATACATATTTTTATTATCTTTTTTAAAATTCAATTTAAAATTTCCATTAAATTTGAGTATTTCAAAATTTATATAAAATTGAATGTTTAAATTATTAATATTTGCAATATTTCTTTGTAAAAAGATTGTATTTTCATCTACGGAAAAATAAAAGTTGTTAATTTTCAAAATATATTTTGCATTATGATAAAATGATGCAAAAATATATGCAGTTTTTTTATCATTATCAGAGATAATTTTAGAATTTAATTCTATTAAATTTTTTTTAATCTTGGAAATGTAACCTTCCAAAAAATAATTGTTTATTTTTGATTCATATATTTTTTTTTCTAGAATAAAAAAATTATTACAATTCGTTTTTATATTCCAATTTAAAAAATTTTTTGTATAATTTAATTTTCCATGAAAATTAAAATTTATTTTTAAAATGTTTTTATTGTGTAAAAAATTTTTATTATAATTACTTGAATTATTTATTTTATTTTTTCTAATTTCAGGAACAAATAAGTTGCTAAAAAAACCAATTTTTTTATTAAAACTTAAAATATTTTTTGTTTGATACGATATTTTGTTTTTTATAAAAAAACTTTGAACATTTTTTGATTCCAATAATTTTTTTAATTTTAGTAAGCTATTTTGATAATTCCCATTAATTGGAACATTTAAAGTATTGTTCAAAGCTTGTATAAAATTAATATCTATAGAATCTTTCAAAAAATTCATATTCATGATGATCTTTTCTGAAAAGATTATTAAGTCTCTACAATAAATATAAATATTGTTTATATAAATATTTTTCAAAAATAATTGAATTAAAAAACTAAAAATATTTTTTTCTTTTGCAATATTCTCAATAAAATTCATTTCTGATTGTGTGAAATTAAATTGCAATTTGATGTTTTTCAATTTAGAAGAACTACTAAAAATTTTTTTGTAATTTAGCAAATCAAAATTAAAAAATATTTGCAATTCATCGATTGTTAAGTCAAATTTTTTATTTTGATATTTAATAGAATAAAAATTTATGCTATTAGAAATTATTTGTATTTTATTTATGAACAAATTAGGTATAAAAAAATTTACAGTATTTTCTATTACGCGTAAATTATAAGTAACATGAAAAAAAAATAAAAAAATGTTAAATATTAGATTTATGTAAAATATTTTTAAAAAAATACGTGACATAATTTTTATAATTCTGATCCTAATCCGACATAAAATTCTAGTCGATTTTCTTTTGATTCAAACATCGGCGTAGCTATATCAATTTTAATTGGTCCAACTTGAGATAACCATCGAATCCCACATCCAATACCTATTTTAAAATTACGATACTTCAAGTGATTATTTGCGTCACCACTATCAATAAAAATAACACTCCACCAGTTTTTATAAAAATTATATTGATATTCTAATGATACTGTAAATAATTTTAAAGCGCCTATAATATCGTTATTTTTATTTCTAAAAGATAAAGATTGATATTTGAAACCTCTTATACTTCGATCGCCTCCAGCAAAAAATCGCATAGATATTGGAATTTTTTCAAAAGCATTTGTGATAATCCATCCAAAATTATTTCTAATTACATATCTATGTTTTTTTATAAAATGATTAATCAATATATTTTCTGAACGTAAAAGTAAAAAATTTACATGTGATCCCCAAAAATTACTGGATATATTTAATGTATAATGTTGACTATTTCCGCGCATAGGAAATATATTTGTATCTTTATGCACTCTATTAATTTGTAATCCAGGATAAATTAATATTTTTTTTTTATTTTTGTAGTTATTTTCTATGGAATGATCTAAAATCCAATGTATATCAATAGCTGTTTGAAAATTGTTAATATTCCAATATTTTGCAGCAGTCAAGATTATAGAATTAGATATGAAATTACTTAAATGCAAATATTTTATTTTTGATTTTAATAAATAATATTCCTGAATAGGATTCATAATCATGGGTATTTTATAACTAATATTCATAGTTTTTTCATGTAATGCAATATTGAAATTAGTCTGCATGCTGTACCCTAAAGAATTAATCCAAGGTTTTTCCCAATTACTTTTAATATGCCATCCTCCATCTGCACTGTACCCTAAAGCAATTTCTAGTTTATTTTTTTTGGTAGGAATTAGAATAGCATCTAATGAAATAATTTTTTCAGATTTGTTAAAATAAGAAAAATTAGGAAATACTGTAATTGAATTAAACCAACCTGTTGAAGCTAACTGTTTAGTTAAATCTGATAAGATATCTAGATCATAAAATCTATAGAAATATTTTTTTGTTATATTTTCTAAATATTTTGTATTAATTTGTGATCCATAAAATTTAGTTTTTCCGAATCGATAACGTCTTCCGCTATCAAATATAACATACCAACGAGCACGAAAACGTTGAGGAAACACTTGTAATTCATGTATTTTAAATTTAGCATCAAAATAACCTTTTTTTATAGCAATATCAGACAGTCCTTGCTTAAATAAATCGTATTCGACATGATTAAGTGAATCACCTAATTTTGGAACATTTTTTGTTATCCATAATAAATAGTCTGAATCATTTTTAGCATCACCATACAGTATCACTTTTGTATCAAATATTTTCGTAGAAAATCCTGGTGTTATATTGATTACTAAAATACTATTTTTTTGATCTTTAGTATCAAGAAAGTTGATTTTTATTTGAGGCTTGTAGTATCCTATAATTCGTAAACATGTCGTTATTTTTTTTTTTATTTTTAAATTAAATTCTATTTCATTAAAAATCAGATTATTATTTTCTTTTATACATTTTTTTATTTTATTATATATAATTTTATTAGAGTTTTTTATATTTAAAATAACTTGATTACTGTAACACTTCGAAGTTATAGAAAAAAAAATAAAAAAAATTACATATAATAATGAGTGCATATATTTTAAATATTAAACAATATTTTGCACACATCTTTATATTTTAAGCTATTTTTGTGTGCATACTAAATTGAATTTTTATAAAAATTTACAATATTTCTTTCTTATAAAAAAATTTCTATGAATTATTTAGTCGCTTTTAGTAGCTGCTTTAAATGCTTCCGTCATTACATTAGAAAAAGAATCTGAACTTTTTTCTTGAATAATTTTTTCGTGATTCATTTTTTTATTTTTAGTATTTATCAAAAATGAAACATTCACTATACGATTTTTTCGATCAATATTAATAATTTTTAATTTATAAGTATCTAAATTTTTTAATTTTTTACATATATCATCAATATTTTTTTCATATATTTCGGGAATTTTAATTATTCCATCTACATTTGATTCTAATTGTACAAATATTATATTATCACTTCTTTTGATAATTTTCCCGTCTACTATATCTCCTTTTTTATATTTTGTGATGTAATGATGAAAAGGATCTTCTAGTAATTGTTTCACACCTAAAGAAATACGTTCTCGATCTGAATCAACTTGTAAAACCATTGCTGAAATTAAGTCTCCTTTTTTGTATTCTTTTACTGCTTCTTCTCCAGAAAGATTCCATGATACATCGGAAAGATGCACTAATCCGTCTATTCCGCCTTCTAATCCAATAAATATTCCAAAATCAGTAATAGATTTTATTTTTCCTTTTACACAGTCGCCTTTTTTATGTATTTCAGAAAATTTTTTCCATGGATTTGGTTGGCATTGTTTTAATCCTAACGAAATTCTTCTACGATCTTCGTCGATATCTAATACTAAAACATTTACGATATCTCCTATTTGAACTACTTTTGAAGGATGTATATTTTTATTTGTCCAATCCATTTCTGAAATATGTACTAGGCCTTCTACGCCTTCTTCTATTTCCACAAAACATCCATAATCTGTAAGATTTGTTACTCTACCAGATACGTTTTTATTTTCAGGGTATTTAGTAGAAAGATTAATCCATGGATCTTGACTGAGCTGTTTTAATCCTAAAGATACGCGAGTTTTTTCGCGATCAAATTTTAAAATTTTTACAGTAATTTCATCTCCCATACCAACTATTTCGCTAGGATGTTTTACTCGTTTCCAAGCCATATCTGTAATATGCAATAAGCCGTCAATGCCTCCTAAATCTATAAATGCTCCATAGTCTGTTAAATTTTTCACAATACCAGTAGCTTGTGCGCCTTCTTGTAAATTATTTAGAATATGTTCTCTTTCTGCACTATTTTCAGATTCTATTACTGCTCTACGTGAAACAACGACGTTATTTCTTTTTTGATCTAACTTAATAACTTTAAATTCAAAATTTTTTCCTTCTAAATTTACGGAATCCCTAATTGGTCTGATATCTACTAATGACCCTGGCAAGAATGCTCGAATACCGTGTAATTCTACCGTAAAACCACCTTTTACTTTGCCGTTAATTACCCCGTTTACAATCGTAGATTCTTCATGAGCTTTTTCTAAATGTGACCATGCTGCATATCTTTTAGCTTTTTCTCGAGAAAGTATTGTTTCTCCGAAACCATCTTCGATCGCATCTAATGTAACGTCTATTACATCACCTATTTTAACTTCTAATTCTCCTTGAGAATTTAAAAACTGTACTATAGGGATAGCAGATTCAGATTTTAGTCCTGCATCTACTAATACTATATCTTTTAAAATAGAAATGACGGTACCTTTAATTAAGGAACCTGGACGAGTTTGAATTTCATTTAAAGATTCTTTAAAAAGTTGGGAAAAAGATTCTGTCATATTTTGTAGTCTTCAAGTATTATAATTAGTTTAATTAAATTGAATAAAATTTTTTAAAATTAAATTAATTTATGTTTAAATTAATTTTTTGTTTTGTATAAAAAATAATTTTTTGTATTACTTCTTCTACATTTAACAATGTAGAATCAATTATTAAAGCTTGCGAATCTGGTGCTAAAGGTGCTATTTTTCGATTTATATCCGAATTATCTCGATCCCTTATTTTAAAAAATATATCTTTAAAATTAACATTAAAGCCTTTTTTCTGCAACTGTTTCGTACGACGTATAGCTCGTATTTTTAATGAAGCATCAAGAAATATTTTAACAGAAGCTTCTGGAAAAACTATAGATCCCATATCACGCCCTTCTGCTATGAGACCTGGAGGTTGATAAAAATTTTTTTGCATGTTTAATATTTTTTTTCTTAATGAAGGAAAAATAGAAATTTTTGATGCTATAATTCCTATTTTTTCATCTAATATATTTAGAGTAACATCTTGATTATTTAAAATTATAAATAATTTATTTTTTTTAATTTTAAATTTTAAATTTAATTGATCTGTTAAAAATAATAAATTACTTTCTACTAAGTATGAAACTTTATTTTTTACTGACAAAAATGCTAAAGATCGATATATTGCACCGGAATTCAAAATGTTCCAACCGAAAATTCTTGCAAGATTTTTAGAGATTATTCCTTTTCCAGAAGCGCTAGGTCCATCTATCGTAATAACATTTTTTTTGGTTTTTCTATTTGTCCTCTTCATTTTAATATTTTAAATTAACCAACAAGCTTTAACTCTTTTAAAAAAAATTAAATTGAATAACTGATATTATTTAATGTTTCAAAAAATTTTGGAAAGCTTTTTTTGACACAGCTAGGATCTATAATCCTAATCGATACTTCTGATAAAGCTAATAACGAAAAACACATTGCTATTCTATGATCTTCGTAAGTTTCGATAGTAGCATGTATAAATTTTTTAGGAGGATGAATAATAAGATTATTATTTTTATAAAAGTAATATACTCCAATTTTTTTTAATCCATTTAATATTGCTTCTATGCGATTACATTCTTTTAATTTCCAATTTTGAACATTTTTTAATATACTATATTTTTTGCAAAAAAGCGCTACAATAGCTGCTGTCATGCCAGAATCTGGCATTTCGAATACATTTACGTTTATTCTGTTAAGATGATTACGTGAACATAAGATATAATTTTTTCCATAATGAATATTAGCACCGATATTTTTTAAAATATGTGCAAATTTAATTTCACCTTGTATACTATCTTTATTTATACCAAAAACTTGCACGTTTTTCCCTTTTATAGCTCCTGCTGCTAAAAAATAAGAAGCACTTGATGCATCTCCTTCGATAACGTATTTTTTAGGTGATTTATAAAAACATTTTCCTTTTAAATAAAAAATTTTATAATTATTATGTTGAACAAAAATATTAAAAATTTTCATTATAGACATTGTCATTTTAATATAAGATAGTGAAGTGATTTTTTTCTTTATATAAATTACTGTATCTTTTGGTGCTAATGGGGCCATGATGAGTAAAGCAGTTAAAAATTGACTAGAAATATTGCAGTTAATTGTAATATGACCTCCACGATATCCTCCAAAAATTTTTAATGGCGGGAAATTTTTTTTATTTAAATAATTAATTTTTGCACCACCTTGTCTTAAAGCATCTACTAAAGGTCCAATTGGTCTTTGATGCATTCTATCACTGCCCATTAAAACAACATTATTTTTTCTTATAGAAAATGCTGCAGTAAGCAAACGCATAGCAGTACCAGAATTTTTAAGAAATATAATTTCGGCAAAACTTTTTAATGCATTTTTATTGCCTTGAATGTTACAGGTTTGATTGTTGCAATGATATTTATATTTTACTTTGCAACAATTAAGAGCTTGCAACATCACTGTGATATCATCGTTATTTGGAAGATTAATTAATTGTGTTTGATCTTCGGTTTGCGCCGATAATAAAATTGCGCGATTAGATATGCTTTTTGATCCTGGAAGATACACATTACCGTACACATAAGAAATAGGATTTATAACAATACTATTATTCATATTATTTATACTAACAATATCTAAATTTAAATTTTGTTTTATCCATAATTTTTTTCAAAATATTTCATAAATTTTATTAATTTTTTAACTCCTGATATTGGCATTGCATTGTATAAAGATGCTCTAATACCGCCTGCAACGCGATGTCCTTGTAAAAAAAGCAAACCAGAATTTTGCGATAATTTTAAAAAAAGATTGTTCAAAGTTTCATTTGGTAAATGAAATATTACGTTCATGTAAGAACGATATTCATGAGCAATATTATTATGATAAAAGTTACTTTTATCTATAGCATTATAGAGTAGTTTAGATTTTTTTTGATTTATTTTATGCATGTTTAATAATCCTCCTTGAGATTTTAACCATTTTAATACTAAGCTAGATGCGTACCAAGTAAAAGTTGGCGGTGTATTAAAAAGAGAATTATGTTTATATAATAATTGATAATTTAAACAAGACGGTATAGTAATATTTTTACTAAAAACTAAATCATTACGAAAAATTACTACAGTCATTCCTGATGGACCAATATTTTTTTGTGAACTAGCATAAATAATTCCGAACTTATTAATATCAATGGGACTAGAGAGAAAAGTAGATGAAAAATCGCCTATAATTATTTTATTTTTAAAATTTAGCGTATTATGTATTGCAATTCCGTCTATCGTTTCATTTGGACAATAGTGTATGTATTTGCTATTTTTTGAAATTTTCCATAATTTCATAGGTAAAATAAATTTTTGCGATTTTTTTTGATAAATTACATCAATTAAATTTACTATACAATATTTTTTAGCTTCACATGCTGCATATTCCCCCCAATATCCACTATTAATATAGTCTGCTGTTTCTGATGCATTTTTGATTAAATTTATTGGAATACTAGAAAATTGTGTACGCGCTCCTCCTTGTAAAAACAAGATATTATAGTTTTTAGGAATATTTAAAAGATCTTTTAGATCTTTTTTCATTATCTCAATTAAATCTAAAAATTTTTGATTACGATGACTTATCTCCATTATGGAAACTTTAGTATTATTCCAATTAAATAACTCATTTTTTATTTTTACTAATACCGCTTTAGGTAACATGCTTGGACCGGCATTGAAATTAAAAATTTTTTTCATATAAATAATGACTTACATATAAGTTATATAGAATGTTTTGAATCTTATTAATAAAGAATTTATATATTATAAATTTATCATATATTATTTATTTTAAAATTTAAACTATAAAAAATTATATAGAATATTTTTTATAAAATAAAAAAATTAATGAATACAAATTTTATATTTTTAATAAAGTTTTATTTAACAAAAATATTTTTATTATATAATAATACTTTATTATTTTATAATTTATAAGGAATTTACTATGTTAATTGCACATAAATTTCATGATTTTACTGCACCTGCAATTTTTCCAAACGGGAAGATCATACAAGATTTTAATTTATCTAACTATATAAAAAATAAAACTGCTGTTTTATTTTTTTGGCCAATGAATTTTACATTTGTATGTCCATCAGAATTAATTGCATTTAACAAAAGATATAATGAATTTAAAAATAGAAATGTCAACATCATAGGTGTATCGATAGATACTGTATATTCACATCAAACATGGCAATCAATTGAAATTCAAAAAGGAGGAATTGGTCCAGTTAAATATCCTATGGTATCAGATATAAAAAGAGATATTATACAGTCGTACCATGTTGAACATCCTCATCTAGGAGTAGCGTTAAGAGCGTCTTTTTTAATTGATAAAGATGGGATAATTCGTCATCAAATAGTAAATGATTTGCCTTTAGGAAGAGATATTGATGAAATTATACGCGTTATCGATGCATTAAGTTTTCATGAAACTCATGGTCATGTTTGTCCAGCGCAATGGAGAAAAAATAAATCTGGAATGATTCCTTCAAAAAATGGGGTTTCTGAATACTTATCTAAGCATCTAAACGATTTATAGTACTTATATTTTTCCGGAGCTTATTTTTTAAATAAACTCCGGTTAAATTAATTCAATTTTAATTAATATTTTATAATCTTTTTTTTCAAAAAAATAGTTTTTTAAAAAAAAATTCTAAAATCTTACTTAAGATATTTTTTGCAAAATTTACTTATATAAAAATATTTTTTTAATAAATAAAGATATAACTGATTTTTTATAAAAAATTAAAATTAATTTAAAATTTTTTTGTTGTATAAATAAAAAAAAATATTCATTTTTCTTACATAAAGTTGATAAAAATTAAAAATATTTAATTTATATAAAATAGTATTAAAAATTTAAAAAACTAATTATATGAAAATAATATATATTTAAAAAAATCAGAAATAAAAATTGATTTAAAAAATTTATAATATATTTTAATTTAAAATTACATTAAATGTTGTGTATTTTAGTTTTCAATTTTTTTTATTTAACAATAAAATGAACATTATAGTTTATAAATTAAAAATTTTTAATCTATATATCTTTAAATATTTTAAAATAAAAATAAAATTTTTAACTATTTAGTATTAAATGTTATAAAAAAATAATTAACAACTACCAAATTAAAATTTATTTAAAATTTTTTGAAGATAAAAAGTTTTACTTTTATTTAAAAAGTAAAAAATTTTATAATTTTTATATTCGAGAATTATTTATAATTTTTAAAAAATTATAAATTTTCAATAATTTTATCTTTATGATTTTTTTTATAAAAAACAGTTTTTGATGATCTAAGCAATTAAAATAGTTCAAAATATCTTCGAAAAAGTTATTACCAATAAGTAATATATATTTTTTAAATATAATCATATTCGTATTGTTTATTTTTTAATTTTTTTATATTTATTCAATTTTTTTATAAATTAAATTTTACTGGATAATATCAAAAAAATTTTTAATAAAACTTTTTTTAAAATATTTACGATAAATTGATTAATTAGTCTTTATTGAATGATAGATTTTCCTTGCATATAAGATCGTAATACTTTAGGGATTACAATATAGCCGTCTTTTGTTTGATAATTTTCGATTATTGCTGCTAACGTTCTTCCGATAGCTAAAGCTGATCCGTTTAATGTGTGAGCAAATTGTATTTTTTTATTTTTTTTATCTTTATAACGCAATTTAATACGTCTAGATTGAAAATCGCTAGTATTCGAACATGAAGAAACTTCTTTATATATGTTTTGCGACGGCATCCAGACTTCTAAATCATATGTTTTGCATGAAGAAAACCCAGTATCTCCTGAACATAATAGTATTTTTCTATAAGGTAAGCATAATAATTCGAGTATATGTTCTGCATGCAGTGTAATTTCTTCCAAAGCTTGCATAGATTGTTCAGGTTTCACAATTTGTACAATTTCAATTTTATCAAATTGATGTACACGAATTAACCCTCGAGTATCTTGGCCGTATGAACCTGCTTCTGAACGAAAACATGGAGTATGAGCCGTCATTTTAATTGGTAATGTTTTTTCTTCTATAATTTCATTGCGCATTAAATTTATTAATGGAACTTCTGCTGTAGGAATTAATGTGTAATTATGATATTTTTTTTTATAATATGATGTTACATAAAAAAAATCATTGTAAAATTTAGGTAATTGACCAGTTCCATATAACATGTCCTTATGTACAAGATAAGGTAAATAATATTCTATATATCCATGTTTTATTGTATGTAAATCCATCATAAATTGCGATAATGCACGATGCATATGTGCAATATTATCGCATAGAAGTACAAATTTACTACCAGATATTTTTGCAGCTCGTGATATACTTAATTGATGTAAATTTTCTCCAATTTCTACATGATTTTTAATTTTATATTGATAATTTTTTGGATGACCCCAACGTTTTATTTCAACATTTCGACTTTGATTATTTCCTAAAGGTACATCTTTAGATAAAAGATTAGGGATAGAATAATAATAATCATTTATTTTTTTCTTTATAGAATCCAGCTGTGTTTTTTTAATGCTTAATAATTGATTAATTTCAAACGATTCTTTTTTTAAAATTTCGATACTGCTACCTTGTATTTTTAAAATATGAATTTTTTTTGCTTGTAATGTACGTTGAGATCTTAATTTGTCTACTTCTAGTTGCAAGTTTTTTCTAATTTTGTTCCATTTTTGAATTTTATCGATATTTAAAATAAAATTTCTTAAAGATAAATTTTTAGAAACTTCTTCAATATTATTGCGTAAAAATTTTGGATTAATCATATTATTTCTCTTATAAATATATTTAAAAAAATTTAATTTTAATTTAAAAAAAAATTATCAATTTTTTATTTTCTTTGATCATCTAATGTAGCCCCTTTTGGAATTTTAAAGTTAAATTTAAAATTAGGATATAATTTAGTATTTTTTATATGAAATGAATAATTTGTTTGATAATTAATGTTACTTAATATATTTAGTTCTTTTAAAATTCCTTGATTATTAATAATTATAGTAATTTTTTTAAAACTGGAATTTTTAGTTTTAGAAAAAATATAAAAAATATTGCCAATACTTTTTATGTGAAAATTTTTCCAATGGTTTTGATCATGATTCATAATTAAATATAAAGGAGTATCATTAATGATTTGATGCAACCAATAAGCTATAACTTGATTAGTAGTAGAATCATATAACCATAATGTTTTTCCATCAGATACTGCAATACTTTCGTAAGGAGAAAAAATATGTGATTTAAACAAATTTGGTTTTTTCATCCAAATCTCACCTGAACTTTCTTGCACGAGATCTCCTGAAGAACTGATAATTTTTTGCGTTATTCCTGCGTAAAAACTATTAATTAATCTTAATCTTTTTGATAAAAGATATGAATCGTCAGAAAAAACATTATAAATAATTAAATATATATACAATATCATATATATATAGAGTTTTTTTATCATATAAAAAATAGTAGACATGATGAAATTTTTATTTGTTAATTAAAACGTAGTATAATTTTTTTGAATTTATTTAATGTATAAATAAATTAATTTTTATTTTTTTATAAATTTTAATTAAAATTGTAATTATTTTTTAATAAAGCATAAAATGAATAAAATTAAACTGTATATCCATAAAAATATTGTGATTAAAATTATATAATATATATTTATTAACATTTTTTGAAAAATAATATTCAATGTGATTCCAATTATTCCTCCAAGAAAATTGTCGTTTGATAAAAAATTAAAATTTAAAGATAATAAACAACAAGATAATATAATAAATAAAAAACTATGTATTATAATACATGTAATATGTACAAAATTTATTTCGTATTTTTTTTTAAAAAAAAAATCTCCAAAAAATAGAATATAATACTAATGGGATAATATATGTTATTTTTCCAAAAAATAAAAAAAGAGTAGCAGATAATTGAGCACCAAATTTTCCACCAAAATTAACGACAGTATCTTGAAAAGATATTTTAAACCAATTAGAATCTATTTCTTGAAAACTTATAATAGTTAAAAATAAGTAAATTAATATTAATTTTATTAAAATATCAAAAAAATAAATTTTTTTTAACATAATTAAAGATTTAATTCGTTAATTAAAATGCAAAAATATAGTTTTAAAGAAAAATTTCATAAAAATTATATCTTTTTAAGATTGCTGATATGTTATTTATCTGTATTTTAAATAAAATAGAATTTTTTTATAGATTTATTTTTATTGATACTTAAATTTTATTTTAAAAATTAAAAGAATAATCTTGAGATTTTATTTTTTAGTTTTAAATAAAAAAATTTTTAAAAAAAAATTAATATATTATTAAAAATTAAATTTTAGATTTAAATAATAAACCTTGTTATTTAAATTTAAAAAAATTATTTTTAGATTTTTTAATAAAAAATAAATAATATTAAACTATTTTATATTTATACTAAATTCTAACATATTTTTAATTCAGTGTATAATATATAGAATTTAACATTTTATATTAAACATGTACAAAATTTTATAAACACAAACTACTATTAAAATTATAAAAATAAAAATCTGGAAATCAAAATGATTGTCAAATCTAAATTATTAATATTAGGTTCTGGACCAGCAGGTTATACAGCAGCTATATATGCAGCGAGAGCTAATTTAAATCCAATTTTAATTACAGGCTTACAACCTGGAGGGCAATTAACTACAACAGATCGAATTGAAAATTGGCCAGGAAGTCCAGATAAATTAACTGGATCCACGTTAATGGATCGAATGAACATACATGCAATTAAATTTGGTACTAAAATATATTTTGACCATATTTATCAAGTCGATTTTAAACGTCAACCTTTTACTTGTTACGGAAATAAACAATATAAATCTGATGCAATTATTATTGCTACCGGAGCATCTGCACGCTATCTAGGTATTCCTTCAGAAGAGTTATATAAAGGTAAAGGAGTATCTGCATGCGCAGTATGTGATGGATTTTTTTATAAAAATCATCCGGTATCTGTAGTAGGAGGTGGAAATACAGCAATAGAAGAAGCATTATATCTGTCTAATATTGCTTCTCAAGTACATTTAATTCATCGTAGAAGTGAATTTAGAGCAGAGAAAATATTAGTAAATCGTATGTTAAAAAAAAGTTATTCAGGAAAAATTATTTTGCATACTAATTATATAGTCAAAGAAATATTAGGAGATTCTCAAAAACTAAATGCTATTCTATTAGAATCTACAGATAAAAAAAAAGAAAAAAAAATAATAGTTTCTGCAATATTTATTGCAATTGGTCATTTACCTAATACAAGCATATTTTGCAATCAAATACCATTAAAAAATAATTATATTTGTATCAGACCAATAGATAATTTACTGTATCGAACAGCAACGGCGATATCAGGTATATTTTCTGCCGGTGATGTTTCGGATTATTTATATCGACAAGCTATTACTGCAGCAGGATTTGGTTGTATGGCCGCTTTAGACGTAGAACATTACCTTAACAATTTAATTAAAGAAAATGGATAATAAAATTTTAAAATTTATCTATAAATGTTATTTTTCAATCACATATATTTTTTACTTAAAACAAATAACTAATCAACGCTATTTAAATTTATTTTAAGAATAACAATTAAATATGTATTTATCTGATATTTCAATAAAATAATCAAGTAAAATAAAAAATATGGAGAATTTATGTTAGAAAATTTTAAAAAAAATTATTTTAAAAAAAAATATCAAGATTATCATAATATTTTTAATAAAAATAACATCACATGGATATTAAGTTTATATGGAACTGCAATAGGAGCAGGAGTTTTGTTTTTACCAATTAATATCGGTATTGGAGGAATATTATATTTATTAATTTTAATAATAATTGCTTTTCCAATAACATTTTTATCGCATAGAAATTTGGCACGTCTAGTATTATTAGGAAATAAAAAAGATTCGAGTATTTCTCAGGTGATAGACGAAAATTTTGGGGGCAAAGCATCTTTGTTATTTTCTATTTTATATTTTCTTTCTATTTATCCAATATTACTCATATATAGTACGGCAATTACTAACACGGTGAATTTTTTCATAACGCATCATATAAATGGTTACGAGATACCGCGTTTTATACTTGCTTCTTTTTTAATTTTTTTATTAATGTTTATTATTTTAATAGGAGAAAAGTTTATTGTTAAATTTATGAGCATTTTAGTATTTCCATTTATTCTATCTTTATTATTTTTATCTTTTTATTTAATACAATTTTGGAATTTTTCTATTTTTCATGAATTAAAAAATTTTTTTCATCAATATAATTTTAAAATTTATCATGCAATATGGAATCTTATTCCAATAATAATATTTTCTTTTAATCATTCTCCTATTATTTCATCTTTCGTAATTAATAAAAAAAAAGAATGTCAAATATACGCTAAAAAAATATGTCCTCGAATACTATTTTATAGTCATATTTTAATGACAACTACTGTAATATTTTTTGTATGTAGCTGCATATTTAGTATCACAACAGAAGAAATGATAGAAGCTAAAAATCAAAACGTATCAATTTTATCTTATTTTTCAATACGTTTTCAAAATTCTTTTTTAAAAGATTTTGGTCCTATATTAGCAACAATAGCTATTACTAAATCATTTCTTGGACATTACATAGGAGCGAAAGAAGGACTAAATAATGTATTTGTTTTGATTTTTAAAAAATACAACAATAAAAAAAATTTTTATATAAAAAATATCACAATAAATAGTATAGTTTTTATTAGTGCATGGTTTTCGGCAGTATTTAATCCCAGTATACTTGAAATTATCGAATATGTAAGCGGACCAATTATAGCAATAATTTTATTTTTAATTCCGACATATGCAATATATACTTTGCCCAGTATGCAACAATACCGATCTGAAAAATTAATTAATTTGTTCTTATGGGTTACAGGGAGTATTGCATTCTCGTCAATAATATATCAACTTATATTTAAAATTAAAAATTGGTTTTAAAGAAAAAAAGGATTTGGTTCAAATAGTCGTTCTATATCTTTAATGAATCTTTTTTCAGTTAAAAATATAATAAAATGATCGTTTTTTTGTATAGGATTATATTTTTGTTCGGAAACAATTTTTGAATTCCTGATAATTGCACCTATAATAGTTCCAGGAGGTAATTTAATGTCGCATATTTCTCTCCCAATAATTTGAGAAGTAGTTTCATCTCCTTTTACAACTGCTTCTAATACTTCTGCTACACCATTTCTGATAACAAAGTTATTTATTACATTTGTATTTCCTAAATATTTTAAAAAAGCAGAAATAGTTGCTTCTTGCGGAGAAATAGCAATGTCAATCATGCTGCCTTGTACTAAATCCACATATGCTTTTCTTTGTATTAATGCTAGTACTTTTTTTGCACCCATTTTCTTAGCTAACATTGCAGACATAATATTCGCTTCATCATCATCTGTAATCGAAATAAATACTTCTACTTGATCAATATGTTCTTGAATTAATAATTCTTCATTAGATGCATTTCCATAGAATACTATAGTATTCTTTAATTTTTTTGCTAATTCTGCTGCTCTTCTTTGATTTTTTTCAATTAGTTTAACCTGATAATTTTTTTCTAATTTATTAGCTAACATTGCTCCAATATTTCCACCGCCTACAATCATAATGCGTTTATATGGTTTTTCTATTTTTTGAAATTCATTAGTTATTAACTTCACATTTTCTACTGTAGTAATAAAAAAAATTTCATCGCCTATTTCTATATGAGTAGAACTTTGAGGATTAATAAACGTTTTATTTCTTAAAATAGCTGCAATACGTGTTCCGGAATTTATTACGCTTTCTGGAAGCAATAAAATAATATGTTCTACTAATTCAATTGAAGCATCTGAAATTTTTAAAGAAACTAAGCTAATTTTATCAATAGAAAATATAAAAAATTGTAATGCTCCAGGATGTTCAATAAGATTAAAAATATTTTTTGCTATTATCATTTCAGGAGAAATTAAATAGTCTATTGGTATAGAAGCAGGGTTAAACAATTTCAAAGATTCTTGAATATAATCCGTAGAACGAATACGTGCAATTCGGTTTGGTGTTCTAAATAAAATATAGGCTATTTGACATGCTAAAATATTAATTTCGTCGGAATAAGTAGCAGCTATTAATACGTCTGCATCTTCTGCTTGGGCATCTTTCAAAATTGTTGGATGCGATGCATGTCCTTGAATAGTTTTTAAATCATATTTTTCTTGTAATTGTCTTAGTTTATATTCATCTGTATCTATAATAGTAATATCGTTATGCTCGCTAGATAAATTTTCTGCTAACGTTCCTCCGACTTGACCTGCACCTAAAATTATAATTTTCATAGTAATATTTATAATCTAATTTTTACATTGTATAGTGTATTTGAATTCAATATATTTATTAATTATTTTATAGTAAAAAATTTCCTGGAATAAATAATTTTCTATATGTATGCCAAGATTCTTTTATAAAATTTTTTTTCCGCCCTGATAATTGTAAAATTTGCAAAATTAATATTCCTTGACTTGTACTTATATATACTCCATGAGAATTAATTTTCAATATTTCTCCCGGAGAATGAAAGAATATATTATTTTTATCAGTTTTTGCTTTCCATATTTTTACATATGTTTGCGATATCCAAAAGTAACTTATTGGCCAAGGATTAAAAGCACGAATATTTCTTTCTAATTGTATTGCTGGAATTTTCCAGTCAATTTTTGCTTCATTTTTATTGATTTTTTTCGCATATGTTGCTAGCAAATTATTTTGCGGATATAAATGAAAATTTCCGATAGATAATTTATATAAAACTTTGATGATTGCACATTTTCCAATTTTGTATAATTTGTTTAATAAAGTTTCTGTAGTATCAAAATTTGTAATATTACATTTGCATGTATATAGTATAGGTCCTGTATCTATACCTTCGTCCATTTTAATAAATGTAATACCTGTTTTTTTGTCACCAAATTGAATTGCTCTGTGCACAGGAGAAGATCCACGCCAACGTGGTAATAAAGATCCATGTAAATTAATGCATCCTAATTTAGGCAAAGATAAAATTTTTTTTGATAATACTATTTTATATGCAATTACTAAAATTATATCGCAGTTTATTAATTTTAAAACATCTATAATATTATCTAAATCTTTTGAAGAAAATGGTTGAAATATAGGGATATTGTAATTTTTTGCTATTTTTTTTATTGGACTTTCATGTATTTGTTGTCCCCTTCCAGAAGCACGATCTGGTTGCGTTAAAATGCCAGCGACAATATGTTGAGAATGTAGTAAAATATTTAAAAATTTACTAGAAAAATAGGATGTGCCAGCGAAAATAATTTTTAAAGATTTTGATATGTGCATATTTGAAGTAACATTATTTTAAATTTGTATAGTTATGAATTAAATAGTTATTATTTTTTTATAATTTTCGAATTGAATGATCGATAAGTAATTTTCCAATTAAATGATCCATTTCGTGTTGAATACAACTAGACAATAATCCTGTAGCTTTTAAAAAAAATTTTTTTCCGTAATAATTGAAAGCTTCTATTTTCACTGTGCTAGATCGAGATACATATACGCGCATATTAGGGATAGATAAACATCCTTCTTCAAAAATTTCACTTCCGTATTTATTTAAAAATTTTGGATTAATTAACACTATCTTTTCGTTCTTTTGTTTGGATGTATCAATTACGATAATTCTTTTATGAATATCAACTTGTGTTGCTGCTAAACCGATACCTTCTTGTAAATACATTGTTTCAAACATATTATCTATAAGTGTTTGTATTTTTTTATTTATTGAAGTTACCGAAGATGCAACATTTCTTAATCTTTTATCTGGATAATGTAGTATTGATAATATAGACATAATATATATAATTTAAAAAAATAAGAGCAAAATATTTTTCTTGTACTGTATTTGTAAATTTTAGAATTTTAAACATTTGAGTAATTTTAAACAAAGTTTTTTTATTTTTTTAATTTTTAATAAACTTTGTCTAAATAAAAAATCAAACTGAATAAAAATTTTTTCTTTTTCAAACAAGATTATAGCGCATTTTTTGTTAATGTTAAATATTAAAAAAAATAGTAGTTTTTAATTATATAATTATTTATTTCGAATAAAATTTTTAGAATATCATTTCCTATATATATTAGATATTTTATTATATATCTATGATATTAATATGTATAATTCTTTTATAAAATAAATAACAAAATTTTTATAATATTATGAATACTAATAACTTTGTAGAAATTATAAGCGCACTGCATCAGAAAAAAGTTATTGCATATCCGACAGAAGCAGTGTTTGGATTAGGCTGTGATCCAGATTCATTTTCTGCAGTCAAAAAATTGTTAATTTTAAAAAAAAGAAATAAAGAAAAAGGATTTATATTAGTTGCATCTAATTTTTTTCAGTTGAAAAAATATATTAACTACAATCTAATTAGTAAAAATATATTAAAAAAAATTTTTTTAACTTGGCCTGGATTTATAACATGGTTAATGCCTCCAAAAAATACTATTTCTCCATGGTTAATCGGGGAAAATAGCATGTTAGCAGTTCGGGTGAGTGCTTTTTTTCCGATTATAAAAATTTGTAATATGTTTGGAAAACCACTAATTTCTACTAGTGCAAACTTATCTGGAAAAATTCCAGCAAAAACTTCAAACGAAGTATATAAACAATTCGGGGAAAATATAAAAATTTTAGATTATCCTATTGGACTTTATCAAAATCCTTCTGAAATAAGAAATATATTTAATAATCGTGTTATTCGTAAAGGATAAAAAAATGTCATTAAATAATGTTTTTGCTCTATTTGGAAATCCTGTGGAACATAGTTGTTCCCCAGAAATACATCAGGAATTTCAAAAATTTACTGGACTTAAATATAAATATCGAAAACATTTAGTCAAAAAATATACTTTTGAAAAAAAAGTAAAAGATTTTTTTAATTCCGGAGGTTTAGGAGCAAACATTACTACACCTTTTAAAAAACGTAGTTTTTTTTTATGTGATCAAATTACAAAACGTGCTTTTATGTCAAAATCAATAAATACAATTAAAAAGCAACCTAATGGCTTGTTGTTAGGAGATGATACAGACGGTATTGGATTAATATATGATTTAAATAGATTAAACATAATAAAAAAAAATAGCAAATTGTTGTTGATCGGTTCAGGAAATGCAGCTGCTAGTTCGGTAAATTATTTGTTAAATTTTGGTTGTAATCTTACAATGACAAATCGTACAATTTCCAAAGCATTTAAAATTGCTCAATTATATCAATCTTATAAACATCAGATAAAAGTATTACCCATGAAAGATATAACAAAAGAAAATTATAATCTAATTATTAATGCAACTTCTTGCGGAATATATAATCAAGCACCTAATATTAATTATGACATAATTAATGAAAATGTTTTTTGTTATGATATGTTTTATAAAAAAAATAAAAAGACACAATTTCTTGTACATTGTAAAGAAAAAGGTGCTAAAAATTGTTTTGATGGGTTTGGTATGTTAATTGCACAAGCGGCCCATACATTTTTATTATGGCACGGAATGTTTCCCTATATAGATAAAATTTATGAAAGATTTATGAAAAAAATTACAGTTAATTGATATATCATGTTTTTGATTATCTATATAAAACATTGATTTTATTAAAATTTGGAGAAATATTTCGTTAATCAAATTTATATATTATAATATTAATAAATAATAAATATCATTTTTAAAAAAATGTTAGCCATTTTTCGCATGTTAGTATTATTAATAATTTGTATTTTAATTTGCATAATAGGATCAATTTATTGTGCACTATATAAACCATGCAATTCATGTCATGCATATAAATTTGGTAGAATTTTTGGACATCTTTATTGTATATTTGGAATTAAAGTTATTATACGTTATCCAAAAAATATAAATTTTCCAAAAAATTGCGTATATATAGCTAATCATCAAAATAATTTTGATATGATAACAGTATCTCGAGTAATAAAAAAAAATACTATTACGATAGGAAAAAAAAGTTTAATATGGATTCCTTTTTTTGGTATTTTATATTGGATATCAGGTAATTTATTGATAGATAGAAAAAATAAAATTAGTTCTTTAAAATCATTAAAAAAAGTTACTTCTATTTTAAAAGATCAAAAAACATCAATTTGGATGTTTCCAGAAGGCACTCGAAGTAGAGGAAAAGGATTATTACCATTTAAATCAGGAGCATTCCATATCGCGTTACATGCTCAAGTTCCTATTGTTCCAATTTGCGTTTCAGATACATCTCAAATAAAAATAAACAAGTATAATAACGGCATAGTAATAATTGAAGTTTTATCTCCAATTAATATAAAAAAATATCGCATTAATCAGGCAAGACAGTTGTCTCAAGATTGTTATGATTTAGTTCAAAAAAAAATCAGCATTCTTAATGAAGAAATATTAAAATTTAATCATTTTAAATAAATTTATGTAAGAATTGTTTAACAAAAAATATTTTCTATAATTTTCTGATACGTTGTGTGATAGAATATCAGTTTAAATTTAAATTAATTAAAAATAAATTTTCATTTTTAAATGAACATGTCTATATCATCTAAATATATTAATCACAGATCATCTTATTCAAGTTACAATGTCAGAATGCCTCCACATTCTTTAGAAGCAGAGCAATCTATTATAGGTAGTCTAATGTTAAATAATGATTACTGGGATGAAATATCAGATAAAATTAATTGTAATGATTTTTTTAATAAATCACATCAATTAATTTTTCAAGAAATGCATGAATTATGCGATATCGGAAAACCAATTGATTTAATTACTGTTTCAGAATCTCTTGAACAAAAAGGTAAACTTAAATTAGTTGGAGGATTTGCATATTTAGCAGAACTGTCAAAAAATATTCCTAGTACTACAAATATCTTTATTTATTCAGAAATTGTTCGCGAACGAGCCATAATTAGACAAATTATACATGTCGCACAAGAAATTTTTGACGCAGGCTACAATCCTAAAGGACGTAGTAGCTCAGATTTATTAGATTTAGCAGAATCACGCGTATTTCAAATAGCAGAAAATCAAAATAGAAAAAATGAAGGACCTAAAAACATTGAATCAGTTTTAACTAATACAGTAGAAAAAATAGAAAAATTATATCAAGAACCAAAAAACGAAATTATTGGAATTTCTAGTGGATATCAAGATTTAGATAAAAAAACTTCTGGATTACAAAAGTCAGATTTAATTATTATTGCGGCACGACCTTCAATGGGAAAAACAACTTTTGCTATTAATTTATGCGAATATGCTGCAATAAACGAAAGTAAACCAGTTTTAATTTTTAGTTTAGAAATGTCAGGCGAACAAATTATGATGCGTATACTGTCATCTTTATCAAGAGTAGATCAAAGTCGATTGAGAACCGGTAAATTAACAAAAGAAGATTGGGAACGTATATCAAATACCGTAGAAACATTATTAAAAAAGAAAAATATCTATATTGATGATTCTTCTAAACTAACAATAACAGAAATTCGATCCAGGTCAAGACGAATTTTTCGTGAACATTCAGGATTAAGTTTGATTATGATTGACTACTTGCAACTTATGCACGCTCCTACAATATTTAATAATAGAACATTGGAAATTGCAGAAATCTCAAGATCTTTAAAAGCGCTAGCAAAAGAACTTCAAGTTCCCGTGATTGCATTGTCACAACTTAATCGAAGTTTAGAACAACGATCTGATAAAAGACCAATTAATTCAGATTTAAGAGAATCCGGATCGATTGAACAAGATGCAGACGTAATTATGTTTATTTATCGAGATGAAGTATATAATGAAAATAATGAAACAAAAGGAGTAGCAGAAATTATTTTAGGTAAACAACGTAATGGTCCGATAGGCACAATTCGTTTAACTTTTAATGGGAAATGGTCTAGATTTGATAACTATTCACATAATTATTACGAATAATAATATTTAGATAATATCTATTATTTAAATTATAAAAAATAAATATTAATTCTTCGGAGAACTAATGACTAGTAGAGGTATAAACAAAGTAATTTTAATTGGATATTTAGGGCAAAATCCAGATATACGTTATATACCCAACGGCAATGCTGTTGCGAACATAACACTTGCTACATCTGAAAATTGGCGCGATAAAAATACTGGAGAAATTAAAGAAAAAACTGAATGGCATAGAATAGTTTTATTTGGTAAATTAGCTGAGATAGCAGGAGAATATTTACGAAAAGGTTCTCAAGTATATATCGAAGGAAGTTTACAAACGAGAAAATGGCAAGATCAAAACGGTCAAGATAAATATATTACAGAGATTGTTGTAGGAATTAATGGTTCTATGCAAATGCTTGGAACAAAACAAATATCTGAAACAGATGTCACTTCTAACAAAGTATCGTGGCATGATCAAAAAAATAAATCCAATATAAATCGAAAAGAAGATAAATTAGACCATGATGATGAAAAAAAATTAAATAAAAAAAATATGAATATTAGTTTTGACGATGATATTCCATTTTAAACTTTATTAAAAATTTTTGTCGAATTTTAAAATTTTTTTTATTACAGTTAATTTTTGTAAACAGGAAATTTTTTACATAGCCGTATTACTTGACCTTTAATTTTATTTTTTATATTTTGATTATCAACGTCATCTAATATATCACACATCCATTCTGCTAAAATTTTAACATGATTTTCATTTAAACCGCGACGCGTTACAGCTGGTGTACCAATTCGAATGCCCGAGGTTATAGAAGGTCCTAAAGGATCATTTGGTATAGAATTTTTATTAACAGTAATGTTGGATTGTTCTAAAATTTTTTCTGCCGATTTTCCTGTGATATTACGATTTAATAAATCTACTATAAATAAATGATTTTTAGTACCTCCCGAAATTATTTTAAATTTACGCGATAAAAACACTTTTACCATGGCTTTAGAATTTTTTACAATTTGTTTTTGATATTTTTTGAAATTTGGAGACATAGCTTCTTTAAATGCTAGCGCTTTTGCTGCAATAATATGCATTAAAGGCCCACCTTGTGATCCGGGAAAAACTGCAGAATCTAATTTTTTATACAGTTGAGTATCACCTTCTTTAGATAAAATTAATCCTCCTCTAGGACCTGCTAGAGTTTTATGTGTTGTAGACGTCACTACATGTGCATATGGAATAGCATCGGGATATATCCCAGCAATAATTAATCCAGAAACGTGTGCAATATCAGCAAATAAATATGCTCCAATTTGATCTGATATTTTTCGCATTTTTTTCCAATCAACAAATCCTGAATATGAAGAAAATCCTCCTACGATCATTTTAGGATTATGTAATTTTGATAGATCAGATAATTTTTGATAATCAATTTTTCCTAAATTATTCACTCCGTATGACACAAAATTATATATTTTTCCAGAAAAATTTGCAGAAGATCCGTGCGTTAAATGTCCTCCATGTTTTAAATCCATGCCCAAAACTGTATCGCCTGGCTTTAACAAAGCGGAATAAACAGCAAAATTAGCTTGAGATCCTGAATGTGGTTGAACATTTGCATAATCTGCGCCAAATAATGATTTAGCCCTTTTAATTGCTAAATTTTCAATTTTATCTATATAAGAACAACCTCCATAATACCTGTTTTTTGGATAACCTTCTGCATATTTATTAGTTAATAGTGATCCTTGAAGATCCATCACATATTTACTAACATAATTTTCAGATGCAATAAGTTCGATATGTTCTTCTTGTCTTTTATTTTCTTGATGAATGTATTTCCATAATTCAAAATCATATTTTTTAAGATCACAATAATCTATACACATTTTATATTACCAAAAAATTTAAAATATAAACTTTTATTTGAAATAATAAATTAATTAGAAATAAAAACTTAATAAAAAAATTATAAATAAATTAAATACATAATCAGTATTCTATTAATAATTAGAAATTTTACATATATACGTTGTTGTTATTCGATTACTTTTATTCCTTGATGTCCAGATATAATAGCAATGTCAGCAGCGCGACGAGCAAATAATCCTACTGTTACAACTCCAGGTATATTATTAATTTCTTCTTCTAAAGAAAGAGCATTAAAAATCGTTAAATTGTATACGTCTAATAAAATATTACCATTTTCTGTAATTATATTTTTTCTATATTTTGGAATTCCTCCTAAATCCATTATTCTTTTAGATACTATTGTTCTTGCCATTGGTATTACTTCGATTGGAAGCGGTACACCTCCTAAAACAGATACAATTTTACTGCTATCGACAATACAGATAAATTTTTTTGCTGCAGAAGCAATAATTTTTTCTCTTGTTAACGCAGCTCCTTTTCCTTTGATCATATATTTTTTAGAATTTATTTCATCTGCACCATCTATATAAATATCTAGCACATCTACTTCATTTAAATCTAACAAAGGAACATCTAAATTTTTTAATTTGCAAGAAGACATTTCAGAACTAGAAACTGCGCCTTTAATATAATTTTTTACTGAACTTAAAGCATCAATAAAATATGCCGCAGTAGATCCGCTACCTACTCCGACTACATTTCCAGGTTGAATGTATTCTAATGCAGCCCATCCTGCTTTTTTTTTTAATTTATTTATTATCACAGTATTGTATACTAAATGTTTCTCATAAGTATTGAAATTATTTAAAATATAATAAAGCATTATAAAATATTTTAATATCTGTTACTTCAAAATAAGAAATTTTTAATTATTTATTGATAATAATTAATTTTTACATACATTTTAGATTTTTAATCTAAAAAAATATTTGTACGACTAAGTATTTTAGAAAAATTTTAAAAAAATAAATAAAATTTTAGTATTAATACTACACTTATTTTTTATTATTTAATCAATAAAAAATACGTCATAAACAACATTCATCGTGTTTATATTATATAGATTATAGATCTATAACAAATATTTACGTTTTTGATAAAAAAATACAAAATTAAATTCTTAAAAAACCTAAAATTAATTTTTATATACTATATCAGTAAAAAATAAAGTAATATATTTTTTTAATAGACAATATTCATTTATCTTAAAAATTATTATAAATTATTATAGTATGAAAATATCACCTATTTTTTTAGATACTTGAATTTTATTGATCTCTGTCATATGATATATCAAAATTTAATTTATCCGGAGGTTTTATGATTGCAAGTAAGTTCGGTATAGGACAACAAGTGCGACATAAATTGCTTGGATACTTAGGAGTAGTAATCGATGTAGATCCAGAGTATTCTTTAGAAAAGCCGTCTTTAGAAGAGATTTCTGCAGATGATAGTTTACGCACATCACCTTGGTACTATGTTGTCATGGAAGATGAAGATGGCAAGCCAGTGCATACTTATCTGGCAGAAGCACAATTAGGATACGAAATATTCCCTGTGCATCCGGAACAACCAAAATTGGATGAATTATCAGCATCTATTAAAAAACAATTAAAAACTCCAAGATTAAGAAATTAATTCAAAGATTATTTTTGGTTTTTTTTTGCATAAAAATATTTAATATTAAATGTACTTTTAAAGTAAATGTTATAAAATATTTAAAATGTTTTACAATACAGAAATTTTATTATATTTAAAACTTTTTAAGTAACACTTAAAATGAAAGTTAACTTCAAAAAATTGATAAAATTTAAAAATTGTTTTTTATTTTATTATCTTCCTAAATAGTAATCCCAATCTTTCCAAATTATAGACAACCCTTTCTTTATAAGAACATCAGCCACCTCTTTAGGGGAACGATGGTCTTGTGGAGAAAATTGTTCCAGTTCTGTTTTTGATGTTACATAGCCTCCAGGTTGTGTTTTAGATCCAGCACTAATATTGTTAATTAAAATTGGAGCAACATGATCGCGGAACTTTTCTGATTCTCTAGTAGATAAAGAAATTTCTATTTCTGGAAATAATATACGAAATGCACACATAGCTTGTAATAGTTCTCGATCAGTCATAATAGAACATGGTTGAATGCCATTCAAACATGGTCGTAATCTTAAAATAGATATTGAATAATTTGATTTCCAATATATCGTTCTTAAATAGTAAATATGACATGCTAAAAAATAACAATCTACACGCCAATTATTTGATAAACCAACAAGTATACCAAGACCTATTTTTTCCATATTAGTTTGAGCTAATCTTTCTGGAGTTTGTAATCTCCAAAAAAAATTTTGTTTTTTTCCACGTATGTGATGTTGACTATATGATTTTATATTATATGTTTCTTGATATATTATAACGCCGTCTAAACCTAAATTTTTTAATACTGAATAATTTTGTTCAGATAAAGGTTGAACTTCCATTAAAATAGAGCTAAATTTCTTACGAATTAATAAAATAATTTTTGAAAAATAATCAATTCCAGCTATTTTTTCGTGTTCTCCGCTTACTAATAATATATGACTAATATTATTTTGAAGAATATTATTACATTCTTGTAGCACTTCATTTTCATTTAAAACTTTTCTACGTATTTTATTTTTCATAGAAAAACCACAATAAGTACAATCATTCGCACAAAAATTAGAAAGATATAATGGTGCAAAAAAACGAATAGTTTTTCCAAAACGTATATGAGTTAAATTTTGAGCAATTTGAGATAATTCTTCTAAATATGGTTCGGCCGCTTTTGATAAGAGAGGTATAATATCATTCAGATAAAAAATTTTTTTTGATAGTGTTTTTTGAACATTATAATCTTTGCATATAGAAATTTCATGTGCGATTTTATTCCATTGAATCGTTTCCCAAATTTTTTGAAAACTTTGCATATTTTTCTCTAATTATTAAGAAATTTAGTCAATGGACTGCTTTTGACAGAAAATAAGTTTTTTTTAGCAAATCCAGATTTTTTTGCCATTTCTGCTGCTTGTACAGCAGTTTTAAAACATTTTGCCATTCTTATCGGATCATTTGCTGTGGCAATAGCAGTATTTACTAGCACTGCATCTGCTCCCATTTCTATTGCTTCCATCGCATGACTAGGTTGTCCAATTCCTGCATCGATAATAATTGGAATGTGAATTTGTTCAATAATAATATTTAAAAAATAACGACTTACTAATCCTTGATTACTGCCAATTGGAGCACCAAGAGGCATAACTGCGCTACATCCTACTTCTTCAAGTCTATGACATAAAACTGGATCTGGACTGCAATATGGTAATACTACAAATCCTGATTTAACTAATTTTTCAGATGCATATAATGTTTCTATAGGATCAGGTAATAAATATTTTTTTTCCGGATGAATTTCTAATTTAATCCAATTTGTGTGTAATGCTTCTCTGGCTAAGTTAGCGGCAATTATTGCTTCTTTAGCGTTATTTGCACCAGACGTATTCGGTAATAATTTTACTTTAGATTTATTTAATGCATTTAAAAATTCATCTGTTTTGTTATTTAAATCCATTCTACGTATAGATAGTGTTACTAATTCGCTTTCAGATGCATATATTGATTGCAACATTTTTTCATTAGAAGAAAATTTACCTGTTCCAAGAAATAATCTAGATTTAAATATAGTATTGTTTATTTTTAACATTTATCCTCCAGCTATAGCTTGGAACAAAACAACATTATCATAATTTTTAATTTTAAAAATTGACCATTTTTCTTTCGGTATAACAACATCATTTACTGCAATTGCTAATCCGAATGTTTCTTTTTGATAAATAGAAACTAGCTCTAAAAGTGTAGTTGTGTTATTTATTTCTGTTTTGATGTTATTTAGTATAATTTTCATATTTATTTAAACTTACTGTTTCATACAAACAGTACAATGTTTATTTTTTGTTAATTTTAATGTTGTTAATTGCAACGTTTTGCCGTTAAACATTTTTATTTTTTCACGCTTGTCATGTATTCCAATAATAAATTTAATTGCTTCTAATGCTTGCAAGATTCCCATTAATCCTGCTACTGGTCCTAAAACCCCGTATTCTTGGCAATTTTGTCGTATTTCAGTTTTATCTGTAAATAAACAAGAATAGCATCCATTTTTTCATGGTGGCCAAATTGATAATAGTTGACCTTTGAATCCTATAGCACTAGCGCTAATTAACGGTTTATTTTCACTTACACATATAGAATTTATAATTTGTCGAGTATACATTGTATCTGTACAGTCTAAAATTAAATCTGAATAATTTATATATTTGTGTATATTTTTCTTATTTAATTTTTTTTTTATTGCAAAATATTTAGTAGATTGATTGTGATTGAATAATTTATGTTTAGCAACATTAGCTTTACTTTTTTTTATATCATATGTGGAATATAATATTTGTCTATGCAAATTAGAAATTTCTATCAAATCATAATCCGCTAACAATAAAGTACCAATCCCTGCAGATGCTAAATAAATAGATGCAGAAGATCCTATTCCTCCTAAACCTATTATTAAAATCTTGGAGCATTCTAATTTTTTTTGTCCAGATATTCCTATTTCTTTTAAAAGAATTTGACGGCTATATCGTAAAAAGTTTATGTTACTTATATCATTCATTTTTTATTTTCATTAAATTTTTAATATTTAATATTTTTTATAAAACAGATCTTATTTTTTTTTGTATTCTAGAAATAGTATTTTTCCAATTTTTTGAATTTTTAATTGCACTAATCATAGAAACGCCATCTACGTTACAGCTTAAAACTTCATCTATTTCTTTTAATCCTATGCCTCCTATAGCAACTTTTTGACAATTATATTTTTTTTTGCATAATTCTTTTAGTTTTTGTATACCTTGTGGTTGTGAATGCATAATTTTTGTAGTAGTGTGAAAAATATGACCAAATGCAATATATGATGGATTCCACGATAATGCATGTTTTATTTCAATGTCATTATGAGTAGATAATCCTAGGTATAATCCAGAATCATAAATTTTTTTTCTATTAGCATTTTGCATATCTTCTTGTCCTAAATGTATACCGTGTGCCTGATGTTTAATTGCTAATTCCCAATAATCATTAATAATTATATAAGCTTTATACTTTTTTCCTAACATTACTGATTTTTTAATATTTTCATCAAGTTTAATTTCACTCATATTTTTAATTCTTAATTGTATTATTTTAATTCCAGTAGATAAAATTTTTATTAACCATTCTATAGAATCTACGATAGGATATAATCCAATTTTTTTTGAAAATTTTGGAAAAAAAATTTGATTAATTTTCATTTTTTGTATTTTTTTGTTTATTCAAGTATATTTGATTTTTATTTTTACGAAATTTTTTTGACATTTCATGCATACCTTGATTAATTTGATGATTTTTAGAGAAATTACGTACTTCTTGAGAAATTTTCATTGAACAAAATTTTGGTCCACACATTGAACAAAAATGCACTTTTTTCCCCGATGGATTGGGTAAAGTTTCATCATGAAACATTCGGGCGGTTTTTGGATCAATCGAAAGATTAAATTGATCTTCCCATCTAAATTCAAAACGAGCTTTTGACATAGCATTATCTCGTATTTGAGCCCCTAAATGTCCTTTTGCAATATCTGCAGCATGAGCAGCAATTTTATAAGCGATTAAACCTTGTTTAACATCGTTTTTATTGGGTAAACCTAAATGTTCTTTAGGTGTTACATAGCATAACATTGCACATCCATACCATCCAATTAATGCAGCTCCAATTCCAGAAGTGAAATGATCATATCCCGGAGCAATATCAGTAGTTAGAGGCCCTAAAGTATAAAAAGGTGCTTCATGACAATGTTTTAATTGCTCTGTCATATTCCTTTTAATTTTATTTATAGGAACATGTCCTGGTCCTTCTATCATAACTTGCACATGATATTTCCAAGCAATTTTTGTTAATTCTCCTAAAGTATATAATTCACAAAATTGTGCTTTATCATTTGCATCATAAATAGAACCAGGTCGTAAGCCATCTCCAAGAGATAAAGAAATATCATAAGTTGCACAAATTTTGCAAATGTTTTCAAAATTTTCATATAAAAAATTTTCTTTATGATGAGATAAGCACCATTTCGCCATAATTGAACCACCACGAGATACAATACCAGTAATACGTTTTGATGTCATTGGAATATATTTTAATAATAATCCTGCATGTATGGTAAAATAATCTACGCCTTGTATGGCTTGTTCTAACAATGTTTTTTCAAATATTTCCCAATTAAGATCCTCAATAACACCTTTTACTTTTTCTAAAGCTTGATAAATAGGAACTGTTCCTATTGGAACAGGACTATTTCTTAAAATCCATTCTCTTGTTTCGTGAATGTGACGTCCTGTTGATAAATCCATTACGGTATCTGCTCCCCATTGAATTGACCATATAAGTTTTTGCACTTCTTCTTCAATGGAAGAACTAATTGATGAATTTCCAATATTAGCATTAATTTTTACAAAAAAATTTCGACCAATAATCATTGGTTCAGATTCAGGATGATTGATATTAGATGGGATAATTGCTCGTCCAGATGCTACTTCTTGACGCACAAATTCTGGCGTAATTGTATTGTTTATTTTTTGTGTATATGATGTATGTTGATTATCAACATTAATTTCTTGACGATTTAGATTTTCTCTTATAGCAATAAATTCCATTTCTTCTGTAATAATTCCAGATTTTGCATAGTATAGCTGTGTAATATTTTTTTTATTTTTTGCACGATAGTAAAAATTAAATTTATTAAAATTGTGATCAATTTGAAAATTATTTTCGTATTTGTTTTGGTTACATTCAGGAATACGTTCTATATCGTTTCTATCTAAAATCCATTTATTACGTAATAATTTTAATCCAGAATTTATATCTATAGGTATTTGAGGATCTCCATAAGGACCGGATGTATCATATATTAATACAGGAGAATTATTTTCATAATGTACTTTATTATTTTCATCAATTATTTCTGTGGGACTTAATTTGACAGAACGCATTGGGACTTTTACAGATTGACATTTATTTGTTAAATAGATACGATGAGAATTAGGATATAAATTTCTGGAAAAATTATTTATAAATTTTTTCG
Source organism: Wigglesworthia glossinidia endosymbiont of Glossina morsitans morsitans (Yale colony) (assembly GCF_000247565.1). Lineage (NCBI taxonomy): Bacteria > Pseudomonadati > Pseudomonadota > Gammaproteobacteria > Enterobacterales > Erwiniaceae > Wigglesworthia > Wigglesworthia glossinidia. The sequence continues at coordinate 246,457 of NC_016893.1, read as the reverse complement.
CATCTATTTTGGATTGTTTTCGTATAGACATTGATAAAGAAGACATAATACTTTCCTTGTAAATTTTTTAATTATTTAGAATCTTATTAACTTGAATCAAAATAAAAAAATTGCATTATATTTTTTATTTTTTTAATTTTTATAAATTAAAATAAGCTGAATAATATTTTTATTATAAACTAAATGAGTATTGTATAATTTATATATTGCCACTAAATTTTTTTTTTGCAAGAAAAATTAAAAATTATTTATTTTTTTTATACATCTACTAAATATGTACAAAATTTAATTATTTTTTTTACAAAATAAAAAATACGAATACGGAATTTATCATGCAAATTTTCAAAAATGATTGTTATTTAAAAGCAGCATTTCGAAAAAAAGTCAATAAAACACCAATTTGGATTATGCGTCAGTCCGGTAGATATTTGCCTGAATATCAAAATATTAAAAAGAAAGCCGGAGATTTTTTATCTTTATGTTTAAACGTGGAATTAGCTAGTCAAGCAACATTATTGCCAATAAATCTTTTTTCTTTAGATGCAGCTATTTTATTTTCAGACATTTTAATTGTACCATACGCTATGGGAATGAATCTAACTTTTTTAAATGATTTTGGTCCTTGTTTTCTCAATCCTATTAAATCACGTTTTGATATGGAGAAATTAATTGTTCCACATCCTGAAGAACATATGAATTATGTTTTAAAAATTATTAAAATAGTATGTCATGAAATTTCTTACAAAATTCCATTAATCGGATTTTCCGGCAGTCCTTGGACTTTAGCATGCTATATGATAGAAGGAAACGCAAAAAAAAATTTTTCCAAAATAAAAAAAATGTTATATGAAAATCCTAAAGATTTACATTTTTTACTAAAAAAACTTACAGATTCTGTGATTTTATATTTAAATGCACAAATTAACGCCGGAGTTAGTGCTATTGTAATTTTTGATACTTGGGGTGGAATATTAAATCGAAAAAAATACAAAAAGTTTTCCTTATTTTATATCCAAAAAATAATAAAACAATTATCTCTTATAAAAAATGAATATAAAATCCCTGTAACAGTTTTTACAAAAAATGCTAATGCTTGGCTAAAAGACATTGTTTCATCTGGATGTGACGTTATTGCTTTAGATTGGAGTGTTGATATTCAAAAAGCTCTTAAAAAAGTTGGAAAATATGTTGCTTTACAAGGAAATATGGATCCTCATGTTTTATACGCTGAAGAAAATTATATTCAAAAAGAAACTGATTTAATTTTATCTCGATTTGGATTTAGAGAAGGTCATATATTTAGTCTTGGACACGGTATATTGCCAGATACTGATCCAAAAAAAGTAAAATTTTTAGTTGATTCTGTGCATCAATTATCTCAAAAATATCATCAAAAAATATATTAATATATAATTGTTTTTTATGAATATTATATTTTTAATAAAATATTAAAATAATAATTCAAATATTATATTTATAATATAATACATAAAATTTATATTAATATTCTCTGTTAAACAGTAAGAAAAATTTCTTTAAAAATAATTTATGATAAGCTATGTTATTTGCGAACATCATTAAAATTTAATATTAAATAAAAAATAATTTTTAATATTGATCACTAAAAAATACAAAAAGTAAATGATTTAAAAAATTATATTTAATAAATATTAAATTTAATAATAAACTTATATCTATTGAATAAAAATTAAAAATTTATTTTATTATTAAATTCTAATGTTTATTTAATCGCAAAACATAAAGGTAATACTATAATGAATAAAACACAACTAATTGATGTTATTGCTAATAAAACTGATTTACCTAAAATTAAAGCAAAAGCTGCTTTAGAATCCACTTTAGAAGCTATTATCACATCTTTAAAAGCAGGTAATGCGGTACAGTTAATTGGCTTTGGTACTTTTAAAATTCATAGAAGAAATGCTAGAATAGGTAGAAATCCACAAACGGGAAAAGAAATAAAAATTGCAGCTGCAAATGTTCCTATGTTTGTTTCTGGAAAAACATTAAAAGAAGCAGTGAAATAAATACAATTGCATAAAAGTATAACGACTCTTCTTTTAACAAAGAAGAGTCGTATTAAGTAGTTGTATTTTGAAAATTTTTATATCTTTTTATCTGAAGTACAATAAAATTTTTCGCGATGACCAATATCTTTTCTAAAAAATTTACCGTTCCAATGAACTAATTTTGCAATACCATTTGTGATTTCTTGTAAATTTTCAATAGAATTTCCTAAAGATGTAACGCATAGCACTCTACCACCATTTGTAATAATTTGTTTTTGATTGATTTTAGTAGCGCAGTGGAATATTTTCGATTCGCTTGTCGTATTTTGAGAAAATAATCCAGAAATATTTAATCCAATAGGATATGATTCAGGATAATTAGAAGTAGCTAATATTAATCCCATAGAATATCGATAATCTAATTCAACGCTTTGTGTATCTAAATTTCCAAAAATAGCAGATAAGATATGTGACAAAAAATCAGATTTCATTCTAAACAAAATTGTTTGAGCCTCTGGATCTCCAAATCGACAGTTAAATTCAATAACATATGGTTGAAAATTTTTATCAATTAATATACCTACATATAATATTCCAGTATAAATAAGATTTTCCTTAATCATCCCTGAAATTGTAGGATATATAATATTTTGCATAATTTTATGATATATCTTATATGTTACTAATGATACTGGAGAATAAGCTCCCATTCCACCTGTATTATTTCCGATATCTCCTGATCCAACACGCTTATGATCTTGAGATATAGCGAGTGGCATAATACTAGTTTTATTAATAATTAAAGTGAAGCTAATTTCTTCTCCGTATAACATTTCTTCTATCAATATTGAAGATTCTGAAATATTAAAAATTTTATTAATCAAAACATCTTCAATAAATTTTTCTGCCTCTTCTACATTGTACGCTATTTTGACACCTTTGCCAAAGGATAAACCGTCAGCTTTAATTACTATTGGAAATTTTTTCTTTTTTACATATTGTATAGCAGAATCTTTATTATAAAATATTTTATATTTTGCGCTAGGAATATTATATTTTTTTAAAAATTTTTTAGCAAAAACTTTAGAAGTTTCTAATTGTGCAGCAAATTTGGTAGGTCCAAAAATTAATAGATTTTCGGACATAAAAGCATCTACGATGCCATAATATAAAGGCTCTTCTGGTCCAACTATAGTAAATAAGATTCTTTTCTCTTTTGCAAAAGATATTAATTTTTGAATATCAACTGAAGCAATGTTTATATTTCGTAATTTAGGTTCTAAGAATGTTCCTCCGTTTCCAGGTGCTACATATATCTTTTTTACTTCTGAAGATTGTGCAATTTTCCACGATATTGCGTGCTCTCTTCCTCCACTACCTATAACAAGTATTTTCATACAATTTCCAATTATTTAATGACGAAAACATCTCACATTAGTAAAAATCATTGACATATTATGTTCATTAGCAGCTGCAATAATTTTTAAATCGTGTATAGAACCTCCTGGTTGAATAATACAAGAAATTCCTAATTTTGCAGCAAAATCAACTGTATCTCTGAATGGGAAAAATCCATCTGAAGCCATAATAGCTTGATGCAAATCAAATTTTTGTTCTTGGGCTTTATAAAAAGCTACTTTAGCTGCGAATATTCTACTAGATTGACCTGATCCAATACCTAAAGTTTGTTGATTTTTACCATAAATAATAGCATTAGATTTTACAAATTTAATAATTTTCCATAAAAATAAGGCGTTTTGAACTTCTAACGTGCTAGGAATTTTGTTTGTTACAACATTTAAATTATTTTTTTTTAAATTACAGTTGTCATATTCCTGTACTAATAGACCACAGTGAACTCTTTTAAATTCTAAAGAAAATTTTTCGACAAAATATCCGCATTCTAAAACACGTATATTTTTATAAGCTTTTAATACAGTTAAGGCATTTTTTTCTATAACTGGCGCAATAATTAATTCTGAAAATTGATGTTTTGTAATTATTCTAGCTGTTTGAATGTCTAAAGGTTTATTAAAAGCAATAATTCCTCCAAACGAAGAAGACGGGTCTGACGAATATGCTATGCTGTAAGCATTAACAAGATTATTTGATATAGCTACACTGCATGGAACGGCATGTTTAACAATCACACAAGCAATTTCTTCAAAACTCATTACACATGCAATAGCTATATCGGCATCAATAATATTATTATATGATAATTTTTTTCCTTGTTTTTGATTGGCATAAGATACCGTTCCAGGATATACTTGTGTATCTGTGTAAAATGCCGATTTTTGGTGCTGATTTTCTCCGTATCTCATATCTTCCTTTTTAAGGAATATTGAAGAAATTAAATATGGAAAATTATTGTTTTTTAAATGAATTTGATTTTTATTTATTTTCGTATATTGTTCGTTAAAATAATTAAAAATTTTTTTATCATAGTTGTAAGTGTAAGAAAATGCTATAATCGCCAAATAGAATCTAGTCTGAACGCTAGTTGATCCAGAAAATCTATGCATCTCTTCAATTATCATAGGATATTGTTTGTGATCAACTAAAACAGTTACACATCGATAATTTTTTGCTGCAGATCTTGCTAAAGCGAGCCCTCCAATGTCAATATATTCCAAAATGTCTGTAATCTTATAATTTTTTTCAATTGCTTCAGAAAATGGATAAAAATTAGTTACTACCATATCTATTTTAAAATAATTACGATCAGAGCAATTAATTTGATCGCTATCATTGCTTAAAATACCTGCATGTATTTTAGGATGTAGTGTTTTTATTTTTCCGTTCAATATTTCTGGATAATCAATATATTCAGAAACTGAAATTACTGAAATACCATGTTTTGATAAATATTTTGCGGTGCCGCTTGTAGCAACTAATTTTATGTTATATTTAACAAGATTTTGTGCTAATAATAAAATTCCAGTTTTATTTGAAACACTTAAAAGTGCACATTGAACATTACGTAGTGATAATTTCATAAATAAACTTTATGTTGAAGTAATTACGCACTATAATTACATCATTAATTTTCAAAAATAGCAAAATTAATTCAATAAAATTTTTAATGCATAAAAATTTCAAACGAATATTTATAATTTATCAATTACGATCATTTAAAATTTTTTTAAAAATAAAATAATGAAAAATTTTTAATATTTAATTGCAGTAAATTAAAATTTATAGTATAAAAAAATTTAAATACTAATTCGATTTCGCATAAAAAATATCTAATATGCCTGCAAACTATTATTTATTTAAGGCGAACTTATATTTCTTATGAATTGTATTTAAATAAATTAAAAATTTAATTTGGAGAAAATAAATAAAAATTTTTAATACTTTTTTTATTAACGTTATTGCAAAAAAAATAATTCCTGTTTTTTCTGAAATCGAATTAATAAATACATGGCAAAAATTAGCGCATAAGTACCCTATTTTGTTTCTTGGATCCGGGAGCAATGTGTTATTTTTAGAAAAATACTATCAAGGTATAATCATATTAAATAGAATCCGAGGTTTTAAAATTATTGAAAACATATCTTCATGGAACATACATGTATGCGCAGGAGAAGTATGGAATAATATTGTTACTATGTGCTTAAAAAGAAAAATACCAGGACTTGAAAATTTAGCTTTAATTCCAGGTTATGTCGGAGCTGCTCCAATTCAAAACATTGGAGCATACGGAATGGAACTTTCTCAGATATGTACGTACGTAGATATATTATTGTTAGAAACAGGAAAAAAAATTCGATTACATGTTAAAGATTGTAGTTTTGGATATAGATCAAGTATATTTAATACCAAATATTTTTATAACTACTCAATAGTTGCGATCGGATTACAGCTAAAAAAAAAATGGAAAGCTTGTTTAAATTATTCTGGATTATCTTATCTAAGGAAACAATTAGTAACTCCCCGTCAAATATATAAAATTGTTTGTTGGCTTAGACAAAAAAAAATTCCTAATCCTAAACATTTTGGAAACGCTGGTAGTTTCTTTAAAAATCCTGTAATTTCTATCCAAAAAACAAAAGATATATTAAATAAATATCCTCATGCACCTTGTTTTAATTTTATTCATAATAAATTTAAGTTTTCAGCGGGGTGGATGATTGATAGTTGCGGATTAAAAGGATTTCGTCTTGGTAGAGCTGCGGTGCATCATAAGCAGGCAGCAATTATTATAAATACCGGATTTGCTACTGGATATGAAATTTTAAATTTAGCGCATTATATTTTTCTTAAAGTCAAAAATAAATTTTTTATCCTACTAGAGTCAGAAGTACAATTTATATCAAAACAAGGAAAGATTGATTCGTCAAAAATCATAACATGATCGATTATAATATTTTTTCAAAAATAGTGAATACTATTTCTGATGCAAAATTACATCAAATAAATGAATTAATTGAAGAAAACTTGATAAATTCTAATAATATATATTTATACTTAAATGCTATGTATCAATACGGAATTGATATAAGTTTTAAACAAAGTAAATATTGTTATCTAAAAAAACCTATTTGTTTATTAAATAAAATGTATATTTACAAAAATTTCCCAAAAAATAAAATTTTTATATTTAATATAATTTGTTCTACCAATCAATATCTTGCACAAAATATGTCTATATTAAACTCAGGAGATATATGTTTAGCAGAATATCAAACGCACGGAAAAGGAACACGAGGAAAAAAATGGTTTGCTTCTTTTGGTAATAATATATGTCTTTCAATGTATTGGAACATAAAAACATCATTGATAAATCTTTCTCAATTAAGTGTAAAAATTAGTCAAATTGTTGCAAAAATATTAATTAATTTTGGAATACCAAAAATTCGTATAAAATTTCCAAACGATATTTTTATTGAAGATAAGAAATTTGCTGGAATTTTGATAGAAACATTTAATAAAAAAAAATGTTCAGTAGATATCATAATTGGTATTGGAATTAACATAATTATGAGTAATATTTATTCTAAGCTAATAAATATTACTTGGACTGATTTAAGCAGATTAAAGATTGCAATTGATCGTAATGTGTTGATTGTGCATATTGTTTCCGCTTTGCATGATCAATTAAAAAAAATTCAAAATAAATACAGTATTTTTGATGAAATTTAAAATTTTATAAAAAAATTCAATGTTATTCAAATTAAAAAAATTTTCTAATTTTTTTAATTTTTTTTAAAAACTAACTAAATAAAACATATTATAAAAATTTAAAAATCAATTAAAATTTTAATTTTTTATAAATAATTTTTGAAGTTGTATGATTATTATTTTTTTTTAATATTAGATTAGCGTATTTTTTTAAAGGTAATATATTTTTTATTAAATTACATTTGTTTATACAACTCCAGATTTGATTGGCTTTTTCTATTGTTTTTTCTTCGGAAATTTTTAAGTAACGTGAAAAATATGAATATGAATATAATGCTGATTTTTTTCGAAAATTTAAAAAACGATTAATATACCAGTTTTTAATATAACTTTCTTTTGCGTCGATATATATATTAAAATCTATTAAATCAGATAAAACAATATTTTTAAAATATAAGTAATTTTCTTTTTTAATTTTATATAAAAAATTTAATCCTTCTAAAATTAATATATGTGTTTTCAAGAGTAGTTTTTTTTTTGGTACTATATCGTATGCTATATGAGAATAATGTGGAATTAAATGATATAACTTATTATTTTTTTTAATGCTTATTAAAAAATTTGCTAATTTTTTAATATCGTAAGATTCTGGAAATCCTTTTTTTTTCATCAATCCCATTTTATTTAAAACTTGATTACAATACAAAAATATGTCTGTTTTAACTACTTCTACCGTAATATTTTTTGAATATTTAATTAAATTTGATTTTAAAATATAAGCTATAGTGCTTTTACCAGAAGCTACGCTACCATAAATAGATACAACATAAGGCGGCATATTATTTAAAGTACAATTGTAATTATCTATTTTTAATTTTTTAGTTTTTAGCAAAAAATTATTATAAATAATATTTGCCAAATCTAGATATGTTTCTTGCTTAGTTTTCATATATATGTAATATAAGTGTATTCAATATGTAAATAATATCAAAATTAACTTGAAAAGCTGAATAGTATAATGCGATTAATCGTGATAATTTTTAAGTTAAATTTATGTCAAACATGAAAAACTTTTTAATAAATTAAAATTGCTATTTTTAATAAAATATACTAAAATTCATCAAAAATTTCTATAGAATATTTTATATATAATTTTATAAAAATATTTTATTAGCCGGTATAGCTCAGATGGAAGAGCAACTGACTTGTAATCAGTAGGTCGAAGGTTCGACTCCTTTTGCCGGCAATTGAATTTATGGTGGGGTTCCCGAGTGGCTAAAGGGAGCAGACTGTAAATCTGCCGTCATAAGACTTCGAAGGTTCAAATCCTTCCCCCACCAAATTATTCTTCTGCGCATGCAAATTAATATAAATATTATGAAATTTTATTATTTTTAATATTTAATTAAATACTAGACTTTAAATAGCGGGCATCGTATAATGGTATTATCTCAGCCTTCCAAGCTGATGATGCGGGTTCGACTCCCGCTGCCCGCTAATGTAAGCTGATATAGCTCAGCAGGGTAGAGCACACCCTTGGTAAGGGTGAGGTCGGCAGTTCAAATCTGCCTGTCAGCACTACTTTTTTCACGGACATTTATTTTAAAAATTTTTAAAAATTAAAATAAACTCAACTTTTTTTATACTTTTTTTAATAAAAAATCTTAGTGAAAATACTGCTATTTTATTTTAGTAAAATTCATTAAAAATGATTTAAAACAATCTTTAACTAGGAAACTATAATGTCTAAAGAAAAGTTTCAACGAATTAAGCCACACATTAATGTTGGTACAATTGGGCATGTAGACCACGGAAAAACCACATTAACTGCTGCAATTACTACTGTATTAGCTAAAAAATATGGAGGGAATCCTAAAGCATTTGATCAAATTGACAACGCTCCAGAAGAAAAAGCTCGAGGTATTACTATAAATACATCGCACGTAGAATATGATACAAATGCAAGGCATTATGCACATGTAGATTGCCCAGGTCATGCAGATTACGTAAAAAACATGATTACTGGAGCTGCACAAATGGACGGCGCAATTCTCGTAGTTGCTGCTACCGATGGACCTATGCCTCAAACTCGAGAACATATATTACTCGGACGTCAAGTTGGAGTTCCGTACATAGTTGTATTTATGAATAAATGCGACATGGTAGACGACGAAGAATTATTAGAATTAGTAGAAATAGAAATTAGAGAACTACTATCACAATATGATTTTCCTGGAGATGATATTCCAATTATTAGAGGTTCCGCATTAAAAGCATTAGAAAACGATCCTATTTGGACAAAAAAAATATTAGATTTGTCTGAAGCTCTAGATAACTATATTCCTGAACCAAAAAGATCTATCGATCAACCATTTTTATTGCCCATAGAAGACGTATTTTCGATATCTGGAAGAGGCACTGTGGTGACTGGTAGAATTGAACGTGGTACAGTTAAAGTAGGAGAAGAAATAGAAATTGTTGGAATCAAAAAAACAGCAAAAACAATATGTACCGGAGTAGAAATGTTTCGCAAACTTTTGGACGAAGGACGAGCAGGAGAAAATGTAGGTATTTTACTAAGAGGTACTAAACGAGAAGACGTAGAAAGAGGACAAGTTCTTTCTAAACCAGGTTCAATAAAACCACATACACAATTTGAATCAGAAGTGTATGTATTGAAAAAAGAAGAAGGAGGACGTCATACTCCATTTTTTAACGGATATAAACCTCAATTTTATTTCCGTACTACCGATGTCACTGGAAGTATCGAATTACCAAAAGGAATCGAAATGGTTATGCCTGGAGATAATGTTAAAGTATCTGTAAAATTAATTTCTCCTATTGCTATGGACGAAGGATTGCGATTTGCAATTCGAGAAGGCGGACGTACAGTAGGCGCTGGAATTGTATCAAAAATTCTATCTTAAATAGATTTACTGTAAGTTTTCTTTTGCATGAACACTGAACATCAAAAAAATCAAAGTAAATATAAAAAAGACATATTTATTTGGATTTTTGTAATCACTTTATTAATAACAGCATTTTTGTTCAGTGAGCTTTTCCCTACTGAAAACAAAATAATAAAAGTTTTTAGTGTTTCTTTAATGATTTTTCTTGCATGTTTTCTATTTACCACAACAATAAAAGGAAAAAAAATAATAAAATTTATTTATATATCTTGCAAAGAAATGCAAAAAGTAATTTGGCCTTCTTTTCAAGAAGCGTTACAAACTACTTTAATAGTATCTTTAGTAACTCTCATAATGTCTCTTTTGCTTTGGGGACTAGACAGCTTACTGATCCGAATAATATCATTTATAACTGGATTGAGGTTTTAAGATGTCTGAAACTCAAAAAAAACGTTGGTACGTAATTCAAGCATTTTCAGGTTTTGAATCTAAGGTAGCTCAATCTTTAAAAGAACACATCAAATTGTATAATATGGAAAAGTTTTTTGGAGATATTATGATTCCTACAGAAGAAGTGATTGAAATCCGAAATGGACAACGTAAAAAAAGCGAAAGAAAATTTTTTCCAGGATACGTGTTAATACAAATGATTATGCATGATTCTAGTTGGTATATGGTTCGTAGCATTCCAAAAGTTATGGGATTTGTTGGCGGAACATCAGATAAACCGGCACCAATTAGCGACAAAGAAGTTGACTCTATCGTAAAACGATTACAAAAAATAGGCAATAAACCACGTCCAAAAACTTTGTTCGAACCTGGAGAACTAGTAAGAGTCAAAGATGGTCCTTTTTCAGATTTTAATGGAGTAGTTGAAGAAGTCGATTATGAAAAAAATAGATTAAAAGTATCAGTATCAATTTTTGGTAGAGCGACTCCGGTAGAATTAGATTTCAGTCAATTAGAAAAAAATTAATCATTAAATGAAACAATTTTAAATAACTATTACGGATATTATTATGGCAAAAAATGTTAAAGGATATATTAAATTACAAATCGAATCAGGCGCTGCAAATCCAAGTCCTCCAGTTGGACCTGCACTAGGTCAACAAGGAATTAATATAATAGAGTTTTGTAAATCTTTTAATAATCAAACTCAGCATTTTGATCCAGGAACACCTATTCCAGTAATCATTACTGTATATAGTGATAAAACTTTTTCATTCATCATAAAAACACCTCCTACATCATTTTTTTTAAAAAAACTAACTAATATTAAATTAGGTGCAAGCAATTCAAAAGAAAAAAAAATAGGCACAATATCTTTAAGTCAAATCGAAGAAATTGCAAAAAAAAAAGCAGCAGATATGACAGGAAAAAATTTACATGCTATATCTCAATCAATTATTGGTACGGCAAAATCCATGGGATTTTTAATAGAGGACTGATATGTCTCGAATAACAAAAAAAATGCGTTTAATTTCTCAGAAAATTTCTGTTGGCAAACTATATAGTTTTAAACAAGCAATTGAACTATTATATTGTTTGCCCAAGGCTAATTTTATTGAAAATATTGATGCTACAATTAATTTAAACATTAATTCAAAAAAATCCGATCAAAATCTACATAATTCTGTGAAATTACCGTATGTGATAGAAAAAAAAAAATCTTTAGTAGTTTTTGCAGATGGAGCAGATAAAAAATCCGCGTATGATTTAGGAGTAGAATTATCTGGAATGGAAGAAATAGCAGATAAAATCAAAAATAATAAAAAAATTAAAATTGATTTTGTAATCGCTATGCCATACGCAATGTCAATTGTCGAAAAATTAGGACCTATTCTTGGACCTAGAGGATTAATGCCAAATCCTAAAAATGGCACTATAACAGATAATGTCACAGAAGCAATTAAAAACATTCAACAAGGTCAGGTGACTTATCGTAATGATAAATACGGAATTATACATATGACTATTGGAAAAATTAATTTTGAATTTTATAAATTAGAACAAAATTTATTAGTACTGTTGAAAAATATATTAAAAAATAAACCATCTCCAGTGAAAGGTGCATTTATAAAGCAAGTAAATCTCGCGAAAACTATGGGAGGTAGCGTTTTATTAGATCATAATGAATTTTTACAAAAAGTATAGATTAATCAAATAAATTAAAACAACATTATTTATATGCTTAAAATTTTTTTCAAAAAAAATTCTGCACAATAAAAACGTATACACTCAATTTATAAGCAAGATAGTAAATTAATACAAAATTTTATTATCACCTTAAGATACTTATTATCAAATTTAAATATTGCTCATTTATTTATTTTATAGGATAAAATATGGTCTTAAACCTTAAAAAAAAGAAAAATATAATTTCTAAAATTAATCAATGTATGAAATCTGCACTATCGATTGTTATAGCAGATCCAACTGGCATACAAGCAAATGAAATGAATGATTTACGTAAAAAAAGCAGAGCACTAAAAATTGATATTAAATATCTGCGTAATACATTAATAAAATTATCAGTTTTAGGAACTAATTTTTCAAATTTAAAAGATAAAATTAATGGACCCAACTTAATTGCCTTTTCTTATTTACATCCTGGATCCGGAGCACGTTTATTTAAAGAATTTGAACGTAAAAACAACAAATGTAAAATAAAAATAGCAATATTTGAAAAAAAAGTTTTGTTAGATTCAGATATTAATTATTTAGTAGATTTACCAACATACGAAGAGTCAATAAGAAGTTTTATTACAATTATACAAGAAATATCAATCAAAAAATTTATACGTATGTTAATTTTTATTAGACACAGTAAACATATCAATTAAATATCATAAATAAAAATAAAATTTTAGGAGCATACTAAATGTCAATAACTAAGCAACAAATTTTAGATGCAGTCTCTGAAATGTCGGTATTAGAAATTGCCGAGCTCGTTTCTATGATGGAAAAAAAATTTGGAGTTTCTGCGATCGCATCCAATGTGCCTTCGGAATCTAATTCATCTGGAAAATCAGAAGAAAAATCTGAATTTGATGTTTTATTACAGGAAATTGGGAAAAATAAAATTTCTGTTATTAAAGTGGTTCGATCTTCGCTTAGTTTAGGTTTGAAAGAAGCAAAAGATTTAGTAGAATCAACTTTGCCAGTAGTATTAAAATCAGGATTAAATAAAAATGAAGCAGAGTCTTTAAAAAAATCTATAGAATTATCTGGGGCTAAAATTGTCTTACAATAGATATTTTTTATTTTGAAAGTTATTATTTTATCAAATAGCTGGTGTAAAAACCACCAGCGTTTTTTTTATAAAATTATATAAATTATATTTAAATACATAAATACCATTTTTGTAATAAATTTTATACTAAAATAATTATAAATATATAATAAATTTATTTTATTAAAAATAATACATATTATATAAAATATACTTTATGAAATTTTTAAAATTTTATTTATCGGGGAACTCATGTCTTATTCTTATACTGAAAAAAAACGCATTCGAAAAGACTTTGGAAAACGTCCGCAAGTTTTAAATATACCATATTTACTTGCCATTCAAATTGATTCATTTCAAAAGTTTATAGAACGCGATCCAAGTGGTTGTTATGGATTAGAAGCAGCTCTTCGTTCAATTTTTCCTATAAAAAGTTACAATGGAAATGCAGAATTACGATATGTAAATTATCACCTCGGTGAGCCTATATTTGATGTCAAAGAATGTCGAGTAAGAAGCGCTACATTTTCTGCACCACTTAGAGTAATATTACGTTTAGTAGTATATGATAATGAATCAAAAAATATAGTAAAAAACATAAAAGAACAAGAAGTATATATGGGAGAAATTCCATTAATGACGCATAATGGCACGTTTATTATTAATGGTACTGAAAGAGTAGTAGTATCTCAATTACATCGTAGTCCAGGTGTATTTTTTGACAGTGACAAAGGAAAAACGCATTCCTCTGGAAAAGTATTATATAATGCACGCATTATTCCTTATAGAGGATCATGGTTAGATTTTGAATTTGATGCAAAAGACCATTTATTTGTAAGAATTGACCGTCGTCGTAAATTACCCGTGACAATTTTGCTAAAAGCTTTGAATATTGATATTCCAAATATGTTAAACATATTTTTTGAACGCGTAACATATTATATCAACAAAAAAGAAGAGCTTTTCATGCATTTAATTCCAAAACGTTTACGTGGAGAAACGGCATTATTTGATATTATCGCTCAAGGCAAAATTTATATTGAAAAAGGCCGTCGTATTACAGCTAGACATATTCGAAAATTAGAAATTGACAAAATTTCGCAAATTCAAGTACCTTTTGAGTATATTATAGGAAAAGTTGTTATTAAAGATTATATTGATACACGAACAAATAAAATTATTGTTACTGCAAACACTGAGATTACTGAAGAAATTATTTTAAAATTAAAAAAATCTGGTTTTGATTTAGTTGAAACTTTATTTACAAATGATTTAGATCATGGTTCTTACATATCGGAAACATTACGAATCGATTCTACACATGATCAAACAAGTGCATTGATAGAAATTTATCGCATGATGAGACCAGGAGAACCTCCAACTCGAGAAGCATCTGAAAATTTGTTTGCAAATTTATTTTTTTCAGAAGATCGATATGATCTCTCTTCAGTAGGTAGAATGAAATTTAATCGATCTTTATCTAGAAATACATCAGAAGGATCAAGTTTATTAAGTACGACAGACATTATTGATGTTATTAAACGTTTAATTGATATTCGAAATGGGAAAAGTGAAGTAGATGACATTGATCATTTAGGAAATAGACGTATTCGATCCGTAGGAGAAATGGCTGAAAATCAGTTTAGAATAGGTTTAGTAAGAGTTGAAAGAGCCGTAAAAGAAAGATTATCCTTGGGAGATCTAGATACTATTATGCCGCAAGATATGATTAACGCTAAACCTATTTCAGCAGCTGTAAAAGAATTTTTTGGATCTAGTCAATTATCTCAATTTATGGATCAAAATAATCCATTATCGGAAATTACTCATAAACGTCGTATTTCAGCATTAGGTCCAGGTGGATTAACACGTGAACGTGCAGGTTTTGAAGTCAGAGATGTACATCCCACACATTACGGAAGAGTATGTCCTATCGAAACACCGGAAGGACCAAATATAGGCTTAATAAATTCATTATCCGTATATGCTCGTACTAACGAATATGGTTTTTTAGAAACGCCTTATAGATGTGTTCAAAATAGTGTAGTAACAGATGATATTCATTACCTTTCAGCTATAGAAGAAGGCAAATTTATTATTGCCCAAGCTAACACAAATTTAGATAAAAATGGATATTTAATTAACGAATTTGTTACATGCAGGCATAAAGGTGAATCAAGTTTGTTCAGTCGCGAAGAAGTGAATTACATGGATGTTTCTACACAACAAATTGTTTCTGTCGGAGCATCTTTAATTCCATTTTTAGAACACGATGACGCAAATAGAGCATTAATGGGCGCAAATATGCAACGTCAAGCAGTCCCCACTTTACGAACCGAAAAGCCACTCGTAGGAACCGGAATGGAAAGAGCAGTTGCTGTAGATTCAGGAGTAACTGCTGTTGCTAAAAGAGGCGGTATTATACAGTATTTAGATGCATCTCGAATTATTGTTAAAGTAAATTATAATGAAATCTTAAATAAAGATGTAGGCGTAGATATTTATCATTTAACAAAATATGTTCGATCAAATCAAAATACATGTATTAATCAAATACCATGTATTTCTTTAGGAGATAAAATAGAACAAGGAGATGTTTTAGCTGACGGTCCATCTACAGATTTAGGAGAATTGGCACTTGGACAAAATATGCGTATAGCTTTTATGCCATGGAATGGGTATAACTTTGAAGATTCTATGTTAGTTTCCGAACGCGTAGTACATGAAGATAGATTTACTACAATACATATTCAAGAACTAGCATGCATGTCAAGAGATACCAAATTAGGTGCAGAAGAAATTACCTCAGATATTCCAAATATTAGTGAAACAGCTCTTTTGAAATTAGATGAATCAGGAATTGTATATATTGGAGCTGAAGTTAAAGGAGGCGATATTTTGGTAGGTAAAGTTACTCCTAAAGGAGAAACTCAATTAACTCCAGAAGAAAAATTATTGCGTGCTATTTTTGGAGAAAAAGCTTCTGATGTAAAAGATTCATCTTTGCGAGTACCTAACGGAGTATCTGGAACAGTTATTGATGTTGAAATATTTACTCGAGATGGTGTAGAAAAAGATAAAAGAGCTCTAGAAATTGAAGATATGCAACTAAAAATTGCGCAAAAAAACTTTATTGAAGAATTAGAAATTTTTAAAATTAGCTTAAAAATGCAAATTATTACTTTTTTAAAGCAAAATAATATTGATAGTAATGAACTATCAAATATTTTAAAAGGTAATTTAACACATTTAAAATTTTTAGATAAACATGCAAAGTTAAAATTACAAGATTTAGTAAAAAAATATTTTAGTTTACAAAAAGAATTCGAAACAAAATTAGAAATAAAAAAGAAAAAAATTATTCAAGGCGATGATTTAGCACCGGGAGTATTAAAAATAGTTAAAGTTTATTTAGCCGTAAAAAGACAAATTCAACCTGGCGATAAAATGGCAGGTAGACATGGTAACAAAGGAGTAATTTCTAAAATTACGCCAATTGAAGATATGCCATATGACGAAAATGGTATACCTGTTGATATGGTATTAAATCCATTAGGAGTACCATCTCGGATGAATATTGGTCAAATTTTAGAAGCGCATTTAGGTTTAGCAGCAAAAGGAATTGGGAATATTATTAATGACATGTTAAAAAAAAATACAAAAATATCAAAAATACGTAAATTCATGCAAGATGCTTATAATGTAGGAAATGGAATTCGGCAAAAAGTTAAATTAGAAAACTTTTCAGATTTAGAAATTATGAAACTTGCTAATAATTTAAAATACGGGATGCCAGTATCTACACCTGTATTTGATGGTGCTAAAGAAGAAGAAATTAAAGAACTATTACGTTTTAGTCAATGCCCCGATTCCGGTCAAATTACATTATTTGATGGACAAACAGGAGAAAAGTTTGACAGACCGGTTACTGTTGGATACATGTATATGTTAAAATTAAATCATTTAGTAGATGACAAAATGCATGCAAGATCAACTGGTTCATACAGTTTAGTTACACAACAACCATTAGGAGGGAAAGCTCAGTTTGGTGGTCAAAGATTTGGAGAAATGGAAGTGTGGGCTTTAGAAGCCTATGGAGCAGCATATACTTTACAAGAAATGCTTACCGTTAAATCTGATGATGTTAATGGACGTACTAAAATGTATAAAAATATTGTTGATGGTAGTCATTTAATGGAACCTGGAATGCCGGAATCGTTTAATGTTTTATTAAAAGAAATTAGATCCTTAGGAATTAATATTGAATTAGAAGAAAGTAATTAAAATAATTAATATATATTAACTTGATATAATAGAGAAAAATTTGTGAAAGATCTATTAAAATTTTTAAAAACTCAAAATAAAATAGAAGAGTTTGATGCAATCAAGATTGCTTTAGCATCTCCTGACATGATTCGATCATGGTCATTCGGAGAAATTAAAAAACCAGAAACAATTAATTATCGTACTTTTAAGCCAGAAAGAGACGGACTTTTCTGCGCACGTATTTTTGGTCCAGTAAAAGATTATGAATGTTTATGCGGAAAATATAAAAGATTGAAGCACCGAGGCGTAATTTGCGAAAAATGCGGTGTAGAAGTAACACAAACAAAAGTAAGACGCGAAAGAATGGGTCATATAGAATTAGCTTCTCCTACAGCGCACATTTGGTTTTTAAAATCTTTACCATCACGTATTGGCCTATTATTAGATATGCCATTAAGAGATATTGAACGCGTACTATATTTTGAATCTTATGTAGTTATTGAAGAAGGCATGACTAATTTAGAACAGCGCAAAATTCTTACAGAAGAACAGTATCTAGATGCTTTAGAAGAATTTGGAGATGAATTTGATGCTAAAATGGGTGCAGAAGCTATTCAAGAACTATTAAAAAATATTAATTTAAAAGAAACATGTAACCAAATTCGTCAAGAACTATTAGAAATAAATTCTGAAACTAAAAGAAAAAAATTAACTAAAAGGATAAAATTGTTAGAAGCATTTATACAATCTGGTAATAAACCAGAATGGATGATATTAAACGTTTTACCCGTACTTCCTCCAGATTTAAGACCATTAGTTCCACTGGATGGAGGTCGTTTTGCAACATCAGATTTAAACGATTTATATCGTCGAGTAATTAATCGTAATAATCGATTGAAAAGGCTTTTAGATCTTGCAGCACCCGATATTATCGTGCGTAACGAAAAACGTATGCTGCAGGAAGCCGTTGATGCATTATTAGATAATGGCCGTCGCGGACGTGCAATTACAGGATCAAATAAACGTCCATTAAAATCTTTAGCAGATATGATTAAAGGTAAACAAGGACGTTTTCGTCAGAATCTTCTTGGAAAACGCGTCGATTATTCAGGAAGATCTGTAATAACGGTAGGACCATATTTACGCTTACATCAATGTGGATTACCAAAAAAAATGGCTCTAGAATTGTTTAAACCATTTATTTATGGAAAATTAGAATTAAATGGTTTTGCTACAACCATCAAAGCTGCAAAAAAAATGGTTGAAAGAGAAGAAAGTGTAGTATGGGATATCTTAGAAGAAGTAATTAAAGAACATCCAGTGATGCTTAATCGAGCACCTACTTTACACAGATTAGGTATTCAAGCATTTGAACCAATATTAATTGAAGGAAAAGCTATTCAGCTACATCCATTAGTTTGCGCTGCTTATAACGCAGATTTTGATGGCGATCAAATGGCCGTTCATGTTCCATTAACACTAGAAGCCCAATTAGAAGCTCGTGCACTTATGATGTCTACAAATAATATTTTATCCCCTGCT
This sequence comes from Wigglesworthia glossinidia endosymbiont of Glossina morsitans morsitans (Yale colony), assembly GCF_000247565.1. Classification (NCBI taxonomy): domain Bacteria; kingdom Pseudomonadati; phylum Pseudomonadota; class Gammaproteobacteria; order Enterobacterales; family Erwiniaceae; genus Wigglesworthia; species Wigglesworthia glossinidia. The sequence goes on along the minus strand of NC_016893.1, from coordinate 227,351 downwards.
AATGGAGAACCCATAATTGTTCCATCACAAGACGTAGTATTAGGATTGTACTATATGACGCGTGATTGCATTAACCAAAAAGGCGAAGGCATGCTATTAAGCAGTCCAAAAGAAGCTGAACATGTATATCATTCAAAAATTGCAAATTTACATGCTAAAGTAAAAGTTAGAATTACACAATACAAAAAATTAAATTCTGGTCAATTTGAAAAAACGATACAAGTAGTAGATACTACTATTGGACGATCTATTTTGTGGATGATTGTTCCGAAAGGATTATCTTTTGAGTTAGTTAATCAAGTATTAGGAAAAAAATCAATTTCAAATATGTTGAATACATGTTATCGTATTTTAGGCTTAAAACCGACAGTAATGTTCGCAGATCAAATTATGTATACCGGGTTTTCATATGCCGCAAAATCAGGAGCTTCAGTAGGCATCGACGACATTGTTATTCCATCAAAAAAATCTAAAATTATTCAAGATGCCGAAAAAGAAGTATCTGAAATTCAAGAACAATTTCAATCTGGATTAGTTACTGCAGGAGAAAGATACAACAAAGTAATTGATATTTGGGCAGCAGCAAATGAACGTGTAGCTCGAGCAATGATGAAAAATTTATCTACAGACACTGTGGTTGACCACAACGGTATACAACATAAACAGGTATCTTTTAACAATATTTTTATGATGGCCGATTCCGGAGCAAGAGGTTCAGCAGCTCAAATCAGACAACTTGCAGGAATGCGTGGACTCATGGCGAAACCAGACGGTTCAATTATAGAAACTCCAATTACTGCAAATTTTAGAGAAGGACTAAATGTATTACAATACTTTATTTCTACTCATGGAGCACGTAAAGGACTTGCAGATACAGCATTAAAAACTGCAAATTCAGGTTATTTAACTAGAAGATTAGTAGATGTAGCACAAGATCTCGTCGTTACAGAAGACGACTGCGGTACATTATCTGGAATTACTATGACTCCAGTAATTGAAGGCGGTGAAGTTAAGGAACCATTACGTGAAAGAGTTTTAGGCAGAGTGATATTAGAAGATATTTTACAACCTGGAACATCAAATGTTTTAATAAATCGTAATATTCTATTAAGCGAAACATGGTGTAATATTTTAGAAAAACATTCAATAGATAAAATTAAAGTCAGATCAGTTGTTACATGCGAAACAAATTTTGGTGTATGCGCGAAATGTTACGGTAGAGATTTAGCTAGAGGTCATTTAGTAAATAAAGGGGAAGCTATCGGAGTTATTGCTGCTCAATCTATAGGAGAACCAGGTACACAGTTAACAATGCGTACATTCCACATCGGAGGCGCTGCAGCTCGATCAGCTTCCGAATCTAGTATTCAATCAAGAAATGATGGAATTATAAAACTAAATAATGCAAAGTTTGTTATTACAGAAAATAATAAAATTATAATTACATCACGTCATGCCGCATTAAAAATTATTGATAAATTTGGAAGAACAAAAGAAAAATATAAACTTCCATACGGCGCAATTGTTAATAAAAATACTGGAGAAAAAATTTATAACAGAGAAATTATTGCTAATTGGGATCCTCATACTATTCCAATCATTACCGAAGTCAGTGGATATATAAAATTTAGTGATATCATAGAAGGTCAAACAGTTACACGTCAAACAGACGAACTAACAGGCGTATCTTTTATTTCTGTATTAGATACAGCAGAAAGAACAGGCATAAATAAAGAGTTACGTCCTGCTTTAAAGATTATTAATGCAGAAGGAAAAGATATTTATCTGCCAGGTACAGATATACCTGCTCAGTATTTTTTACCAGGAAAATCAATTTTACAATTGGAGAATGGAGCAAAAATTAGAAGTGGAGACGTACTTGCACGTTTATCTTTAGAAACTAGTGGAATTAAAGATATTACAGGAGGTTTACCACGAGTTGCAGATTTATTTGAAGCTCGAAAACCTAAAGAACCTGCTATTTTAGCAGAAATTAGCGGCATTGTTTCTTTTGGAAAAGAAACAAAAGGAAAAAGAAGGCTAATAATATCTCCTGTTGACGGATCAGAAATATATGAAGAAATGATTCCAAAATGGAGAAATTTAAATGTTTTTGAAGGAGAACGCGTAGAAAAAGGAGATGTAATTTCTGATGGGCCAGAATCTCCACACGATATACTTCGTTTAAGAGGAGTGCATGCAGTAACAAAATACATTGTGAATGAAGTTCAAGAAGTATATCGATTGCAAGGTGTAAAAATAAATGATAAACATATTGAAGTAATAATTCGTCAAATGTTAAAAAAAGCAACTATTATAAATAGTAAAACATCAGAATTTTTAGAAGGCGAACAAATCGAGTTCTCTCGGATTAGAATAGCAAATAGTACTACTCAAAATACAAATAAAATTACTTATTCTCGTGATTTATTAGGAATTACAAAAGCTTCTCTAGCAACAGAATCTTTTATTTCTGCAGCTTCATTTCAAGAAACTACTCGTGTATTAACAGAAGCGGCTGTATCTGGAAAAAAAGATGAATTAAGAGGATTAAAAGAAAACGTAATTGTCGGTAGATTAATTCCTGCAGGTACAGGGTATGCATACCATAAAAAACGTTTATTAAAACGCAAACAAAAAAGTAGTGCTTTACAATCTCCTATTAATCATGTTAGCGTCGACGAAGCTTCCGAAAATTTAAAAGAACTTTTAAAAGCTAATTTAAGAGATAATTGATGTGAATTTATCTATTATTTACCAGTATGTAAGCAATAATGTACGTGCAAATTCGATCAGGTCCGAAAGGAAGCAATCGTAGCTCGAATCAATATGTGCTATGCATACTGGTGTATTTTGTTTTTATATTCGAAATAATTTTGAATTAACTAAAAATTAACGCACATATTTCCAAACTGAGTTAGGAACTTTATCATATAAAGTATTCATAGTAATTTCAGCTAATCTATGATCCGCTGCAGAATTAAAAATTTCTAATTCATCGTTAGATAATTTGTATTTGTTTTTTTCAATTACACGTTCTAAAGTAGCTAAAGTTCGGCATTTTCTTAAACGCATAAGATAATCTATTTTTTTCATTTTTTTTGCCAATTATGTATTTATTTTTTAGTGATAAGTTTAGAACTAAAAATATTAATTTTTTAATTATATTAAATGTATATTTAAAATATTTTATACTATACATTTTGATTGATAAAACAAAATTTAATTAAATAGTTTTTTAATTTTTCATGAAATTATATAAATAACAAAAACACAATTAAATAGTTAATTTAATTTATATAAATTAATTAATGCATATTATGCATTAAATAATTTTTTATAAAATTTTTTCATTAAATTAAAATTTAAATAAAAAATAATGTTTAGAGATAAGTTTCATAAATTTATAAAAAATAAATCTACTTATATTTAAACTTTATTATTTAATATAACCTAATATTATATACTAATTTAATAACATTATTTATATAAATAATTATTTACTATATAATGTTTATATGTACCAAAAAAATAATAAAAATATATGTATTATAAACCGCTCACATTAAAATGGAGACCTAAACATTTTCATGAATTAATTGGTCAACATAATATTTTAAAATTAATAGAAAATAGTTTTCTTTTAAAAAGAATTCAAAGTGTTTATTTAATTAGTGGCATTAAAGGCATAGGTAAAACTAGTCTCGCACGATTAATTGCAAAAGGATTAAATTGTAAAAATGGAATAACATTTCGGCCATGCCAATCATGTTGTAATTGCCAAGAAGCTGATAGTAATTGTTTTATTGATTTAATCGAAATTGATGCCGCATCTTATACAAAGATAGAATATATTAAAGAAGTGCTAGATACCATTAAATATTCTCCATCAAAAGGTAGATATAAGATATATATTATAGATGAAGTACATATGTTATCTAAATATAGCTTTAACGCTTTGTTAAAAATATTAGAAGAACCTCCATTACATACAAAATTCATTTTAGCAACTACTGAAATATATAAAATTCCAGAAACAATTTTTTCGAGATGTTTTCATTTAAATCTTCAACCTATACGAAAAAAATACATTATTGATCGATTAAAAAATATATTAACATTAGAAAATGTTTACTATGAAGAGTACGCTTTAGATTTAATAGCACAAAGTTCGCAAAAAAGCATGCGAAATGCGTTAAGCTTAACAGAGAAAGCATTAATACTAGGGAACAATAAAATTTTATCAAATTTAGTATCTAAAATGTTAGGTATTGTGCATATAAACGAAATATTTAATTTATTTGAAGCTTTAATTTTATCTAATAAAGAACAGTTAATATCTTTTTTTGAAATATGCGCAAAAAAAATTGTAAATTGGGATGATTTTTTAATTAAATTGTTAATACTAATACATCAAATTATACTTTTTCAAATTTATCCTAATAAAATGAATTTCATATTAAAAAAAGAAAAATATATACGATTTCAGAAAATTTCAAAAAAAATTTCCACAAATGATTTACATAATTATTATCAAATTTTTCTTAAAGGTAGACAAGAGCTGACTTATGCACCTGAACAAAAAATTGCAGTAGAAATGATAATTTTACGCGCTTTTTTATATTCTATAAATTAAAAAAACAATGTGTTATAATTATTGTAAATTGATTTATTATATACAGCACGTATATTGTCAGTACAAATTTTTAGAAAACACTCATTATTTTTTTATTTTAAGATACTAAAAATATATTTTTATATAAATTTACAGTTTATTTGCATAATATTTTTTTTATACTATCAAATTTAATATGCATGGAATATTTAGATTTTTATTTAAAAAATTAAATTTTATTTAAAGAATTAAAATTTTTTTAAATAAATTTGAATATCTTAAGCTTTTTAATTATTCTATAACAGTTTGAATATTAATAGAGATCAATAATGTTTGATAAAAATGGAATGAATAATCTAATGCAACAAGCTCAAAAAATTCAAGAAAAAATGCAATGGATGCAAGAAGAGATTGCTCGATTAGAATCTATTGGAGAATCTGGAGCAGGACTCGTTCAAGTAAAACTTAATGGATCACATAACTGCAATTATGTAAAAATTGATAATAGTTTATTATCAGATAAAGAAATGCTAGAAGATCTTATAGCTGCTGCTTTCAATGATGCTATTCGCAGAATTTCAGAAATACAAAAAGAAAAAATTGCAGCAGTATCAAATGCAATGCAGTTGCCGCCGGGATTTAAAATGCCGTTTTAAATAAAATTAATTAATTATCTAATAAAATTCATAGTGTAATTAAAATTCAAAAAAATTATAATTATAATCGCTAAAAATTTTAAGATAAACTATTTTAAAAATATTAGGAATCAAATATGGAAGAAAAAAAAACTTTAAAATTTCAATCTGAAGTAAAACAGTTATTAAATTTAATGATTCATTCGTTATATTCTAACAAAGAAATTTTCTTAAGGGAATTGATTTCTAATGCATCCGATGCATTAGATAAATTAAGATTTTTGATGTTATCGAAACCAGAATTAAATAAAAAAATACAATCACCGTGTATCTTAATATCATATAATAAAGATGAAAAAAAAATTTCGATCCGAGATAACGGAATAGGTATGTCTCATGAAGAAATAATAGAAAACTTAGGTACTATTGCTAAATCTGGAACAAAATCATTTCTTAAATCCATAAATACAGATGTATTAAAAAATAATCAGCTTATTGGAAAATTTGGAGTAGGATTTTATTCAGCTTTTATTGTTGCTGAAAAAGTAATTGTACGTACAAGATCTTTTTTATCTGATAAGAAAGATGGAGTTTTATGGGAATCAAATGGTCAAGGAGAATATTCAGTTTCTAATATTAGAAAAAAAGAAATAGGAACAGAAGTTATTTTATATTTGAAAGATTCAGAAACCATGTTTGCCGATGAAATAACAATTAAAAACATTATTCAAAAATATTCAAATCATGTTAGTTTCCCGATTAAAATGCAAATTCAAAAAACACAAAAAAATAAAATAATTACTCCAAGTTTACAATCAAATTTAACTTGGAATCAAGTTAATACTGGAACATCATTATGGACAAGAAAAAAATCTGATATTAATGATAATGAATATAAAGAATTTTATAAAAATTTTTTTCATGACGATCAAAATCCAATCGCTTGGAGTCATAATCATGTAGAAGGTAATCAAGAATATAGTAGCTTGTTATATATACCAAGAAAAGCTTCATGGGATATATGGAATCGTGACAATAAGCACGGATTAAAATTATATGTAAGAAAAATTTTTATTATGGATCAATCTAATGAATTTATACCAAATTATTTAAGATTTATTAAAGGTATAATTGATTCGAGCGATTTACCATTAAATATTTCTAGAGAAATTTTACAAAATAATCAAGCAACTAAAATGATTAAAAATTCTTTAACAAAACGCATTTTATTGATGCTGGATAATTTGTCTAAAAATAATCCTAAAGATTATCAAATATTTTGGCAAGAATTTGGTTTAATTCTTAAAGAAGGACCTTCAGAAGATAATAAAAATTATTTAAATATTGTAAAACTTTTTAGATTTTCCTCAACATATACTCAGTCAAATATACAAAATGTATCATTAGATGATTATGTATCACGTATGCAATCAAAACAAGAAAAAATATTTTATATAACAGCAGATAATTATCTTTCTGCAAAGAATAATCCTCATTTAGAAAAATTAAAAGAAAAGAATATAGAAGTTTTACTGCTTTTTGATCGTATTGATGAATGGATGATGAATTACATGACATCTTTCAACAAAATTGAATTTCAATCTATTAATAAAAATAATGAATATTTAGAAAAAATTTTTGATAATAAAACTTTAGATCAAAAAAAATCTGAACAAGAATTATCTCCAATTATATTACGTATTAAATCCTATTTAAAAGATAAAGTTAAAAACGTTAGATTTACATCAAAATTGATCAATACACCAGCCGCCGTTACCACAGACGAACATGACATTACAACACAAATGTCTAAATTACTTATTTCAACAGGACAAAATAGCCCTGAAATAAAATATATATTCGAAATAAATGCTGTGCATCCTTTAATTATATATATTTTTAAAATACAAAATCAAAAACAATTTAATAATTGGATTGATCTTTTATTAGAAGAAGCATTACTATCTGAATGCGGAAATTTAGAAGATCCAAATAAATTTGTTCAACGTATTAATAATTTATTAATTACTCACATTTCTAGTAAAAAATAGTTTTTTAAAAAAATTTTAAAGTTTTTTTAATATAGAGAGATTTATGAAAATAATTTTTATTGGACCACCAGGAAGCGGAAAAGGAACACAGTCAGAAATTATTTCTAAAAAATATAATATTCCTAAAATTTCTAGTGGTGATTTACTAAGAAATCAAAGTAAAAATAGTTATATCACAAAATTAATTAATCAAGGTTATTTAATTGAAGATAACTTAATAACGAAAATAATCTTAAAACGATTACAGTCTCAAGACTGCGAAAAAGGATTTATTTTAGACGGTTTTCCTAGAACTTTATACCAAGCTAAAATTATAAAATCCATAAATATTGATTTTATCTTTGAATTGTTTATTCCAGAAAAAATCGTTTTTTCACGAATTTCTGGACGTATGATCGATAAGATATCTGGTAAAATATGCCACATAGATGATATTCATAAGCAATCCAACTATTTAAAAAATAAAAATTATGATGAAATTTTAAAAAAACGTTCAGATGATTGCGTCGATGCACTAAAAATACGTATGCAAGAATATTATAAAAACTGTTTTATATTAAGTAATTTTTATAAACAAGAGTCTTACAAAAAAAAATTGAAATATTATTTTATCGATGCATCTTTAAAAATAGAACAAATAAATCAAAAAATAATAAAAATTTTTGAAACTAACAAAATTCAATAAAATTTTTTTAATATAATTTAAATAATGAAAATCAAATTCGGATTAATCTTAGTTAATTTAGGAACACCTAGTGCACCGAATAAAAAATCAATAAAAAAATATTTGTCTTATTTTTTAAGTGATCCAAGAGTGATTGATGCACCAAAATTTTTTTGGCAATTGTATTTGCACTTATATCTTTTGCCTATGCGTTCTTCTAAAGTAATGCACTTATACAAAAAAATTTGGCAGTCAGAAGGGTCTCCATTAATGATAAATAGTTTGCTACAAAAAAAAGCTTTAACTAATATTTTACCAAATATACATTTAGAATTAGCTATGAGATATGGTAAACCTACACTTAAAAATGCTATAAAAAAAATGTTAGCAACATATAATGTAAAAAAATTAGTTGTTTTTCCACTGTACCCACAATATTCTTGTAGTACTACTGCATCAGTATTTGACGCTATTGCAAAAATTTTAAAAAAATACAGAAATCTTCCTTCAATAATTTTTATTCGAGATTATGCTGATGATATGAAATATATTAATGCTTTAAAAAAAAGTATTATTAGTTCTTTTGATAAATACGGTCATCCAGATCGTTTAATCCTATCTTTTCATGGTATACCAAAAAAATATGTTGCGGATGGAGATGATTATTTAGAAAGATGTCAAGTAACAAAAAAATTGCTAACATCTGCTTTAGATTATCCCGAAGATCAAATAATTATGAGTTTTCAATCAAAATTTGGAAAAGTTCCATGGCTTACTCCTATTACTTCAAATGTTATATCGAGTTTACCCAAGAAAAATATAAAAAATATTCAAATCATTTGTCCTGGATTTTCTTCTGATTGTTTAGAAACTTTAGAAGAAATAAAAATAAGAAATAAACTGCTTTTTATAAATTCTGGAGGACTTTTTTTTCACTATATTCCGGCTTTAAATGATCAAGATTTGCATATTGATTGTCTTGCTTCGATTGTCAAGAAATATTTATTTTAAAATCAATTAATAATAAAACTTAATTTATATTCTTTAATTATCATGTATTATTTATCGGAGGAAGTGAGATTCGAACTCACGAAAGGTGTAATCCTTTTCTGGTTTTCAAGACCAGCGCCTTCAGCCGCTCGGCCATTCCTCCAAAAAATTATATTTGAATAATATAAGCACAATTAAAAAAAATTGTAAAGACTCATGTTATCATTTAAAAAAATTAAATTTTATAATATAGTACATTTAAGATGTTTTAAATTAAATATTTTTTTATAATTTGTTAAATTAAAATTTGGAAAATATTATGAACCGATCGATTGAAATTTTTTCGCACAGCAGTTCTAGGTTATCTACATATAAAGTTTTACGTAATACATATTTGCTTTTATCAATCACTGTAGCTTTTTCTGCTACAGTTGCTACTGTCAGTAGTTTATGTCAACTACCATTTTTAGGAGCTATTCCTACATTAATTGGATTTTATACCTTATTGTTCTTAGTTAACTATTTGTCTGATAAAAAATCGGGCATTTTAGCAACATTTGCTTTAACTGGATTTATGGGATATGCAATTGCGCCACTTATAAGTATTATGCTTGCTGTAAATAGCAGTAGTATTATACTGGCCTTATCCGGGACTGCAATGGTATTTTTTTGCTGCTCTATATACAGTTTAAAAACTAATCGAAATTTGTCATTTTTATCTAGTGTATTAATTTCTGGAAGTATCGCATTATTAATTTGCACAATAAGTAATATGATATTAAATATGTCGGCATTATCAATGACAATCAGTATTATGTTTATAATTTTTTCTTCAGTAGCCATTATATGGGAAATAAACAATATTATTTTTGGTGGTGAAAAAAATTATATTCGAGCTACAGTAAGTTTGTACGTATCAATATATAATATTTTTTCAAGTTTTTTAGGTATATTTGGAGGGATAAAAAAATAATTAAAAACAAAAATTATGCATTTATTTTTGTTTAGATCGAATTTTTTAAAATTTTTTTTGAACGACGGAAGAAAATTATCTTCTAATATTTGTTAGAGTAGAAATTATATATTTTTCTTCCGTGCGAAAATGTTTACATTTAAAAATTTTATTATTTATTTTAAATTATTTTTTAACTTTGAAAATTATACTTATAGCTTCCGAAGCAACTCCTTTGTATTTCCCAACAAATCCAAGACCTTCCATGGTAGTAGATTTTACATTAATACAATTATATTTACATTCTAAACATTGAGAAATATGAAAACATATTTTTGGAATATATAAAGAAACTTTTGGTTTCTCTAAAAAGAGAGTGATGTCGATATTTCCTATTTTATATTTTTTTTTTATTTGGTTCCAAATAATTTGTAATAAAATACAACTATTTATATTTTGATATTTAGGATCATTATTAGGAAACAACATTCCAATATCTCCTAATGCGCAAGCTCCTAATAATGAATCAATTATTGAATGTATAATTACATCGCCATCGGAATGTGCAAGTACTCCTTGAAAATAAGGAATATGAATACCTCCTAAAATAAATGGTTTAGAATGTATGCCAAATTTATGTACGTCAAATCCATGACCAATGCGCATTTTTAAAATCTCCCTATATAATTAATAAAAAATTTTACAAAATTTAAGTCTTCAGGATAAGTAACTTTAATATTATCTGATCTACCTGGTATAAAATTTAATAAATAACCGCATTCTTCGAGCGCACTTGCTTCATCCGTAATGTGTTTACCTTGATGGTAGATGAAATTTAAGCAGTTTACTAAAATTTTTTTATTAAAAATTTGAGGAGTTAAAGCACGCCATAGATTTTTTCTTTGAACAGTATGTGTAATATAATTACCATAAGATTTTTTAATAGTATCATTTATAGGAGTAACTAAAATAGTTCCAGTAGAAGAATTATATAAGTTTTTAAACAATTGGTTAAGATCATTTTGATGTAAACAAGGACGTACGGCATCGTGAATTAAAACCCAATGCACTTTTTTAACATATTTTAAAGCGCATCGAACTGATTCTGCTCGAGATTCTCCTCCAAAAACAATATTTATTTTATTATTTTTTAATATTGGTAATGATTTATACCATCGATCTGTTTTATGAATGGCTATAATTATTTTTTTAATGCATATTTGTTTAACTAATAGATTTATAGAATGCTCTAATAATGTTTTATTTTGTATTTTTATATACTGCTTAGGGTATTTATATTGCATTCTTCTTCCTATACCTGCTGCAGGACAAATCGCTATCATATTAGGATAATTTTTTTTTTTATACATAATATAGTTTATTTTTGTATGTTCTTAACTTCTATTATACGGTAATAAACTTCGTTAGATTTGATCATATTTAATTCATTTCTTGCTCTTTCTTCAATAGCATCATTTTTATTTTTTAAGTAGTTAATCTCAATAATTAATTTTTGATTCCTCATTTTTTTTTGCAAATTTTTCTCAGATTGTATTTTGATTTCTTTTCGCACTTCTATTAAATGCATAATATTGTTTTTTCCATACCACAGAGAACTTTGTAAATAGAAAAAAATAAATAAAAATATATATTCAATTTTTTTATTTTTTATATGAGCAATAAATAATGTGGCATTTTTAATAATTTTATTACTGTTTATCATTGATTAATTGATTAAAATTTAAACTGATAATAATTATTAATTTATTAAATTGATTGTTGTTTCTTTTATTTATAATTTTACTGCATTAAATAATTTTTCGCATAATATGCAGACTTAGTATTTGGAAATTTTTGTATAATTTCTATTATACGACTATTTGATGCAGAAAAAGATTTTTTTTTAATATAAAAACGTATTATTTCTAAATTATATTTGGCTATTCTTTCATTAAGAATAACAACAAATTTTTTCGCATCTTGTATAAAAATGCTTTTAGGATAATCTTTAACAAGTTTTTTAAAACAATTTAATGCTAAATATGCGTATTTAGGATTAGAATCAATTTTTTTTATATAAAAAAAATATTTTGAAAAATTTTTATCATATTGCATATACACCAATCCTTGGATATAGATTAGAAAACTTGTATATATAACATCTTGATGGTATTTAATAAATTGATCAATAATCAAATCAAATAAATCTAAGTTTTCTAAATTATAATTTTTATATTTAAAATATAATCTAGTAATATCTTTTTCTGCTTTTTTCATATAAATGAAATTCTGATTTTTTTTCAAAAAATATAAATAAGTTTCAAATTTTTTTTTTCTACTATTATATAATTTATTATGATTCATATCGTATGCATGATGTGCATGAATATCTTGATCAAAATATATATTACAAAATGCATATTTAATTGAAATTAGATTAATTAGGATTATAAATATCCATTTTTTATTCAAAATAAATTTCTCGAATTAAAAATTTATAATTTTTATAGTATATTTATTTAAATTTTTTTTAAATAAGAAATATAAAATTTACATGTATTATACTAAATTATTAATTGCTAAAGTTCAAATGAATCAATTTGGAAAAAGATTAGACAGTATATCGGCAATTTTATTTCCTCAATATTCTAGAACAAAAATAAAAAAATTAATTATTGCTCGTAAAGTTAAAGTTGATAATTCATATATCGTTAATCCAAAAAAGAAATTAAAAGGTGGTGAAATAATAAAAATTCAAATAAACAAAAAAAAAAATGTTACACAATTGAAAAAAAATAAATTAAACATTTTATATGAAGATTATCATTTCATATTAATCAATAAACCTTCTGGATTAGTCGTGCATCCTGGATGTAAAAACAATAATAATACATTGCTTGATATAATACTACATTATTACCCTGATACAAAAAATTTAAATCGATCTGGTATTGTGCATAGACTAGATAAAAATACTACTGGTTTAATGATAATTGCAAAAACATATCAAGCGCAAAATTATTTTTATAAAGAATTAAAAAATAAAAAAATAATTCGAGAATACAGGGCTATTGTGCATGGAAAAATTATTTTTCATGGCACAATTAGCGCTCCGATTATGCGTGATAAAAAATTTAAAACTCTTATGAAAGTAGATATCAAAGGAAAACCGGCTACTACTCACTACCAAATCATTAAAAGTTTTTCACAATATACTTATCTTAAAGTATATTTAGAAACTGGTAGAACACATCAGATTCGAGTGCATATGGCACATATAGAGCACCCTGTTGTTGGTGATATAAAATACATAAAAAATAAAGTTTATTGTTATAATCCACTATTAAAAATTAGTAGGCAAGCATTGCACGCAAGAAAACTTAAATTTATGCATCCTACAAAGCGTATTTCTATGCAATTTAAATCAAATTTACCAGAAGATATGTATCTTTTATTAAAAAAATTAATTTTTTTAAATAAGCGTTAAAATAATTATCAATTCAAAAAAATGAATTTTTTATTATTTTAAATGCAATTAATATAAGTTAAAATGAAAAAATTAAAATTTTATTTATTTTTTTTGCACATAAAATTCGTGCATAACATTTTTTTAATTAATAAAATAAATTTAAAATACTAAAAAATTGACAATTATCGAAATAAATTTGTTATTAAATTAGAGAATATATGTGTTAAATTTTTTTTCTAATATGTTTAAAAAATATTCAACTATTAAAAAAATTTTTATTTGAAAAAATAAATTCTATAAAAAATTAATATTTAAAATAAATTCTTTTATAAAAATAAAAAAATTAAATAAATTAAAATAATCTGATACAAAAATATTAAAATTATATATAAAAAAATAAATTTTTTATAATATTAATTTAAATTTAAATAAAATATTCATCTAGTTCAAATACAGTATAATTTTATTAAAAACACAACAGTCTTCGAAATTAAGATGTAAAAAAATATATTGTATACTTTTTTTAAAGATTAATTTAACTAAAAAATTTTTTATAAATTATTAACATATTTTTGAATAATGTTTATATTCAATTTGAATTAGTACATTCAATATTTAAAAAATTAAATTTTAAATTATTAATATTTAATAAAAATAAAAACATATATTTTTTAATTTATTTTTTATTAAATTAATAAAATAACATTATATATTTTTATTGTTAGATTCTTTTAGCATTGAAGCAATTTGTTTTTCAGTGATTCGAAATAATAAAGGTTGAAATTTATTAATATGATGTAATTTTAAAGGAGTTTTAATATCGTTCCAATTAAGATCTTTGTTAAGAAATATTTCTGATTTACGTGCTAAATTTGGCAAAATAGGTTTTAAATAAACCATGATAATATAAAACATATTAATACCCATAGAAGATATTTCGTGTATATAATGATTATTTTGTTTTATATTTTTTGCAAGTTTCCAAGGCGCTTTGTTATTTAAATATTGATTGGCTAAATTAGATAACTTAACAATTTCATTAATCACGAGATATATGTTTTGTTCTTGAAAATGTTTACTTATAATAGTTTTTGCATTAGTAAATTTAGTATACAATGAAAAATTTTCAACATTTTCAGATAAACAATTATGAAAATATTTATTAATAAAACTAGCGCTTCTAGAAGCTAGATTAATTATTTTATTAATAATGTTTGAATTTATTTTATGCATAAATTCAGTAAGATTAAAATCTATATCTGTTATACATGTAGATATTTTCGAAGCATAGTAATACCTTAAATAATCTGAATCAAAATATTTTAAATAAACTGTCGCACCGATTAATTTTCCACTAGATTTAGACATTTTTTTACCATCGAAAGTTACATGTCCATGAACAAATAGTTTTGTAGGTTTACGAAAATTAATTCCATGTAAAATTGATGGCCAAAATAAACTATGAAAATAAATAATATCTTTTCCAATAAATTGATAAATTAAATTTTTGGAATTCATTGTCCAAAATTCTTGGAACAAAATTTTTTTGTTTTTTTCTTTGCATAATTTTCGTAATGTACTTAGATAAGCAATAGGTGCGTCAAACCATACATAAAAATATTTTTCTAAAATGTACGGTATTTTAAATCCAAAATATGGAGAATCTCTTGAGATGTTCCAAGGTTGTAATCCTGATTTAAACCATTCTTTTATTTTATTTATGATTTCATAAGTTATTACACCGGAATGAATCCAGATTTTTAAAAATTTTTCGAAATATGGTAAATCAAAAAATAAATGTTTTGATTTTTTTATGACTGGAATAGAATTAGATAAAATTGATTTTGGTTGAATTAATTCGATAGAAGAATATGTTGCGCCACATATGTTACAATTATCGCCAAATTGTTGTTTAGAAAAACATTTTGGACATGTACCTTGAACAAACCGATCAGATAAAAACATATTTTTCTTAATGTCATACAATTGAAAAATTTCTTTCTCAATAATTAATTTTTTCTTTTTTAAAATTTTATATATTAGGATGCATAGTCGATAATTTTCTTTACTATGTGTTAAATAATATTTATCATAACAAATATTAAATTTTAGTAGATCTTTTTTATGTTTATTATACATTTTTAAAATCATTTTTTCTGGAACTATTCCATTTTTTTGAGCTTTCAACATAATCGGAGTACCATGACTGTCATCAGCGGAAATGAAATAGACTTCATGACCTTTCATACGATGATATCTTACGCAAATATCAGCTTGTACATGTTCTAAAATATGTCCGATATGTAATTCTCCGTTAGCATACGGTAAAGCACAAGTGATCAAAATTTTTTTATTCGTATTCATAATATTAAAATTATTTAAAAATTATTTACTATAATAATAAACGATGTGTATTTTTTATTTAATATGCTTAAATTTTATAACATTTATTAATACAGTATATATTTTATATAAAGACATGTTAATATCTAAGTTGAAAATATATTAAAAATATTATTGTTTAATGTTTATATATAAAATTATATGTTTAAAATTTGTTTTTTTTGATTATAAAGATTAAGGATAATTATGCGATTATGCGATCATGATATAGAAAAATGGTTAAATAAAAATCAGTTAGTTATAATTCCAAGACCTTCAAAAAATAGAATTAATGGAGCTACGGTAGATTTAAAATTATCAAATAAATTTCAAATTTTTACGGGATATAAAATAGATTATATTGATGTTGAACTTATTTCATCAAAAAATAATCACGATATGTTGCAACAAAAAATTACTCATCAAATTGAAATTAATGAAGGAGAAATATTTTTTTTACATCCAAAAGAACTAGTATTAGCGTTAACTGTGGAACATATTACTTTGCCGGATAATTTAGTTGGATGGTTGGATGGAAAATCTTCATTAGCTCGCTTAGGATTAATGGTACATGCTACTTCTCATAGAATTGATCCTGGGTGGTCAGGTCAAATTGTATTAGAGTTTTACAATTCTGGTAAGCTACCAATAGGACTACGTCCCAATATGTTAATTGGAGCAGTAAGTTTTGAATTACTGACAGGTTCTGCTATTCGACCTTATAATAAAAAAAAACATTCTAAGTATCTGTATCAATCAGAAATAGTAATTAATAAATAATTTTTTACTTAATTAAAATTTTGAATAAAATATATTATTATATATAATATATTTTTTATTATATTTAATATTTATTTTATTTTTTTTTAAACCTGTAAATTCTCATACTTTTATACGTTCTATATTTTATATATTTAATTAATTTATGTAAATTATAAAAAATTATTAATTTGATATAAATTTTCAATATTAAAGAAAATAAAATATTATAATGCGTTAATTATGTATAATAGGGAAAATGTATATGAATAAACTACTTTTGGTAGATGACGATCATGAATTGATTGATTTATTAAAAGAACTATTAGAATTAGAAGGATTTGAAATACAGGTAGCATATGATGGAGAACAAGCACTTTCTAAATTGAATAATGCAATCGATTTGTTACTTTTAGATATCATGATGCCAAAGAAAAATGGAATAGATACTTTAAAAGAAATTCGCCAAAAAAAGCATCATATACCTATTATTATGTTAACTGCACGTGGCAGCGAATTAGATCGTATTCTAGGATTAGAACTGGGAGCAGATGACTATTTAACAAAACCATTTAACGATCGCGAGCTAATAGCACGTATTAGGGCAATTTTAAGACGTTCATATTGGTTTGCTCAAAAAACTATCGGTAAACAATCATCTGTATTTGTTGATTTATTAAATCTCAATCCAGGAAGACAAGAAGCGTGCTTTGGAAATATTAATTTAGATTTAACAGGTACAGAATTTTCGTTATTATTCTTATTAGCACAAAATTTAGGTCAAGTAGTATCTAGAGAATATTTAAGTCAAGAAGTTTTGGGAAAAAAATTAACTCCTTTTGATAGAGCAATTGATATGCACATTTCTAATTTAAGAAAAAAACTTCCTCCAAGAAAAGATTTAAGACCTTGGTTTAAAACACTTAGAGGCAAAGGATATTTAATGGTATCTGCCACTTAATTAATCATGTTTAATTTTTTGTTTATATATGTTATTTATGTTATAAAATGATAAATTTAAGTTAATACTTAAAATGTAAAATTTATTAGAAGTTTTAGATTTTTATAAATTATTTTTATAAATTTTTTCGCATACATTTTTATGAGAAATTCAAAATTTTTTAAAAAAAATATTTAATATTATAAAAAATATTATGCACAAAATTATTTTTTTATTTTATATAAAAAAGTATACTATTATAGTATAAACATAATTAAATGTTATATTGTAAGTATAATTTACATTTATATATCAAAAAATAACTTAAATTGTAGAATTAAATCTAATTTTGTATATATAATACATGATATGCAAAAAAATCAAATATATTTTATTAATACTAAAAGTATTTCTTCAAACTTTTTTAATTTAATCTTAAATTATCCAACTGAATTTTTTATTTTTATTATTGCAGTACACGTTCTTGTAATATTCTGGATATATTGGAATTTATCTAAGATAACAAAAAAATTTAAATATGCTATCAATTTAGTTGCAAAAGGTAATCGTAAAAAATTTCCAGAATTAGAACGTGGACCAAAATCAATATTATCTATTGGTATTAAATTTAACAATATGATATATGCATTAGATTGCACTGAAAATATGCAAAAATGCTTATTATCTGATATCTCGCACGAGCTATGTATACCTCTGACACGATTAAAATTAATTACAGCATTAATAAGAAGACGATACGGAGATGTATTCGAAGCATCTCGCATTGAAATTGAAATAAATAGATTAGACTACATAATTAAAAATTTGTTTATTTTATCAAGAAATCATATTCAAATAGAAAATTCTAAAAATTTATTACAACTTTGTACATTATGGAATAATGTTTTAGTAAATTCGCAATTTGAAGCGGATAAACAAGGAAAAATTTTAAAAATTATTTCTTTGCCTAAACAAGGTTATATAATAGGAGATTTAGATGCATTAGAAAGTGCACTAGAAAATATTATTAGAAATGCAATAGAATATTCTAATAAAAAAGTCTCTGTTGCTTTTTATATGCGAAACAGTCAGGTTGTTATTATCGTAGACGATGATGGTCCGGGAATTAAAAAAAATATACGAGAAAAAGTTTTTCAGCCTTTCTACACAATTGATAATAATCGTTCTGAAAATAGAGGTATAGGTTTAGGATTAACAATTTCAAAAAAAGTTATTCTTCAACATAATGGAAATATTCAAATTGACAAAGGTCCTTTGAAAGGATTAAGATTAATTATTTCTATCCCAACAATACATAAAAAAACTCTGAAACATAATCTTTAATTAAAAAACAATCTGCTTAAGAACTTTATGTCTAATTTTTAAAATTATTAATTTAAATGCAATTCTATTTATATACTCTAATTCTTGAAAGTAACTTTAAAGCTGATTTTTTTACTGTTTTATTTAAATATAATACTTGATAAACTTGTTCTACAATAGGCATTTCTATGCTATATCTAGAAGATAGCATTAAAATTTCTCGAATGTTTTCATATCCTTCTATAACTTGTCCAATTTTTAATTTTGCTGCTTCTATAGTATATCCTTGAGCTAATAGCATACCAAAACGACGGTTTCGTGATTGATTTTCTGTGCAAGTAAGTATTAAATCACCTACTCCAGACATACCCATAAACGTACATTTTTGGGCACCCATTATTTTTCCTAAATTAGACATTTCTAATAATCCTTGAGTAATTAATGCAGTTCTTGCATTTGGTCCCATTCCAATACCATCTGACATTCCTGATGCAATAGCAATAACATTTTTAATCACTCCTCCTAACTGAACTCCAATTAAATCGGAGCTGCTGCATATTTTTAAATGTTTATTACAATTTAATTTACTAATTAAATTTTTACATTTTTTTTCACAATTGCTGGCTAAAACCATCGCTGTAGGTAATCCAATAGCTAAATAATATGCAAACGTTGGTCCTGATATCACAGATAAGCAAATTTTTTTTCCTAAAATTTCTTGAGCTACTTCTTGCAACAATCTACCTGTTTTTGGTTCTAAACCTTTTGTTCCCCAAATTACGCATGCGTTGATACGCAGAAATGGTTTTATTTTAATTAAAGTATCTTTAAAGGCACTACTCGGTACTGCAATTAAAATTGTATCGCTCGATAACAGAGCATGTTTTAATGAAAATATAATATTTAATGTCGGAGGAAAAAATATTTTAGGTAGAAATTTTTTATTACAACGGTTTAATTTTAAAGATTGCATATGTTTTTGATTTCTACCCCATAAAAAAACTGTATTTTTATTTTTAGACAAAATAATTGCTAAAGCTGTTCCATATGCTCCAGATCCGATAACAGTAATTGCACAATTACTCAAAATTTATTCCTTTTATATCAAAAAATTAAGTAAAATTTTTAATTTATATTATTTAAATACACATTTTTATTGTATAATTTTCTTATAGATATATTATATTTGTTTATTAAATAATTTTAGATAAAATTTTTATATAGAAAAAATTACGACATTCTATAGTTGAAATTTAGTAATTATAATTTATTTAAATAAATTGTTTTCTTTTAAAAGAATACATAAATCATCATAACCTCCAATATGTTTTTTATTAATAAAAATTTGAGGAACAGTTTTTCGATTACTTTTTTTAATCATTTCTAATAGATAAATTTTGTTTAATTCAATATCAATTTCTTTATAAAAAATATTATGTTTTTTTAAAAGTAATTTAGCTTCCTTACAATAAGGACAGGAGTGTTTTAAATATATTTGAGCTATATACATAATTTAAATATCTCGTATCATTTTATTATTTTATTAACGGTAAATTATCTAATTTCCATCCATTTATACCATCTTCTAAAATGTATATTTTAAAATTTTTTGATTGAAGAATTTTGTTAATTTTTTTGAAAATTTTTTTTGATAGTTTTCCATTTTCACAAACTAAAATTAATGTTTTTTTGCTACTATTTTTTTTATCAAGAATTTTTGTTTTAATATGATCAAAATTTAAATTTAAACTATTTATAATATGTCCATTAGAATAGTCTTCTGGATTTCTTAAATCAATTACAATTGCATGACGACGATTCATTAAAGTAATAGCGGAATGTTTGGATATTACATGCATTTTATTTATTTTGTTTTGTATAAAATTGAATAATAATAAGATAAGAAAGGATAGCCAGACTAAAAAAAGTATAGTATGATGTTCTATGAAATAAATCAATTTTTGCATAAAAATATCTCAAGTACTATAAAATATATAAAGTATTAAATAATTATTCATTATATACTTAATTACATAAAAAATCGAATTGACTGTCGCTTAAAAAATTAAATTTTTTATTGCATAAAATTTTATCGTACAAATACTTATACGTATAGAAACACAAGGTAAAATGTTTTAATTTTTATTAATTTTATGTAAAAACTTATTAAAAAAAATGAAATTTTTTGTTTATTTTATATTTTACAAAAAATTTAATAAATACTTTAATGAAATAAAGGTATCATAATGTAAAATTTATTTAAAACAATATTAAATAATAGATTAATAAATAACAATTGATATTGTAACAAAAAAAGACATCTTTTAATTAAAAAAATAAATAAATTTTTACTTAGTAAACAAAAAAATAAAATCTTTAAATAGATCTTGATTCTTATTGAGATTGCAGTTACATTTAATTATAAAAATAAAATTTTTATATTTTGATTAACTAACTTTTTGCATTAAATACATGTTAATTTTGATAAAATTAACATTTTATAAAAATCGTTTTTTATAAAATTTATAATTCTAAATGCATTCTATAAAAAATTGCAGTTTACTTTTACTATTAAATTATTGGAGTTCTGTTTCATGCAAAATCAAAGGATTCGTATTCGATTAAAAGCATTTGATCATCGTTTGATTGATCAATCGACGTCCGAAATTGTTGAAACAGCAAAACGTACTGGCGCACAAGTACGCGGACCTATTCCACTTCCAACGAGAAAAGAACGGTTTACTATTTTAATTTCTCCTCATGTAAATAAAGACGCAAGAGATCAATATGAAATTAGAACTCATAAAAGATTAGTAGACATAGTTAAACCAACAGAAAAAACTGTAGACGCATTGATGCGTTTAGATTTAGCAGCCGGAGTAGATGTGCAAATTAGTCTTGGTTGAATAAAATATTAAAATTACAAAGGATAATTCAATATGTACGGTCTAGTTGGACGTAAAATAGGTATGACTCAAATATTTAATGCGCAGGGTCAAATCATTCCAGTAACAGTAATTCAAATTCATGAAAATCGAATAGTACAAATCAAAAACATGCAAAATGACAAATATTCAGCGATTCAGATTACTACAGGAATAAAAAATTCTAAAAATATTAATAAATCAATTATCGGTCATTTTAAAAAGGCGAATATATCTTTAGGGAGAGGATTGTGGGAATTTCGAATAAATAAAAATCATGACTTACATGTAGGACAAAAATTTTCTATAGAAAATTTAAACAAAACAAAAAAAGTTGACATTACAGGTATATCTAAAGGTAAAGGATTCTCTGGTACAATGAAGCGATGGAACTTTAGCGGACAAGACGCTTCTCATGGAAATTCTTTGTCTCATAGAGCTCCAGGATCTATCGGACAAAATCAAACACCAGGAAAAGTATTTAAAGGCAAAAAAATGTCCGGACAACTTGGATGTAATAAAATTACAATTCAAAACATAGTTATCATAAAAATAGACGTAAAAAATGAATTATTATTAGTTAGAGGATCTGTTCCTGGTTTTAATAAGTCAGATTTAATTATTAAACCAGCTGTAAAATATTTTTCGAATGATCATGATATTAAATTGTAGGATCAAAGGATTATGTAATGGAGATCATATGCGTAGACACAAAAGAAAAAATTAATCTTTCCGAAAAAATATTTGGACTTAAATTTAATGAACCACTTATACATCAAGTAATTAATTCTTCTCAAAATACTCAACGTCAAGGTACCAGTGTACAAAAAAGTCGATCCGATATAACTGGTTCTGGAAAAAAACCTTGGCGTCAAAAAGGAACTGGTCGAGCAAGAGCAGGAAGTACAAAAAGTCCAATTTGGAGATCCGGAGGAGTTACATTTGCAAAAAAAACAAGAAGCTATAAACAAAAAATTAATAAAAAAATGTATCAAAGCGCTTTAAAAAGTATATTGTCAGAATTATTAAGACAAAATAGACTAATATTAGTAAAAAATTTTTTTGTAGAATCTGAAAAAACAAAAAATTTATCAAAAAAATTGCAGTATATGGGATTAAAAAATGTTTTAATTATATCTGATAAAATAGATAAAAATTTGATTTTAGCTTCACGTAACTTACATAAAATAAATGTTTCTGATCCAATAAAATTAAATCTCATTAACTTAATTACACATAAAAAAGTTCTTATTACAGAAGATGCTGTAAAAAAATTTGAGGCAATGCTAACATGAATTATCAAGAACGTATTCTCAAAATACTAAAATCTTCATATTCTTCAGAAAAATCATCAATACTTTCTGAAAAGTATAATATTGTTACTTTTAAAGTATTAAAAAATGCAAAAAAATCAGAAATAAGAGATTCTATTAAAAAAATTTTTAATATACAACCAAAATCTGTTAAGACATTAACAATTAAAGGTAAACAAAAAAAATATAAAAATTTTTCTGGTAAAAGAAAAAATTGGAAAAAAGCTTATATAATTTTTGAAAAAAATCAAAATATTAAAACTATGAAAAATATCGAATAAACTTGGTATATTTTAATGACATTAAATAAATGTAAGCCCACCACTCCCAGTCGTCGACACACTGTAAAAATAGTAAATTCAAATTTATATAAAGGTAAATCAATATCTAAATTAACTAAAAAATTAAATAAATCTGGAGGCCGAAACAATCAAGGACATATTACTACAAGACACATCGGAGGAGGTCATAAAAAAAAATATCGAATAATTGATTTCAAACGTACTAAAGATAACATTGTTGGAAAAGTAGCACGATTAGAGTACGATCCAAATCGATCGTCACATATAGCTCTTGTTGTATATCAAGATGGAGAAAAAAAATATATTCTTGCAGCAAAAGATCTTCATATTGGGGATAAAGTTCAATCCGGTATAAATGCACCAATAAAGATCGGAAACGCATTACCAATGAAATTATTTCCAGCAGGATCAATTGTACACAATGTAGAATTAAAATTAGGTAAAGGCGGACAGATAGCGCGATCAGCAGGATCATATGTGCAGATTATTACGCACGAAAAAAATTATGTTATTATTCGATTAAGATCAGGTGAAACACGTAAAGTTTTCAATAAATGCAGAGCAACATTCGGAGAAGTCGGAAATGATAAACATATGCTAATTTCTCTCGGAAAAGCAGGAGCAAAACGTTGGAGAGGTATTAGACCAACTGTTCGAGGAACAGCTATGAACCCGGTAGATCATCCACATGGTGGAGGAGAAGGAAGAAATTTCGGAAAACATCCAGTCTCTCCATGGGGAGTTCAAACTAAAGGGAAAAAAACAAGAAGAAACAAACGTACCGAGCAATACATATTGCATCATAGAAAATCAAAAAAACAATAACAAGGATTTAATAAATATGCCTCGTTCTTTAAAAAAAGGACCATTTATAGATTTTCATTTATTAAAGAAAATAGAAAAAATGCAAACATCTGAAAAAAAAAATCCGATTCGCACATGGTCACGGCGTTCTACTATATTTCCATCTATGATCGGAATGACAATTGCAGTTCATAACGGCAAACAACACGTCCCTATTTTCATAGGAGAAGAAATGGTAGGACATAAATTAGGCGAATTTGTACCGACTAGAACTTATCGTGGGCATTCTGCTGATAAAAAAATAAAAAAGCGCTAAGGAGCTATCTATGGAAGTATATTCTCATCATCGTTATGCTAGATCTTCAGCACAAAAAATACGCTTAGTTGCCAATTTAATTCGAGGAAACGATGCCTCGAAAGCTTTAAAAATACTAAAATTTTCTAAAAAAAAATCAGCTAATTTGATAAAAAAAGTATTAAAATCTGCTATTGCAAATGCGGAACATAACGAAGGTATAAATATAAAAAATTTAAAAATAAAAAAAATATACGTTAATGTTGGTCCTAGTATGAAACGCGTTATGCCACGTGCTAAGGGTCGTTCAGACAGAATTTTAAAACGTACCAGTCATATTACAATCGCTTTATCTGAAAAAAAAGTTTAGGAGATTATACTTATGGGTCAAAAAGTTAATCCAAATGGAATTAGATTGGGAATTATTCAATCATGGCGTTCTACATGGTATGCAAATACTAAAGAATTTGCAAAAAACCTAGCTAGCGACTTTAAAGTGCGGACATTTCTTAACAAAACTTTGTTAAAAGCATCCATATCTAAATTAATTATTGAACGCCCAGCAAAAAGTATTCGTGTAAATATATATACAGCAAGACCTGGAATAGTAATCGGAAAAAAAGGAGAAGATGTAGAAAAACTTAGAAAAAAAATTTCTACTATAACCGGAGTTCCAGCACAAATTAGTATTACTGAAATTAAAAGACCAGAGCTTGATGCAAAATTAGTATCTGACAGTATTGCATCACAATTAGAAAGAAGAATTATGTTTCGTAGAGCAATGAAGCGTGCTGTTCAAAATGCTATGAGATTAGGCGCAAAAGGTATTAAAGTAGAAGTTAGCGGTAGATTAGGAGGTTCAGAAATTGCTCGTACAGAATGGTATAGAGAAGGTAGAGTGCCCCTACACACTTTTCGTGCAAACATTGATTATAGCACATCTGAAGCGCATACAACATATGGAATTATTGGTATAAAAGTTTCAATTTTTAAAGGAGAAGTGTTAGGTAGCATATCACCATATAAAAAACAAGAAATGCCTAATATATCTAAAAAAAACATTTATCGAAAAGTTAGAAAATAAAAGGAATGTTTTCATGTTACAACCAAAACGTACGAAATTTAGAAAAATGCAAAAAGGTCGCAACAAAGGATTATCAATAAATTCTAAAATTAATTTTGGAAAATTTGGATTGAAAGCTATTGATCGTGGAAGATTAACATCACGTCAAATAGAATCTGCACGTAGAGCGATGGCAAGATCAATTAAAAGGCAAGGAAAAATTTGGATTTGTGTATTTCCAGATAAACCGATTACAAAAAAACCACTTGAAGTACGTATGGGTAAAGGAAAAGGAAATGTAGAATATTGGGTAGCTTTAGTACAACCTGGAAAAATACTGTATGAAATAGATGATGTTTCGGAAGAAATAGCACGATCAGCATTTAAATTAGCAACAGCAAAACTTCCCATTACAACTACATTTGTTACAAAAATGGTGATGTAATGAATCTAAAAAATCTAAGAAAAAAAAATAAAAAAGAACTTAATGCTGAATTATTAAATTTATTGCGTGAACAATTTAATTTACGTATGCAAGCTGGAAGCGGGCAATTGCAAAATACACATCTTTTAAAAGAAGTACGACGTAATCTTGCACATGTAAAAATGTTGCTTAATGAAGAAAAGGAAAAAAAATAATAATGAAAAAGAAAAATATTTCAATCCTTAAAGGACAAGTAATAAAAAATAAAATGCAGAAATCTATTGTTGTATCAGTAAAAAAACTAATGCGCCATCCTATATACGGTAAATTTATAAGAAAAACCACAAAATTACATGTACATGACGAACTCAACGTAAGTAAGATTGGAGATATTGTTGAAATACAATCATGTAGACCAATTGCTAAAACAAAATCATGGAAATTGAAAAAAATTAATAAAAAAAATGTTTAAATATATCTAAATTCATATAAAATTTAACTTAAGTTAAAGTTTTTTAATAACTTATTTTCTCAAAGGTGTACAATGATTCAAGTACAGACTGTATTATCAGTAGCAGACAACTCCGGAGCACGCTCCGTAATGTGTATTAAAGTGTTAGGAGGATCTCGTCGACGTTATGCAAGAATAGCCGACATTATAAAAATTGCAATAAAAGATGCTATTCCGCGTGCAAAAGTAAAAAAAGGAGAAGTTTTAAAAGCAGTAGTAGTAAGAACTCGAAAAGCACTAGTTAGATCAGACGGTTCAGTAATAAGATTTGATAGAAATGCTTGCGTTTTACTGAATGATACTACTGAACAACCGATCGGAACCAGAATCTTCGGGCCAGTAACACGCGAATTAAGAATAGAAAAATTCATGAAAATTATTTCTTTAGCACCAGAAGTATTATAAAATAACGGAAAATTTTTATATATGGCAAAAAAAATTAAAATTAATGACGAAGTTATTGTGAGAAGCGGAAAATATAAGGGAAAAAAAGGAAAAGTTAAAAAAATAATTGATTCTAAAAAAGCAATAGTAGAAGGTATCAATTTAGTTAAAAAAAATCAAAAACCTAATCCCAACACGCAACAATCCGGTGGAATTATAGAAAAAGAACAACCAATTTCTTTATCAAATTTAGCAATATTTAATTTCGATACACAAAAATTAGATCGTATTGGATTTACTAATAAAAACGGAATAAAATACCGAATGTTTAAATCTAACAAAAAATTGATTAAATAAGGAATTTTTATACCATGCAATTTAAGCAATATTATAAAGATCATATATTATTTAAATTAAAAGATAAATTAAATTACAAGTCTATCATGCAAGTGCCAAAAATTATTAAAATTACATTAAATATGGGAGTAGGTCAAGCTATTTCTGATAAAAAACTTTTAGAAAATGCAGTAAATGATTTAACATTAATTTCTGGACAAAAACCATATATTACAAAAGCAAAAAAATCTTTAGCTAGTTTTAAAATTCGTCAAGGTCATCCGGTAGGATGTAAAGTAACATTACGAAACGCACATATGTGGAATTTTTTTCAAAAACTAGTTTGTATTGCTATACCAAGAATTCGAGACTTTCGAGGATTTCCTATAAGATCTTTCGATCAATTTGGAAATTATAGTATAGGAATTAAAGAGCAAATTATTTTTCCAGAAATAGATTATGACAAAATTGATAGAATTCGAGGATTAGATATAACAATTACTACTTCTGCAAAATCAAAAAAAGAAGGCTATATGTTACTATCTTCCTTTACTTTTCCATTTAGTAAATGAGAGGTGTATACGTGACAAAAAAATCCGTACAAGAACGTGAAAAAAAAAGAATAAAGTTAGCGAATATTTTTTTTAAGAAAAGAAAAAAATTAAAAAA
Organism: Wigglesworthia glossinidia endosymbiont of Glossina morsitans morsitans (Yale colony); assembly: GCF_000247565.1. Taxonomy (NCBI): domain Bacteria; kingdom Pseudomonadati; phylum Pseudomonadota; class Gammaproteobacteria; order Enterobacterales; family Erwiniaceae; genus Wigglesworthia; species Wigglesworthia glossinidia. The sequence goes on along the minus strand of NC_016893.1, from coordinate 199,546 downwards.
AATTATTACAGATAAAAATTTATCTAACGATATCAGATGGAAAGCAATTTTACAATTACAATCTTTACCAAGAGACTCCAGTCCATGTCGTCAAAGAAATCGATGCAGTCAAACTGCTCGACCACATGCATTTTTAAGAAAATTTGGACTTAGTCGAATCAAGCTAAGAGAATCTGCGATGAGAGGAGAAATTCCCGGATTACGTAAAGCGAGTTGGTAATTAAATAATTATCGGAGAGTATTATGAGTTTACAAGATCCAATTGCAGATATGCTTACTCGTATTAGAAATGGACAAATTTCAAAAAAAAAATTTATTTATATGCCATCTTCTAATTCAAAAATATCAATTGCTAATGTATTAAAAAATGAAGGATTTATAGAATCATATGAAATAAAAAATGAAATAAAACCTATATTAAAATTAGTACTTAAATATTTTAAAGGAACTCCAGTAATAGAAAAAATTAAAAGAATTAGTTCTCCAGGATTAAGAATTTATAAAAATAAAAAATCTTTGCCGCAAGTAAAATCAGGCATGGGAATTGCTATTATTTCTACTTCTAAAGGGATCATGACTGATAAAGCTGCACGAAATCTTAATCTGGGCGGAGAAATTATCTGTTATGTAGAATAAATACGGAGAAAAAATGTTTCGTATAGCTAAAATGCCAATTTTAATTCCAGAAAAAGTTAATGTTAATATATTAAAAAAAAATATCACAATTAGTGGAATACATGGAGAATTAAATCAAAAATTGCATTCAGGAGTTCATATATCAAAAATTAATAATACAATTAAATTGGCTCCGAAACAATTAAACTCTAATTTTTTATGGATTTTGACCGGAACCATGCGATCAATAATAAATAATATGATTATAGGAGTAACTCAAAAATTTACCAAAACATTAATCATTTCAGGAATAGGATATCGTGCAAATATTACTAATAATCAACTAGTTATGTCTTTAGGATTTTCTCATATAATCAATGTGAATATACCAGAAAATATTTCTGTAAAATGCACAAGTTCAAATGAAATTATTTTAACTAGTATTGACAAGCAAAAAATGGGACAATTTGCTGCAAATATTAGAAATTATAAAATCCCAGATCCATATAAAGGAAAAGGTATTCGATATTCATATGAAATTCTCAAAATAAAAGAAACTAAAAAAAATAAATAATATGAAAAAAAAAATAGCGCGCATTAAAAGAGCGACAAAAACACGTAAAAAAATTAGAACATTAAATATATCAAAACTTTTAATACATCGTACTTCTAAACATATTTATGCGCAAATTATATCTCCTGATTGTTCGTATGTATTAGCAAGCGCTTCAACTTTAGAGAAAAAAATTATGAGCATATTGAAAAATTCAGGAAATAAAAAAGCTGCTGAAATAATTGGTAAAAAAATTGCAGAACGTGCTTTAAATAAAAATATTACAAAAATAGCATTTGATCGTTCTGGATTTAAATATCATGGTCGTGTTAAAGCTTTAGCGGAAGCAGCTAGAAAATTTGGACTAAATTTTTAATATTAAGAAGGTTGATATGGCTAAAATCGAAAAACATTCCGGAGAATTACAAGAAAAATTAATTTCTGTTAATCGTGTTTCTAAAACAGTAAAAGGAGGAAGAATTTTTAGTTTTACTGCACTTACTGTGGTAGGAGATTGCCAAGGACGTATTGGATTTGGTTATGGAAAATCCAAAGAAGTTCCATCTGCTATTCAAAAAGCAATGGATAAAGCTAAAAAAAACATGATAAAAATTCCAATCATTTTTAAAACTTTGCATCATGAAATTCAAGGAATATACACAGGATCACGTGTATTTATGAAACCAGCATCAGAAGGAACAGGTATTATTGCTGGGGGTGCAATGCGAGCAGTTTTAGAAGTTTCAGGAATACATAATGTATTAGCAAAAGTTTATGGATCTACAAATCCTATTAATGTTGTACGAGCTACTATTAATGCATTAAAAAGTATGAAATTTCCTAAATATATTGCTGAAAAACGCGGTAAATCTATTGAAGAAATATTAGGAAAAAATTTTCAATGACAAAATTTATCAAAATTACTCAAACTAAAAGCGTAATTAGTTGTTCAAAAAAACATAAATCTACTCTTATAGGAATCGGTTTGCGTCATATTGGACATACCGTAGAGAGAAAAAAATCTAAAAGATTGCTAGGAATGATACATTCCATTTCTTATTTGCTCAAAATAGAGGAATAAAAGTGTACTTAAATACTATTTCACCATCACCAAATTCCAAACGTGTTAAAAAACGTAAAGGCAGAGGAATTGGGTCAGGAACAGGAAAAACAGGAGGGCGCGGCCATAAAGGTCAAAAATCTCGATCTGGAGGTAAAGTGCGAAGAGGTTTTGAAGGGGGGCAAATGCCTTTATATAGACGTTTACCAAAATTTGGACATACGATATCTCGCAAATCACTTTTAATTAAAGAAGTACCCTTATCTCAATTAAAAAAAATTCAAGATACTATCATAGATCTGAAATTATTAAAAAAACGTAAAATTGTTAGTTTAAAAATTAAAAAAGCAAAACTAATTTTTTCTAGAAATTTTAATAAAAAAATAAAAGTAAAAAATTTATATGCAAGTAAAGGCGCTAAACGTGCAATTGAATTAGCGGGTGGGAAAATTGAATAATTTACTAAATTATAAAAAAAAATCTCAATTTAATATAAAAAAAAATAAAAATAATTTATTTGAGTTAAAAAATAGATTAATTTTTGTAATTTTTGCATTAATTATATTCCGTATTGGTTCATTTATTCCAATTCCAGGAATCGATACAAATATACTTTCAAATTTAATTGAACAACAAAAAGGCACAATTATTGAATTATTTAACATGTTTTCCGGTGGAGCATTAAGTCGTGCTTCAATTTTTGCCTTAGGTATCATGCCGCATATTTCAGCTTCAATTATTATACAATTGTTAACGATAATACATCCAAAATTATCTGAAATAAAAAAAGATGGAGAATTTGGAAGACGTAAAATTAATGAATATACAAGGTATAGTACATTGATATTAGCTATCATACAATCTATGAGCATTGCAATTGGACTACCAAATATGCCTGGTATGCAAGAATTAGTGATACAAAAAGGCTTAGAATTTTATATTACTACTATTACCAGTTTAGTATCTGGTACGATTTTTTTAATGTGGTTAGGCGAACAAATTACTTCACGTGGAATAGGAAATGGAATTTCGTTACTTATTTTTTCAGGCATTGTTGCTGGATTACCAATAGACATAATTCAATCTATTGAAAAAGCAAGACAAGGAGATTTAAAAATTTTAACTATTTTAGTATCTATGACATTAATTTTTATAATTACTTTTTTTGTTGTGTTCATTGAACGTGGACAACGTAAAATTACAGTGAATTATGCTATGCGACAAAAAGGAAGAAAAATTTACGCTGCACACATCACACATTTGCCATTAAAAATCAATATGTCAGGGGTAATACCAGCAATTTTTGCTTCTAGTTTAATCTTGTTTCCAGCTACTATAGCATCGTGGTTCGGAGGAGGAATTGGATGGTCTTGGTTAACATCTCTTGCAGCATATTTAGAACCAGGACATTTATCATATTCTATTATATATGCATGCGCTATTATATTTTTTTGTTTTTTTTATACTTCATTAGTTTTTAATTCAAAAGATACTGCAGATAATCTAAAAAAATCCGGAGCATTTATTTCCGGAATTCGTCCTGGCGTTAAAACAGCACAATATATTAATAAAATTATGATGCGTCTCACTTTAATAGGATCTACTTATATAACATTAATTTGTTTAATGCCAGAATTTTTTAGAGTATTTGTACAGGCTCCATTTCATTTCGGAGGAACATCATTACTAATAGTAGTAGTTGTTATTATAGAATTTATGACACAAGTACAAACTTTAATTATGTCTAGCCAATATAGTTCAGTATTAAAAAAAGCAAATCTTAAAAATTTTACTAAATGATCTGAGGATTTTATGAAAGTACGCGCTTCTGTAAAAAAGTTTTGTCGTAATTGTAAAATTGTTAAACGTAAAAGAGTAGTTCGAGTATTATGCATATCTGACGCAAAACATAAACAGCGTCAAGGATAAATTTATGAATAAATTTTATAGATTAAAAGATTAATTTTTAGTACAATTAAAACTCGTCTATAAATTTAATTTTTAACCATTCAAGTATAGGAATACAGTATTGGTACGTATAGCAGGAATAAACATTCCAGAAAAACAACAAATAGTAATTGCGTTAAAAAATATTTACGGAATAGGAAATATTCTTTCGAAAAAAATATGCAAAAAAACAGGAATAAAATTAAACACAAAAGTAAATTCTTTAAGTAATTTAGAATTAGAATCAATTCGTACAGAAATATCAAAACTTAAAATCGAAGGAGATTTACGTAGAGAAGTTACTTTAAATATAAAAAGACTGATAGATCTCGGAACTTATCGAGGATTAAGGCATAAAAAAAATCTTCCAGTACGTGGTCAGCGAACGAAAACTAATGCACGTACCAGAAAAGGACCTAGAAAAGCAATTAAAAAATAATTCGGAATTATAAAAAAATGTCTAAACAAATAAGCGCTAAATTTGCAAAAAAAAAGAACAAAAAACAAATTTTAGACGGAATAGCGCATATTCATGCATCTTTTAACAATACAATTGTCACAATTACTGATCGACAAGGAAATACATTAGGATGGGCTACATCTGGAGGATCTGGATTTCGTGGATCTAGAAAATCTACACCATTTGCCGCACAAGTTGCCGCAGAAAAATGTTCTGAAATAGCAAAAGAATATGGCATAAAAAATTTAGAAATTATGGTTAAAGGACCAGGTCCAGGACGTGAATCTACAATACGCGCTTTAAATGCTGCTGGATTTCGAATTACTAATATTACAGATGTTACACCGATTCCTCATAACGGATGTCGTCCGCCAAAAAAACGTCGTGTTTAATTTTCAACTTTTTCAATACAGGTTATAAACAAATAAATGGCCAGATATTTAGGACCTATGCTTAAATTAAGTCGCAGAGAAGGTACGGATTTATTTTTTAAATCTGGAATTCGGGTAATAGAAACAAAATGCAAAATCGATCAATTGCCCGGACAACACGGGATAAAAAAACCAAGATTATCTGATTACGGAATACAATTAAGAGAAAAACAAAAAGTACGTAGATTATATGGAATATTAGAAAAACAATTTAAAAGATACTATAAAAAAGCTTCCAGAATGAAAGGGAACACCGGAGAAAATTTATTAAAAATATTAGAAAATAGATTAGATAATATAGTATATAGAATTGGATTTGGAACAACTCGAGCAGAATCTCGACAATTAATAGTACACAAATCAATTACAGTAAATAAAAAAATTATCAATATACCATCGTATCAACTCAAAATCAATGATGTTGTTCAAATACATCCTAATTCTAAAAAACAATCTCGTATACAAGCATCAATAGAAATATCGGAACAACGAGAAAAACAATCTTGGATCGAAGTTGACTTAATTAAAATGCAAGGAATATTAAAAAAATTTCCTGAACGTTCAGAGTTATCTTCAGAAATCAATGAACATTTAATTGTTGAACTTTATTCAAAATAACAATTTTGATATTAGAGAGATTGTAATATGCAGAATTCTATAACAGAATTTCTTAAACCCAGACTAGTTGACATTGAACAAATTAGTAGAACACATGCCAGAATAACGTTGGAACCTTTGGAGCGTGGTTTTGGACATACATTAGGAAATGCTCTGCGCCGAATTTTATTGTCTTCAATGCCAGGATATGCAGTTACAGAAGTAGAAATCGATGGAATATTGCACGAATATAGTATTAAAGAAGGAATTAAAGAAGATATACTAGAAGTATTATTAAACCTGAAAGAACTTGCAGTCATTATACAAAGTAACAAAGATAGTGCAATTTTATCGTTATCTAAATCTGGTATCGGCAAAGTGACTGCTTCAGATATTATAAACGATGGAAGCATCGAAATATGTCGTCCAGAACATATTATATGTCATTTAACGCATGAAAATTCATCAATTAGTATGCGTATAAAAGTACAAAGAGGTCGTGGATATGTACCAGCAGTTTCTCGTATGCACGTAGAAGATCGTCCTATTGGAAGATTATTATTAGATGCATGCTATAGTCCAGTAGAAAGGATTTCATATAATGTGCAAGCCGCTCGAGTAGAACAACGTACAGATTTAGATAAATTAATTATAGATATGGAAACAAACGGCACTATTGATCCAGAGTCTGCGATTCGTCGTGCAGCAACTATTTTATCAGAACAATTAGAAGCTTTTATTGATCTTAGAGATGTTCGTCAACCAGAGATAAAAGAAGAAAAACCAGAATTTGATCCTATCTTGCTTAGACCAGTAGACGATTTAGAATTAACAGTAAGATCTGCAAATTGTCTTAAAGCGGAATCTATTCATTACATCGGAGATTTAGTACAAAGAACCGAAGTCGAGTTATTAAAAACACCTAATTTAGGAAAAAAATCTCTTACAGAAATTAAAGATGTTCTAGCAACTCGTAATTTAACTCTTGGTATGCGTCTTGATAATTGGCCTCCAGATAGTATTTCTTAATATTCTAAAAAATTGTTTAAGGTGAATTATGCGTCATAAATATTCAGGTAGACACTTAAATCGTGATTCTAGTCATAGAAAATCTATGTTTAGAAATATGATAATTTCATTAATACGTCATGAAATAATTTATACTACATTACCAAAAGCTAAAGAACTACGTAAGATTCTTGAACCTCTAATTACATTATCAAAAATAGATACCTTATCGAATCGGAGGGGAGCATTTTCAAAAATTAGAAATAATGAAATTGTTTCAAAATTATTTAATACTATAGGGCCTCGTTTTATTAAAGTAAAAGGAGGATATCTAAGAATATTAAAAAATGGATACAGAAAGGGAGATAGTGCATATATGGCATATATAGCTTTAAACGATTATAAAAAAAATACATAATTTTATAAAATTTTATTGAAAATAAAATAAATATATTTTTAATATTTTAAATAAGTTCATTCAAGAAAGTTTTAGAAAATATTTTATAAAGTAAATTACATAAATATATTTTAAAATTAAATTAGTAAATTTAATTAATTACTTTAGGAATTTTTTATGCAAATTGAACAAACTTTATCAATAATTAAACCAAATGTTATAATTAAAAATTCTATTGGTTCTATCATAAGCCGTTTAGAAAAAGCAGGGCTATTTATTGTTGCGTCTAAAATGATTAAATTAAATTGGGAAAAAGCAGTATCTTTTTATATAGAGCATAAAAATAAATCATTTTTCGAAGATTTAATACACTTTATTAGTTCGAGTCCTATTATAGTACAAGTACTAGAAGGATATAATGCAGTTCAAAGAAATAGAGAAATTATGGGAAATACAAATCCAAAACTCGCTTTATCTGGAACATTAAGATCAGATTATTCTGACAGTATTGTTGAAAATAGTATACATGGTTCTGATTCTATAATATCAGCTAAAAAAGAAATAAATTTTTTTTTCAAAACAAAAGAAATTTTTTCTCGTATATAAAGCATCAAGAAATTTTAATATGATAATAAATACAATCAAACAATTTTTAAAAGTAGATTTTTTATTAAACAAGTTAATTAAAAATGAACAAAAAAATAAATTTATTTGGAATGACGAAATTACAATTACAGGAATTTTTTTTAAATTTAGGAGAAAAAAAGTTTCGTGCTAATCAATTTATGCAAGCAGTGTATCAAAATTATTGTGATAACATAAATAATATTTTCAATTTTAATAAAAATTTACGTAATAAACTATTAATACAATCAGAAATTAAAATACCAAAAATAATATCTGAATATATTTCACAGGATGGTACAATCAAATGGATATTGCAGATATCTAATCAAAATATTGAAATTGTATATATTCCAGAAAAAAATCGAGCTACTTTATGCATATCTTGCCAAATAGGATGCGCTTTAAATTGCACTTTTTGCGCAACAGCAATGCAAGGATTTAATAGAAATTTAGATTCTTCTGAAATGATTGGACAAATTTGGAATGCAATGAAAATTGTCCATACAAAAAATTATACATTAAAAAAAATTACAAATATTGTTTTTATGGGCATGGGAGAACCTTTGTTAAATTTAAAACAATTAATTTCTACAATAAATATAATTTTAGATAATCACGGTTTTAATTTATCTAAAAGACGTATTACGATATCTACCGCAGGTATATCTCATATTATTCAAAATCTTGGAAAAGTATTAGACGTAAAATTAGCAATTTCTTTACATGCTCCAAATGATATTTTAAGAAATCAAATAATGCCTATTAATCGCAAGTATAATATTTGTTCGTTACTATCAGCTGCAAAAAAATATATCTCTGTATCTAAAGCTAATCAAGGAAAAATTTCTATAGAATATGTTATGCTAAATAAAGTTAATGACTCTGATAATCATGCATATCAATTAAAAAATTGCCTAAAAAATTTTCCATGTAAGGTAAACTTAATCCCATGGAATTGTATTCCTAAATCTCAATATAAACCTAGTAATAAAAATCAAATAAAGAAATTTTCACAAATTTTAAAAAAAAACGGAATAATTACTACTATTAGAAAACAAAGAGGCGATTCAATTAATGCGGCTTGCGGACAACTATCAGGAATTGTAGCTAATCGTATGTATAAAAGAACAAACATGTTGCATAAAATGCCTTAAAGATTACAATATAAAGTTGCAATTATAATACTCACTTTCAAAATTAAATTTTGAACATAATTGAAAATAAAAAAATTCTATTAAAAAAATGAATATTGGAGAAAAAAAAAATCAAATAACTTCTAATACTATCGGAAAATCTTTAAAAAAAGCACGTGAAAATTTGGGATTAAGTCAAAAAGAAATTGCTAAAATTTTACGTTTAAAAGTATCAATAATAGATAACATAGAAAACGATGCAGAACATCCTCACGTATCACAAACGTTTCTATACGGATATATTCGAGCATATGCAAATTTAGTAAAATTACCTAAAACAGAACTTTCATTAATAAATAATAAAATGCAAAGTTCCTTTCCTAGAATAAAAGCTACTAGTCAAATTAAATCATTAAAGCAATATAAAAAAAAAGATATATGGCTCGTTAAAATTACATGGCTTGCTATTTTTATTATCGTTATACTTATAGGCACCTGGTGGTGGCAAAGTTATCGTATTAATTATCAAGATATTTTAAATATTAAAACTTTACAAGTTGAAAAAAAAATAAAAAGAGATTTTAAAAAAGTTAATGATAAAAATTAAATATTACACAATTAATTAATTATAATATATTTATTTTATTAGCATATTATATAATAATGGAACTAATATGAATCAAACCATATCTATTAAACGTAGAAAATCAAAAAAAATTTATATTAAAAATATTCCAATAGGAGGAGATGCTCCAATTTCTGTACAATCTATGACAAATACTTGTACAACAAATGTAAAAGCTACTATCAAGCAAATTAATAAATTACAACAAGCTGGAGCAGAAATAATTCGTGTGTCTGTGCCTACATTAGAAGCAGCAGAAGCATTTAAAAAAATCAAACAAAAAGTTACAGCTCCAATAGTAGCAGACATACATTTTGATTATCGAATTGCATTAAAATCAGCTGAATATGGTGCGGATTGCTTACGCATTAATCCAGGCAACATTGGAAATTTAAAACGTATTCAATCTGTAATCCATATTGCTAAAGAAAAAAAAATACCTATTCGTATTGGTGTAAATTCAGGTTCACTAGAAAAAGATATTCAAGAAAAATATGGAATAAAAAATCCGCATGCTTTGTTTGAGTCTGCAATGCGTCATGTAAACATTTTAGAAAAATTAGATTTCAATAATTTTAAAGTCAGCGTAAAATCCTCAGATGTATTAACTTGTATTTCGGCATATCAATTGTTAGCATCTGCTATCGAACAACCATTGCATTTAGGTATAACAGAATCTGGCAGTCTAACAAATGGCACAGTCAAATCGGCAATAGGAATTGGTTTGTTATTATTTAGCGGTATAGGAGATACTTTACGTGTTTCTTTAGCTGCAGATCCTGTTAATGAGATTAAAGTAGGATTTCATATTTTACAAGCTTTAAACATCAGAAAACGAGGTATTAATTTTATAGCATGCCCCACTTGTTCACGTCAAGAATTTGACGTTATTAAAGTAATTAATACTTTGGAAAGTAGATTAGAAGACATTACAACTCCTATGGATGTATCTATTATTGGTTGTATGGTTAATGGAATCGGAGAAGCTGAAAAATCAGACATTGGAATTTCAGGATATCGTAATAAAAGCATTCTATATGAAAATGGAGTGAGAAAAAAAACAAAAATTAAAAATTCAAAAATAATTGATACAATAGAAAAATATGTTAGAAAAAAATCTAAAAATTTGTAAAAAATTTTTTAATTTTGATTTCGAGAAAAATAGATGCATATAAAAAAAAATACAGCACATATCGTACGAGGTATGAAAGATATTCTTCCAGAGCAAACAAATCTGTGGAGATTTATCGAAAAAAAAATTATAAAAATAATTTCTAATTATAATTATCAAGAAATACGATTTCCTATTTTGGAACATTCTCAAGTTTTTTCTCGAGCAATTGGCAATAATAATATAGTTGTCAAAAAAGAGATGTATACTTTTTTAGATCGTAATTCTTGTAGATTAGCTTTACGTCCAGAAGGAACTGCAGGATGTGTGCGTTCTGCAATTTATAATAATTTATTTCACAATAATAGTATACATAAATTATGGTATATAGGTCCTATGTTTCGCTATGAAAGACCTCAAAAGGGAAGATATAGACAATTTTCCCAAATAGGTTTAGAAATATTTGGATCTGATCATATCAGTGCAGAATTTGAATTAATTTTACTTACTTCAAGAATATGGAAAAACCTTAACATAGATCAAGATTTAATATTAGAAATAAATTCTATCGGTAATTTTCAAGAAAGAGAAAATTATTTAAAAGATCTAAAAAAATTTATTTTTATTTACAGTGAAAAAAACAAAATAAAAGTTCAGTTTGATTTCAATAGTAATCCTTCAAAAATAATTAATGCAATTAATCTTACAGAAGAAGAATCGTTAAAAATTCCTAAAATTTTTAATTACATCGGAGAAAATTCAAAAAATCAATTTTTAAATTTATGTAAATTATTAAAAAAATCAAATATACCATACAAAATTAATTCGAATTTATTTAGAGGATTAGACTACTATAATGATATTATATTTGAATGGATGCCAAAAATATTAAACTATTCAAATATTGCTATTTGCAGTGGAGGCAGATACGATAATTTAGTCAGACAACTTGGTGGCATGCATACACCAGCATTAGGCTGTGCTATCGGATTAGATCGTCTCATATTATTAGTTGAATTTAAACAAAAAAAAATAAAAAAAGATTTAGAATATATAGATATATATGTAATTACTATTACACACGATATAATAATAGAAATGCTATTATTTGTAGAGCATTTACGCAGCTCTTTGTCGTATACATTAAAAATTATGACAGATATTAGTCAAAAAAATTGCAAAAAAAAATTAAAAACTGCAAATAAATTAAATGCAAAAATTGCATTAATTTTAGGAAAAAAAGAAATAAAAGCAAATAATATTACTATTAAATATTTAAATAGCGGTATTCAAGAAACTGTGCATCAAAGTCGTATTATTAATATTATTAAAAAATATTTAAAAAATTAAATATTACTTATTATGTCTTTATTTAAAATAAATCAATACATATTTAAAAAAAATATATTTATTTTATTATTTTTTTTTATATTCATTTTAATTTCTATTTTTTTTTATAAAAAGTATCAAAGAAATAAAAACGACGAACTATATCAATCTTTTCAAATTTGGAAAGATATGAAAAAAAAATTAGAAAATTCTGAATATACAAATTTTTACGCAGCAAAAGAACATAAAAACAACTATACTGTATTTATTTTGTTAGGGATTGCAAAAATAAATGTAGAAAACAATAAATTTGAAGAAGCTTTAGTATATTTAAATAAGGCTTTTTTATTAGCAGAAGATTTAAATTTAAAATCTTTAATTGCTTTAAGAAAAGCAAGATTAATGTTACAACAAAATGATATAGAAAATGCAGAAAACATTTTAAAAAATATTACCCGTCCAGGATGGAAAGAGTTAGCACATTACATTTTAAATCACGACGTTCATTTTAAAAAAACACATAAAACTTGAAATTTTGTCATATAATTATGGACAACTTAAACACTGAAAATTTTTTTCATGTTACTTCTGAAATAAATTATATTCATAAAAAAGATTTATCTTTACAGAAAAATTTTAACACAAATAAAATAAAAAAATCTTGGACTAATTTTTTAGATTTCAAAAATATGAAATATTCTCAATTAATTCCAGCAAATAAAAATGAAAAAATATTTTTTGCAAATTATACCGGCACAGTGAAAGCAATAAATATATATACTGGAACAAAAATTTGGGAAATAAATTTAAACAATCTATTTATACCACATAAAAAAAATATAAAACTTGCAGGAGGAATAGGTGTTAGTTCAAGTGACATTAATTATATATACATGGGATCTGAATATGGAATAATATATGCTTTAGATATAAATAATGGAAAATTAATTTGGAAACAAAAAACTTTAGGAAAAATATTGTCTATACCACAATCAACAAATTATGGAGTACTCATAATTTATACTAACAATGGGTTTTTACAAGCATTAAATGAAATAGACGGCAGTATACAATGGACAAAAAAAATAAATAATGAAGTATTTAATACATATAAATATGATATATTTTTTGTAAAAATTTTTTCAGATAAAGTGATTTTAATAGATAATAAAAAAAACGTAATAGCTTTATCCGTATATAATGGAGAAACTATATGGGAACAATCTATTAATTATATTGACCATAAAAAAAATAATTTATTTTATAGTATAAATGAAAAAAAAGATGTAATTGTTTTAGATAATAAAATTTATGTTATTTCAAAAAATGGATATTTGTTTTGTTTAAATTCAGAATCAGGAAAAATACTATGGATAAACAAATCTATATATATATCTAAAATTTTATATGATAAAAATAATTTATATGCAATAGATCAATACTATAAAATCATCGCTATAAATTTACATACTGGAGAAAATGTATGGATTTATAATCAAAAACTAATTCGACCTAATTATAGGCATTTTGCTATATATCATAAATATTTCATTTTTTTAGATCAAAATAAATACGTATATCAAATTAATATTAATAATAGAAAGTATATAAAAAAAGAAAAAATTAATATATCAGGAAATATATTTTTTATGAATATATTTAAAAATTACTTACTAATAATTGCAAAATCTGGGAAAATATATTCTTTTAATCTATAAAAATTAAAATTGTATACTTAAACTAATGGTATAATATGAATCTTATTATTGCTTTAATTGGAAAAGAAAATTCGGGAAAATCTACTACTTTTAATCAATTGATACAAAAAAATATTGCATTAATTTCTAGCATTCCAAATTTTACACGTGATCGTCAGTACGCCGTTTGTACGCGAAAAAAATGTAATTTCATTTTTATTGATACTCCTGCAATAGATTCGGGAGATTTTTTTTCAAAAAAATATAAATTTAATAAACAATCTGTGCTTGCAATTCAAGAATCACATATTATTTTTTTTATTATTAAATATGAATTTAACACTACTTTTGATAATTTTTTGCAAACTATACATTTTTTAAAAAAAATTAAAAAAAAGTTTTTCGTTATTATTAATTTAAGTTTTTTAAAATATGAAAATGAAATTTTAAAAAAAATTAATTTTCTTGGAATTCAGAATCAAGTTTATTTAATAAATTGTAAAAAAAAATTAGAAATAAATAAATTATTTAATCTTATTTTATATCCAGAATATTTTTTAATTAAATCAAGCACTGAAAAAAATAAAAATAAAAAAAATTATGATTATAATACTGAACAAAATATTTTTGATGTGAAAAAAAAGTATTTTAATTTACCTAAAATAATTATTCTTGGACGTCCAAATTCTGGAAAATCTACTTTAATGAATTCTTTATTAAATGCACAAAGAGCATCTGTATCAAACATTGCAGGTACTACAAGAGATAGCTTGTGTGCAATGTGCACAAGAAAAAAAAAAGTTATTTATTTATTGACACCGCAGGAATATCTAAAAAAAATAAATTAAAAAATATAGAAAAATTAATTTTAGAAAAAACATTTAATATCATTAAAAAAATAGACATTGTATTATTAATAATTGATCCATTTATTGGTATTACAAAACAAGATCTTTGCCTATTAAAAATAGTTATAGATAATTGTAAATCTTTAATAATCGCAATTAATAAGTATGATTTAATTTCTAAAAATCATTATTTAAAAATTAAACAAAATATACAGCGCCGAATTACTTTTTTTAAATCTGTCGAAATACGCTGTATATCAGCGAAAAAATCTTATGGAATAAATAATTTAATTAAATCCGTAGATAGAACTTATAAAAGCCGAACATCTTTCTTTAAAACATCGCAACTAACTCGTATATTATATCAAGCACTCGTTAAAAAACAGATTCCTATTGTAAAATATAAAAAAATAAAATTAAAATATGCACATGTTGGTGGATGTAATCCTTTAATTCTTGTTATACACGGTAGTAAAACTAAATATTTATCGATTAATTATATTACTTATTTAAAAAATTATTTCATTCAACAGCTTCAGTTAACTGGAAGCAAATTAAAAATAAAATTTATTGATAAATAATTTTTTTTAAAATTTTAGATTTTTAAATATTCTGTTATATATTAATATTGAGGACCGAATGGTACTAAAATTTTTCCTAAATCTGTATGCTCAAATTTGCAAAAATTAGAAACAAATTTTTTTGCTAATTTTTTAGCTTTAATATCCCATTCTTGATGAGATTTAAAAGAAAAACGTGGATCTAAATCTTTTGGATTGATGCCTTGAATATTTTGAGGAATTTTTAAATTAAAAATTGGTAAATTGTATGTTACGCATGAATTTAAAGATCCGTCTAGAATATTTTTTATAATTTTTCGAGTATTTTTTAAAGAATATCGAATACCATAGCCATTCCACCCTGTATTTATTAAAAATATTTTAGAATGTGCAC
Source organism: Wigglesworthia glossinidia endosymbiont of Glossina morsitans morsitans (Yale colony) (assembly GCF_000247565.1). Classification (NCBI taxonomy): domain Bacteria; kingdom Pseudomonadati; phylum Pseudomonadota; class Gammaproteobacteria; order Enterobacterales; family Erwiniaceae; genus Wigglesworthia; species Wigglesworthia glossinidia. Next base: position 184,154 of record NC_016893.1, on the reverse strand, counting down.
TTTTAATGTATTTAAACAAAACTTCAGCGTAAACGGTAGGGTATAATGATAAAAAAGCTTCTCCGAAGCATGATGAAAAGGTTGGTTCAGGATCAACAATTCCTCGTTCAGTCCCTGATATTTTAGAGGTAAAACCAGATAAAAAATGATATAATCCTTGTTTTTTAGATAGCATGGATACGCATGGAAGTACTCCAAAAGCATCAGCAGTTAAAAAAATTATGTAACTTGCATGACCCGAACTAGAAATAGGTTGCACGATATTTTTTATATGATATATAGGATATGATACTCGAGTATTTTCTGTTTTACTACTATCTTCAAAATTTACTGTTTTGTCAGGAAAAACTACGACGTTTTCTAATAATGCATTTTTTTTAATAGCGCCATAAATTTCTGGTTCTTTTTCTTTAGATAAGTTAATTGTTTTTGCATAACATCCTCCTTCAAAATTAAAAATTCCGTTTGCGTCCCATCCATGTTCATCGTCACCTATTAAAAAACGTTTGGAATCGGTAGATAAAGTAGTTTTGCCTGTACCAGATAAACCGAAAAATAAAGCTACATCGTTTTTAATGCCTACATTAGATGCACAATGCATAGATGCTACTTGTTTGAGTGGTAAAATGTAATTCATCACCGAAAACAAACCTTTTTTTATTTCCCCTCCGTACCAAGTACCTCCAATTAATAAAATACGTTTAGTTAAATTAATTGCAATGAAATTTTCTGAATTTAATTTTTGCTTTTTCCAATTCATATTTACGGCTTTAGGAGCGCTTAGTATAGTAAAATCTTGACAAAAATTTGATATTTCTGAAAAAATAGGACGGATAAACATATTTTTAACAAAATGAGCTTGCCATGCAATATCAGTAATAAAACGTATTTTCAATCTATTTGGTATAGTTGCACCACAAAAAGCATCTATTACAAATAAACGTTGATTTTTAAGTTTATTGATAACAATTTCATATAATGAATTCCATACGTCTTCGGAAATCGGATAATTATGACTTTGATGTTTAGGATGATCTGACCACCAAATTTTATTTATTGTGTTAGAATCTCGTACAAAATATTTATCTTTTGGTGATCTTCCAGTAAATTCTCCTGTGTCTACTGAAATAGCGCCAAATTTTGTTATAGTGCAGCTTTCTAATCCATCTAAATTATGATTAGTTTCTTCTTCAAATAATTTTTCAAACGTTGGATTATAAATAATTTCAACATATTTATTAATTCCGTGTATTTTCAGATTATTCGCAATTTTGTCTATTTGCATTATGTATTTTCCTAAAATTTATAATAAATTTAAAATACTAGTTTTAATAAAAAATTATGCGTTGAATCAAATAAATTTGATATTATTATTTTATAATAATATAATAAATTTAAAATAACTTTATAGAAATAAAAATATTTTTTAAAAAAAATACAAGTCTAAATTCAAAGATTAATATAATTATAAAAATTATTTAATTAAATTAATTTTAAAATTTATATCGTAAAAAACTTAAATAGACTATATTTTATAGATAAATTAAAATAATTTTTTTTATGCTAATTATGTTAATATATTTATCAAAACTTGTAAATTTTTTTAAAAAACTTACATATGTATCAAAAAAATTTCTATTAACCAACAATTATTAATTAAAGATTTATTTTTTTGTTAAAATATGGCAGAAAAAAGAAATATTTTTTTAATTGGCCCTATGGGCGCCGGAAAAAGCACAATAGGACGCCTATTATCTCAAAAACTTCATATGGAATTCTTTGATTCTGATTATGAAATAGAAAAAAGAACTGGAGCAGATATTTCCTGGGTATTCGATGTTGAAGGAGAAGATAAATTTCGTATTCGAGAAGAAAATATCATTAAAGAAATTACCGAAAAACAAGGTATAGTACTAGCAACAGGCGGAGGATCTATTCAATCTAAAAAAACAAGAAACCGACTCTCTGCTAGAGGATTAGTAGTATATCTAGAAACTACCATCGATAAACAACTTGATAGAACAAAAAAAGATAGAAATCGCCCACTATTATTGACAAAAAATCCTTCTAGACTATTTTTAGAAAATTTAGCAAAAGAAAGAAATCCATTATATACAGAAATTGCAGATTTTATTATAAAAACTAACTCCTATAGCGCAAAAATTGTGGTAAATAACATTATTAATACATTATTTAATAATTAATAATAATTTATAAAAAATGAAAAAAATAAGTATTCTGTCTCAAAGAAATAATTATTCTATCGTAATTAGTAAAAACTTATTCAAAAAAAAATCTTTTTTTTACCCTTTGATATATACTCGTAATATTGTAGTGATAACGGATACTAACATAGCACGATTATATTTAAAAAAAATAAAATCTTTTTTTTTAAAATTATGTTTTAAATATCAACATATAATTCTTTCATCTGGAGAACATAAAAAATCATTTAATACTGTAAAAAAAATTATATCCATTCTATTAAAACACCAATGTAATAGAAATACAATTCTTATTGCAATAGGAGGCGGTGTAATTGGAGATTTGTCAGGATTTGTTGCCTCTATTTACCAAAGAGGTATTCCAATAATACAAATTCCAACAACTTTATTGTCTCAAGTAGATTCTTCTATAGGAGGAAAAACAGGAATTAATCATTTATTTGGTAAAAACATGATCGGATCATTTTATCATCCGATAGCTGTCGGAATTGATCCTACATTTTTATATACACTACCAAAAAAAGAAATTTTTTCAGGATTATCAGAAGTTATTAAATATGGAATTACATTAAATCTAAAATTTTTTTATTGGTTAGAAAAAAATATAAAAAAAATAATTAATTTAGAGACAAAAACATTACAAAACTGTATATATAAATGTTGTAAATTAAAATCTGAAATAATATCAAAAGATATATATGACCTAAAAACGCGAATGATATTGAATTTTGGTCATACATATGGGCATGCTATTGAGAACTTTGTTGGATATGGGAACTGGTCGCACGGTCAAGCGATTTCAGCAGGAATGATGATATCTATATATTTATCTAAATATTTTTCAAATATTGACAATTTTACTATTAAAAGAATTCAAAACATTTTAATTAAAGCAAAATTGCCAATTCATGGACCAAAAAATATGTCTCCCGAAGACTATATTAATTTAATAAAATATGATAAAAAACAAAATGATATAGATTCTGGATTTACAGAAATTATAATACGGTCAATAGGAAAATCAACAATTAAAAAAAATATAGAAACATCATTTATTCGATCTGCCATACAACAATGTCATATTCAAAATTAAGATTAAATCTAAATAATATTAATAATTTTTGATAATAGGCAATGATAATATGAATCATAAAATTACTGATACTACATTAAAATCAAATAACCAAAATAATCGAACTTCCTATATTTCACGTAAAAATTATGCAGACAATAAAAAATTACTAAATAAAAATAAATTTATGATTATCGCTAGTATTATTTCTATATCATTAATAGTAATTATGGGAATAATTTTAAAACGTCTATCTAAAAAATCAGATGTCACCCAAGAAATTATGATTATCGAACAGAAAAATAAAGAAAATAAAGAAAACATAAATGATCTTAAAAAAGATGATGATTTATTTTCTAATAACAAAGAAAATAAGCTTTATTCTGACGTTCAAGAAGAATTAAAAGAAACGAATCATAAAAATTCGCATGATAGCAATCTTGCAATATCAAATCATAAAAAATCTGTAATATCAAGTAATAATAAAACGCACCATAGTACAGATGAAATTAATAAAAAATTAAATTCTCAACAAAATATAGTTGCCCCTCATGATTCTAATTTAAATAAAATCAGTCACAGCTCGTCATTACACATAAATGATTTGAAGAAAAATACTTCTGAAAAAAATTTTTTACAAACAACTCCGGATAATTACTATACAATACAATTTAGTAGCTCATCTAATTTGCAAGCAATAAAAAATTATGCAAAAAATAATAAACTAAATCCTTATTGGATTCATAAAATTTCTAAAAATAGTAAATATCAGTATTTGTTAGTTTCAGGCACATATTCTTCATTAGAAGAAGCTCAAAATGTTATTAAGAAATTACCGGAAAATTTGAAAATCAACAAACCATGGATACGCAAAATTAAGCAAATAAAACAATGAAATTAGATTTTTTTAAAGAACTTATTATTTAATTATTTACTTTATATCGAAATTTAATTTAATATTTTTAATATATATTTCATTTCAAAAAATAAGAACACGTTTTATTACAAATAATATTTATCAAATTTTATATGTCGAAGATAGAACACAAATATTACATTTCTCCATCTATTTTAGCTGCAAATTTCACAATACTTGGCAAAGAAATACAACAAGTAATTTCTGCAGGAGCAAAAAGTATTCATTTTGACGTTATGGATAATCATTATGTTCCTAATCTTAGTATAGGACCAATTGTATTGAGATCTTTACGTAAAAGCGGATTTGAAATTCCTATCGATATACATTTAATGGCAAAACCTATCGATAAATTAGTTTGTTCTTTTATTAAAGAAAAATCTAATTGTATAATTTTTCATCCTGAATCTACAAATAAAATAGAACATATCTTGAATAAGATCAAAGAAAATAATTGTAAAACAGGTTTAGCATTTAGCTTATCTACATCTTTGAAATATCTTGAAAATAATTACATTTTAAAAAATCTTGATACAGTCCTAATTATGTCCGTTAATCCAGGATTTTTTGGTCAAAAATTTCAAATAAAAGCAATAAATAGAATCCGAAAAATACGAAAATTAATTAATAATAGCGGATATAAGATCTTGATTTCTGTAGATGGCGGTATTAATGCAAACAATATTTATAAAATAGCATATTCCGGAGCAGATATATTTGTGATAGGATCTGCAATATTTCATCAAAATCATTATTTTGAAACAATAAAAGAAATGCAATTGAAAATAATACGTGCCAAATCTGATATTTTATCAAAAAATAAAAATTAATAAAGGTGAGTATGTGAAACTCAATATATTTAGTGCTGCACAACCTTCTGGAATTCCAACTTTAGGAAATTACATCGGTACAATAAGAAGCTGGAATGCTTTTCAAAAGAATTATAATAGCATATATTGTATTGCTGATTTACATGCTATTACAAAAAGACAAAATCCAAAATTATTATTAAAAAATTCTTTAGATCTTTTGTCTATTTATTTGTCATGTGATATTGATCCAAAAATTAGCACAATATTTATGCAATCACATCGTCCGGAGCACACACAATTATCTTGGATGCTAAGTTGTTATACATATTTTGGAGAATTAAAAAGAATGGTTCAATTTAAAGAAAAATCTAAAAATAATAAAAATATAAATATAGGATTGTTTTCTTACCCAATATTAATGGCCAGTGATATTCTATTATATCAAACCCATAAAGTTCCAGCAGGCTTAGATCAAGCACAACATATAGAGCTTAGCAAATTAATTGCAAAGCGTTTTAATAAAATATACAATAGCAATATTTTTAACGTTCCAGAATTAATTATTACGCAATCAGGATCTCGGATTATGGCATTATCTAATCCGAAAAAAAAAATGTCTAAATCAGATAAAAATAAAAATAATTTTATTAGTTTACTTGATTCAGAAGAATCTATAATAAGAAAAATAAAAAATGCTCAAACAGATTCAGATCAACCTCCAGTTATTAAATATGATGTAATTAAAAAACCTGGGATTTCTAATTTGCTATGCATTTTATCTGAACTGACTGGAAAAAATATAATAGAGTTAGAAACATACTTTTCAAATAAATTATATCGAGATTTAAAATTAGAAGTTATTCATACAGTTCTAGAACATATCAAAAAAATACAAAAAAAATATTTTTCTATAAGATCCAAAGAAAAGTATTTAATAGAAATATTACAATCTGGTTCTGAAAAAGCTAAAAAAATAGCAAACAATACTCTTTCGAAAGTTAAAAATGCAATAGGATTACATTCTTAAACTTATTTACGACTTTTTTTTATGAGTATTTTTGATTGGTGCACAATAGTATCAACATTAATTTTGAAAAAATTAAATACATCTTTTCCTGACCCGGATCTTCCAAATTCATCTATCCCAATTATTTTTCCGGATAATCCAACATATTTATACCAGAAATGAGACACTCCTGCTTCTATAGCAATTCTTAATTGTACATTTTTTGGTAAAACTAACTCCTTATAAATTTTACTTTGAGATTCAAATAAATCTATGCATGGTAATGATACTACACGTATTTGATATCCATTATTTGAAAGTATTTTGTATGCACGTACAGTTATTTCAATTTCAGATCCAGTAGATATTAAAATTAATTCAGGTTTTTGTTTAGATTCTCGTAAAATATAACCTCCTTTTGAAATGTTATTTAATGCACTTACGTTACGATCTTGTTTTATTACATTTTGACGAGTCAATACAATAACTGTGGGACCACATCGCTCTATTGCATTTTTCCACGCTACTGCAGTTTCTACTTGATCACATGGACGCCAAACACTTAAATTTGGAATAATACGTAAAGCACTTAACTGTTCTATAGGTTGATGTGTTGGTCCATCTTCACCCAATCCAATAGAATCATGTGTATATAACATAATATGTTTAGCTTGCATCAATGAAGCCATACGTACTGCATTAATAGCATATTCCATAAATACTAAAAATGTTGCAGTATATGGAAGAAATCCTCCATAAATTGCTATTCCATTAGCAATAGCAGTCATTCCAAATTCTCTTGCACCATAATGAATATAATTTCCTGAGATATTCGATTGAATTGAAATAGAACATGATAGTTTTGTTAGTGTACTTGGAGTTAAGTCAGCTGATCCTCCAATAAGTTCAGGTAACATATAATTAATTTTTTCTAAAATATTTTTAGAAGCTTGTCTGGTAGAAATGTGATTGTTTTCTTTTTGCGTATTAGTTATTATTTTTTTAATTTGTTTTTTCCAGCATACAGGCAACTTAAATTTTAATCTTCTGATAAGCTCTTGACTTAGTTTAGGGTATTTATGTGTATATTCATAAAATATTTTATTCCATTTTAATTCATAATTTTTTCCTAAATCAACTGTATTCCAAGCTTTGTAAATTTCGCTTGGTATAATAAAAGGAGCATAATTCCATTTTAATTTTTTTCTTGTTTGTGATATTTCCATTTCACCTAAAGGTGCGCCATGAGACAAATGACTGCCAGATTTATTTGGCGAACCAAAAGCAATAATTGTATTACAAATTAATAAAGAAGGTTTATTAGTTTCATTAAGAGCGTTTTTAATTGCTGTATGAATATTTTTGCAGTCATGTCCATCAACATTATGTATTACATGCCATCCATACGATTCAAATCTACTTGCTGTATCATCATTAAACCAATCTTTTATTTCTCCGTCTATTGAAATTCCGTTATTATCATAAAATGCTATTAATTTTCCTAATTTCATATTTCCTGCTATAGAGCAGGCTTCATGTGAAATACCTTCCATCATACAACCATCTCCAAGAAATACATATGTATAATGATCAATAATATTAAATCTTGGACGATTAAATTGTGCAGATAAAATTTTTTCGCTTATTGCTAAACCAACAGCGCTAGCTATACCTTGGCCTAACGGTCCAGTAGTTATCTCAATACCATCTGTGATTTTAAATTCAGGATGACCTGGAGTTTTTGAGTGTATTTTTCGAAATTTTTTTAAATCTTCTATAGATATGTTGTATCCTAAAAGATGTAAAACACTATATATTAAAGCTGATGCATGACCATTAGATAAAACAAAACGATCTCGGTTGATCCATTTAGGGTTTCTAGGATTATGTTTCAGATGATTACGCCACAAAACTTCTGCAATATCAGCCATTCCCATTGGAGCTCCAGGATGTCCAGAATTTGCAAATTGCACCATGTCCATACTTAATACGCGAATGGCGTTTGCTAAAATCTTTTTAGAAATTTTCATTTTTAACCTTACAAGTATTTTAAAAAAATATTATCTATTTTTTTTTGATCATTAAAAAATAATCGAATTCCTTCCGATAATTTTTCTATAGCCATCGCATTATAGTTATATTGCCAACGAAATTTAGATTCAGATAGTTTTTTGAATTTATTTAAACTAGGTAATATATGAGGTAATATAGTATTAGATTTTTGCATACAACTTAATTGTTCAAAAAAAATTGGAGCAACAGTAATCGCATCATATCCAATTAATGCGTAAATTTGTTTTAAATTTCTAAAGCTTGCTCCCATAATAATAGTGTTATAATTTCTTTGTTTATAAAAATTATAAATTTTGTAAGCTAATTTAATGCCTGGATCTAAATATAGTAGGGATTTATGCTGCATTTTTTTATTTTTAAAATACCAATCACATACTCTACCTATAAATGGAGATATTAAATGTACTTGTGCTTCTGCACATGCTCTAGCTTGTATAAGTGAAAAAATCAATGTTAAATTACAGTTTATTCCAGATTTTTCTAATATTTCTGCTGCTTTAATACCTTCCCATGTAGCTGCCAATTTAATTAATACGCGATTTTTTTCTATTCCATACTGATTACATAAAAATATTATTTTTTTAGCTCTTTCAATTAAAGCTAAATAATCAAAAGATAATCGAATATCTATCTCGATAGAAACACGTCCAGAAATTAATTTTAAAATTTCTTTTGATACGTTTACATATAATTTATCATTGGCATTTTGTAAACGTGTTTTTTTATCGCCACCTTGTTTGTTTGCATAAGATACTGCATCTGCAATAAATTCTTGATAAATATATGAAGTCATTTCTTTGTATACTAAAGATGGATTTGTAGTGACATCTTTTGGTAAATATTTCTTAATTAATTCAAGATTACCGGTATCCATTACGACATTCGTAAATTTTTTAATATTATTTAATTGATTCATATATTTTCCATTAATAGAAAATTTCTAAAATATATAGAAATTTAAAATGTAAAAGTTTTTTATAAAAGTATTTATATATAAATATATGAAAAACTATTATATATTAATTATAAATAATTTATATTAGTTTTTATTCAACCAATTTTTAGCAGTTAAAAAATCAGTATATAATTTATTTTCACGACTTTTTGGATGAGGCTTCCAGTCATATTTCCATTTTACTAATGGAGGCATCGAAGATAATATAGATTCGATTCTACCTTTTGATTGAATACCGAATAAAGTACCTCTGTCTAATAATAAGTTGAATTCTACATATCTGCTACGTCGATATAATTGAAAATCACGTTCTCGTTGCTTCCACGTATAAGATTTTCTCAAATTCACTATTGGCAAATAAGCTTCTATATAACCATTACCTATTGCTTGAATAAAGCAAAAAACTTGGTTAAAATCTGGTGTATTTAGATCATCAAAAAATAAACCTCCAATGCCTCTAGGTTCATTACGGTGTTTAATAAAAAAATATTCATCGCACCACTTTTTATACTTTTCATATAAATCTTTTCCAAAAGGACGACAAATTTTTTCAGCAGTACGATGCCAATGTATTGCATCTTCTGTAAATCCGTAATATGGAGTCAAATCGAATCCTCCTCCAAACCACCATGTTGAAATATTTTTAGCACTTTTAACTGAAAAAAAACGGATATTTAAATGACTAGTGGGAATATAAGGATTTTTAGGATGTACTACTACTGAAATTCCAGTAGCCTTATAAAAACGATTTAAAAAATTTTTATTTTTATTTGTAGATGCGTGTGGTAGTGAATTTCCAGAAATGTTTGAAATATTTACGCTAGCTTGTTCAAATATTTTTCCATTTTTTAAAACTCTAGTACGACCTTGACCGCGCATTGTTTTCCATTTATCTTCTTTAAAGATAGAATGATTGTCTACTTTTGAAAAAGTATCACAAATTTTGTTTTGTAAATCAGAAAAAAAAGATAAAATTAACTGAAAATTATATTTCTTCATATTTTTCCTAAAATCAATAAAATATTAAAAAAACGATATGATAAAATTTATATCTTATTTTATCAATAAATAATCTGTATAAAACTACAAATAATATGGAATAAATAAAAAAATTATTTATGTTGTATCATTTTAACTGTATATGCATTAAAAATTATCTTGATACAATTAAATGTTGCATTTAAATTAATATTTTTCTAAAATTTTTAATATAAATATATATAATTTCTTAAAGTGAATATATTAATAAAATTCGGAAAAAATTCATGCAGTCTTTTTTTTGGAAAACTATAGGATCAGGAAAAAAAAATATAATTTTTTTGCATGGATGGGGGTTTAACGCACAAATCTGGTCAAATACTATTCCTTATTATTTTAAAAAATTTAAATTACATCTTATAGATCTTCCAGGATATGGAGAAAATAAGAATTTTTCTTGTTATTTACTTTCAGATATTATAGAGGTTATTTCAAATCGTGCACCAAAAAAATCAATATTAATTGGATGGTCTTTAGGAGGTTTGATAGCAAGTAAAATTGCAATTCAATATCCTAAAAAATTTCATGGATTAATTATTATATCTTCTTCTCCTTGTTTTTGCGAAAAAAAAAATTGGCCTGGAGTAAAAATAAAGATTTTAAAAAATTTTGCATTGCAATTAAAAAATAATTTTAAAAACACTATGAATCGATTTTTTAGTATTCAATTGTTAGGTGCAAAAAAGCAGATTAATAATATACGAAAATTAAAAGAAAATTTTTTTAATCAACCTGATCCATCTTTTGAAGCTTTAATGTCTGGATTAAAAATATTGCAAAATACAGATATACGCTGTTCTTTGAAACATCTGAAAATTCCTGTTTTAAAAATTTATGGTAATTTAGATATACTTATACCGAGAAAAGTAATTCCTGCTATTAAAAAGTTATACTGTACAAATAACGCCGATATCATTATCCCTGATGCATCTCATGCTCCATTTATTTCACATCCACAGTTGTGTTCGAAAGTTATTAATAAATTTTTGAAAAAAAATTTTTTTTAAAATAAAATTAATCGAAATTTGTAAATATATTTTAAGCACAGATAAAATCTAATGTTTGAATTGTATTTTTTGAACATTTAATAAATGATTAAATTATGCTATAATTATAAATAAATTTAATTTATTTTTAGTTCTTTATGAAACTATCATATTTATATTTATTTTTTGCTATTATTTCCGAAGTTTTTGCGACTTCGCTTGTAAAATTATCAAATGGCTTTACAAAAATTTTTCCTTCTATTTTAGTGCTTATAGGATATATTTCATCTTCATTTTTTTTATCTTTAGCTCTACAAAATATTCCTGTCGCGATTGCATATGCTTTATGGTCCGGACTTGGAATTTTATTTGTTACTTTATCTGGATACTTTTTATATAATCAAAAATTAAATTTTATAGAAATTATTGGAATTTTATTGATAATATCGGGTATATTTGTTATGAACATTTTTTCAGCATTTTGTAAAAAAACATCTTAATTTTCAATTTATTTACTGGGGCACCAGGATTCGAACCTGGGATCGCGGGATCAAAACCCGCTGCCTTTCCTCTTGGCTATGCCCCACAACAAAAATGTGCGGAAGGCGAGACTCGAACTCGCATACTTTTTGAGTGCCAGATCCTAAATCTGGTGCGTCTACCAATTTCGCCACTTCCGCAAAATTAGCTACGACAGGATTTGAACCTGTGACCTCGGCGTTATGAGTGCCGTGCTCTAACCAACTAAGCTACGTAGCCATCAGGGCGCATTATGCGCAGTAATTATGTAAGAAGTCAATTAATTTTTACAATAAATTAAAAATTTTTAGTTCATTTAGTTGTATACTGCAGATAAAATCTTTTTTTTTACAATTTAGATGTATGTATATCTAATGTTCTTCCGGAAGGGTCCGGGATCATATGTTCTAGTTGACGCCATTTTGAAGCAATTGATGATGAACATGCAATCGATGCACCATAAGGTATACATTTTGTTGCATTAGATATTGGAAACAATTCTTCAAAAATTTCTCTATATAAATAACCTTCTTTAGAATATGGAGTATTATATGGAAATCGTACACGGGCATTTTCAAATTTTTTATCGCTAATTTCATTTTCAGATAACTTTTGTAAACTATTAATCCAAGAATAACCTACTCCATCTGAAAACTGTTCTTTTTGTCTCCATAAGATGGATTTGGGAAGATATTCAAAAAAAGCTTTTCTTAAGATGTATTTTTCAACTTGTTTATTAGGGCACATTTTATGTTTTGGATGAATATTCATAATTAAATCTAAAAAATTTTTCTCTAAAAACGGAAATCTGATCTCTACTCCCCAAGCTAACATAGATTTATTTGCACGTGCACAATCGTACATGTGCAAAAGTTTTAATTTTCTTACTAACTCTTCATGAAAATCTTTTGCGCTAGGTGCATAATGAAAATATAGATATCCTCCAAAAATTTCATCTGCACCTTCTCCGGAAAGCACCATCTTAATACCGCAAGATTTAATTTTTCTAGACATTAAGTACATTGGAATTGAAGCACGAATTGTAGTAATATCATATGTTTCTACGTGGTAAATTACATGACGTATTACATCTAATCCATTTTGTTCTGTAAATATTATTTCATGATGTTTTGTATTTAATATTCTAGATAATTTTCTCGATGCAATTAAATCTGGAGCATTTAACAATCCAATAGAAAATGATTGTAATCGCTTTCTTTTTAATTTTCCATTTTTTAGCATTATTAATTTTTTTGTTATAGATGCTATTATTGCAGAATCAAGACCTCCTGATAATAATACTGCATATGGTACGTCGGAATTTAAATGCATATTTACTGATTTTTTTAATGAAAATATAATTTTTTCATAGTTTACAGGTTTATCTTTTATGTTTTCATATTGAAACCATTTTCTGTAATAATATTGACGTATAATACCATCTGGGCTCCATAAATAACTCCTAGGAGGAAACTCTTGCACAGTTTTGCATACTGGAATAAGTGCTTTCATTTCTGAAGATATATATAAATTTTTTTTTATATCATATCCAATATACAAAGGAACCATTCCAATATGATCTCTACCTATTAAATAACACTTTTTTTTTGTATCATATAAGATAAAAGCGAACATACCATTTAATAAATCTAAAAAATTTTCTCCGAACTTATCATACAATGCTAATATGACTTCACAATCTGAATGTGAATGAAATTGATAATGATTACATAATTTTTTTTTAATTTTTTCGTAATTATAAATTTCTCCATTCATTATTAATATGTTTGTTTTATTTGAATTAGTGATTGGCTGATGTCCGTTTTTTATATCAACAATAGATAAGCGTTCATGTAGTAAAATTACGTTTTTATCTGTATAAATACCATTTTCATCCGGACCACGATGCGACATTAAATGTGAGCAATATATTGCTTTTTTTCTCAGTTCTTGATAATTTCCTTTAATTCCTAAAATTCCAAATATAGAACACATATACCCTCAAATTTTATTTATCTTATTTATCTTTAAAAAAATTTGTTTTACTTGAAATTAAAAATAATTATATATTTACTACTTTTTATTAAGTACGATATTTAAAGATTTTAATTTTTTAAGATTTTTTTAAATTTTATATCATATATATAATGAATTAAAAAACGAGTTTTTTTAAATAAAAATAATTTATTTTTACTTTATTTTGTTAAACTTGTGAAATATTTTAATTTTATTTGATTTTTCAAAAATCAATAAACAAATTATAAATATTTTTTATGATATCTTTAATTAATTGAAAATCTATAAAATTTTTAAAAGAATAAAATTCACTAAACGGATATAAAATAGAAACGAATAAAAATAACATACATAATTTTTTTTCTCGTTTTAAATTATTAGCAGATAATATAGGAATACAAAATCGAATATTTAATGGCCAAAAAATAGGTACGCCTAATGGGGTTAAAAAATCTGCTAATATATGGCTAAAATATCCAACTAGTAATGCACAAGAAAAATCTAAAGGAAAAAAATTACGTACAAAGGGTATAGAAAATATCATTATGTACAAACATAAGCAAGCAAATAAGCTATGCGTGAACCCTCTGTGCCCAAAAGTTTTAGAAATTGGGACAGATATCCAGGATAGTTTTTTTCCTAAAAAAGAACTAGGATGATCTATATCAGGCAATAAGCACGTGCATATACAACCTGATATCACATGACCCCATTCTCCTAAATTTAGGGTACGAAAAAATTCTATTTTTTTTAAAAAAATTGCACAGGATAAGCTGAATATAAAATGTCCTTGAGATGTCATATCAGTTTATATTATAATTTTAAAAAATATTTATTTTTTAAAAAATTAAGATAAATAATATAATTCAAATTCTATTGGATCCGGTGTCGCACGTACTTTGTTAATCTGTTTCTGACGTATTGAAATATAAGAATCAATAAAATCATGAGTAAATACTTCGCCTTGTATTAAAAATTTACGATCTTGGTCAAGAGCATTCAATGCTTCTTGCAAAGATGATGAAATATAATTAATATTTTTCAGTGCTTTTGTATCACAAGCATACAAATTTTTTTCTATTGGAATTCCGGGTGAAATTTGATTATTAATTCCATCTAGAAAAGCCATTAGTATAGATGAAAATAATAAATATGGATTTGCTGTTGCATCTGGAAATCTTATTTCAAATCTACATGAATTAGAATCATCAAATACCGGAATACGTATAGCTGCAGATCGATTTTTGATTGCATAGGATAAAATTGTTGGAGCTTCATAGCCCGGAACTAATCTTTTATATGAATTCGTAGTAGGATTAGAAAAAGCGTTTATAGCTTTAGCATGCTTGATGACTCCGCCGATGCAAAATAATGCAAGTTTCGATAAATTACCATATTCTTTTCCAAAGAAAATATTTTTAGCATTTTTTTTCATAGAAACATGGCAATGCATTCCTGAACCATTATCTCCTCGAATAGGTTTAGGCATAAAAGTAGCGGTTTTTTTAAATAAACATGCCGTATTATGCACAATATATTTATAAATTTGTACTTCATCTGCTTTTTTTATTAACGTATTATGACGTGTAGCTATTTCATTTTGACCAGCAGTGGCTACTTCATGATGGTGTGCTTCTACTTCTATATCCATTTTTTTCATAAATGTGCACATTGAAGATCGTATATTTTGAGAAGAATCAATTGGAGGTAACGGTAAGTATCCTGATTTAATATATGGTCGATATCCTTTATTTCCATTAGCATAGTATTTTCCGGTATTCCATGCTGCTTCGATATCATCAATAATTACTTGTGATCCGTGTATATCAGTATAAAAACGAATATCATCAAACAAAAAAAATTCTGGTTCTGGACCAAAATATATAGCATCTCCAATTCCGGATTTTTTTAAAAAAATTTCAGCACGTTTAGCTATTGATCTTGGATCGCGATTATAATCTCTTGATTTGTCTGGTTCAAAAATGTCGCATCGTACTACTAATGTAGGATCATGATAAAATGGATCAATTAAAATTTTATTAATATCTGGAACTAATAAAACGTCGGATTCGTGTACATCTTTCCATCCTGTTATTGAAGATCCATCAAATATTTTGCCATTTTGAAAAATTTGATGTAATTTTTCTTTTTTTGTTGGCGCAGGTATAGTAAGATGTTGTTCTTTTCCTAAAATATCTGTAAATCGAAAATCAATAAACATAATATTTTTATTTTTTATTAAATTCATTATGTTATCAATGTGCACAATTATCTCCCAAAAAAATTAGTTTCCATATTGTATATCAAGTTTATGTTTTAATTTTATTAAATTTTATAAAAAAATATAAGTTAGTTTTTTAATTAACTATTAGTTTAATAATAAATATTGCAAATATATTACTAAATGAAGTATTATTTATTTTAAATAAATAATACAATTATAATTTAAATATTGTTAAAAATTACTATTTTATGTTCAAAATCTCTTTCACAATATTTGCACTGTAAATAAATTTTATTTATTTTAAATCTTACAAAAAAATCGGAAGATTTTAATTCACATCTGCTAATACAGTTTTCATTAGGACAAGATAAAACTCCATTTATTATTTTAGGTAATTTTAATTTTTGTTTACTAATAACAATATAATTTTTAATTCTATTAACAGTCGCTAATGGTGCATAAATAGATAGTTGATTAGCTTGATCTTCATTTAAAAAAACGTTTTCTAGCTTAATTAAATCCTTTTTATTTTGTTGATTAGATGGCAAATTTAAACCAATCGTTACTCGTTCTGTAGTACGCAATAATTTAAAAATTCTAAGTAATTTAATCGCAACTTTCGCTGGAATATGGTCGATCACAGTTCCTTGAAAAATAGCTTCTACCTGTAATTTATTCTTTTGAGACACTTGTATTTACTTTATTCTTAAAATAAGATGAAAATTGTTTATTTATAATTATATTCTATTTTTTAAAAATATTCTAACTTAGAATAAATGAAAAATACTACGATTTATACGCCTAAAAGCACGTTATTTTAATGACTAATAAGTATAAAATTTATATTATATATTTTTAATATAAAAATTAATTAAATTATTTTATAATAAATGTATTTAATAATATAATTTTTTAATAAAAAATATTTTATTACATATAAACTTCTATTTAAAGAGCAATAAATATGCGAGTATTAAAATTTGGAGGAACTTCAATTTCTAACGCAAAATGTTTTTTAAATGTAGTTGACATTATAAAAAATAAATCTTTAAAAGAACAAATTGCTGTCGTGTTATCTGCGCCTGAAAAAGTAACTAATAATTTGTTTACTATGATCGAACAAGCACGTAAACAAATAGATATTTTTCCGAAATTTAATGTTACTAAAAATATTTTATTTACTTTAATGCAATCTTTATTTAATTCATCTCAAAATAAAAATTATTTTTATATGCATCAATTTATTCACAAGAAATTTTGTTATTTAAATAAATTGTTAAAAATCACTGCTAATTTAAAATTTTGTCCTCATCCGATAAGCGCAAAAATTGTCTGTATAGGTGAAATAATTTCTGTGAAACTCATGGAGATATATCTCCGAGAAAACGGTATACACGTGACTGTTATAAATCCTGAAAAATTATTTTTAGCAAAAGGTAAGTATTTAGAATCTATTATAGATCTTCAAAAGACAATGTATCGTATTGAAAAAATTCAAATACCAAAAAATCAAATTATTTTAATGGCAGGTTTTATTGCAGGTAATCAATATAAAGAATTAGTAGTTCTTGGACGTAATGGATCAGATTACTCTGCTACTATTCTTTCTGCATGTTTAAATGCCCAATTGTGCGAAATTTGGACTGACGTAAATGGTATGTATAGTGGAAACCCACAAGAAGTTTACGACGTTAAGTTAATACGTAATTTATCCTATAAAGAAGCAGCAACATTTTCTTATCTAGGAGCACATATTTTGCATGCACGTGCTTTGTTTCCAATTAAAAAATTTAATATTCCTTGTTTAATAAAAAATACATATCGTCCTAATTCTATTGGAACTATAATTGGAAATTTTTATAACAAAAATTCTAATTTAGTTAAAGGAATTACTTATTTAAAAAAAGTTTCAATGATAAGTATTTTTATACAATATACGGTGTATATTTTAGATGTTTCTTTGCGTATCACACGCATATTTTTAAATTCTGGTATTAAAATAATTTCAATTATCCAGTCAGAATCTAACAATAATATAAATATATTAATATTTCAAAATGAATTACAAAAATCTAAAATTATTATTCGATCTGAGTTCAATGCAGAAATTATGCAAAATTTATTTGAAAAAATTAAATATCAATCAAATTTGTTTTTAATTTCTGTATTAGGATCCAATATATTAAAAAATAATAATAACGTAAAAAATTTTTCTCAAATTCTAACATATATAAATAAAAAAATAATTTCTATTATATACGGAGGCTTTAAATCAAATACATTATCTATTGTTTTAAAAAGTTCTAATATTAAAAAAGATATGAATAAAATACATCAAACTTTTTTTAATACAAAAAACAGCATCGCACTTTTTATTATTGGCAATAAATATATAAAAACTTATTTAATTGATTTTATTTATAAAAGAAGAAATTTTTTTAAAAAAAAAAATATAAGTTGTAAAATTTTTGGAATATCTGATATGCAAAAATTGTTAATTAAAAAATATGGAATTTTTCCTAAACATTGGCATCATGAATTTTTAAAAACACAATTAATATTTAATTCAAATATTTTAATTAATTTTCTCAAAAAAAATAGTATTTCTAATCCAATAATTTTAGACTGTACTCAAAATAAACAATTAGCTAAAAAATATTTAGATTTTTTAAGAAATGGTTTTCATATTATTTCAGCTAATAAACAATCAAATTGTTTAAATATTAATTTATATAAAAAGATACGTAATGTAGCAAAATTTTCAAATAGAAAATTTTTCTACAATGCACAATTTAATACTCCATTTTCAATTGTAGAATATATAAAAAACTTTCTCATATTAGAAAAAAAATTTTTTTATTTTTCAGGTATATTATCCAGCATAATATCACTTATTTTTGATAAATTAAATCAAGGAACTCCATTTTATAATATTATCTTATTGGCTGAACAAATGGGATTATCTCGTCAAGAATTATATGATACAATTACTGGCAAAAGTTCTGCAATAAAATTGCTAATTCTCGCACGTGAACTGGGGTATTCATTAGAATTAAAAGATATAGACGTAGAACCAATTATTTCAAAGAAATTATTAAATAAAGATCGTAAAAATATAATACTACACGATATTATATATATAAATAATTTATTTAAAAGAAAAATTCATAATATTCGAAAAAAAGGAAAAATGTTAACTTACGTTAGTACTATTAAGAAAGGAAAATGCACAGTAAAATTAGAATCAGTAGGACCTTTAAACCCATTATTTAATATAAAATCAGGAGAAAAAATATTTATTTTTTTTACTTCTTACAAAGAAGAACATCCGATTATTTTAAAAAGTTTTAGCAGAATTAAAAATAAATTTGCATCTAGTATTTTTAATGATATTTTTAAATTAATTAACTGTATTAAATAATAATATTTTAATTTTTTTAATACAATTAAATAATTTTTGCAACTTGCAATTCTTTTTTTAAATATGCGTAAAAAATTGGCGCTACTACAAGGCCTTCTATGCCAAAAAAAGCTTCAAATATTAGCATAGATAGTAACAATTCCCAAGATTTTGAATGAATTCGATTTCCAATGATTTTTGCATTTAAAAAATATTCTAATTTATGAATAAATACTAGATATAATAACATTATTCCGCTGATTTTTAATGAAATTGATAGCGCTGAAGCAATTAAAATACAATTAGAAATAAAATTTCCAATAATAGGAATCAAACCGAATACAAATGTTGCCATAATTAATGTTTTACTTAAAGGCAAGTGTATTCGATATATTGGAAAGATAACTAATATTATTAATGCAGTTAAAAAAGTATTTACTAAAGAAATTTTTATTTGAGAAAAAAAAATATCTTTTAACGAATTTGAAAAATATTCAAAACGTACTTGAATTTTATTTATTAAAAGAGTAGTGTTCTTTTTTTGAGCTGTTAATTGATTAATAGCAATTAATATTCCAATCACAAAACTAATAAAAATAGTAATTAGTCCATGTAACAAATTTTTTCCTGCATGTTTAATTAAAATTAAGTTGTCTTTAATTAAATCAATAAAATAATCTTTTAAACTTTTAGTATGATCTAAAAAAAAAGACGAAAAATTATTTGGAACATATTTATTAATATTAGAAAAATAATCGGTATTTTGTGTAAAAATATCAATTATATATTGCAAGTCAGATAAAATAATAATTATCAAACTAAAAATAATTACTGTTATTAATATAATGCAAAAAATAAACATTAATGCCACTATTATCCAACGTAATTGACAATTAGTAATTATTTTTGAAAAAAATGGAGTAATTTTTAATACTATATTATATGCTATAAATCCAGAAATGTAACAAGGAAACAAATGTAATGGAATAGACAATAATATACAAGTAATAAATAACAC
This sequence comes from Wigglesworthia glossinidia endosymbiont of Glossina morsitans morsitans (Yale colony), assembly GCF_000247565.1. Lineage (NCBI taxonomy): Bacteria > Pseudomonadati > Pseudomonadota > Gammaproteobacteria > Enterobacterales > Erwiniaceae > Wigglesworthia > Wigglesworthia glossinidia. Next base: position 163,894 of record NC_016893.1, on the reverse strand, counting down.
TAAAGACCAGAAATTTGCTATTTTCTCTTTTTTTTTTGTTATATCAAGTATCATTGTTTTCTCCAAATAATTTATTTATTGTACAATTAAATTGAAATCTATAATACTCTACATTTTCATTAAATTGATGAACTATAACAACGTAAAATAGATTTTCATATAATTATATAATTTACATAATGTAATATATAATAAAAATAAAAAAATTATCATGCACAGAAAAAAAAATTTATTTACCGTTCAAAATTTAATTATAAATTTGAAATCATTTTGGAATAAACAAGGATGTGCAATTTTACAACCATTAGATATGGAAGTAGGAGCAGGAACTTCACATCCGATGACTTGTTTAAAAGCAGTTGGCCCAGAACCAATTTTTGCAGCTTATGTACAACCTTCTAGACGTTTTTCCGATGGTAGATATGGAACGAGTCCTAATAGATTACAACACTATTATCAATTTCAAGTCATTATGAAACCATCCCCTAAAAATATACAAGAATTATATTTTTGCTCTTTGAAAGAAATTGGGATTAATTTAGATGAAAATGATTTAAAATTTATAGAAGATAATTGGGAAAATTCTACACTAGGCGCTTGGGGAGTAGGATGGGAAGTATGGTTGAACGGAATGGAAATAACACAATTTACTTATTTTCAACAAATGGGCGGGTTAGACTGTTCTCCAATTACTGGAGAAATTACTTACGGTGTAGAAAGAATTGCTATGAAACTACAAAATGTTGGTAACGTGTATGATCTAATATGGAGTCAAAATAACTTACAAACACTTTATTATGGAGATATGTTTTTTTATCAAAATGAAATGCAACAATCAAAATATAATTTTAAATATACTAATATCAAATTTTTATTGTTTTGTTTTAAACAATATGAAAAAGAAGCACAAAACTTGTTAAATTTACAGTGCCCTTTACATATTCCAGCATATGAAAGAATATTAAAAGCAATATATACTTTTAATTTATTAGATGCTAGAAGAGCTATATCGGTAACTGCTAGAAAAAATTATATTATGCGTTTACGTACATTAACAAAAAAAGTTGCTCAAGTTTACTTAAACTATAGAAAATCTTTAGGATTTCCTATGTGTAAAAAAAATAGTTAAATTTTAAATAACATGAAAAACAACTTCTTAGTAGAAATTGGCACAGAAGATTTACCATCAAAATATCTTAAAATTACAGCAAAATCTTTTCTTAAGAATATACAAAAAGAAATGATAAAGCTACTTATAAAATATGAAAATATTAAATGGTTCGCAACATATCGGCGCTTTGCGATACAAGCAAATTTGTTATATCCTATTATTTCTGAAAGTTCTTTTTTGAAAAAAAATGTTACAAAATTTTTTCATTTTTCAAAAAATACCGCACTATATTGTAATAAATTTGATAACAAATTAGAAAATAGATCTTTAATCAATTTTAAAAATATTAATGATAAAAAAAATTTAATGCTAAATACTAATTTAGTTCATCAAGTATTATATCAAATTATTAAAAGATCTTTAAAAGAAATATTTATTCCTAAAAAAATGAAATGGAGTAATTTAAATTTTCAATTTATACGTCCTGTACATTCGATTACTGCTCTTTTAGAAGACAAAATTATTTCGGGAAAAATTTTTGAAATCAATATCGATCGTTATATACTTATAGGATCATACACAGAAAAAAAATTTTTAAAATTAATACACGCAAATGATTATGAACGTGAGTTAAAAAAAAATAATATTATAGTTGATTTTTACAAACGTAAAAAAATTATAGCAGAACTAATAAATTTAGAAATAAAAAAATTACAAGGAAAGATCGTTAATAATCATCTTTTACTAGAAGAATGCACTTCATTAGTAGAATCTCCAAGTATTATTACAGGTTTTTTTAAAAAGAAATTTTTAAATCTTCCTGCTATAGTGATAAAGAACATTTTATTTTCTCAAAAATGTTTTCCTATATTAAATAAATTGGAAAATAAAATTTTTCCATATTTTATATGTATAATTCACGCAAATAAATGCGATAAAAATAAAATAAAACACGAATATGAAAATGTTATTAATCCTCGTTTATTAGATGCCGAATTTTTTTTAAATCTTGATATCAAAATAAAACTAGAAGAACGTTTTAAAAAATTAGAAAATATAATTTTTCAAGAAAAACTAGGATCTTTAAAAGATAAAACGATACGCATTCAATCTTTATCAGTATGGATTGCTAACAAATTGAATTATAATGCCGTACATGTATCTCGTGCAGCATTTTTATCGAAATGCGATTTAACGACGCATATGGTATTTGAATATCCTAATATTCAAGGAGTTATGGGCGAATTTTATGCTAAATATGACAGAGAACTGGAAGAAGTCGCAATAGCACAAAGAGAGCATTATTATCCAAGATTCTCAGAAGATGTTTTGCCTTCGACGTTAACTGCTCAGATAATATCAATCGCTGATAAAATTGATAATATCGTAGGAATATTCGGATTATCTCTGTATCCTAAAGGTAAAAAAGATCCATTTGCACTTAAACGCGCCGCTCTTGGAATAATTCGTATTATTATAGAAAAAAAAATTTATCTTAATTTGCACAATCTTATTCAAAAATCGTTGCTTTTATATCAAAAGAATGTTACTAATTTAAATACTAAATTAGAAGTAATAAATTTTATTTTGAAACGTGTATCTTTTTGGTATGCAAAAAATCAATATAATTTAAAAATTGTTAAATCATTATTAATTTTAAAAAACAAAAAAATTGATTTGTTAGATACACATAACAAGATCTGTATACTTATAGATTTTTTAAAATGTAAAGAATCTTTTTTAGTATTATCCGCTTACAAAAGATTATACAATATATTAAAAAAATATGATTCTAAAAAACAATTTTGTTTTTTTAAAAAAATCAATTTATCTTCTCATCAAAAAAGTAGTTTCATTGAAAGTCGATTCGAAAAAAACTTTTTTTTATTTAATAAAAAAATATTAAAATGTATATATTTAAATAATTATCAAGCTACATTAAATGTTTTAAAAAATCTTTCAAAAAGATTAAATGTTTATTTAGATAATGTTATAATATTTACTGAAGAATCTTATACAAGAAATAAAAGAAAAAGTTTTTTAATTCAAGTAAAAGAATGCTATTTAGAAGTAGCCGATTTTACTTGTTTAATAAAAAAATAAAATTCAATTTTAAATTAATTTTTTTTATTCACAAAACGTAAATACACAGTATTCCAGTTAATTATATTCCAAAATGCTTGTACATAATCTTTTTTGCGATTTTGATAATTTAAATAATATGCGTGTTCCCAAAGATCTAAACCAAGTATAGGATGACCAAATACGCCGCAAACATCTACTCCCATTAACGGATTATCTTGGTTAGATGTGCTAACAACAGATAATGATCCTTGCGTATTTTTAATTAACCATACCCATCCAGAACCAAAATGACTCATAGCAACTTCTTCAAATTTTTTTTTAAATTTTTCGATTGAACCAAAGTCATCGATTATAGAATTTTTCAATGATATATGCATAGATGCATTATTTTTACTTAAAGTTTTCCAAAAAAATGAATGATTAAAATGTCCTCCTCCATGATTACGAAATTGAATTTTTTTTGTTTCAGTAAATATGTTTAGATTTTGAATAAGTTCAGAAATAGATAAATTTGATATATTTGGACAAGATCTTAAAATCAAATTTGCATTATCAATATACGCTTGATGATGTTTAGTATGATGCAACATCATTGTTTTAGCATCTAAAAAAGGTTCAAATTCGTTATAATCATAATTCAAATTTGGTAAAGTAAATTTCATATTTATTCCTTTTAATAACTTTCTAATTTTATAGAAGATGAAATTACTGCTAATATATTATATGCAAGTTTTTCAGTGTAACACATTTGTTAAAATTAAAATAAAATTATTTTTTTTAGATGCATAATTTTGTTATTTTTAAGAATGTTTATTTTGACATGATTCTTGTTTGTATTTTGTCCAAACTGGTATAATGTTAATACTTTCTTGAGCGTGACAAACAAATTTTCCTGTGTAATCAATAAATTTATAGCTGATATCTTTTGGGGGAATTAAAACTAACTCGCTAGTAGTTTTATATTTTAAATACGATTTATATATATTTAATGCTCCATTTGCTCCAGTTAAATCAGTTGGTTCATTATTATCTCTACCCACCCAAATAATAGCAACATTTTTCCCGTCAATACCAACAAACCAACTATCTCTTAAATCGTTAGTCGTGCCTGTTTTTGCAGCTAAATTTAAATCAGGAAAAATTACAGATAAAGCACGTGAAGTTCCATATTTTGCAACTTTTTGCATCGCATATAATATTAAGTACGCTGCTTGTGGAGAAATAGTTTGCTGCGATTCTGAAATGTTATGAAAAAATAAATTTGCTTCATGATTCATGATTGACTTTATAGAATAAAGTATGGCATGATTTCCGCCACTAGCAATAGTCTGAAAAATTTGAGCAATTTCAATTGGCGTGAAACTAATTGCTCCTAACAAAATAGATGGAAAATGTTTTAGGGCAGCAGAAGAAGCGCCTAAATTAATTAATGTCGATATTACTTGATGTAATCCTACAGATAATCCTAAATTTACTGTAGGTATATTTAAAGAATTTACTAACGCATCGAGCAACATTACTTTTCCTCTAAATTTTCGATCAAAATTTTTCGGAGACCAAATATATCCGTTAGATTGTATTAGAAAGACGGGAGTATCATTAATCCAAGTATTTAATTGATACTTTTCAGGATCGCTTAAAGCTGCTAAATAAGTAGCAGGTTTAACTAAAGATCCCACCGATCTTCGTGCTTGCATAGCTCTGTTAAATCCTGAAAACTGGGGCAACGATCCTCCGATCATGGCACGCACTTCTCCATTAAATCTATCTACAATGACAAATGCACTTTCTAAATCATATATTTTTTTTTCGTTTTTTAGTTTTAGTATTCCATTTTCTATAGCTTTTTCGGCAGCATTTTGTACGATAGGATCTAATGTAGTAAATACTTTCATGCCAGAGAAATCAGTATTTATTTTATGCAATTTACTATACATTTCGTTTTGTACCATTTGTACAAATGCCGGTTGAGAATTAAATGTACTAGTTTTTTGTAGTATACCAAGTGGACAAGAAATGAGCATATGATATAAAGAGTTGTCAATCACTTTATTTTTATTCAAAAGTTTTAAAATCAAATTTCTTCTATTTAATGCTAATTGAGGATTTTTTAAAGGATTATATAAAGATGCACCTTTTACCATTCCTATCAGTAATGCTTGTTGATCTATATTAAGTTCATTAATTGGTCTTCCAAAGTAATACATACTAGCTAAAAAAAATCCATGAATTTGATGACCATTTCCGTATCCTAAATATACTTCGTTTAAATATAATTCTAATATTCTTTCTTTAGTATAGTGAAAATCTGTAATGATTGCCATGCAGAATTCGCTCCATTTACGCCAAATGGATCTTTCATTGTTTAAAAATAAGTTTTTTACAAGTTGCTGAGTTAATGTACTACCACCTTGAACAGTACGTTTTGCGATAATGTTGGCGAAAACAGCTCGAATAATAGACGTAAAATGTATACCGTCATGTTCATAAAAATGTTGATCTTCTATAGCAAGAAGTATATTTATAAAGATTTTTGGAAATTTTTTTAAAGGTAAAAAAATTCTATATGCTTCATTTTCAGATTGTAAAATATTGATTAACTTGGGATCTAATTGAAATAATTTTAATATCTGATTATTATTTTTATCAATAATTTTTTCTACTTGATTTTCTGTAAAAATAATACATGCATGCATAGCTTGATTATTATCTTGAAACATTTCAAATGAACGTCTAAACAAACAAATTGAATTTTTTTTTATATAAAATTCTCCTGGTTTTAAAATGTTTTCAACTTCTTGATACTGCATACTTCTCAAAAATTCGACAATTTCATTTTGAGTATATAATGATCCGGATTCTAAATTGATGCTTTTACTATATATTAGAGTAGGTAACTTCCATACTTGTCCGTCAATTTTATTACGTATTTTTTTGTTTAAAAAATATATATATATTCCGCTAATAAAGATACATAGTAATATTATAATATAGAAAAGGAAAATAAAAAACTTTTTGCTTTTTTTTTGAAAAAAAATTATATGGTCAAAAATAAAATAAAGTATTTTCATATAAGTTATATTTATTTTTTTGACATATTATATCTGTGTGAATTTTTAAGTAGAAAAATGAATACAAATTTTTTGATAATTGATATTTTTAAAAATTTGATTTTTTAATATTATAATATTTTTAAAATTTTTTTGTTTAACATTTATAAAAATTTATATTTTAAATATTTGAAATTATTAACGACTAATTTTTAGTATGTATATTTTCTTATTTTTGAATAAAAATATTTTAAAGTTTTTTTATATTTTAAAATAAATATTTTATTTGATTATTTTGGAGCTAGGCGGAATTGAACCGCCAGCCTTCTGCGTGCAAAGCAGATGCTCTACCAGTTGAGCTATAGCCCCTTTTAGGCTTGAGTGGACTTGAACCACTGACCTCACCCTTATCAGGGGTGTGCTCTAACCGGCTGAGCTACAAGCCTATAGATTTTTTTATATAAAAAAAATAATTTTATATTGTAAACTTTAAATTAAATTTTAACCGTAATTTTGTTATTGTCAATAAATTTGTACTTAACTAATTTCACTTTAAAACAATTATTTTATTTTAAATTTATTAAATTTATTAATGTTTATATTTTAAATTATTTCAAATAATTATTTATACAATATTTATGATTAATATAAATTAAAATTTAACTATTTAATTTTATCAAAATGATCACAATTTAATTAAAAATTTTCGTATACTCAAGAATAATGCTTTTAATTGTAATTCAATGTATAAAGTATTTGTGTAAAAATTTTTTTATAAATTATATCTATACATCTTACTTATATAGTTTTTTTAATAAATTAAATTAATTATATTTGAAAAATATTTAAGCAACAAGCTCACAATAAATACTACATTTATTAAATGATATAAAAAATTATACGTTAATATATCCTCTTAAGGACAATTTATATTATGCGCATTAGTCAATATTATCTTGCAACATTAAAAGAAGTATCTTCTGATACAGAAAGTATTAGTCATCAATTAATGTTGCGATCAGGAATGATTTATAAAGTAGCATCTGGTTTATATTCTTGGTTACCTACAGGATTACGTGTACTAAAAAAAATTAAAAAAATAATACGTTACGAAATGAATAAAATTGGAGCTATAGAAATTCTTATGCCAATCATGCATCCAAGATCACTATGGAAAAAAAGTGGACGATATAATGAATATGGTTTGGAACTATTTAAACTAACCGATAGAAGAAATAAAGAATTTATTTTATCGCCGACTAATGAAGAACTTATTACACAAATAATTTGTCATGAAATAAATAATTATAAAAAATTTCCTATGAATTTTTATCAAATTTATTCTAAATTTAGAGATGAAATTCGTCCAAAATATGGCATGATCAGAGCTAAAGAATTTATTATGAAAGATGCATATTCTTTTCATACAAATCAAGAGTCTTTAGAAGATTCATATCATATAATGTATCAAACATATAACATAATTTTTAAGCGATTAAATTTAAATTTTTTTTGTTTGCCAGCAGAAACAGGTCGCATTGGAGGATGCATTTCACATGAATTTCTAGCATATTGCAATCAAACATACATAAAAAATTATTTCAATAAAAAAAAATTAAACAATAATAATGTATCTAAGATAAATAAATTAAGATTAGTAGAAGACAAGAACGTTCGAAATATGTCTGATTTATCTAAAAAATTTAATGTTCATAAAAAAAGAATTTTAAAAATTATACTAGTACATTCTAACAATAAAGCAATTCCATTTATCGGATTAGCTTTGCGTGATGATCACATATTGGATATTAATAAAGCAGAACAACTATATTTAGTGAAAAAACCGTTAAAGATATTAAGTAACAATGAGATTAATTTACATTTTAAAATACATATAAATTATTTAGGTCCTATAAACTTAAAATGTCTATTAATTGTTGATTACTATGCTATTTTAATGAAAAATTTTATTTCAGGTGCAAATATTAATAATAAATATTTCTTTGATATTAACTGGTATCGAGATGTAGCTGTCAAATGGGTTACAGATTTAAGATATATTGAAAAAAAAAACATTACCATTAAAAATAAAGATAGTCATGCTTATTCAAAAAGTATCGAAATAGGACATATTTTCCAATTAGGCGATAAGTATACAAAAGTTATATCTCTATCTAATATAAAGAAAAATTGTCATAAAAATTTATTTATGGGATGTTACGGAATTGGAATAAGTCGATTAATTTCAGCTTATATAGAGCAGCATCATGATGATCATGGAATTATTTGGAATCAGGAGATTGCACCTTTTCATGTAGCAATTATTCCAATTCATCTTCATAGATCAGAAAAAGTCAAACAAGTATCCGAGAAAATTTATTATCAATTGTGTAATTCTAACATAGAAGTATTATTTGATGATCGTTTTATAAGGCCTGGGGTGATGTTTTCAGATATTGAACTTATAGGAATTCCGCATATTTTAATTATAAGTGAAAATAATTTGAAAACTCAACAAATAGAACACAAAAATCGAATAACTGGACAAGTATATAAAGTAAGTGCTCTTTGTATTACAGATTATATATTAAAAATATTAAAAAAAAAATTTTAAGAAGATTTAATTTATTTACAATATATGCGGATGCAATGTATATAATTAATAAATTTAATGAAATTTTAATACAAATAAATAAATCATAAAACATGTAATTTTCAAAAATTAAGACAAATACTTATTTCATTCATGTATCTATTGTAAATTTTCATGAAAAATATTAATCCAACAAAAACACGTGCTTGGAAAGAATTACAGTATCATTTTAATAAAATGAAGCAAATCAATATTAGAGATTTATTTCAAGCAGATAGTAATCGATTTGATTCTTTTTCAATATATTTTAATGATATAATATTAATCGATTATTCTAAAAATATTATTATGTCAGAAACAATAGATAAATTAATTAAATTAGCAGAAGAATGTGATTTACATAATTCAATTATATCTATGTTTAATGGCAAAAAAATCAACAACACTGAGTATCGTGCTGCTCTACATACTGCTTTACGAAATCGTACAAATATTGCAATTGATATTGATGGCATTAATATTATGCCAAAAATTCAATCGGTTTTAAAAAAAATGAAATTTTTCTGCAAAAATTTAATAAATGGGAACTGGAAAGGATTTACTGGAGAAAACATTACTAATATTGTTAATATTGGTATTGGAGGATCTGATTTAGGACCATATATGGTTACAGAAGCATTAAAATTTTATAAAAATCATCTTCATGTACATTTTATATCTAATATCGATGGTACACATATTACAGAAACATTAAAAACTTTAAATCCTAAAAATACTTTATTTTTAATAGCATCGAAAACTTTTACTACACAGGAAACACTTACGAATGCTTATAGTGCACGTGATTGGTTTTTAAAATCTGCAGAAGATAAAAAATACTTATCTCAACATTTTATTGCATTGTCTAGCAATATAGAAGCTGTAAAAAAATTTGGAATTGATGCAAATAATATATTTGAGCTATGGGATTGGGTGGGAGGTCGATATTCGTTATGGTCTTGTATCGGTTTATCCATTGCTTTATCTATTGGTTTTAATAATTTTGAACAATTATTAAATGGCGCATATGCAATGGACCAGCATTTTTTAAATCAACCTTTTGAAAAAAATATTCCAGTTATACTAGGTTTAATTAGTATTTGGTATAATAATTTTTTTGAATTTGAAACAGAATCAATTTTAGTATACGATCAATATATGCATTTGTTTTCTGCATATTTTCAACAAGTAAATATGGAATCTAATGGTAAATCTATTGATCGCAATGGGAAAATAATTAATTACCAAACTGGTCCGATTGTTTGGGGAGGCTATGGGACTAATAGTCAACATGCATTTTATCAATTAATGCATCAAGGGACTAAACTAGTACCCTGCGATTTTATAGCGCCAACAATTACACATAATCCAGTATCTGATCATCATCAAAAGTTGCTTGCAAATTTTTTTGCACAAACTCAAGCATTGGCTTTTGGAGAATTATTGAAAACTGATTGTAAAAATATTTTTAAAAACTATTTTAGAAGCAAAGTTTTTCCTTTTAAAACACTACAAGGAAATCGTCCAAGCAACTCAATTTTAATAAGAGAAATTAATCCTTATAGTTTAGGAGCACTAATTGCTATGTATGAACATAAAATATTTATGCAAGGTGTCATTTTTAACATTAATAGTTTTGATCAATGGGGCGTAGAATTAGGAAAAAAATTATCTAAAAAATTATTTTCATCTTTAAAAACAGATAATATCGATATTACTTCTTATGATAGTTCTACAAATGGATTAATAAATTGCTATCAATCATGGAAAAATAAGTAAGATTTTAAAAAAATCAATATCGATTAATAATTTTAAAAAAAACAAAAATTTTTTTTATTACAGCGAATATCCAAGGCCATAAAACTATATCAGTTAATATATTTCCGAAATAGCTTATCTGAAACGTTATATAATTTGTTAAATATATATAAGAGAATATAATAAATTTTATCAAAAATAAAAAAAATGACATTAAACATGTTTTTTTAAATAAAGAAACTTTACGAAACCATTGTAATTTAATAATAATTAAATATGATAAAATAGTTAATAAGAACGCTTGTATACCCAATTTTGATCCAACAAATAAATCTAAAATTATTCCTAAAGTAAATCCTGTACCTATATTCACTTTTTCAGGAAATATAACGACTAAACAAGAGTATACTAAATATACCCAAGACGGTTTTAAAAAATAAATATTTTGTGGCCATGGTATACTTTGTAATATAAAAGCAATTAAAAATAAAATATACGCGATACATGTATGTAAAAAGTATACATTTTTCATTTAAATTAAATTAATAAATTTTCAACATTAATGTTATTTAAGTTCTTGCATGAGCTCCATAAAACGTTTTTTTTCAACTTGAATAACAGATTTTGGAATTTCCGGAGGATTTTCATGTATAAAATGATGATTATCTTTTAAAATCAATACAAATCTTAATGTACTAAAATTTGCAATAGGATGCGCATACACTTCTTGATAAACATTATCCTGTTTTTTGATTATTGAAGAAATAATTGCTACTGGATACCCTTCAGGAAATATGCCCCCTATTCCTGAAGTTACTAGTATATCACCTACCTGAAGATCTACATCATCTTTTAATGATTCTATACGTAAATCATGATTATAACCATTTCCGAAAGCTATAAATCGAATGTTACTTCGTAAATTTTGTAGTGGAATTGCATGGGCAAAATCACATATTAATAAAACTCTACTGGTAAATTTGTTACTTGCAATGACTTGACCGATAATACCTTGATAATCAATAACAGATTGCCCACATTGTATACCATCAGATGTTCCTTTATCGATTATAATTTGACTAGTGTAGAAATCAATGTTTTTAGATATTACTGTTGCAAAAATTTTTTTTATATCTTGTTTTAATGGAGCATGTAATAATTTTCTTAAACGTATATTTTCTTCTTTATATTGATTAAATAGTAATTGATCGCTGCTAATTTCTAATATTTTTGTATGTAATTTTTGATTAATGTTTGATAAATGCAATTTAGTAGAACATAAATTAAATATGTGATCAAAAATTTTATAAGGTACATTTATTATGCGATATATTGGATTTGTCATTCTATCAAACATTGATCTCATTTTAAAAAAATTTTGATGATGTGTATCAAAGTACATAATGACAATTGCTGAAACTATTGCTAAAATAAATTTAATGTATATAATAGGTTTATTAGATATAAATTTCATAATAACAATTATTTTAAATTATTTAAAATAGCATATAATTATTTACTTATGTGCTATTCTTCACTAAATAAATCTCCGCCGTGTATATCAATCATCTCAATTGCTTTTCCACCTCCTCGAGCTACGCATGTAAGAGGATCTTCTGCTATAACAACCGGTATACTAGTTTCCTCCATTAACAAACGATCAAGATTTTTAAGCAATGCACCTCCTCCGGTTAAAACCATACCCCTTTCTGATATGTCAGATGCTAATTCCGGAGGGCATTGTTCTAGTGCAATCATAACGGCGCTAACAATTCCAGTTAATGGTTCTTGTAATGCTTCTAAAATTTCATTTGAATTTAATGTAAAACTACGCGGTACACCTTCTGCTAAATTTCTACCGCGTACTTCGATCGTGCTTGCATCTTGATCAGGATAAGCTGAGCCAATAGTATGTTTAATACGCTCTGCCGTTGCTTCTCCAATTAATGAACCATAATTGCGACGTACATAGCTAATAATAGCTTCATCAAAACGATCTCCTCCGATTCTAACAGAAGACGAATACACTACTCCATTTAAAGAAATAACTGCTACTTCAGTAGTACCTCCTCCAATATCAATTACCATAGATCCAGTTGCTTCGGAAACTGGTAATCCTGCTCCGATAGCTGCTGCCATAGGTTCTTCAATCAAAAATACTTCTCGTGCTCCTGCTCCATGTGTTGATTCTCGAATAGCTCTACGTTCTACTTGTGTAGCGCCTACTGGCACACATACTAGAACGCGAGGGCTAGGTTTCATAAAACTGTTACTATGTACTTGCTTAATAAAATGTTGTAACATTTTTTCTGTAACAAAAAAATCAGCAATTACACCATCTTTCATTGGTCTAATTGCAGCAATATTACCTGGAGTACGACCTAACATTTGTTTTGCAGCATAACCAACAGCAGCAACGCTTTTGGGAAATCCAGCTCGATCATGTCTAATAGCTACTACAGAAGGTTCATTTAAAACAATGCTTTGACCTTTTACATAAATTAATGTATTAGCAGTACCAAGATCAATGGATAAATCGTTAGAAAAAATTCCACGAAATTTTTTAAACATATATATTAAGTATCCTTAAATTAATTTATTTATATTAGTAAATTAATATATTAATAAAATATAAAATGTTAAATTACTAATTAGTTTTAAGGTATTATTTTATTGAAATTTTTCATTCATCTTAATTTTATAATTCTATGAATATTTTTACACTAAATAACAAAATTAATTAAAGAAAATATTACTCGTAAAAATTTATTAAGTTTGTTATAATCTTTTTTCAGGATAAGCTATACAGACAAACTTAACAGCACTTTTGATTTAAATTACAATTAGATTCTATCTTATTTGCGTTAATCTAGATAGTCATAAATTAATATTGAATTTAGTTAGAGTTACCTTAAAATAATGAAAAAATTTAATTTATTAATTCTAAATGGACCAAATTTAAATTTATTATCATTAAGAGAAAAAAATATATATGGAAATAAATCTATATCAGATTTATTAAACGAGATTAATTTAATATCAAATAAAATAAATGCTAGAATTACACATTTTCAATCAAATGCAGAACACGAAATTATAAATTGCATACATAAATCATATAAAAAAATAAATTTTATTATTCTTAATCCGTCCGCTTTGACACATACTAGTGTAGCGTTAAGAGATTCACTTTTGTCAGTTAATATTCCATTTATAGAAGTACATCTATCTAACATATTTTCTCGAGAAAAATTTCGACATCGTTCATATATTTCAGATATTGCAATAGGTATGATATGCGGTTTAGGTGTGAACGGATATTATTTTGCTATTAAAGCAGCAATGAAATATTTAGTAAAAATATAAGATATATTTATGGATATACGTAAAATTAAAAAATTAATTGCATTAATTGAAAAAACTAATATTTCTGAAATAAAACTACGCGAAGGTGATACTTCGTTAAAAATTTGTCGATCTGAGATTTTTGATAACAATTTTAGCATAAAAAATAATTATTTTAAACAAAATCAAAATCAAGAAAAATCTTTTTATAATAAAAAAAATACATATATACAGCAATCTAAAAAACAAAATGTACATGTAATTCGATCACCTATGGTTGGAGTATTTTATAGAGCGCCAAGTCCTACAGAAAGTCCTTTTGTTGAAATTGGACAAAACATTAAAGTTGGAGATACGATCTGTATTATTGAAGCGATGAAAATGATGAATCAAATTCAATCTGATTGCAATGGTACTGTTATATCTATCTTTCTAGAAGATGGTCAATCAGTAGAATTTGACGAACCATTAATTACTATAGAAACTAACAAATAATTGAAAATGTTAAAAAAAATTTTAATTGCTAATAGAGGAGAGATTGCATTAAGAATTTTACGCACCTGCAAGGAACTTCATATTAAAACAGTAGCAATTTATTCTACTGCAGATCGTTACTTAAAACATGTTTTGCTTGCAGATGAAACAATTTGTATAGGATCAGAGCATCCAATAAAAAGCTACTTAAATATTCCCGCTATTATATCAGCTGCAGAAATAACAGGAGCAGATGCAATTCATCCCGGATATGGATTTTTATCAGAAAATGCTAATTTTGCCGAACAAGTAGAACGTTCCGGATTTATATTTATTGGACCAAAATCTCATACAATTAAACTTATGAGTAATAAGATTTCAGCATTAAATTTTATGAAAGAAATAGGTTTGCCTTGTCTTCCAACATCTTTAGAAATATCTAAATTTAATATTAAAAAAATTAAATATATTGCACAAAAAGTCGTCGGATATCCGTTAATTATTAAAGCAGTACAAGGCGGAGGCGGCAGAGCTATGCGTATTGTGTATAACGAAAATGACTTAGAAATTGCTATCAACTTAGCAAAATTAGAAGCTAAATTAACATTTGACGATAATCGTATATATTTTGAAAAATACATCAACGAATCTAAACATATTGAAATTCAGATACTTTCTGACGGTCAAGGAAACGCTGTCAGCTTAGGAGAAAGAGATTGTTCAATTCAACGTCGTCATCAAAAAATTTTAGAAGAAGCACCTTCATTGTATCTTAATGCAAAAAGCAGAAAATTTCTTGGAGATTCTTGTATTAATGCATGTTTAAAATTAAAATATAGAGGTGTTGGAACATTTGAATTTTTATATTCAAAAAACAAATTTTATTTTATCGAAATGAATACAAGATTGCAAGTTGAGCACACTGTAACTGAAATGGTAACAGGATTTGATCTTGTGAAAACACAAATTCAAATTGCCTCTGGAAAAAAACTAACTATTAAGCAAAATCAAATTAATATATGCGGACACGCTATAGAATGTCGAATTAATGCCGAAGATCCAATTACTTTTAGGCCGAATCCCGGAAAAATAACACGATTTCATCCTCCTGGAGGATTAGGAGTTCGTTGGGAATCTCACATTTATTCGGGATATGTTATTCCTTCTTTTTATGATTCTATGATCGGAAAACTTATTTGTTTTGGAGAAAATAGAAAAATAACAATTGAGAAAATGAAAAATGCATTAGAAGAGTTAATTATCGATGGCATTAAAACTAATATCAATTTGCATTTAAAGATCATAAATAATATTAATTTTCGTCATGGGAAATTTGATATAAGTGCATTATTGTAAAAAATTATTTTAATTTATCTTTTTATTATTTCCTGACGATCTCCTACTCTCACATAAGGAAGCCTTACACTACCATCGGTACTACGACATTTCACTTCTGAGTTCGGAATGGATTCAGGTGGTTCTATCGCGCTCACATCGTCAGGATATTATTATTAATTAAACAACTTAGGTGTTGCAAAGTTAAGCCTCACGGGTCATTAGTATCGGTTAGCTAAACATCTTGCAATGCTTACACATCCGACCTATCAACGTCATAGTCTTTAACGTCCCTTTAGGAAACATAAAAGTTTCTGGGAAGATTTATCTTAAGGGAAGCTTCCCGCTTAGATGCTTTCAGCGGTTATCTCGTCCGTACATAGCTACCGGGCAGTGCCATTGGCATGACAACCCGTACACCATAGGTACGTCCACTCCGGTCCTCTCGTACTAGGAGCAGCTCCTTTCAATCTTCCAACGCCCACGGCAGATAGGGACCGAACTGTCTCACGACGTTCTAAACCCAGCTCGCGTACCACTTTAAATGGCGAACAGCCATACCCTTGGGACCTACTACAGCCCCAGGATGTGATGAGCCGACATCGAGGTGCCAAACACCGCCGTCGATATGAACTCTTGGGCGGTATTAGCCTGTTATCCCCGGAGTACCTTTTATCCGTTGAGCGATGGCTCTTCCATTCGGAACCACCGGATCACTAAGACCTGCTTTCGCATCTGCTTGAATTGTCACTCTCGCAGTTAAGCTAGCTTATGCCTTTGCACTAAACTCACGATGTCCGACCGTGATTAGCTAACCTTTGTGCTCCTCCGTTACTCTTTAGGAGGAGACCGCCCCAGTCAAACTACCCACCAGACATTGTCTTCGACCCGGGTTACGGGTCAGAATTAGAATATTAAATATTAAAGGGTGGTATTTCAAGGACGATTCCATATAAACTGGCGTTTATACTTCATTATCTCCCACCTATCCTACACGTTAATGTTCAAGATTCAATATCAAGCTATAGTAAAGGTTCACGGGGTCTTTCCGTCTTGCCGCGGGTACACCGCATCTTCACGGCGAATTCAATTTCACTGAGTCTCAGGTGGAGACAGTCTGGCCATCATTACGCCATTCGTGCAGGTCGGAACTTACCCGACAAGGAATTTCGCTACCTTAGGACCGTTATAGTTACGGCCGCCGTTTACCGGGGCTTCGATCAAAAGCATTTCCCTACAAAGTAGTAGGGTAAACTTCTTCAATTAACCTTCCGGCACCGGGCAGGCGTCACACCGTATACTTCCACTTTCGTGTTTGCACAGTGCTGTGTTTTTAATAAACAGTTGCAGCCAGCTGGTATCTTCGACTGATTTTAGCTTAAAAGGCTAGCTTTCTCACTATATTTCAGCGTGCCTTCTCCCGAAGTTACGGCACTATTTTGCCTAGTTCCTTCACCTGAGTTCTCTCAAGCGCCTTAGTATGCTCTACCAAACTACCTGTGTCGGTTTGAGGTACGATTAAACATAGCTTATATCGTTTAGAGGATTTTCTTGGAAGTATAGCGTAGATTCCTTCATCACTCAACAGTGATTCGTTATCACATCTCGATGTTAAAAAAAGCGGATTTGCCTACTTTTCCACCTACCTGCTTGAACCAGGATAACCGTCACCTGGCGAATTTAGCTTGCTCCGTCCCCCCATCACAACTATGTTTAGTACAGGAATATTAACCTGTTGTCCATCGACTACGCCTTTCGGCCTCGCCTTAGGGGTCGACTTACCCTGCTTCGATTAACGTTGAACAGGAATCCTTAGTTTTTCGGCGAGCAGGTTTTTCACCTGCTTTATCGTTACTTATGTCAGCATTCGCACTTCTGATACCTCCAATATATTTTACAATATATCTTCTCAAGCTTACAGAACGCTCCTCTACCCAATAATTTTAAAAATTATTGCCGCAGCTTCGGTGCATAATTTGAGCCCCGTTACATTTTTCGCGCAGGTTGACTCGACCAGTGAGCTATTACGCTTTCTTTAAATGATGGCTGCTTCTAAGCCAACATCCTGGCTGTCTAAGACCTCCCACATCGTTTCCCACTTAATTATGACTTTGGGACCTTAGCCGACGGTCTGGGTTGTTTCCCTTTCCACGACGGACGTTAGCACCCGCCGTGTGTCTCCCGTGATAACATTGTTCGGTATTCGTAGTTTGCATCGGATTGGTAGTCTGGATAAGACCCCTAACCGAAACAGTGCTCTACCCCCGAAGATGAATGCACGAGGCGCTACCTAAATAGCTTTCGAGGAGAACCAGCTATCTCCCGGTTTGATTGGCCTTTCACCCCTAACCACAAGTCATCCGCTAATTTTTCAACATTAGTCGGTTCGGTCCTCCAGTCAGTGTTACCTAACCTTCAACCTGCTCATGGCTAGATCACCGGGTTTCGGGTCTATATCTTGCAACTTAACGCCCAGTTAAGACTCGGTTTCCCTACGGCTCCCTTATGACAGTTAACCTTGCTACAAAATATAAGTCGCTGACCCATTATACAAAAGGTACGCAGTCACATTGTTGTTTTAATGCTCCTACTGCTTGTACGTACACAGTTTCAGGTTCTATTTCACTCCCCTCGCCGGGGTTCTTTTCACCTTTCCCTCACGGTACTAGTTCACTATCGGTTAGTCAGGAGTATTTAGCCTTGGAGGATGGTCCCCCCATCTTCAAACAAGATATCACGTGTCTCGTTTTACTCATAAGAGCTACAATTTTGTATGCTTTAAAATACGAGGCTATCACTCTTTATTGCTAGTCTTTCCATACTATTCTTATAGCATACGTGTTGCAATTGCTCTGGGCTGTTCCCTGTTCGCTCGCCACTACTGAGGGAATCTCGGTTGATTTCTTTTCCTCAAGATACTAAGATGTTTCAGTTCTCTTGGTTTGCTGCATTAAATTATGAATTCATTTAATGCTGATACAAAATTGTATCGGGTTTCCCCATTCGGATATCGCCGGTTAATAACGCTTCGTATCAGCTAGCCGACGCTTTTCGCAGATTAGCACGTCCTTCTTCGCCTCTGACTACCTAGGCATCCACTGTGCACGCTTAATTACTTAACTTTGCAACCCTAAGTTGTTTATAAATAGTTTTTAAATTTTTAAAGAACATGAATTACTGGACATCGTAATTTTTATTTTTTGTGGCGTCCCCTAGGGGGTTCGAACCCCTGTTACCGCCGTGAAAGGGCGATGTCCTAGGCCTCTAGACGAAGGGGACACTGATTTTGCCCTAAATCTAAAGGATAAAACAATAATGCACTAAGTAACCTATGCAAATACAATATTATAGAATAATCGATACTAAAATAAGGAGGTGATCCAACCACAGGTTCCCCTACGGTTACCTTGTTACGACTTCACCCCAGTTATGAATCACAAAGTGGTAAGTGCCCTCCCGAAGGTTAAGCTACCTGCTTCTTTTGCAACTCACTCCCATGGTGTGACGGGCGGTGTGTACAAGGCCCGGGAACGTATTCACCGCGGCATGCTGATCCGCGATTACTAGCGATTCCGACTTCATGGAGTCGAGTTGCAGACTCCAATCCGGACTAAGACGTACTTTGTGAGATTAGCTTACTCTCGCGAGATTGCAACCCTTTGTATACGCCATTGTAGCACGTGTGTAGCCCTACTCGTAAGGGCCATGATGACTTGACGTCGTCCCCGCCTTCCTCCGGTTTATCACCGGCAGTCTCCTTTGAGTTCCCGACTTGTTCGCTGGCAAAAAAGGATAGGGGTTGCGCTCGTTGCGGGACTTAACCCAACATTTCACAACACGAGCTGACGACAGCCATGCAGCACCTGTTTTAGAGTTCCCGAAGGCACTAAAGCATCTCTGCTAAATTCTCTAAATGTCAAGAGTAGGTAAGGTTTTTCGCGTTGCATCGAATTAAACCACATGCTCCACCGCTTGTGCGGGCCCCCGTCAATTCATTTGAGTTTTAACCTTGCGGTTGTACTCCCCAGGCGGTCGATTTAACGCGTTAGCTCCGAAAATCACAGATAAATCTACGACCTTCAAATCGACATCGTTTACGGCATGGACTACCAGGGTATCTAATCCTGTTTGCTCCCCACGCTTTCGTACTTGAGCGTCAGTTTTCGTCCAGGAGGTCGCCTTCGCCACTGGTATTCCTCCAGATATCTACGCATTTCACCGCTACACCTGGAATTCTACCTCCCTCTACGATACTCTAGTTTATTAGTTTCAAATGCAGTTCCTAAGTTAAGCCTAGGGATTTCACATCTGACTTAATAAACCGCCTGCGTACGCTTTACGCCCAGTAATTCCGATTAACGCTTGCACCCTCCGTATTACCGCGGCTGCTGGCACGGAGTTAGCCGGTGCTTCTTCTGCAAGTAACGTCACATAAACATGGTATTAGCATATTTACTTTCTTCCCTGCTGAAAGTGCTTTACAATCCGAAGACCTTCTTCACACACGCGGCATAGCTGCATCAGGGTTGCCCCCATTGTGCAATATTCCCCACTGCTGCCTCCCGTAGGAGTCTGGACCGTGTCTCAGTTCCAGTGTGGCTGGCCGTCCTCTCAGACCAGCTAGAGATCGTCGCCTAGGTGAGCTTTTACCTCACCTACTAGCTAATCTCGTCTGGGTTCATCTAAAAGCGCAAGGCTTTATCAAAATTAAAATTTTGATTTAGTCCCCTACTTTAATCGGTCGATATTACGCGGTATTAGCTACCGTTTCCAGTAGTTATCCCCCTCTTTTAGGTAGATCCCCAGATATTACTCACCCGTCCGCCGCTCGCCGTCAAAGAAAATCTTCACGCTGCCGCACGACTTGCATGTGTTAGGCTTGCCGCTAGCGTTTAATCTGAGCCATGATCAAACTCTTCAG
The DNA here is from genome assembly GCF_000247565.1 of Wigglesworthia glossinidia endosymbiont of Glossina morsitans morsitans (Yale colony). Taxonomy (NCBI): domain Bacteria; kingdom Pseudomonadati; phylum Pseudomonadota; class Gammaproteobacteria; order Enterobacterales; family Erwiniaceae; genus Wigglesworthia; species Wigglesworthia glossinidia. The sequence goes on along the minus strand of NC_016893.1, from coordinate 143,183 downwards.
TTTTACATATTTAGTTGACTTTAAAATAATTTTAAAGTTTTTGTTTTTTAATGCATATAAAATCTTATTTTAAAATTATTCTATGTATATGTATTACACAGGTTACTTTGTAGCAATTTTAAAGAACTTTATTGTAAAATTTGTTACATGCAGCAAATTAAAAATGCTTAGTATGATAATTTTTAAAATTATACTGCAGGTAAATTATATCATTGTTCTTTTAATAAAAGAACTAATTTTTTAAAAAATTATATATTTTATTATAACTGTATAATATGATTAGCAAATTCTTTTACTTGTTCCCAATCAGTAAATTCTATATCATTTTTAATAGACATATTTTTGTTATTAATTTTCATAATAGAAAAAATTAACAATTTAATTAATATATTATACTGCGAATATTTTAATGCTCCTGCAAAAACTGCTGATATTTTTGGACACCATAATGTGTTTTTTAAAAATTTTTTTGTGTATACGTTAGTATTTGGAGTACTGTAATGATCGTATCTAGCAAGAAGATTGACTGCATAAAACGCACTAGGAATAGAATTTAAATAATATATCTTATCTTTGACAAATTTATAAAATTTTATTGAAAAATATCCATATCTTACGGATGCACCAATGACTATACGCTGATATTTTTCTAAATTAATATCAAAATTACTATGTAAATTTTTTACGTCACAAAATTTAGACTGACGAAAAAAATTTGCAATAAAATGTGCAATTTTACAAGTATGACCATTTCGACTTGAATATAATATTAATGTTTTCATATTAAAAATTATCTTACTTTCTCCAAAAAGTAGGCGTAAACAAAATTAACAGAGTAAAAATTTCTAATCTACCAAATAACATTGTTAATATCAAAATCCATTTTGCAGTATTATGAAGAGAGGCAAAATTATTTTCTACTATACCAAAACCTATTCCTACATTATTTAAAGCAGCTGCTACAGAAGAAAAAGCAGAACAATAATCTACACCAGTGGCTATTATTATTAACGCGCCTACTATAAAAATTAAAATGTATGCTAAAAAAAATCCCCAAATATTTTTTAATATTTTATTTGATAGTGCATGATCATCTACTTTAATACTATAAATTGCATTAGGATGTACTAATTTCTTTAGTTCCTTAGAACCTTGTAAATATAACAAAATCATACGAATAACTTTAATTCCACCTCCTGTTGATCCCGAACAACTTCCAATACAAGATGCAAATATTAATAATATTGGTAAAAATGTTGGCCAATTAACTATTTTATCTGTTGTAAATCCTGCCGTTGTACTAATTGAAATCACTTGAAAATAAACTTTTTTAAATGTTTCTAAGCTAGAAATATTATTATTCATACTCCACAAAGTTATAAAAGAAATCAAAATTAATATAATTTGCATCAAAATAAATATTCTAAATTCTGTATCTTGATAATATACTTTAATTTCTTTCTTGCTAAACGCAGCAAAATGTAAGGAATAATTGCATCCTGATATTATTAGAAATATAGCAATAATTATTTCAACACTCGTACTATTATAAAATCCAATGTTACTATCATGTGTAGAGAATCCTCCAATAGATACTGTCGAAAAACTGTGAGTTATTGCTTCGAATATTGGTAAACCTGCACCCCATAAAGATAATGTACATAAACAAGTTAGTGCTACATAAATTAGCCATAATGTTTTTGCAGTTTCAGCAATTCTTGGTCGCATCTTGTTATCTTTAATAGGTCCTGGCATTTCTGCTTTATACAGTTGCATGCCTCCTACGCCTAACATAGGTAAGATTGCCAAAGCTAACACAATAATTCCCATACCGCCAAACCATTGCAACATTTGTCGATAAAACAAAATAGATTCTGGTAGCGTATCTAAATGTAATAAAATTGTTGCTCCTGTTGTTGTTAATCCTGAAAAAGATTCAAAGAATGCATCAGTGATAGATAAATGAGGATATTTTGCAAATAAAAATGGCAAAGCTCCTACGCTGCCTAAAACTATCCAAAATAAAACTACTATCAAAAAACTTTCTCTCGGTTGAAGTTCATTTTTTTCACGTAAGTTGGGTGCCCAAAAAAAGAATCCTATAATTTGTGCACATATAAATGTTTGAATAAATGCAATACCAGTCCCATCTTGATAAATTAATGATATGATACTAGGAAAAATCATGGTAACAGAAAATAGGATTACTAATAATCCAACAATACGACATATAGTACGAAAATGCATATTAAATATCCCTGTTTAAATTATTATATAATTAATGCATATATTTGTAATTCAATTTCAATTCAAAAATATATTTATTTGTAATATTACCGATGCATATTAAAAAATTTAATATCGTACGTTTAAACATAATTTTTGTAAAAGCAAACTGAAACACAAAGTATATTTACTTAATAAATATATCTTCTATGTTTGCAAAATATTTTTTAAAAAATTTTATATTTTAAATATATTAAATTATATTATATAATTTAATACTTACTAAGTTTCTATTTAATAATTGAATGAAAAACATTGAAATCAAATTAACTTTAGTTTTTATTTAAATATATTAAAAATGCCATCTTTTGAGGATTACAATTTTAATTAGTTTAATAATTCTAAAAAAGTTATTTTGTATATTTACATAAGAAATGCGCAAATATTAGTAAACTTTAGATATGTTTACTGGAAAAATTTTAATTAAATTGAAATTATAAATTTACTTGAAAATACATTAAAATTAATTTAAATATTAATTTTATTATGATTTAATAAGAAACTTAAAAAAATCTACTTATTTTAAATAAATTGCTAAACTTTATTTTTATTACTATAAAATTAAATATTAAAAAACTTGATTTTAAAATTTTTTTCGATAACTATCGATTTTTAGTTTTTAAAAAGTATTTAATTAAACTGTTTTAACTGTTTAACTTCAGATCATTATATTATATAAAAAATTATTTTTTATTCAACATATATTTAAATTATCCCAAATTTTATCAATTCTCATTTTTGTTCGTTTATCCATGCTAATTGGCTTTCCCCAATTTCTTGAAGTTTCTCCATTCCATTTATTTGTTGCATCTATACCTATTTTAGAACCTAAACCTTTTTTTGGAGAAGAGAAATCTAAGTAATCTATTGGCATATTATCAATTATTATTGTATCTCGCATTGGATCTACTCTAGTTGATAAAGACCACATTACTTCTTTCCAATTTCTTATGTTTATATCATTGTCACATACAATAATAAATTTAATATACATAAATTGACGCAAAATAGACCAGATACTTATCATTAATTGTCTTGAATGTCCGACATACATTTTTTGTATACTAACAATACACATTCGATATGAACAACATTCTGGAGGTAAATAAAAATCTATTATTTCCGGAAATTGTTTTTGTAATATAGGTATAAAAAGCTCATTTAACACTGATCCAATCATAGCTGGTTCGTCTATTGGTTTTCCTGTATACGTAGAATGATATAGAGGATTTTTTCTTTTAGTAATATGTGTAACTGTAAATATAGGAAATACTTCAACTTCATTATAATATCCAGTATGATCTCCATATGGACCTTCTTCTGAAAATTGATCACTCAAAAAACCTTCTAAGATAATTTCAGAATTTGCTGGTACTTCTAAATCAGAAGATATGCATTTTACTACCTCTGTTTTGTTTTTTCTTAATAGACCTGCAAACGAATATTCGGATATATTGTCTGGAATAGGTGTAACTGCAGCTAGCATAGTAGCTGGATCAGGACCTAAAGCGACTGCAACAGGAAACACTTGATCCTTGTTTTTTTTTGCTTTCAACCATGTTTGAAAATCTGAAAATCCTCCTCGATTAGGAAGCCATCTGATAAGAGTTTTATTTTTAGACAATATTTGCTGTCGATAAATTCCAAGATTCTGTCTTTTTTTATATAAACCTTTTGTGATAGTTAAACCCCATGTAATTAGAGGTGCAACATCTTCGGGCCAACAACGCATAATAGGTAGAATTCCTAGATCTACTTTATTTCCAGAAATTACTTCTTCCTGACATGGAGCATTTTTGACTTTTTTAGTTAGCATGCTTAATATAGTAGTAAATTTTGGAGCCATATTAAAAAAATCACGGAAATTACAAGGTAATTCTGGTTTTCTTAAAAAAGCAATTAAATTTCCTAATTCTCTTAAAGAGTCTAGAGTACTCCTTCCTATTCCCATAAGTATACGTTCTTGTGTACCAAACAAATTGCATAGAACCGGTATATTATACCCTAATGGATTTTCAAAAATTAAAGCTGGACCCTTTGCTTGTAAAGTTCGATATGCTATCTCAGTAATTTCTAAATTAGGGTCGATAGGTAATAAAATGCGTTTTATTTGATTTTTTTTTTCTAAGATATCAACGAAGTTTCGTAAACTTTTATATTGCATGACATATACTCATTTTTAAAAACTATATTTGAAATAAATTTAATTTTATTAAAATATTTATAACAAATTATTTTACAATCATTTTTTAAATATGGTGTATTGTTTAAATTTATTAATTAAATTCAAAATATTGTAGGTTCGTTCAATTAAAAAGTATAATAAGATTTATTATAAATTAATAATTTTTTGATTATATATATGTAATTTGTATCAATAAAATTATAAACTAACACGTTTATATATTTTTTTTTAATCTGCAAAGCTTAATTTTTAAACACAATCTTAATCTATTTTAACGTTTATAAATATATAAAACATTGTTTATATGCATTATTCTAATTTTTTTAAAACATTCCATATATACAACCATATACAAATACTAAAGATTATAAGCACAATTGAAAATATATTTATTGTTTTTTTTTGAAAAAAAGTTAGTACAATGCTACATAGAAAAAAAACTACTCCTAATAAAAATAAAAAAACTAGTTTTAAAAAAGTAATATAATTAATAGATTTCGATGTGCAAATTTTATTTTTTTGATTACTCAAATTAAATCGAGATAACATATTTTTTTGATATTTAATATTTGGATATGATATCCAAAAAGGCAGTTTTTTTTTTAAATAACGTAATGTTCCTATAAATCCTATTTCATTTTTAATCCAATTTTCTAAAAAAGGCTTAGCTGTTTTCCATAAATCTAATTTAGGATATAATTGTTTTCCAATACCTTCTATGTAAAACAAAGTCTTTTGAAGTAAAATTAATTGCGGTTGAATAGAAAAATTAAAGTTTCGGGTAGCCGTAAAAAATGCAAGCAAAATTTTTCCAAAAGAAATATCTGATAATTTTTTTTCAAAAATTGGCTCGCATACTATTCTAATAGCAATTTCTAAATCATTTATATTCGTATACTTGTCAACCCATCCAGCATAAATATGTAATTTTGCTATTTTTCGATAATCTCTATTAAAAAAAGCAATGAAATTTTCTGCTAATAAATACTTGTCTAATTTTTCTAATCTTCCAATAATACCGCAATCAATAGCAATATATTTGGGATTGTTTGGTTGTTTATGACTTACTAAAATATTGCCGGGATGCATATCTCCATGGAAGAAATTATCTCTAAATACTTGAGCAAAAAATATTTTTACTCCTCTTTCAGCAAGTAGCTTCATATTTATTCCATATTTTTTTAAAATGCTAATGTTATTAATATGAATTCCTTGAATTTTTTCTACAACCATAACAGTTTTGCTACAATAATTAATATATACTTTTGGTATATATAACATGCAACTTTTTTTAAAGTTACGTCTTAATTGCATAGTATTTACTGCTTCATACAGTAAATTTGTTTCTTGCAATAATATTTTTTCATATTCTTTAATAATACTGATTAATTTTAAATTTTTCCCATATTTAGAAATCCAAGAAATTAATTTAGCGATCTTAAGCATTAATCGAATGTCAGCTTTAATTTTTAATATTATATTTGGACGAATCACTTTAATAATAACTTCTTTACCGTTTTTTAGCTTTGCTGTATGTATTTGAGCAATAGAAGCAGATGCTATAGGTGTAATATTAAAGTTATTAAATTGAGAATCGATAGAACTTTTAATAGAATTTTCAATACATTTACGCGCTTTATGACCATCAAAGGGAGTAGTATTATTTTGCAAATTTTCTAATTGATTAATAATACTATTGTCAAATAAATCACGACGAGTCGATAACATTTGTCCAAATTTAATCCATATGGGTCCTAATTTTTCAAGAGTAAATCGTAATCTTTTAGAAAATTGCATTGATTTATGTTTGTTAGATAACCAAAAAAATAATTTTCTAAAAAGGTGAAAAAAAATATATTTTTTTGGTATTACATCATCTAATCCATATGTCAATATAATTTTAATAATCTCGTATAAACGATAACTGTTACGTAACATTATATTTTGTATAAATTTTTTGCATTTATTTTTATTTAAATTAAATTGTATTTAAATATTTAAAATTTTTGATAAAATAAATCTTAATTTAAAAATATTAAATAAATTTAAAAAATATTATTTTATCTGATTTTATATAAATTTTTTAAATTTATTATTTAGTAATCGTAAAATATAAATTTTTTAGAATTTATAGCTTTTATGAATTGCTACAATTCCTCCGAGGATATTCGTATATTCTGCACTATAAAATCCAGATTTTAATAGTATTTTTTGCAACTTATTTTGATTAGGATGCATCCGAATGGATTCTACTAAATACTGGTAACTTTCAGAATTTCCTGCAACTATCTTTCCAAGTTTCGGAAGATAATTAAAAGAGTAATAATCGTAAATTTTTTTTAAAAATTTAGAACATGGTGTAGAAAATTCAAGTATTAATAATTCTCCTCCAGATTTTAACACGCGAAATATAGATTGAATTGCTTTTTCTTTTTGAGTAAAATTGCGTAACCCAAAAGAAACAATTACATTATCAAATGTATTTGTTTTAAAAGGCAAACATTCGGCGTTAGCCTGTATATAAAAAATATTTTTTATAATTCCACGATTTCTTAATTTATCACGACCTGTTTTTAACATTTTTTTATTAATGTCTAAAGATACAATAAACCCTGATCGAATAAATTTTGACAATTTTTCTGTGATATCTCCTGTACCACTCGCTAAATCTAGTGTCACATATTCTGAACGTATATTACTGCATTTTAAAAGCAAATTTTTCCATATTCTATGCATACCGAATGACATAAGGTCATTCATTATATCATATCGATGTACAATCGAATTAAATATGCGTTCTAATAAAATATATTTTTCTGATTCTGTAATTAAAGAAAATCCAAAATCTACAATTTTTTTATGCTGCATTTATTTATCCTAGTAAATAAATATTCAATATATATTTGCAATTTAGAATAATTCAAAGTTTCTATAGTTAAGAAAAAATTCTTTTAAATATTAAAAAGAACTTTATCATTAAAAATAACATTATTATGTGTACAAAATAATTATCAAATAATAAATAAAAAAGTTAAAGTTAAAGACAATTAAATTTTTAAATTATTTTTTTAATATATATGTATCAATTAATTATTATATAAACTTTTAATTTTCCTCAGAAAATTTTAAATTTTCTTGATCAAACATCAAGTGCTACAATTTAAATATTTATATTCCAATATAAATCAAAAAAAAAAAAAATAAAAATTTAATATAAAAATATTTTTTGACATTTCATAAAATAAATGAAATAATTTTATAAAGTTATTATTTTCCTCTGTAGTTCAGTTGGTAGAACGGCGGACTGTTAATCCGTATGTCACTGGTTCGAATCCAGTCAGAGGAGAAAAAAATTAATTAAAATTTTCAGAAAAATTTTATAAAACTTAAATTTTATGTAATATTCAAATTAAACAGTCTAATGCCCTACAATCAGATGTTCTTTTCAATTATTATTTTTCTAAAAATAATCATGATAATTTACAATTGAGAAAAATCATGGAACAATCTAATCAAAAAAGTTTAGAAGAAATTAACAATACCGTACCAATACCTGAAAAAAAAAGTAGTAGCTTAAAAAAATTAATTGCTTTTTCTGGCCCAGGAGCATTAGTGGCAGTTGGATATATGGATCCAGGAAATTGGATTACTTCTATTCAAGGAGGAGCATTATACGGATACTTGTTACTTTCAGTAATTTTATTATCCAGCTTAATTGCAATGTTACTGCAAACAATGTGCGCAAAACTCGGTATTGTTACAGGAACAGATTTAGCACAAGCTACTAAAAATCTAGTAGGAAATAAGATTTCTTTTTTTTTATGGATAATTGCCGAATTAGCTATTATTTCTACAGAAATTGCAGAAGTCATCGGAAGCGCAATTGCATTAAATTTATTGTTCAAGATTCCATTAATTATTGGAGTAATAATTACAATTATAGACGTATTTTTATTGCTTATACTCGTCAAGTACGGGATTAGAAAAATAGAAGCTTTAGTATTTGTATTAATTGCTACAATATTTTTTATTTTTATGTACGAAGTAGCTCTTGCCAATCCTAGTATTAAGAGCATCCTTTTATCTTTTATTCCAAAAAAAGAAATTTTAATCGCACACGTAGATAAAAAAGAATCGGCTTTTTTTATCGCATTAGGAATTGTAGGAGCCACTGTTATGCCTCATAACTTATACCTACATTCATCAATTGTACAATCTAGAAAATATGATCGTATTAATGAAGACTCGATAAAAGAAGCAATTAAATATGCAAAAATTGATTCTAATATACAATTAAGTTTTTCATTTATTATTAATTGTTTATTATTAATTTTAGGATCAGCATTATTTTTTGGAAAAAATCCAGATGATATTGGAAGATTTACGCAATTATATGATGCATTAAAAAATCGAGATATGGTTGGAATTATTGCTAGTTCAACTTTAGCTACTTTATTCGCTTTAGCACTTTTGTTTTCCGGTCAAAATGCAACAATTACAGGTACTTTAACTGGACAAATCGTCATGGAAGGTTTTATAAATTTAAAATTATCTATCTGGAAAAGACGTATGCTTACAAGAGCTTTAGCGATTATGCCAGTAATTTCATGTATATACTACTGGGGCAATAGAGAAGATGTAGTAGAAAAACTTTTAGTATATACACAAATATTTTTAAGCTTATCTCTCCCTATTTCTATGATTCCTTTGTTATATTTGACATCATCTAAAAAAACAATGGGAAAATTTAGTAACTGTTTTCTTGCTTCTATGTTGGGATGGATTTCTACTGTAGTTTTATTAATATTAAATTCTCAATTAATCTTAGAAACATTACAATCTGTTTTTAATTAAAATTCTAACTGTGGTAAAATGTTTTGTACTCGAGCAATATATCTTTCTTTTTCAATTTTAGAAAGCACAGAATCACGGCTGATTTTGATCGTCAAGGGATTAACTGCTCTATGATTTACCCAAACTTCAAAATGTAAATGAGGCCCCGTAGATCTTCCAGTGTTGCCAGAAAAACCAATTTTATCTCCTTTTCTTACTTTTTCTCCTATTTTTACAAAGATTTTTTTTAAATGCATATAACGCGTTATATACTGTCTTCCATGCTTAATCACAATATAATTGCCAGCAAATGGATCGTGTTTTTTAAATATTACTAATCCATCTCCTACAGCTAAAACTGGTGTGCCAATAGGTACTGCAAAATCTACGCCTTTATGTGGCATAATTCTTCTAGTAACAGGGTTTAATCGATACATATTGAATATAGATGAAATATGCACAAAATTGTTTTTAATTGGATATTTTAAAAAATTTTGAGATATTCCAAAACCTTGTTGATCATAAAATTTATTATTTTCAGCACGAAAAGCAAAGTGATCTTTTCCTCTTGTTTTTAAACGAATAGCTAAAAGACGACTTTGTTCGATTTTTTTATTTATTATTTCTCTATCAAATAAAGCTATAAATTGATCACCTTTATGTAACTTTCGAAAATCCAATTGCCATTGTAATGCTTGCATAACAGCTTCAATTTCATTAAAACTAAATCCAGATAAATATGCGCTATTTATAAAACTATCATTTAAACACCCTTTCAATATTACATTTTGCCATTTTCCAGAAATGTTAGATATTTTTTCTATAAATTTAGTGCGATTAATACGTTCGTATGTTCTAATCTCTTTAGAAGATACTTCCCAAACAAGTCTATTTAAGTTTCCTAAAGAATTAATTTCCCAAGATATATATTGTCCAACTTTTAAGTTTTTTAGATTTTTGTATTGTTTCGTTAAGTTAGCAATATCTGAAGAATTTATACCATATTGATTTAATACAGTTATCAATGTATCGCCTTGTGTGATAGTATAATTATTAATATAATTATTCGTTTTTGTTGATTCTTCGATATCTTCTATGAATGGAGTTTCTTGATATAAAAGCTCAGAATTTAATTCGGGTTCGTATAATAGTTTATTTTTATTATCTGAGGATTTTAATGAATATTGTATAATATCTATTAAATATTTTTTAGTTTTATATATATATGGGCGAAAAAATATAGTAAACAGAGTAATAAAAATTAAGCATTCTAATATGAACAAATGATATCGAGGAAAACATCTAACAGTAGAAATAAAAAATTGAATTATTTGACTCATTCATGATTTCCTCGATCTAAATAATATATATATTGATTTGATATTTTTAATAAAAATTTAATATAACTATCTTTGTCTAAAGGTATATCCTTTCCTAAAGGATCTAATATCCCTATAGAAATATTAGCATGATTGATAATTGAAATAATCTTTTTTGATTGCATATGTGGTTCAATAAAAATACAATCGATTTTTTCTGTTTTAATTTTTTTTTTAATTATATTTAATGTATGCGCTCCTATAGATACATCTGGATTCATCATAAAACATCCGGATGGCATTAAATGAAAATATTTTTCAAAATAACTATAAGCATCATGAAACACATAATATTTTTTATTTTTAATGCTATCAAGATTTTTATGAATTAAAGTACTTATTTGAGATAATTTATTATGAAAATTTTCTAAATTAATATCTAATTGTTTTTTGCTATTTGGTATCAAATACAATATTTTTTCATAAATTATTTTAGACAAAACATATGCAATTTCAGGAGATAACCAAATATGCATATTATATAGTTCTGATTTTTTATTTATATTTAAACATGTATTATTTTTTATTAAAAATGCAATAACCTCGTTATAATGAGCAATAATAATTTGTTTTTCTTTTAATAATAAAGAAGATGCTTGTACAATAAAAGATTCTAATTCTGGTCCTACCCATATTAAGATATTTGCTTTTTTTATTTTTAAAATATCAGATGGCTTGATATGATATGTATGCGGAGAAGCATTATTAGAAAGTAGTACTTCCACCGGAAGTATACCGTCTGCAATTGCAGCAGCAATAAATCCAATTGGACGAATCGATGTTACTATACTACTAAAAGAAACTTTTGAAAAAATAAAAAAAATAAGTACTAAAATATATCTATTTTTGTATATAAAATTGTATTTACTTATTAAAAGTAACTTTTTTTTTCTAAAATTCATAATTTTATCTTTAAATATATATTATATATAACATATTATAATCAACACTTTACTAATTTAATTTTTAATTCTAAATGTCTTTAGTTTACTTAAAAAATATTTCTATTTTTTTCAAAAAAAAAAAAATATTAGATAACATTTCTTTTAATATCGATACTCAAAAAATTATCACCTTAATAGGTCCTAATGGAGCTGGAAAATCAACATTAGCCCGAGTCATATTAGGCTTTATTAAGCCTAATTCTGGTAAATTATTTAAAAAAAAAAATCTACGCATTAGCTATATTCCGCAAAAAATTTATTTTAATGTCAATTTTCCAATTACAGTCGAAAATTTTCTAAATTTAACTATAAATAAACAACATAAAAATATTATAGATCTTTTAAAACAAGTGCAATCTGAACATTTATTAAAACAATCTATACATAAGTTATCTGGAGGAGAAATCCAAAAAATACTACTAGCTCGTGCATTGTTTAATTCTCCACATCTGATAGTGTTAGATGAACCCGATCAAGGATTAGATATGAATGGACAAATATTATTATATCAATTAATTAATAAAATACATCATATTTTTTCTTGTTCTATATTTATAATATCACATAACTTACATATAGTTATGGCAAAAACAAATGAAGTAATTTGTTTAAATCGTTCTATTTTATGCTCTGGAGAACCAAAAATAATTTATGATCATCCAAATTTTATTCGAATATTTGGTAATTTTTATAGAAAACAACATGCTATATATTGGCATAATCATAATAATGAAAATATTAAAAAATAATAATTTTTAGGAAAAAATAATGATTGATCTTTTAGTATTAGGATGGATTTCAGGAACACTGCTATCTTTAGCTACCGGTTTTCTTGGATCTTTTTTAATATGGAAGAAAATGTCTTATTTTACAGACACTTTATCACATGCATCATTACTCGGTATTGCACTTAGCATACATTTAAAAATAAATCCAATGTATGCGGTAATATTAACTATGGTAATTCTTACTATAATGTTAATGTACATTAAATACATATATCCATATTCTATAGATATTTTATTAAATATAATTTCGTATACTTCATTATCTTTAGGATTATTAATATCAAGTTTATCACAAGATAGTAGCATGAATATTATGCATTATCTTTTCGGAGATTTTTTAATGATATCATTTCAAGATGTTATTACTATAGGATGTGGAGTATGTATAATATTAATTACTATTCTATATTATTGGAAGTCTTTTTTGCTGATATCTATACATTCTGAGTTGGCTCACATTGACGGAATCAATGTATTTAAAATACAATTAATTTTAATGTTACTAATAGCATTTACTGTTGGATTGTCAATTAAATTTATTGGTGCTTTTACGGCTACAGCATTATTTATTGTTCCTGCAGCAACTGCTAGATTTTATGCAAAATCTCCAGAAAGCATGGTGATATATGCAATTTTATTAAGTATAATATCAATTACTTCAGGTTTTATATTATCTGTTGCATATGATTTTCCTTCAGGACCATCTGTAATATTATGCGCAACAATTTTATTTTTTATCAGTATTGTATTTAAACGTAAAAATATATTGCGTTAAAATTTAATTTTTTATGTAAACTTAGATAAAAAATATATTAATTTTATAAAATTATATATAAAAACAGTGCGTAATTGCAGCTGCGAGCGCATCAGATTCGTCAATTTGAATATTTTTGCAAGATAAATTTAGTATTTTACATACACGATTTTTTATTTTTAACTTTTTTGATCTACCATTACCTGAAATTAATTTTTTAATTTTACTAGATGTATATTCAAATACTGATATATTTGAATTAATTGCGGCTAATATTGCTGCGCAACTTGCTTGATTTAATTTTAATGCTGAAGATGCATTTTTATAAAAAAAAACTTTTTCTATTACAAAATATTTGGGATTAAATTCAAAAATAATACTCTTAGTGTAAGAATAAATATTTTTTAAACGTTCGTTAAAAATATATTTATTCAAAATAATCTTCTGACTAGTAATATATGTAATTTTGTGATGACAATATTTTATTATTCCGTATCCAGTAATTTTTGATCCCGGGTCTACTCCAAGTATAACAGCCATGAATTTTGTTTTCCTTTTTCACAAGAAATAAAAAATATATTAACTTTTTTAAAAAGTATATAGTTAATATATGAAAAATTTTCTAACTAATTATTTTTGGCGAATTTGTCATTAAATCCGAAGCAGAAGTAGTTTTTGGAAATGCAATAACGTTTCTAATTTTATTTGTATTACTAATCAGCATAATAATGCGGTCTAATCCAAATGCAAAGCCCGCATGAGGCGGAGCACCATAGCGTAAAGCATCTAAAAAAAATCCAAATTCTTGTTTTTGTTTATCGTAATTCATACCTAATATTTCAAATATTTTTTTTTGTATTTGATATTTATGAATTCGAGATGAACCACTTCCAATTTCATATCCATTAATTACTAAATCGTATGCTGTTGATTTTAAATTTATAGGAGAGTTTAATAATTCTAAGTTCATATTTTTTGGAGCAGTAAATGGATGATGCACAGATGAAAATCGATGATTATTTTCTAATTTAAATAAAGGATAATCTGTAATCCATACAGGATGCCAATTATTTAAATTTGTTAGATTAAGATCTAATCCTAATTTTAAGCGCAATTTTCCAGAAACTTCTAACGTTGCACTTTTTTCTATGACAATTAAAATTGTATTTTTTATTTTTGATTTTGTATAAGTTATTATCTCTGAAATATTTTGTAAAAATATTTTTTTGCTTATTTTGGAGCAAAATATATATCTATTTAGATCTTCTATATGCACTGTAAATAAATTATTTCCTCCATGAGAAACAACGTATCTACGATATTGTTTAATTTGATCTTGATTTAAAGATATTTGATTTGAAAATTTTATAGCTGTAATGAAAAATTTTTTATATATTATATTTTTTTTATCTAAAATATTTGTAATATTAATTAATTCTATAGGATTTCTTAAATCTGGTTTGTCAGAACCGAATTTATTAATAGATTGGGTATAGCTAATCTGCACAAAATCGTTCAATTTGATATTAAGAAATTTTAACCATAATTTTTTAATTAATTTTTCAATAAAAATTTTTACTTTTTCTCCGTCGGCAAAACATAATTCGCAGTCTATCTGTGTAAATTCTGGTTGACGATCCGATCTTAAATCCTCATCTCTAAAACATCTTGCTATTTGATAGTAGCGATCTATTCCAGAAATCATTAATAGCTGTTTAAATATTTGCGGTGATTGTGGTAATGCGTAAAATGAATTTTTATGGATTCTGCTAGGAATTAAATAATCTCTTGCGCCTTCTATTGTAGAATGTGATAGAATGGGTGTTTCGATTTCTATAAATTTATTTTTTTCCATAAATTTATGAATAAATTTAGATACTTTTGATCTTAATTTTAATATTTTAAAAAAAATTGGACGACGTAAATCAAGATATCTAAATTTTAATCGTTGTTCTTCTGAGATTTTTTGGTTAAAATCAATAGGAAGTGGTTCAGAAATATTAAAAATATTTAAATAACTTGCTTGTATTTCCAAATAATTATAATTTTTTAAATTAGATGATGTATTTTTTTTTCTTACACATACAGTTCCAGAAATTTGCAAACAAGATTCTTTTTTTATTTGATTAACATCTCTAAATAAATCATTATTATGTTTAATATTAAAACATACTTGTATTTTTCCTGTACAATCTCGAACATCTAAAAATATTAATTTTCCAAAGTTTCTTATTTGATCTACCCATCCGCATATAGTTATTTTTTTTCCCATATGCAATGTATTAATTTCTCCACAATAAGTAGTGCGCATAAAAATCCTTACAGATTTAATGGTAGTATAAAGTTGCTATATAAGCAAATATGTGTAGTTTATGTATACATTTTTAGATTTTTTTTGGAGCTGGCGGGATTCGAACCCGCGTCCGAAATTTTAATTCTATTGATACTACATGCTTAGTCTTTCCTATTTTTCGTTTTAAATCGATAGAAAGACACATGATTTAAAACTTATCTTGATTTTATTTAACGCTAATGTTTACAAGATTACATATAACGCGATCTCTAATAGTGACTTCTATTGATCAACTTAGAGAAAGAAAATCATAGAAGGAGCCTCAGATTATATACTGATTAAGCTGCTAATAAAGCAGGCTCTTGGTATTTTTGTTTTGCAGTTATAATACGAGGTTTTACGAGTCCACCTCATCTCGGCATGCATCGTTAGTTTTATTAATCTCGTCGAATCCTAAAATCAGCCCCTTATGTTACTAAGATATATTTTTTATTTTTAGTAAACGCATTTTTTTGATTTTCCATTCTTTATTTTTAATATTTAATCTTTTATCATGTTTAGTTTTGCCTTTTGCTACTCCTATTTTTGCTTTTATATAAGAATTTTTCCAGTATAAACAACAAACTACTATTGTAAATCCATTAATTTTTGAATACCCGATTAGCGAATTCAGTTCAGATTTTTTCAATAATAGTTGTCTTGAACGCATTTGATCATAAACTAAATGTGGATGACATGCAACTATGGGTTGAAACAATGCTCCTATTAAATAAGCTGAATTATTTTTTATAGTTATGTAGCTTTTACTAATGTTTACTTTTTTTTTGCGTATTGCTTTTACTTCCCATCCTTGTAAAGCGATCCCTGCTTCTAATTCTTTTGAAATAAACATATTGTATTGAACGTATTTATTATTTACAATTATTTTAATGTTATTTTTTTTTATATTTTTAAGCATTTATTCTATTAAGCTTTACATTCATTATGAGAATTTAATTATGTCATATATTAATAAAAGTATGATAGCTCCTTATAATATACAATATATGTTTGAATTAATTAATGATGTTAATAAATATTCAAAATTTTTTCCTTGGTGTACTAGTAGTCGTATTTTAAAAAAAAATAATAATATATTTATTTGCGAAATACAATTATCTTTTTTAGGTTTCAAAGAAATATTAATTACTCAAAATACATGTATTAAATATGTTAGCATTAATATTCAACTAATTTCAGGTAAATTTAGTTCGTTTAAAGCAGAATGGAAATTTCTTGCAATTAATTCTAATACTACTAAAATAAAATTCGAGTTAATGTTTAATTCCAATCAAAAATATATAAATAAATGCTTTAATTTATTCTTAAAAAAAAAATTGAACAGTATTATGTATTTATTTTTACAAGAAGCAAATTATAGAAGCAAACTTAAATAGAATTAAAAATATAATTTTTAGTGATTTAATAATACGAATACTGATTTTTCTTATAAAAATAATATTTTACTCTAAAATTAATTTTAATTATAGATAGTAAGCCTTTGATGATTTATATAAATATTTAAAATATACCTGATAATATAATTAATAAATTTTTTAAATAAATTCAAATTTCAAAAATTAAATTTTTGAAAAAATTTTATTTAAAATATTTAGTCGACCATCCTAATTTTTTATTTAATACATGAAAATATTTATAATTATTTGAATGTAATAATTTTAAAAAAAATTTACTTTTTTGAATAAAAATTTTTGCATTTTTTGACATTTTAAATGAAGTTTTACCGTCGCAACTAACAATTACGTTCATCATATTTCTAGGAAATTTTATTTCTATAATGCTTTTATTACTTATGATTAATGTTCTGGAAGATAATTCATGAGAAAACATAGGGATTAGCATAATTACATTTAATGTTGGAATAAGTATTGGTCCTCCTGCAGATAATGAATATGCAGTTGAACCTGTAGGTGTAGATATAATTAAACCATCAGACTTTTGAAAAAATGCAAAATTTCTATCAATATAAACTTCAAATTCGATGATTTTAGCAATTTTTTGAGAATGTATTACTATTTCATTAATTGCCATTTTCTTTTTTGTATAAAAATTATTTTTGAATAAATGAATATCAAGTAAAAATCGATTTTCTATGTAAAAATTTCCATTTAATATATTCTGAAGTTCTTTTAATGCTGAATGTGGATCTAAATCAGTTAAAAATCCTAAACTACCCATATTAATTCCGATAATTTTTGCAGAATATACAGATAATATTTTTGCAGCTTTCAATATGCTACCATCACCACCAACTATGATTACTAAATCTGAAATTTTTCCGATTTTTA
Source organism: Wigglesworthia glossinidia endosymbiont of Glossina morsitans morsitans (Yale colony) (assembly GCF_000247565.1). NCBI lineage: Bacteria > Pseudomonadati > Pseudomonadota > Gammaproteobacteria > Enterobacterales > Erwiniaceae > Wigglesworthia > Wigglesworthia glossinidia. The sequence continues at coordinate 125,373 of NC_016893.1, read as the reverse complement.
CAATATTACCAGTTAAAATATTTTTTAAATGCAAAATTTTTGCAATATTTAATTCTAAAATAACCGTATAACCTATACGTTTTAACCAATTATATAATATATTGTATATAGATAATTTTTGTAAACAATATTGATATCCCATAATTCCAATAATTTTAAAAACATGATTCATACAATTCACCGTGTTATGCTAGTTTATGTTATGATTTTTATACTTTATACATAAAAACATCAATTAAAGTAAAACTTTAAATTTTAAAATATATTGATTGGAGATACTTATGAAGAACGATAAAAATATGACAAAAGTTGACGAAAATAATAGTTGTAATCAAAATGTGCAAAAAGATGAAAATACACATGATATATATCTAAAAACGAATCAAATAAAAATTTTCATGAAAATATTATTAAAAAAGATATACTTGCAGAAAAAAAACAAAGTATAGAAAAAGAAAAAGAAATCTTAAAAAAAAATGAAATTATTTTTGAATTAGAAGAAAAAATATCAAAAATGAAAAAAATGCACCATGATCAAATACTAAGAAACAAAGCAGAAATTGAAAATATATTAAAGCGTACTCAGTTAAACATAGAAAAATCTCATAAATTTTCATTAGAAAAATTTTCTATTGCACTTTTACCTATTATTGACAATCTTGAACGCACTTTGGAAGTGTCTAATAAATTGAATACAGATATAAAGCCGATAATTGAAGGTATAAAATTAACTTTGCAAGAATTTACAAAAGTTATGCAATCATTCAATATTACCTGTATTGATAAAATTAATGTTGTTTTTGATCCTAAAATACATGAAGCTATGACTGTTTTAGATACTCAAGAATTTCAACCTAATCAAGTAATGCAAATTATGCAAAAAGGATACATGTTACATGATAGATTATTAAGACCAGCTATGGTAGCTGTATCTAAATAAAATCTAGAAAGAAATTTTTTTTAAAAAATAAAAAAATAATTTTATTTTTTATAATTTTTTTTAAAAATCGAATTAAATTATCTTCTTTTAAAAAGACGACTACCGATGATAGTCGTCTTTTCAATAAACTAAAATATATAAGTATTAACATACGTATTGCGCTAAATCTAAAATTTTACTTGAATACCCGCTTTCATTATCATACCAAGATATGAGTTTCATAAAGTTTTTATTTAGTGCCATACCAGCTTTGGCATCAAATATAGAAGTTAGGCATTCTCCATTAAAATCAGACGATACTACATCTTCTTCGATATATCCTAAAATTCCCTTTAAAGAACTTTTTGATGCATTTTTAATCATATTACATACATCTTTATAAGACGTTTGATGAATAAAATTCACTGTAAGATCTACTACAGATACATTCAAAGTAGGTATACGAAATGATATTCCAGTTATTTTATTTTTTAATTCTGGAATGACTTTTCCGACTGCTTCTGCAGCACCTGTACGTGTAGGAATAATGTTATTTAAACAGCTTCTTCCGATTCTCCAGTTTTGCATGAATTGCCCATCTACAGGATTTTGCGTTGCTGTAACAGCGTGTACTGTAGTCATAAGTGCTTGTTTTATTTCATAATGACTATGCAATATCTTAGCTAAAGGAGCTAAGCAATTTGTTGTACATGATGCATTAGAAATAATTTTTTCGCCTTTATATGTTTCATGATTTACTCCCATTACGAACATTGGTGTGTTGTCATGTGGAGGTGCTGTCATAATTACTTTTTTTGCTCCAGAAAAAATATGTTTTTGAGCATTTTCTTTTGTTAAAAAAAAACCGGTTGCTTCAATTACTACGTCAATGTTTAAATCTTTCCATGGTAATTTAGACGGATCTTTTTCAGAAAAACAATAAATTTTCTTATTATCAATTTTTAAATATGATGATCCTACGAAAATTTCTTTTTTAAATTTACCATGAGTAGAATCAAATTTTAACATATAAGAGATGTAATTAATATTACATAAATCATTAATTGCAATAATATTAACATTTTTTCTTTTTTGTGCTATTCTAAAAATCATACGTCCAATTCTTCCAAAACCATTTAATCCTATATTAATAGACATAAAAATCACCAATAATTTATTATTTATATAAATAAAACATATTGGTACATAAACAAAAACTTATTTATACGTCAAGTATTAATTGTAAAATATTTTTTGTATACACTAAAAAATTAATTTATATTATTTTTTGACATGACATACAAATTGCATAACAATTTTGTGGATCATTCCATATTGACCCATTTAAAGTATTTATGTTCATAAAATTAATAATTTTGTCTATTTCTAAATTTGGAAAAATATATATTAAACAAAATTTAATAATTTGAATTAACATTTTAGTTTGCGTAAAAAATTCAAAAACACTAGATTCATGATCATGCCATTTAATTTGATAAACCGATAAATTTGCTAATTCTGCTGCTTTATTTACTGCATCATCAAAATCACCTAATTGATCGATTAAACCTTTTTTTAATGCGTCTGTTCCTATCCATACATGTCCTTGACCTATGCGATCAACTTCGTTAATTGTTTTATGTCTAGACTTTGCTACTAATGCTAAAAAATTATGATATCCATTTTCAACAGTAAGTTGCATTTTTTTTAAAAATTCTATAGGTAATTTTCTTGTAATTGCAATATTTGCTAGAGGAGAAGTAGAAACTCCATCAGAATAAATACCTAAACTTTCTAAAGTATTTTCTATAGTATTAATAATTCCGAATATTCCAATTGAACCAGTTAGTGTATTTGGACTAGCTATAATATAACTTGCCGGAGTAGAAATCCAATATCCTCCAGATGCTGCAACACCTCCCATAGAAACAATAACAGGTTTTCCAGATTCACGAGTTTCTACGAGTTCAGAACGGATTATTTCAGATGCATTTACGCTCCCTCCTGGACTATTAATTCGTATTATTAAAGCTCGAATTTCTGGATCTAAACGCGCTTGTTTAATTTGTGCTGCAATCATATCTCCGCTAGAAAATCCAGATTTTTCTGGTCCATCTACAATAATACCATTTACAAATATTACTGCTATCTGTCCATTTTGATTAACTTTAGATTGATAATTGTAAATACTAATCTTATTAAAAGATCTTTCATTTTTATTCCATCCAAATATTTTAATCATATCATTTTCAATAGATGGTCTAGAAGCAACGATATCAACTAAATTACTATTTAGCGCAAATTGAGCAGGGTTGCCATCAACAATTTTTAATTTTTCTAAAACTTCTTGTGCAGTAGGAAAAATTTTATTAATCTCAGTATTTCTGTTAGTCGATATAATATCTAAATAATTTCTCCATAATCTTTTAATCCATCTACTATCTGCTGTTCGAGCAGCATCTGACATACTATCTCTAATTACTGGTTCCACTGCAGATTTATATGTACCCACTCTAAAAACATATGTATTAATTTTTAAATTTTTTAAAAATGTTTTATAGTAAAAATTGTTTGTTGCTAATCCATGCAAATCTACTGTACCTTGAGGAGTAAGATAAATTTTATTTGCATAACTAGCCAAAAAGTACTGTACTTGAGTATAATTGTCACTAATTGAATATATTGGTTTTCCAGAACTTTTAAATTCAATTAAAACTTTTCCAATATATTCTAAAGATGTTTGATCTGAACCTGTAAAATCTTTTAAAGACAATACTAATCCGGTAATATTTTTATCATTTTTAGCTTGACGAATAGCATATATTATATCAAATAAAGAATTTTCATATAGTCGTGCATTAGGCGCGCCTAATATTTCACGACTAATTTGTTTAAATCGATTATGCACTGTTGGTTTATCTACAATTGTGCCAACTAAATCAAGTACTAAAGCTCCTTGTTTAGAATCAGGAGGAGTAAGATATATTTGAAAATAAAATATAATACATACAGTAAATATGCATATTAATAATATATTTAAAATTAACTTTCGAGTAAAATTTAATATATTCCATAACCATATGAAGGGATCAAAAATAAATTTCCAAAAAATTTTCATATATTCTCCGAATTAGATTACATTTAAAATTTTTTTTAATCTAAATAAATTAATATACCTAATTTTTGATTATATAAAATAATAAATTTTTATATTAATGAAGTTGTTTTAAAATAAATGATAAATTTATAACAATTTAATAATTTTTACATTAATTTAAATGCAATAAGTATATGGAAGATATAAAGTTGTATTTATTTATTTAAAAATTAATATAATAACGTTTTTTTATTTATTAATTTAAATATATCATCAATATGATATACTATGTAATTATTTTTAATATTATATATTAATATATTATGAAATATCCAAAAAAATATTTATTATCATATTCTCCTAAAATTTCATTAGAGCTATTTTCTTACATTTCTCATCGACCATGGTCTATGCTCTTGTATTCTGGAGAAAAACATACAAAAATAAATCGTTTTGATATTTTAGTAGCTTATCCTGATATCACGTTAATTACCCAAAATAAATATACTTATATTAAACAATATGATTGCAATAAATTTAGTATAAGTACCGAAAATCCATTTTTTCTTGTAAAACAATATCTGCAACATTCTGGAATGCATGCTTCATACGATAGCAATTTACCTTTTCAAGGTGGAGCACTAGGGTTGTTTGGATACGATTTGTCTAAACGTTTATTTTTAATTCCTAACATCTCTAGAAGAGATATATCTGTACCAGATATGGCAATAGGTATCTATTATTGGGCAGTAATTGTAGACCATATTTTGTGTCGTACTACTTTAATTACGCATAAAAAAAATGTTATTAAAATTTTTCAAAAATTGTTAATTAAAAAACAAAATACTTCCAATATGTTTCAATTATATACAAATTGGAATACAAATATGAATTATAAAGCATACAAAAAAAATTTTTATAAAATTAAGCAACATATTTTAAATGGAAATTGTTATCAAATATGTTTAGGGAAAAGATATCAAGCATATTATCGTGGAGATGAATGGAAAATTTTTTGTTATTTGTTAAATTATAACTGCGCACCATTTTCTGCATTTATTAAATTAAAAAAACATAGTATATTAAGTTTTTCTCCAGAATGTTTTTTAAATTTAAAAAATAATTTTATTACCAGTTGTCCAATTAAAGGGACAATTTCAAAATCTAAAAATATTCAAAAAAATCAACAAAATATACTTCAGTTATCAAATTCAATAAAAAATCAAGCAGAAAATCTCATGATAGTAGATTTATTACGTAATGATATCGGAAAAGTAGCGCAAATTGGAACCGTATCAGTTATTGATTTATTTAAAATAAAAACTTTTTCTATAGCACATCATATGGTAAGTACTGTTATAGGGCAATTAAGTTGTGCATATTCTCCACTAGATTTGCTTCAGTCTTGTTTTCCAGGTGGGTCAATTACGGGCGCTCCTAAAATTAGCGCAATGCATATTATTGAAAAATTAGAACCTAATAGAAGAAATGCATGGTGTGGTAGTATTGGTTATATTAGCTGCTGTAACTCTATGAATACTAATATAGTTATTCGTACTTTAATTGCATCAGAAAAACAGTTATTTTGTTCTGTTGGAAGTGGAATTGTATATGATAGTAATTTAGATGAGGAATATCAAGAAGTTATTTTAAAATCTTCATCATTGTTACCCCCATTATTAAATTTTTTAAAAACATCTTAATATTATTTAACTGGAAAATTCACTTAAAATAGCTTTTAAAATATCTACACGAGTTATTAAACCGCGAATTTTATTTGATTTATCTAAAACAAAAACAATTTTCCCGCTGGGATGTTGTAATTTTTTAATTAATTGCAATATGTTGCATGTTATTTGTACTGTAGCAATGACATTACTTTTAGATACACGTTTCAACTGTTTTATGCTATCTATAGAAATTAACTCCGTGATATGTATTATCCCAATAATTTGATCTAACGTTTCATTGCATACAGGAATCATTTTATGCGATTGATTAAAAACACGTTCTTTAATTTTTTTAATTGGTTCTTGTAGATTAATCCAAACAATTTCTTTTCGTAATGTCATTATACTATATAATGAACGTGTAAATAATGATAACATATTAGCAACCATACTACGTTCATCAGATGCAAGATTCGTCAATTTTTCAGTATCTGAGAGATTTTTATCTATTATTGGATCGTCTATATACCCCCCCATTAATCGTACTATTGTTTCGGCAGCACGTTCTCTCATAGGCTTTAATGATTGATTTTTTATTAAATTACGATGTGAAATATGATTAAAAAATTCAATTAATATTGAAAAACTAATTGCAGTATACATATATCCTTTAGGAATATGATACTTAAATCCTTCAGAAATTAAGCTAAATCCTACTATTAATAAAAAACTTAAACACAACACTACTACGGTCTTATGTTTATTCATAAATTGAATTAAAGTTGGTGCTGCAATTAACATAATAACTACAGAGAATATGACTGCAATAATCATGATATATAAATTATTTACCATTCCTACTGCAGTCATGATTGCATCTAATGAAAATATTGCATCTAATACTACAATTTGTACTACCATAATCCAAAAACTAGTATAACCGCGATTTTCTTGAATTTTATTTTCTTTATGTTCAAGTCTTTCATGTAATTCAGTCACGGATTTAAATATTAAAAATAATCCTCCAAATATTAAAATTAAATCACATCCAGAAAACATAATGTTCATTATTGTTATTAATGGTTTAGTTAATGTAACTATCCAAGAAATTAAAGATAACAATCCTATTCGTATAATTAACGCTATACTTAAACCTATTAAGCGTGCACGTTCGCGATGTTGTGGAGGTAATTTATTAGATAAAATAGCAATGAATATTAAATTATCAATTCCTAAAACTATCTCTAATATAATCAAAGTTAACAATCCGGCCCAAGATGAGGGATCTGTTAAAAATTCCATGTAATTACTCCAATTAATGTTATTTTTAAATATTCTGTAATAATTTTTTTAAAAAAATTTATAATCAAATATTTATTGTTATAAATATTTTAATTTCAATTAAATAGATTTAATTACGATATTGAAAGTAAATGTGAATAAAAGGATTGATTAAGTAAAAATTCGATTATTTTTTTTATTTTTATTTTGAGAGTATCTTATACTGATAATCAAATATAGAGATACCCTCTTGGAATAGCGAATCATAATAAATTAAACATAAAATATGTGTGCATTAATTTATAATTTTTTTATTTTAATTTTATATCAAAATCAATAATAAATTTAACTAATTTTTTAAATAAATTTTGAATAATTATTTAATAAAAATTTTTTATAAAAATTTTAATGAAAATTAGTTTTATTTATTAATGTAATGTTCCATTACTAATGCATGTATACGTTTTTCTATAGGAGGATGAGACATGAAAATTTCATTTAAAGAACTTTTTCCATGAATACAAAATGCTAAAATTTCTTTACCAACTTTTGGTTCACAAGTTGTTTGTATTCTTTTTAAAGCTGCAATCATATTTTTTTTGCCTACTAATCTAGCAGATCCTGCATCTGCATAAAACTCTCTTTTTCTAGAAAACCATAATGTAATTGTGCTTGCTAAAATACCGAAAATTAATTCTAATACCATAGATATACATATATACATCCAAGAATTATCATACGCATAAGTATCTTCTTCATCTCTATTTGCAGAAGAAATATTTAATATTAATCGAGCAATAATACGAGATAAAAATATTACAAACGTATTCACTATACCTTGTAACAATGTCATTGTAATCATATCCCCATTTGCGATATGACTAATTTCATGCGCTATTACAGCTTCCGCTTCTTTACGATCCATATTATTTAATAATCCGGTACTAACCGCGATTAATGCAGAATTTTTTTTTGCTCCTGTAGCAAATGCATTAATATCGGCAGCTTCGTATATAGCTATATCTGGAATGCCAATAGACATCTGATTTGCTTGTAAGCGTATCGTATTTAATAACCATTTTTCAGTTTCATTAGAAGCATTTTTAATAATTTGAGCGTTTACCGCGTGTATAGCCATAGTTTTTGATAATAATAAAGATACTATTGATCCTCCGAATCCGAAGAGACCCGACATAATCATTAGCCCTAATATACTAGAGGATTTAATACCAGTAATAGATAATATAATTCCAAATATTATCATAACTGATAAATTAGTTAATATAAAAAGAATAATACGCATCATACAGTAAGCCTCTTTCAATGAAAATAGCAATATGAAATATAAAATTTGCTAAAAAATTATTTTGAAAATTATTTTTATTTTAATTTAAGATAATGAGACATTTAAATTTTAAGTGGTTTTTTGAAAAAATGTATCATTTTTGAAAATTTTTATTTTAATATTTTAAATTTAAACTTTTTTAATCAATTTATGATATTCAAATATAAGAAAATATACAATATAATATTTACATAAAACTTCTATATTTATAATTTTAATAAAATTTGATATTTTTTTTTATTTATATAAAAATTAAATTAATTAAATAATTATTCATTGCATCATTGCACGTTTTATTTTTTTTTAAAACATTTAATTTATAAAAAAAATGATAAATTTTTATAAATAAAAAAATTTATTTTATAGAGCATTTAAAAATGAAAAAAAAAGTAGTAATTGGTATTTCAGGAGGAGTAGATTCGTCTGTATCTGCATGGTTATTAAAAAAAAATGGTTATCATGTAGAAGGTGTATTCATGAAAAATTGGGAAGAAAATAATTGTAAAAGTTATTGTTCTATTAAACAGGATTTGCAAGATGCACAGTGTTTATGTGAGCAAATAGGAATTAATTTGACTGTATTAAATTTTTCAAAACAATACTGGGATAAAGTTTTTAAAATATTTCTTAAAGAATATCAACTAGGTAAGACTCCGAATCCAGACATACTATGTAACAAAGAAATTAAATTCAAAGTTTTTTTAAATTTTGCATTCGAAGAAATGCAAGCAGATTATATTGCAACTGGTCATTACGCAAGACGTGTGGATTTTCGAGGAAAAAGTTATTTATTTTCTGGAATAGATATGAATAAAGATCAAAGTTATTTTTTGCATCAAATTAAACATCAAGAAATTTCTAAATGTCTTTTCCCTGTAGGAAATTTCATTAAATTACAAGTAAGACATATTGCTTCTCAACTAAATTTAATTACTGCTAATAAGAAAGATTCAACAGGTATTTGTTTTATAGGAAAACGAAATTTTAAAAAATTTATTAAAAATTATTTGCTTGCAAGCCCAGGTATAATTACTTCTATAAAAAATAAAAAAATAGGATATCATCCTGGTTTGATATATTACACAATAGGCCAGAGAAAAGGGATAAATATAAATAGCACATATAATACATGTGCAGATCCATGGTACGTAGCAGATAAAGATGTAAAAAAAAATAGCTTAATTGTTGTTCAAGGTAGAAATCATCTTGCATTACTTTCAGTGAGCATAATTGTTATTTACCCGCATTGGATTGATCAAATGCCATTAAACAGTGAACTTAAATGCACAATAAAAACTAGATATCGTCAAGAAAATACAGGTTGTTTGATTAAAAAACCAAAATCAAAAAAATATTTGAAAGTTATTTTTGATCAACCTATATTTGCAGTGACTCCAGGTCAATCTGCAGTTTTTTATTTGAAAAATCGCTGTTTAGGAGGCGGCATAATACATAGCAGAACGTTACTACACGATTTATTAAATAAATCAAAATAAAAGTTATATCAAATATATATTTTATATTATAATTGATAAATAAATAAAAAATAACAGATATTGACCACTTATTTGTATAATTTTTCTATTTTTTAATTTTATTAAAGAGCTTAAATATGCATATTTCTTCACTAACTGCAATTTCTCCTATTGAAGGTAGATATTATAATTATACGGTTCCTTTACGATCTATATTTAGCGAATTTGCACTTTTAAAATTTCGATTAAAAATAGAAATTAAATGGTTTGAATCACTTGCTGAATGCGATGAAATATTAGAATTACAACCTTTAAATAATATAGAAAAAAGATTTATAAAAAATATTATAAGCAATTTTAGTTTTAAAGATGCTGAACGTATTAAAGAAATTGAATTTAAAACAAAACATGACATTAAATCTTTAGAATATTTTTTAAAAGAAAAATTTTCTTTATTAATCAGTTTAAAAGAAAAATCAGAATTTATACACTTTGCTTGTACATCTGAAGATATTAATAATCTCGCCTATGGATTAATTTTATCCCGTGCTAGGAAAAAATTTATTTTGCCAATTTGGAAGAAAATTGTTCGTACTATTTACTTATTTTCAATGAAATATGATTCTATCTCAATACTATCGCGTACTCATGGGCAACCGGCTACTCCGTCTACATTTGGAAAAGAAATGTTAAATTTTTATTATAGAATGACTCAACAGTACCAAAAACTTAAAAAAATCAAAATTCTTGGAAAATTCAATGGTACAGTAGGAAATTATAATGCTCATAATATTGCTTATCCAAACTTCGATTGGGTTAATTTTAGCAAAAAATTTATTTCTAATTTTGATATTGTACCTAATGTGTTTACGACTCAAATTGAACCACATGATTATATTGTAGAAATTTTAAATTGCATATCTCATTTTAATAGCATTTTAATTGGTTTTAATCAAGATATTTGGACATACGTTTCAAGAAACTATTTTAAAAAAAAATTTCATGTTAACGAAATTGGCTCTTCTGTTATGCCACATAAAGTAAATCCTATTGATTTTGAAAACTCAGAAGGTAATTTAGAACTTTCTAATGCTATTTTAAACTTTTTATCTAAGAAACTTCCAATTTCAAGATTACAAAGAGATTTAACAGATTCTACTATATTAAGAAACATAGGAGTTGCTATAAGCTATTCATTTATTGCTTACCAAAAAATGTTATATGGTTTTTCAAAATTAGAAATAAATACTTCAAAAATAAAGAACGATTTAAATAACCACTGGGAAGTTTTATCAGAACCTATACAAATTTTAATGCGTCGTAATAAAATAAAAAACTCTTATGAATTAGTAAAAAATTTTTTTAAAAAACACGAAATAAACGAAATTAATATTAAATTATTTATTAAAACATTAAATATTTCTGAAACAGATAAAAAGATTTTGCAAAATATTACTCCTGATAAGTACATTGGATTGTCGACGCAGCTTATACGTCAATTTAAAAAATATATTAAATAATTTTGAAATCTTACAAATTTAAATCTTAAAATTAATTTTTAAAATTTTTTAAGATAATATAAATTTATTAGAACTTTTACGCATCATTTTGAATATAGAATATATGCTAGATATCATAAATAATATAAAAATAAATAATATAATCAAAAATATATCAAAAGCAACAATTTGAATTGGTATAGAATCTACGAAATATATATTTGAAGATAAAAATTGAACATTGAATAAATTTTCAATTTTTTTTATAATTACATTAAAATAATGCGATATAAACAAACCTATTAAAATTCCCCAAAAACTACCAAAAATAATATATATTCCCCCATACCATAAAAATACACTATAAATTAGTCTATTTTTAGCTCCTAAAGAAAATAAAATAGCAACATCAAAAATTTTTCTTTTCATAATTGCAGTTAACATAGAGATTATACTAGAAGAAAAAATAACAGAAACTAAAAATACACATAAATATATAATTGCACGAACTGTCTGTATATCTTGATATATATAACCGTATTTTAACATCCAAGTATTAATTTGAAAAAAATTTGGATTATTGATTAAAAAAAATTCTTTTATTACATTATTTAACTTAAACATGTTTTTTACTTTAATGTTAACACCGTCAATTTCATTTGTTCTATTAAGTAATTTTTGAGCATGAAATAACGAGATAATAGCAAAGTCATGATCTAATTGACTATTAAATTTTATTATGTTAACTATTTTAAAATTAAGTGATTGAGGAAAAACAAAATTATTTTTTTTATTTATATTAGCAGGAAAAATTGATAATTTATCTCCTATTTTTAAATTAAATTTTTTTGCTATTCCTGCTCCGATGATAATAGAATTATTTATTTTATCTAGCTGTAATAAGATGTTTGATTGATCTTTATAAAAATATTTTACATTTTTTTGAAATTTTGTTTCATATTGAGTATCAATAGCATGAATATATAGGACATGGAATGCGATTTTATTTTCAATTAATCCAACAAAATTTAAATATGGAGAAATTGCTATAACGTCAGGGAAGTTTAAAATTTTCGTTTTTAAAAATTTCCAATTTTTTATAGAAAATTTGCTTAAAAAACTAATTTCTAAGTGCGGTACTATATTTAAAATTTTATTTTTTAGTGCATGTTCAAAACCGTTAATTATACTAATCGATAAAATACTAATAATAATGTTTAATGTAATTCCGATGATTAACATATTTGAAATAAAAGCAGTTATTTTTTCTTTTTTCCAACCTATTTGAAAATTTAGTGCAATTTTTAATGACAATGGGAGTAAATCTAAAAAAAATTTAGAAATCTTTTTTATATAAAATACCATTTTTTATCTCTAACACTTTTTTTAATTTTTTTGAAAAATTCAAACAATGTGTAACAACCAAAAAAGTAGTACTTTTATATAAATTTATAGTATTTAATAAAGCAAAAAATTTTTTTGCAGAAATTTGATCTAAATTTCCAGTAGGTTCATCTGCAAAAATTATTTTTGGATTGTTAATTAAAGCTCTTGCAATAGCTACTCTTTGTTTTTCTCCTCCAGAAAGTTCATGTGGTTTATAATGCACACGTTTTTGTAAACCTAATTGTTCTAAAATTTCGTATGCAGATTTTTTTGCATTTTTAATGTTAAATTTCCCTATTAAAGCAGGCATTAAAACATTTTCTAAAACATTAAAATCTGGAAGCAAATGATGAAATTGATAAATAAATCCAAAACTTTTATTTCTTAAATCAGCGCTTTGTGAAGAAGATAAACGATATATTGATTTGCCTTCAAAAAAAACATCTCCTTTTGTAGGATTGTCTAATCCACTTAATATGTATAATAACGTACTTTTTCCTGATCCTGATCGACCAACAATAGCGATTGTTTCTGATCTTTGAATAGATAAGTTTATATTGTTAAGTATTATAAGTTTATTTTTGTATATTTTAGTAACATTTACACAACTTAAAATTGGTATTTTATTCATATTTTAAAGTTTTTGCAGGTTGAATTTTCATAGCATAATAAGAAGGGTACAAAGTAGATAAAATAACAAAAATAATAAAAATAAGGTCTATATAAATAATATTAATTGCTTGAATTTTTACTGGTAAAAAAATTTTATTAAATATATCTAATGCTGATAAAATATTATTTAAATAATAAGCACATATTATGCCTGTTATATTTCCAAAAAAAATACCTAATACTCCATTAATTATACCATACAATATAAAGATTAAAAATATTTCATATTTTTTACAACCTTGTGTTTTAAAAATAGCAATTTCTTGTTTTTTATAAGTAATTTCTACTGAAAGTGCAATGCAAACGTTACATATAGATATAATAGCAATTAAACTTAAAAATACTAAAGTAACATTTTTTTCCATTTTTAATGCACGAAAAATTTCTGATTTATAATCACGCCAATCTTGATATGAATAATGACTGATAAAACAAGATTTTATACTATTCGTATTAATTTTTAATGGATCTTGTAGCCATAATCGCCATCCATCAATATGTTTTTCAGGATAACGCATAACTTTTTTAAGTTCTTTTGAATGGATAAATAATTGATTTTTATCCATTTCACTATTAGTATAAAATATATCAAATACAGTAAAAATTCTTTGTGTAGGTATTAAACCAACAATTGTAAAATTACTTTTTTCTGGAAAAATTAATCGTATTCGATCATTAATATGAACATTAAGAATTTTAGAAAGTTCGTAACCTATAATAATTTTATATTGTCCCGGTATTAAACGATTAATAACTTTATTATTAATATTTAATAAAGATAAATTTTTTTCTATGGATTCTATATTAGAAATTGTTCCGTTAATTAGTCCGTATTCACTTTGAATAATAACGTTAGTCGAAATAAATGAAGAAAAATTTCGAATATTTGAACATTCTTTATTATTCGATAAAACCAAATTTTTATTAAAATTTATATTATTTTCGTTCTTCAAAATTGCATGTGGAATATATTTTAGTATGTGTTGTGCTAAATTTTTTTCAAATCCATTCATAATAGAAGTAACTAATATTAATGTAAATATTCCTATTGTTATACCGACTAATGATATCCAAGAAGATAATTTATTGTATTGATTGAATGCATTTTTTAAGATATATCTTATTCCAATATACAAGAAAGCTGGTTGATACATTTTATGTATTTATCAAATTTAACATACTTATAGTTAAGTACATATAATATTATATTTTAAATATGTATATTTAGTACCAAATTTTTTGTGAATTAATTTCAGTATAAAATTAAATTTTTTTAGATAAAAAATTTTTGTAATAGAGCAAGTTAAATAATTATTATAAAATATATGCATTCAATATTTATGTAAACTTATTTTAATTAAGATACATAGATATTGTAAATAAATTACATTTAATTAAAAATTATATTAATACAATGAACAAAAAAATAAATGATTTTTTTTATAACTCCAAAAAAAAATTCGAAATACTTTTAAAGGTAGGAGATTTTGTTGTTCATTTTGAACATGGCATTGGTAAATACATAGGAACTAAACTAATAAAAACAGGAGATATAGAAAATGAATATTTAATGATTAAATATTTAAAAAATGATATTTTATACGTCCCGCTTACATCTATGCATTTAATAAATAAATATCTTCCATGTCATTTAAATACAGAAAATATTACTTTACACAAACTTGGATCGGATACATGGAAAAAAACTAGAAAAAAAACAATATATAAAATTAAAGATTTAGCAGCTGAATTATTAGATAATATATCAGAACGATTATCTAAAAAAGGATTTGAGTTTAGAAATAATATTTTTAAATACCAAGAATTTTGTCGTGATTGTAATTTTGAACTTACGTATGATCAACAAAAAGCTATTGATGCAGTTTTGTATGATATGCAAAAAAATACGATTATGAATCGTTTAATATGCGGCGATGTAGGTTTTGGAAAAACAGAAATTGCTATGCGCGCTGCTTTTGTAGCTGTAGAAAACAAAAAACAAGTAGCTTTACTTACTCCAACAACGTTATTGGCACAACAACATTTTAAAAATTTTAGTTTAAGATTCAAAAAATGGCCAATAAAAATTGCAATGTTATCACGTTTTTTAAATATTCGAGAACAAAAGAATGTTCTAAATTTAATTTTAAAAGGTAATTTTCATATTGTAATTGGTACACATCGTATATTACAGAAAGATGTTATTTGGCATGACTTGGGATTATTGATTATTGATGAAGAACATCGATTTGGTGTGTCTCAAAAAGAATGCATTAATGTATTACGTTCAGGCATCGATATTTTAGCACTAACAGCTACTCCTATCCCGAGAACTTTAAATATGGCTTTGAATAGTTTGAGAGATTTGTCAATTATCTCTACACCTCCAAAACATCGACTTGCAATAAAAACATTTATTTACGAATATAATAAATCAATAATTAAAAAAGCTATCGAAAAAGAATTATCTAGAAAAGGACAAATATATTACTTACATAACAATATTCAAACGATTAATAAAAAATTAGAACTTTTAAAAAAATTAATACCTATAGCGCGTATTGAAATTTTACATTCAAAGATGTGTAAAAAATCGCTTAAAAGAATTATGAAAAATTTTCAAAAAAATAATTTTGACGTATTAGTATGTACTACAATCATTGAAACTGGAATTGATATAGCAAATGCTAATACCATTATTATTGAATGCGCCGATCAATTTGGTCTTGCCCAGTTAAATCAATTACGCGGAAGAGTAGGAAGGTCATTTCGTCAAGCATATGCATATTTTTTGATATCTCCAAAATGTTCTTTGAAAGAAAATTCTAAAAAAAGATTAGAGGCAATTTCTAAAATAGATACTTTAGGATCAGGATTTTCACTAGCAATAAATGATTTAGAAATTAGAGGTTCCGGAGAATTGTTAGGATCTAAACAAAGTGGTCAAATAAATTCTATAGGAATTTCATTATATCATGAATTATTATATAATGCCGTAAATGCAATAAAATCTGGTAAAGAAATTTCTTTAGAAAATATCAAAAATAATTTTACAGAAGTAGATTTAAATGTTCCAGCTTTTTTACCAGAATCTTATATTTCAGACGTATCAACACGTTTAAATTTTTATAAAAAAATTTTTAGTAGTAATATTGAAAAAATTCATATTATAAAAAATCAATTGTTGCATAATTTTGGTACTATTCCAGAATTTGCATTAAATTTAATCGAAATTGCGAAAATTAGAAAACAGTCTTATTTGTTAGGAATCAAAAAAATTAATTTGAATTCTCAAGGAGGTACGATCGAATTTCATGAAAAAAATACTATAAATTATAAAAAATTAATAACAATATTGCAGAATTCTAAAATTTATAGTTTTAAAACGAGCACAAAGTTAAAAATAAATTTTTATACAAATAGTTATCTAGAAAGAATAAATTATGTAAAAAATTTTTTAATTTCTATATCTTGATTAAAAAAATAAATTAAAATAATCAATGTAATTTAAAACGAGGTTGAATAATGCGTTCAATTCCTGTAGAAAGTATCATAAATCCTGTTTTTATAGATCCATGTAAAGAAATTTGATGCATACGATATAATAAAAGATACGCTAATTTTGCAATCATGCCTTCAATTAAAATTGAATTATTAGTTATATGATCCATAAAATTTCCTATTGTTTTAAATTTAGATAACGATATAAGTGATCCATAATCCTTATAGATATAGCTTTTTAATTTTTTATTTTTTATTAATGATAAAATATTAAAATAAGTACATGTTGCCATTTGATGTGCTGCTTGAGCTCTCGGAGGTACATAGATGCCATTTTTTAATAAACAAGATGCACAGTCACCTATTGCAAATATTTTTTCGTCTAAAGTAGTTTGCAATGTATCTTTAACTAATATTTGATGAATATGATTTGTTTCTAAATCAAAATATTTTTCTTGGAATTTTTGTGCTTTAACTCCAGCCGACCATACCATAAGTTCAGATTTAATCTTTTCTCCATTTTTAGTAAGCAAACTAGTTTCGTTGCATTTTACAATTGTAGTATTATTAAAAATTTTTACACCAATTTTTTTTAATTCTAAATGTACTCTATGAGAAATTCTAGTTGGTAAAGCAGGTAAAATTCTAGGTCCTGTTTCAATTAATGTTACATGAAGAACGTTTTTTTTTAAACCTTGAAAGCCGTATCGATGCAATTCATCGACTGCATTACATAACTCTGCCGATAATTCTACTCCAGTTGCTCCTCCCCCGACAATTGCAATATTATACTCTTCTGTAAGAAGATTGTTGTTCATAGAAATTTTTAAAAATAAATTAAACATCTTTTTATAAAATTTTTTAGCTTGAAAAATATCATCAATAAAATTACAGTATTTTTTTACTCCAGGTACTGCAAAATGATTTGATTTGCTACCAATTGCAATTACTAAAATATCATAGTTCAATTCTCTTTTAGGAACAATAATTGTTCCATCTTGATTGATTAATTCATTAAGTATAATTGTTTTTTTAATACGATTAATTCCAATCATTTTTCCTAAACAAAATTTAAAATAATGATTTTTAGCGTGTGCGATATAGCTAGTACAGTTATTGCCTTCATTTAAAGAGCCTACGGCAACTTTATGCAATAAAGGTTTCCATACATGAATGTAATTAAAATCGACTAAAATAATACTGGCTAATTTTTTTTTTCCTAATTTATTTCCTAATTTTGTAGCTAATTCTAAACCGCCAGCTCCTCCGCCAACTATAATAATTTTTTGTAACATTGTGTATTTTCCAATTTTTTTAGAATATATTATTAGTTATCAGCAATAATTTCTATAAATTTATTTATAATATATGTTTTCTCTTGCAGTAAATTAGTTATTATTTATATTTTTATGTTAATGTTAAATTTCATTTTTGTTCGTATCAATATAATAATTTTCCAAGATTTTTACCTCCTAATAAATGCATATGTAAATGATAAATTTCTTGGCCACCATCTTTGTTACAATTAATTATTAGACGATAACCACTTTTATTAATTTTTTCTTTTACAGCTATTTTAGAAGCTGCAAGAAACAAATGACCGAGCATTAATGCATGTTGATCTTTTACATCATTTACAGTAGGTATAAGTATATTAGTTATTATAATAACGTGTATTGGTGCTTGAGGATTTTTATCTCGAAAAGCAGTCACGTAATTATCTTGATATATAATATTTGCGGGTGATTTTTTTTGCAAAATCTTTATAAAAATATTTTCTTTCAAAATATATTTTCCTTGATATTTATTGAATATTTTTTTTATTTTTACTGGAGTGTTTTGGGAATAATTTTTGAAAATTTTTTACTATACTTTTTGAAAAATTTTTTAAAGTTGTATTTCTTAAATTTGCAATATATTTTGCAATATGAATTAAATAAGATGGTTGATTTTTTTTTCCTCTATATGGTTCGGGAGATAAATATGGTGAATCTGTTTCTATTAATATACGATCATCAGGTACATATCTTGCGCAATCTTGTATTATTTTTGCATTTTTAAAAGTAACAATTCCAGAAAATGAAATATAACATCCTAAGTCTAAAAAAATTTTTGCTATTTGTATATTTTCTGTAAAACAATGCATGATACATCCGGAAATTTCACAATTTACATTAGATAAAATTTTAATCATATCATGAGTCGCATTCCTTGAATGAATAATAAGAGGTTTTTTAACTATCTTACTAATTTCAATATGATCAAGAAAAACTTTTTTTTGTATTTCTGAATTATATCCAATTTTGCTATAATCTAATCCTGATTCTCCGATTGCTACTACATCATTTCTAGTTGCAAAATTATGCAGTAATTTTTTATCATATGATTTTTCAATATAAAGTGGATGTATTCCAAACGAAAGTAAAACATTTGGAATTTTATTAAGTAAACTAATCATATTAGAAAATTGCGAAACGGAAATACATACAGATAAAATCTGATTAACATGATTTTTTTCTGCTTGTAATACAATATTTTTAATATTTTTACGAGTATTGCTCAAAAAATCTAAATGACAATGAGAATCAATTAAAAGCACTTATTTAATATCCTGAATTAAATTATTCCAAGCTAATATAGTTTTTATTAAAAAAATTTCTTTGTTAATTCCTGAAATTTCTGAATTTAATTTTTTAAAATTTAACCAAAAATCCCATTGTTGATATAAAAAACATATAGAACAAATTTTAGACATATATTCTACAATTTTAATACAGTCAATGTTAATAATATTCAAAAAAATGTTACTTTTGTATCTTATAGTATCTATAATAAAAGAATTTATAAATATAAAAAATATTTCAATTTTTTGACAACTTTCAAACAAATGAAAAAAAGAAGCCTGCTTTAGAAAAATTTTTTTTAGAATTAATATCATTTTTTTTCTTATCTCCCAAAAATTAGAAGATAACATTTTTTTAGCAAAAATTGGCGCTCCATAACAGAGATTTAAAATAATTTTAGTTTTCTTTAGTTCTGTGTATCCTTGATCATTTAACCACTGCAAACTATCGCTTGTTTTAATAAAAATATTCCATATTTTACTTCTGCTAAGAATTGTTGGCAAAATATAATTAATTTTTTTACATCCTAATATAAAATATGTTTTTTTTGACGGTTCTTCTATTGTTTTCAGTAATGCATGCATAGCTTGATTAGTTAAAAGTTCTAAATTTTGAATTAATATTATTTTTACATCTCCATAATATGGAGGATAAAAAATTTTTTCGCAAATTTCTCGTATGATATCTATTCCAATTTGTTTATTTAAAATAGCATACTTAGAGAAGTCATAAAGATCTGGATGACGATTTTCAGATAATAATTGACAATTTAAACAAAAATTATAATGAATCGTATCTTTTTTGCATTTGCAAAATATTTGTTTAATTATTGCACAATACAATTTTTTTATTCCGCATCCTGAGTTGCTTTGCAGTAATACCGTGCAAGAAGTATTAAATTTAAGACATGATATAATTTCTTGATATGGTATTTTTAACCATGGATATAGCATAATATTAATTTTGAATTTTTAACCAATTTAATAATTTTTCTTTTATTTCTAAATTTACTTGTTCTAAAGACTGACTAGCATCAATAGTAACAATATTCTTATTTTTTTTAGCTAATTCTAAATAACGCGCTCTTGTTCTATCAAAAAATGAGATAGGTTCTACTTCTATTCTATCTAATTCATTTTTTATATCATGTGAGTGTGCTCTTTTTATTTTGTGCATTTTTTCTCTGATTTGCGCTCTAACTGTAGCACGTGCCCTAATTCTAGCTAATCCCATTACAGGTGGTATATCTAAATATAAAGTAAAATCCGGATAAAAATCTCCTAAAAAAGCATCTCTTAAAGTTTTTAACAATTTTTCGTTTATACACCTTCCTCCTCCTTGATACGCTAAAGAAGATAGGTCATGTCGATCTCCAACTACCCAAGAGCCTTGGCTTAAAGCTGGTTTAATTATGCGTTCTACTAATTGTATACGGGCAGCATATAACATTAATAATTCAGCATGGTTAGTAATTGGCTCATAACCTACACCTTCTTTAATCAATGTTCGTAAAGCTTCTGCAAGTGGAGTTCCTCCTGGCTCTCTTGTAAAAATTACGTTTTTTATTCCTTGTAGATTTAATATATTTACTACTTTCGAAATAGCATTAGTTTTTCCGGAGCCTTCTAATCCTTCGATAACAATAAATTTACCGTGCACTATTTATTTCCTTTTTCCATTTGCGATAATTTTTCACTGCTTTTTTATGGCTATCAAAATCATGATTAAAAATATGATTGCCGTATCCAGTAGAAACAAAATAAAAATAATTACTTTTTTCTGGATGTGCAGCTGCTTTGATTGATTCAAAACTAGGCATAGATATTGCTGTTTTTGGTAATCCAGAAATAATGTATGTATTATAAGGAGTAGGTATTTTGAGATCTTTATAAGTCATTTTTTTATTAGGTTTTAGAAGTTTTAATCCATATTCTACAGTAGGATCTGATTGCAATTTCATTTTGTTATTTAATCGATTAACAAATACAGAAGAAATTAGAAAACGTTCTTGTTTTAATGGCGATTCTTTTTCAATAATAGATGCCATGATTAATAGCGATTGAGGTGAATCGTACGGTAAATTTTGATCTCGTGTATCCCAAATTTTTTCTAAAATTTTTTTCATATTATTTTTTGCACGTTTTAGTATTTCACTTGCTTTAGTGTTTTTAGTGTGTAAATATGTATCTGGATAAAGATTCCCTTCTAACAATATATCGGATTTTTCACCTAATTGTTTTGATAAGTTGTGTAAATTATTGAAATCTATATCTTGCTGTATATACGGAGAATTTTTTAAAATTTTTAAGCAATCTTTTAAAGTTGAACCTTCAATAAATCGAATAGAAAATTGTTTTTCTTTGCCTGATACAAACATATTAAAGGCATCTTTCATATTCATTCCTGGATATAAAGCATATGTTCCAGATTTAATATTCTTTAGACTAGGATTAATTTTAATTAAAAAAGGTAGCAAATATAAATTATTTTTAATATTTTTTTTTTCCATAAATTTTTTTAAATAAAATATAGTGCTTCCTTTTGGTATAGTAATTAAGGTTTCTTTGCTAATGTTTAAAGGTTCTATAGAAAAAACATGTATCTTAAAAAAAAAATAAAAATTATCAAAAACAAATATATAAAAAATATTTTTTGTTTTTTTATTTTATATATAATTTGCATATACAAGTTTATTTTACCAAAAAAAATAACGTATTTTTTTAAATGTAGTACGATCGAGAAAATGTTTATTTTCAATTAATTTTACGGGAATAATAGAAAATATAGAGTTAGTAATAAAAACTTCTTCTGCAGAAAATAAATGTTGTCTTTTAAAAAAAGAAACAATTATTTTATATCCAAGTTTCGGTAACAAATTAATTATTTTTTTTCTAATTATTCCAGGAACTCCACAATATTTCAAATTTGGAGTAAATACGAAATTTTTTATTCTCCAGAAAATATTGCATGTACAACATTCTACTATAAATCCTTTATTATCTAAAATGATTGCTTCATCTTTATGCATATTCTCTAAATGTATTGAAGCAAGAACTTGTTCGATTTTGTTATTGTGCTTAATACCGGATAATAATAAATTTCTGGAGATTTTAATAGGACTATAATATAGATGAGCTCCATTTTTTTTGATTTTTTTAAAATTTAGATTATTTTTTGTTAATATGATAATGCGTATTGGTTCTATACATTGTTTTGCTTTATATCCTCGTATAGAATTTCCTCGTATAATTATAATTTTAATAATTCCATGTGATACGCATTTAGATGCAAATTTAACTTCTTTATGTAAGGCGGAAAAATTAATTTTGTTAAAAAAAAGTTTTTTTTCTGCTAAAAGTAATCTGTGAAAATGATTTTTTAAAAATTCAATACGTCCATTTCGGCATATAAATGTTGTAAAAAAACCGTCTCCAAATTGCAAACTTCTGTTACTTATAGAAATTTGATCTGTTTCAATTCCATTAATCCAAGATCGCATTAGATGCTTTTTTATAATTTAATTAAGATTTAATAGTTAATATGATAATAAATTTTTGTTTAAAATAATAGTATTTATCAAGTAGATTAAATATATATTTTTATAGAGATTAATTAAAAATTCATTTTTTTAAAATTAAAAAATTTTATTTTAAATTATTGGCGATCTGTAGATCGCCAATTAACTTTATGATTTTTTACTTTCTTTAATAAAATCAATAGCAGCTTGCACTGTAGTGATTTTTTCTGCTTCTTCATCTGGGATTTCAGTATCAAACTCTTCTTCTAATGCCATAACCAACTCGACTGTATCCAAAGAATCTGCTCCTAGATCATCTACGAAAGATGCACTGTTTATTACTTCTTCTTTTTTTACACCTAATTGTTCGGCAATAATAGATTTAACGCTTTCTTCAATAGTACTCATATTTTAAATTTCCTGCCAAATTCGCTTATGCGAAAGTTTTTAGTTTATAAAACTTTAAAAAAAGATGCAACTTAGTAAAATTTATTAAAAAATCGAATGTGTATTATTTCATGTACATTCCGCCATTAACATGTATTGTTTCTCCTGTAATATAAGAAGCTTCGTCAGAAGCAAGAAATATGGCGGCATGTGCAACATCTTTTGTCGAGCCAAATCGATTAATAGGAATAAAAGATAAAATTTTTTCTTTATGCTTTTCGGATAATATACGTGTCATATCGGTGTCAATAAATCCCGGACATATCATATTCACTGTAATTCCTCTTTTAGCTACTTCTCTAGATAATGAATGTGTAAAACCTATTAAACCAAATTTAGATGCAGAGTAATTTGTTTGACCAGGATTTCCTACAAATCCAGAGACAGATCCAATATTTACAATTCTTCCGTAATTTTTTTTTAACATTCCTGGTATAACTTCTTTAGATATTCTATATGTTCCTGTTAAATTTGTATTTATCACAGAATCCCATTGATTTTCTTTCATTTTAATTAATAAGTTATCTTGTGTAATACCTGCATTGTTAATAAGGATATTTATTAAACCAAAATTTTTTTTTATTTTTTCTAAACATAATTTAATTGAAATTGAATCACATATATTTAATTGTATTCCTAATCCTTGGCCGTGTAAGTATTTGCTAATTTTTTTTACACCTTCTGGTTGTGTTGCAGTGCCAATTACTATTACATTTTTTTCAAGCAATTTTTTTGCAATAGCTTTTCCTATTCCTCGATTTGCTCCGGTAACTAACGAAATTTTTTTTTCAAATTGCATAAACAAGTTTTTTATATTTTTTAATTTGTTGTATTATAGATCTTGGATGATTTAAAGATTCTCCGTATAAATCTGTAATATGCAAAAAATCTTTAATTAATTTAGATAATATGTTGCCTGGACCTACTTCTAAAAAAGAGTATATTTTTTGATTAATTAAATACTGTATAGTTTTATTCCATAAAATTGGGCTATAAATTTGACGAATAAGTGTTTTTTTAATTTTTTTTGGATTATTTTGTATTTTAGTGTCAATACTACTAATTACTGGTATTTTAGGTTGAAAAAATTTTATTGTATCTAAAAACTTTGATAATTTTTTAGCTGCAGGTTTCATTAAATATGAATGAGAAGGAATATTTATAGGAAGAATTTTTATGTACTTTGCTCCATAGTCTTGACAAGTGTTCATCACTTGAATAACGGAACTTTTATAACCAGATATTACTACCTGATTAGGAGAATTAAAATTTGCAATAGACACAGTTTCAGAATTTGAAAATTGTTTGCAAATTTGATGAATTATTTTACTTGATAATCCAATAATTGCAGACGTAGCGCATGCTTGATTGTTAGCTAATTCTTGCATGAATTTTCCGCGTAAAGCAACAATTTTGACGGCATCCGAAAATGATAATCCATTTGCACATACTAATGCCGAATATTCTCCTAAACTATGTCCTGCCATAAATTGAGGATTTTCTCCAGAAAAATTTTTCCAAATTTTCCAAATTGCAAAAGACGTAGTCAATATAGCCGGTTGTGTAATTTCGGTTTTATTTAAAATTTCATATGGTCCATTTTCAATTATTTTCCATAAATCATATTTCAAAATTTCTGAGCTTTCATTAAATATATTTTTAATAATAGAAAATTCTTTAAATGGTTTTAACATGCCAATTTTTTGACAACCTTGACCGGGGAAAATCATCGCAAAAGTATTCATTTAATTTATTAATATCCAATTTGTTAAAAATATATTTAATATAAATTAGCTATTTTTCATTTATAATAAAGTTTTTATCTATTATATTTTTATTGAATTATCTTAATTCAATCTTTTTTATTGTTGAGTTAACATGAGTATGCATGTTGTATATTAAAAAAATTTAA
This sequence comes from Wigglesworthia glossinidia endosymbiont of Glossina morsitans morsitans (Yale colony), assembly GCF_000247565.1. Classification (NCBI taxonomy): domain Bacteria; kingdom Pseudomonadati; phylum Pseudomonadota; class Gammaproteobacteria; order Enterobacterales; family Erwiniaceae; genus Wigglesworthia; species Wigglesworthia glossinidia. The sequence continues at coordinate 100,028 of NC_016893.1, read as the reverse complement.
TATTAGTAGTATATTCTGATGGATAAAAAATTTTTGATTAATTTAAGTAAATATATCATATCATATAAAAATTTAGAATTTTAAAAACTACTTATATAAATTTTTATTTGATCTGATTTTTATTTTTTTTTTTCATATTAAAAATATTTTTTCCGCGATAAAATCCTTCTTTTGTTAAAGAATGACGTATGTGTGTTTCTCCTGATATCTGATCAATAGATAGTTGAGGTATTTTTAATTTATCATGTGATCGACGCATTCCTCGTTTTGATCTTGTAGGTTTATTTTTTTGAACAGCCATCTTTTCCTTCTTATAATAAAATTTTTCTTAAAATATTGTATAGTTCATAAAATAACGATTAAATTTTATTTATGCAAGATTTAAATTCATTATGAATTGATTTTTTGTTTAATTCAAAATAAATTTTTTACTAATTATCTTTGCAAATATATTAAAAATTCATAAAAAACATAAATAAAATATATTATTAAATTTAATTTGATAAATTAATTTAAGCTAAATTTTTTAGATTCGCACTATTTCTTAATTTTTTAAGATATTTTATTAATATTTTATCTAATGGAGCAGTTATATGTAAATTTTTTAATGTATTTGGATGTTGAAAACGTATGTTAAAAGCATGTAAAAATATACGATTAATTTCTTTATTTATTAATATAGTTTCTTTTTTTTTTAAGTTTCCGTATAAATCATCGCATACAATTGGATGATGAATATGCTGGGCATGCACGCGAATTTGATGCATACGACCAGTTTCAGTAATAACTTTCAGTAAAGTCATGTTTTGAAATTTTTCAATTACATTAAATTTTGTTTTTGCCAATTTTCCATTTTTATCAATTAAAACTTTCTGTTTTCTAAAATTTAAATTTTTATTTAAATATAATTTTTTTTTTAATGGAGCAGATACTGTTTTATTTTTAAAATTACATCTGCCATGTACTAATATCAAATAATCTTTATATATTTTACCTTCTCGAAGTTGTTTATGTAAATTACATAAAATAGAACGTTTTTTTGCAATTAATAATATTCCTGAAGTTCCTCGATCTAAACGATGCACTAATTCTAAAAAAGAGTTTTTCGGATATACATTACGTAATTTTTCAATAATTCCAGAACTTATACCACTGCCTTTATGTACTGCTATACCACTAGGTTTATTCAAAATTAACAAATATTTATCTTCATATAATATAGAAGCTTGCACATTGAAATGAACATATGATTCACAAGTAAGTTGTTGTTTAACAACATGAAAATATTTTAGTGGAGGAATTCGAATCAAATCTTGAGTTTTTATTTTATATTTAGGTTTCACTCTTTTTTTATTAACACGTACTTCTCCTTTTCGTAAAATTTTGTAAATATTATTTTTTGAAATATTTTTTAATTTTTTTTTTAAAAAATTATCGATACGTTGAGAAGATTCATTTTTTGATATTTTTATAAATTGAACTAAAGATTTAAAAATTTTCATTTTTTTTAAATTATTTTTATAATAATCTTTATAAGATATATGAAAAAATTATAAATTATATTTAATTAATATAAAAATATGTACTTGATTAAAAATAAAATGTTAAAAATTTAATTACTTATAATAAAAACTTATATATGTACTTTTTTATAAAATTAGTATTAATTTTTAATAATTTAATAATCATTAACTTTATTAAAAAACTAAAATTTTAATATTCAATACAATTATAATAAAATGATAATATGATGTAATAGTGAAAATATTTTTATATTATCTAATTCAACAATCATCGGTGTATAAAATGAGTATAGTATAATGAAAAGAATGTTAATTAATGCCACTCAACAAGAAGAGCTAAGAATTGCTTTAGTAGATGGACAAAAATTATATGACTTAGATATTGAAAATTTAAGTTATATACAAAAAAAATCAAATATTTATAAAGGTAAAATTACACGTATTGAACCTAGTTTAGAAGCAGCATTTATAGACTACGGATCAGAACGTCACGGATTTCTACCATTTAAAGAAATTTCTTTCGAATATTTTAGTAATCAAAATGTAACTTGTAAACGTTCAAATATTAAAGATCATTTAAAAGAAGGACAAGAAATTGTTATACAAATATCAAAGGAAGCACGTGGCAACAAAGGTGCCGCATTGACTACATTCATTAGTCTTGCGGGTAGCTATTTAGTGCTTATGCCAAATACTCCACATTCTGGCGGTATTTCACGTCATATAGAAGGCGAAGATCGATTAGAACTTAAAGAAATATTATCATCATTAATTGTACCAGAAGGTATGAGTTTAATCATACGTACTGCCGGATTAGGAAAATCTATTAAAGAACTTACAGATGACTTATCGTTACGTTTAAAATATTGGGAACAAATTAAAAAAGATGCTCAAAATAAATTAGCACCATGTTTAATTTATAGCGATAATGATGTGATTGTTCGTGCTTTTCGTGATTATTTACGTGCTGATATCGGAGAAATATTGATCGATAATCCTAAAATTTTAAATATAGCAAAAAATTATATAATGTCTTTAGGTCGTCCAGATTTTATGAAAAAAATCAAATTATATAATGGGGAAGTGCCTTTATTCAGTCATTATCAAATTGAATCTCAAATTGAATCTGCTTTTCAAAGAGAAGTAAAATTGCCTTCTGGAGGATCTATTTTCATAGATACCACAGAAGCATTAACTTCAATTGATATTAATTCTTCACGATCTACACGCGGCGGAGATATTTCAGAAACAGCTTTAAACACTAATTTAGAAGCAGTAAAAGAAATTGTCAGACAATTGCGATTACGTGATTTAGGTGGTTTAATTGTAATTGATTTTATCGATATGTTGCCTACAAAACATCAAAGAGAAGTAGAACGTGTATTAAAAGAATCTGTTAAACAGGATCGTGCAAAAATTCAAGTAGGTCATATTTCTCGATTTGGTTTATTAGAGCTTTCTAGGCAACGTATTAGTCCATCTTTAAGAGAATCAAGTCATTACGCTTGTCCAAGATGCAGTGGTACTGGAACTATTCGAGATAACGAATCGCTATCTTTATCTATTTTGCGATTAATTGAAGAAGAATCTATTAAAGATAATACAAGTGAAGTGTATGCTATCGTCCCAGTGAATATTGCATCATATTTGTTAAATGAAAAACGAGAAACGGTGATTGCAATTGAAAAACGTAATAAAGGCGTACGAGCTATAATTATTCCGAACGATCGTATACAAACGCCACATTATTTAGTTTTCAGAGTAAAAGCGGGCGATGAAGCACACATTCCAAGTTATTTAATATCTAAATTATATGCATCTAATATGTCTCAGACTGATAGAGATTGCTTTTATGAAAAAAGTGCACGTGAAATAAAATTCCATGATACTTCTAATACAACAAATAATTTTACGAATAATAAAATAATACATGCTAAAAAAATTCCAAATAAAAAATTATTATCATTTAGTAATATTATGTATTCTCAAAATTTATTAAAAAGTTTAATTTATAGCATCAAGTCATTAATCTATATTTTAAAAAATCAGAAAAATTTTTTCAAAAAAAATGATACTATTTTTTTTAATCATTTAACTGAGTTAAATTCAAAAAATAATAACATATATTTAATATATGATGTTTTAAATTATTTTAATCAATTTAAATGTATAGATCTTGAATGTTTTTTTAATAAACATTTTAACAATTCTATTATATCTAAAATATTTTCTAAAGAACGTGAAAAAAAATTTAAAAATTGCACTAATAATTCATTAGAAGTATGTAAAGATATTTTAAAAAAAAATAAAGAAAATAATAATATTTTAAATTATACTTGTAAAGTAAATAATTATATTAATAATAAAGAGTATAAAATTCATAATAATCATGATAGTTTTAATAAAAAAATGTTAAATAATTTAATACGAAATAATTTAAACATATCTGATAAGATACTACCAAATACTAATCAAAATCTACACAAAAAAAAACAAAACAAATTAATATTAACAAGTCGATCTCGTCGTATTCCTAAATATTTGAGATTGTTAAATAGAAAGAAAACATCTAAATATCGACAAAATAACTTTTTAATAAAAAAATCTTAGCACAATTCAAATATTTCTGAGATTTTAAAAAAACAAAATAATACATAAAAAAAATTTTATTTTATATATTTTTTGTAAAATATAATGATTATTTGTACTTCAAATAATAAATAATTTTGATTTAGTAAAATACTTGTTGGAATATAAAAAAATACAAAATGGCATCATAAATATGATTAAAAAAAACTTTATTTCAAAAAAAAAAAAACGAATCAAGATATTTTGACTATTATAAAACCAGATGATTTTCATGTACATTTAAGAGAAAAAGATGTTTTAAAAATTGTTTTACCATATACAAGTCGTATTTTTCAAAGAGCCGTAATTATGCCAAATTTATCTGTTCCTATTACGAACTTATCACAAGCATATAAATACAAACAAAATATCTATTCAGAAATACCAAAAAATCATAAATTTGAACCTCTTATGACTTGTTATTTAACAGAAAATTGTAATAAAAATATGATTGCTCAAGGATTTTTAGAAAAAATATTTATTGCTGCAAAAATGTATTTATCCCATACTACAACTAATTCGAATCATGGAATTAATAATATAAAAAAAATTTTTCCAGTATTAGAAATAATGCAAAAAATTGGTATGATTTTGCTTATTCATGGAGAAATATATAATAAAAACATTGATATATTTGATCGAGAATCAAGATTTATTGAAAATATTATGAAACCAATACGTCGATTTTTTCCACAATTAAAAGTCGTTCTTGAACACATTTCTACGAAAGAATCAGTGGATTATGTAATATCAGAAAAAAAATACTTAGGAGCAACTATTACCCCACATCATCTGATGTTTAATTATAATGATATGTTATCTAATAAAATTAATCCTCATTTGTATTGTGCACCTATATTAAAAAATAAAAAGCACCAGTCTGCATTGCATTCAGCAATATCGGGAAATTGTAAACGTTTTTTTCTTGGAACAGACAGTGCGCCGCACTTTATCACTGATAAAGAATGCAAACTAGGATACGCTGGAATATTTAATGCACCTATTGCTCTAGAAATGTATGCGACTGTTTTTGATAATCTTAACGTTTTAGATAAATTAGAAGCGTTTTGTTCTATTAATGGAGCACGTTTTTATAATCTACCTCTTAATAAAGAAAAAATTAGTTTATTTAAATTTTTACATATACCGAAAAAAAAATTTTTATTAAAAACAAATAACAAAAATTTTATTGTTCCTTTATTTTTTAATAAAAAATTAAAATGGACTACTAAGCTAAAAAAAAATAATAAATAATACGCGTTATTATTTATTATTAGTATGTAAAAAAAATAAATAAAATAATTAAAATTTATTGTTAATCCGTATATTATATCTAATTATAAAACATATAAATAAAATTTTTTAAACATTTTTAAAAATAGTTTGCTAAAAATCTTAAACTTCAGAAATATGTCTAATTTCAGCATTAAATTTATTCTTTAATATTTGTATACATTTTTCTATAATCATATTAATTTCTTTGTTTGTCATAGTATATTGATCTTGTAAAGTTAATCGTATCGAAATACTTTTAAATCCATACTTAATTTTATTTCCTTGATATAAATCAAATATTCCGATATTAATTAATTTATTTTTAACTTTATTTTTACAGGCTCGAATAATCTCCATTGCTGGAATATTATGCGAAACTATGATGGAAATATCTCTTTGATTATATGGAAAATCAGAAACATTTTGAATTTTTGGTACATAGTTATTAGATATTAATTTCCATGATAATTCGAACAAAAAAATTTTATTTTTTAATTTAAAAAATTTTTTTAAAAACGGATTAATTTCTCCAATTAAACCAACACATTTATCTTTAATAAAGATTTTTGCACTTTTTCCAGGATGTAAAATAGAATTTTTAAAGGATATAAATTTCAAAAATTCTAAATTATTGTATATTCCTATTAAAGCTTCTATATCACCTTTTACATCATAAAAATCTAATTTTTCTTTTAATTTCCAATGCATAACAGAATTTTCAGATATAGCTCCAGAAATAACAAATTTTTGATGTATACCAAATGTGTATTTTTTATTTGGAATAAAACAAAATCCACTTTCAAAGATACGTATTTCATGAACTTGTCTGCTTTGATTATATAAAATAGTTTTAATAAAATTAGTCCATAAAGACAATCTTAAAACAGACATATCATGTGAAATTGGATTAATAATTGGTATAGCAGATCTTTTTGGATATAAAATTTTTTGAATTTTTGGATCTACAAAAGTATATGTTATAACTTCTTGATATCCACGACTTACTAAAAATTGCTTTAATGGATACAAAGTAACATTTTTAAAAATTTTTTTTTGTACATTAAACCCAGAGATATCTGGTTGTAATGGAATTTTTTCAAATTCATAAAAACATGCTATATCGTTTATTACATCAATTTCATTAGATACGTTAAATACACGCCAACTAGGTGGAATAACACTCCATTGATTTTTTTTATGTTTGAGTTGATATTTTAATGAATATAATATTTCTTCAACTTTATATTTCTTAATAAAAAATCCTAAAACTTTTTTAATTCTATTTTTCCGCAAGTTAATTTTTTTATTTTGTGGTAAAAAATTCTCGAAAGTCACATAATTTATTTTTCCTGGACTTCCATGGCAGCATTTTATGATAAGCTCTGTAGTGCGTTCGATAGCTTGAAATTGTATATTTGGATCTACCATATTTTTTATATATTTTTCTGTAAATTCAGACTGAATGTTATATTTTTTTGATAAATCATAAATAAATTTTCCATTATAAAAGGCAGCAGATATAAGAATATCTGTAGTATTTATATTAATTTTTACGTCATTGCTAATAATTAAACCGGCTATTTCTAAAATTTTATTTTCATTAGAAATTACGAGAGTATTTTTATCTAAAAATATTTTTTTTTCTTGCGATACGTTTATGTGTTCATTCTGATTTGTATAGCGAATAGTTGTATTACAAGAAGATTTATGCATATCAAATATTTTTATTGGTTGTCCTGTTTCAATAAAAACATAATAAATAATATCTATAAGAACATTTTTTGGTATATATCCGGATCTTTTTAATCTTTCTGATATCCATACTGGTGTATTTACGTTTAAATTAATATCTGTAATTGTTCTACTTAAATACTTAGGACATGCTTCTGGAGCAAATATATTAGTTTTAATTTTAATATTATTTGTCGGTAATATTGGCTTAAAATATTTTTTTTTTAATAACATATTATTAGCTTGTGATTTAATCGCTCTAGATAATCCAAGTAAATTTAGACAATCAAAGCGATTAGGAGTAATACTAATATCTAAAATCGTGTCATTTAATAAAAAATATTTTTTTACATCTTTTCCAACTGGCGCAGTTTGAGGAAATACAACTATGTTTTGAGATTTTTTTTGTATTCCAAAAATTTTTAAATCTTCATACGAGCATATTATACCTTCTGATTGTTTACCAAATATAATTTTGTTTTTAACAATTGTATCTTTTTTTATTTTTGCACCGTTCAAAGCGATAGCAACTTTTTTATGTAATAAATTTTTTTTAAATTGTGAAACAATTTTTACAGTATGCGTATTGCCAATATTTATTGAATATAAATTGAATGATTTATTGTTGGGATGTATTTTACAGGAAATTACCTCTCCGATTTTAATGCCAGAGAATTGAGTGAGAATTGGAGAAATTTTATCTATTTCAAGTCCTATTTTTTGTATTTTATTAATAATTGTATTTAATTTTATATTTTTATGTTGTATCCATTCTTTTAACCAAGATAGACTACATTTCATATATAACCTTATTTGAATTGTTTTAAAAAACTTAAATTATTCATAAATAATAATCGCACATCAGATAATCTATAATATAGCATTGCTAATCTTTCAATCCCAATGCCAAATGCTAAACCGGAATACTTATTAGAATTTATATTGATGTTATTTAATACATTAGGATGCACTAAACCGCATCCTAATATTTCTATCCATTTACCATATTGGTTCATAATGTCTATTTCAGCAGAAGGTTGTGTAAAAGGAAAATATGTAGGACGAAAGCGTATTTTAATATTTTCACCAAGTAAATAATAACAAAAATTGTATAATATTGATTTTAAATTTGATAAATTTACGTCGTAGTCAATAATTAATCCTTCCATTTGATGAAACATTGGAGTATGTGTTTTATCATGATCATTTCTATAAACACGTCCAGAAGATATAATTTTTAATGGTGGATTTTGAGATTGCATCACACGAATTTGCACGCTAGAAGTTTGGGTGCGTAATAAACAGTTTTTGTCGATCCAAAAAGTATCTTTTTTAGTGCGAGAAGGATGATTTTTTGGAACATTTAAAGCATCAAAATTATAAAAACTACTTTCTATTTCATTTCCCAAAATGATAGAAAACCCTAAGGATTGAAAAAAATTTTCTGCATATAAAATTATTTTTGAAATTGGATGTAAAGTTCCTAATTCTGATTTTTTCCCCGGTAAAGAAACATCTATTTTATCTTTTGATATTTTTGATCTAATTTTTTTATTTTCTAATTTTTCTTTTTTCTCTAAATAAATATTTTTAATTTTTAGACTAGCATATTTAATTATATTATTTTTAATAATATTTGAATATGGTATTAATTTATTCAGTATAATATTTTTTTTTGAAAAAAATCCAGATTTCCCAATCCAATATGTTTTAATTAGTTCTAATTTTTTAATATTATTACATTTTTTTATTTTATTTTGAGCTGTATTAATTAAAAATGTTATATTCAAAATATTTACATGATAAGACATATTTATATGCTTTTATATTAATAAAGTTTATATGTATTATATGCAATTATCCAATAAAAATAAGAAAATTTTTTAAAATATAATATTTCTAAATGTTTAATAGTTAATTATTTAATAAATGTTTATTTTGTAAATATTTAAGATAAATTTTTAATTTTTTCGTATAAGTTTGTAAATGCTTTTTCGTCGTATATAGCAATTTCGGATAGCATTTTTCTATCGAGATAGATAGATAGCTGCTTAATCTTATGCATAAATAAGCTATATGATATTCCATGTTTTCTAGCACATGCGTTAATTCTACAAATCCATAATCGACGTAGTGTTCGTTTTTTATTTTTACGATCACGATAAGCGTATTGTCCTGATTTAATAAATGCTTGAAATGCACTTCGGTAAGATCTTGACCGTGCTCCGTAATATCCTTTTGATTTTTTTAGTATTTTTTTATGACGAGCATGAGCTGTTACTCCACGTTTTACGCGAGTCATTGTAACTCCTAAGTTTGCGTATAATTAAAAATTATATATTAAGTTTATTTGTATGGTAAACAACGAAAAATTATTTTTTTTTCTCCTATATTTGTAAAAGAGGTAATGCGTAAATTTCTTTTACGTTGAGAAGACTTTTTTGTTAAAATATGACGTAAATTTGATTTTTTATATTTTAGTCTATTAGAGTTAGTTTTTTTAAAACGTTTTGCAACGCTACGTATAGTTTTGATTTTTAACACAATATATTCCTATTTTAAATAAAATTAAACGATGCCAGCATCAATGTTGTATTTTTTAAGAACGTTTAATTTTTTTTGGAATTAATATTAATACCATCTGTCTACCTTCGATTTTTTTTGGAAATGATTCAATGATTGCTAATTCTTTTAAATCTTGACAAATTCGATTAAGCATATTAATTCCGATTTCTTGATGTATAATTTCTCTTCCGCGAAATCGTAAAGTAATTTTAACTTTATCTCCATTGTTTAAAAAAGATGTTAACTTACGTAGTTTAACTTGATAGTCTCCTATATCAGTATTGGGTCTAAACTTTATTTCTTTGATATTAATAGTTTTTTGTTTTTTCTTTTGCTCTTTATGAGATTTATTTTTTTCGTATAAAAATTTTCCGTAGTTCATAATTCGACATACTGGAGGATTTGCATTTGGACTAATTTCGACTAAATCCATCCCGGATTCTTTAGCTACGTTTAAAGCTTCATAGAGTGTTAAAACTCCTAATTTAGCACTATTATTTCCAATAATCCTTACTAACTTTGCATGAATTTCTTCGTTAATACGATTTAATCGTATAGCTGAATATTTTTTACCAGTTTTAATTTTGTACTCCTCCAAATTAACATTTTTTTAATAAAATTTCTTGAGATAATTTATAGTAAAATTCTTCTATATTAATTTTTTCGAATTTTTTTCCTTTTTGTGTACGTACTGATACTGTTTTAGAATCTAATTCTTGTTTTCCACAGATTAATATATATGGGATACAACGTAAAGTATATTCTCTAATTTTAAATCCTATTTTTTCATTTCTCAAATCTAATTTTACTCGAATTTTTCTTTTAAAAAAGAAATTATATACATTTTTTGCATATTCAACTTCTGAATTTGTGATATTAACAACAACGACCTGCACTGGAGCTATCCATAATGGGTATTTTCCGGAATATTCTTCTGTAATAATTCCAATAAAACGTTCTATAGATCCTAAAATGGCGCGATGAATCATTACAGGATTTATACGTTTATTCTCACGATCTACATAATATGCTTTTAATTTTTTTGGAGAAAAAAAATCTAATTGAATTGTCCCACACTGCCATTTACGAAATAATGAATCTAGTAAGGTAAATTCAATTTTTGGACCGTAAAAAGCGCCTTCATATGGTTCATGGACAAAAGAAATATTTTTACTTTTTAATACAGATTCTAACTGTTGTTCTGCAAAATCCCAAATTTCATCATTGCCAATACGTTTTTCAGGACGCGTAGACAATCGAACGAGTATTTTTTTAAATCTAAAACAACTATATACATCGTATACCATATTAATACAATTACTTATTTCTGTATGAATTTGATCATATGTGCAAAATATATGTGCATCATCTTGCGTAAAATTTCGGATACGCATTAGTCCATGTAATGCTCCAGATGGTTCATTTCTATGACAAATACCAAATTCTGATATACGTATAGGAAGATCTCGATAAGATTTCAAAGTTTTTTTAAAAATTAATAAATGTGCTGGACAATTCATTGGCTTAATACAGTATTTTTGATTTTCTGACTGAGTATAAAACATGCTACTTCCGTAATTTGCCAAGTGTCCACTAGATTCCCATAAATTGTAATTCATAAGCAGTGGCGTCTTGACTTCCTGATAATTATATTTACGTAGCTGCATTCGTATAAATTTTTTTAAAATATGAAAAATTATTAATCCATTTTCATGCCAGAATACCATTCCTGGCATATTATTTTGAATGTGAAATAAATCTAATTTTTTTCCAATAATTCTATGATCTCTTTTTTTGCATTCTTCTAAATTTACAAGGAATTTAATTAATGTATCTTTGGAATTCCATGCAGTTCCATATATTCTTTGCAACATTTTATTTTCATTTTTTCCTCTCCAATAAGCTCCAGAAATTTTTTGCAATTTAAAAAAACTACAAAAACCTATTTTAGGAACATGTGGTCCAAGACACATATCAATATATTCTTCGTGATAATAAAGTGATAAATATGAATTTTTTGAAATATTCTCTTTTAAAATTTTTATTTTATATATTTCTTTGCGATCTAAAAAAATATTATATGCTTCTTGCCAAGAAACATATTTTTTTTTAATTGAATAATTTTTTTTAGTTAGTATATGCATCCTATTTTCTATTGTTTGCAAATCATTCAAAGATAATTGATGGTTTAAGTCAATATCATAATAAAAACCATTTTTAATAGTGGGTCCAATTGCCATTTTAGCTTCAGGCCACAATTGTTTAATTGCATGTCCTAAAAGATGTGCACAAGAATGTCGAATAATGTTAATTCCGTCTTTATCTTGTGGAGTAATAATTTCTAGATATGCATCATAATCTATCATATCTGATACATCCATTAATTTTCCATTAATTTTTGCAGAAATGCATTTTTCTGATAAATCAGAATCCAATTTTTCAACAATTTTTAAAATTGATAAAGAACCTTCATAAAATAACTTTTTATTATTCAAATAAGTTATAACTGGCATATTTTCTCCAATGAATTTACAATATAAATTACACTTACTTAAGTATAGTACAATCTGAATTGTAACTAGTATAAATGTTATTTGAATATTAAATATTTAATTATTCTAAAATAGAATGGAAAAATTCATTTAATATGGTAACGAAAACTAGCACATTTTAAATTTTAAATAATTTAATTTTATTATATAATATATAAGAAAAATATTATAAGTTAATAAAAAATTAAAAATAATTGATATATATAAAATAGCGTTATAAATTTATGAGTTTTAATATGCATGTTATTCAAGAAAATTTTAAAAAAATAAAAGAACTAATAAAAAAATCAGCTAAACTTTATAACAAAAATCCAAAAAACATAAACTTATTAGTAGTAAGCAAATCACGTTCTACAGAAGAAATTCAATTAATTCAAGCGTGTAAACAAAATCATTTTGGAGAAAGTTATGCACAAGAAGCAATAAATAAAATACTTTGGTTTAAAAAAAATCAACCAAAAAATAAATTAGTTTGGCACATGATCGGATTAGTTCAATCTAATAAAAGCATATTAGTATCAAAATATTTTGATTGGTGCCATACTATTGGCCACATAAATGTTGCTAAAAATCTTAATAAACATCGAGAAAAAGTACAAAAATCTTTACAAGTATTAATTCAAATTAATCTTAATCAAGAAATGAGCAAATACGGCGCAAATTTAAAAGACGTGCAAACAATTGCAGAATTTATTCATAAAAAATGCATATATTTAAAACTTAGAGGAATTATGGCGATTCCTATAAAAACAAATAATTTTGTAAAACAACGTGCAAATTTTTATAATTTATACCAAGTTTTCTTTAATTTACAAAATATCTACCCAAATATAGATATTTTATCTACAGGAATGACAAATGATATGATTGCAGCAATTGCAGAAGGAAGTACATTATTGCGCATAGGAAACGGGATCTTTCAGAATAAAAAATAATGAAATTAAAAGGAAAAAAATGAAAAAATTAACATTTATCGGATCAGGAAAAATAGCAGAATCTATGATTTTAGGATTAATCTCATCAAAATATTTAAAAGAAAATATTTGTATTTGCTCTCCTGACGAGCAAAGTCGTACTGCAATTTCAAATCAATGTTCATTGAAAAATTTTAAAAATAATACGCACGGAATGCACATAGGAGATATAATCATTTTAGCCGTTAAACCTAATGTAATTCCTATAGTATGTTCAGAAATAAAAGATATAGAAAATTTATCAAAAAAAATTATTATTTCTGTAGCCGCAGGTGTTACTGTTAAAAAAATTCATGAGTATATTTCAAATAAAAACGCCACTATAGTACGCGCTATGCCAAATACTCCTGTATTAATTAATCAAGGTGTTACTGGATTATATGCTCAAAAAATAAATAAAAATCAAAAAGAAATGATAACAGAACTTTTTAGTAAAATTAGTAAAACGTTTTGGTTATCACATGAAAACGAATTAAATTATATTATTGCAGCCGCTTCTAGTGCACCTGCATATTTTTTTCTTATGATGGAATGCATGCAAAAATCTGCACAAAAAATGGGTTTAAATGTAGAATATATCAAAGAACTTATTGTGCAAACAGCAAAAGGGTCTGCTATGTTAGCAGAATATTTTCATGATAAATCGTTTCAAGTTTTGAAACATCATGTGGTTTCTAAAGGCGGTACGACAGAAGCTGCACTAAATGTATTTGAACAATATAATTTTCAAAAAATTATTGAAAAATCTATGCGATCTGCAGCTGATAAAGCAAAAGAAATCGAAAATGCTGCGAATTAAATTATATTGTTTTTATATTTAAATATCAAATTTTTAGCATATTTCATGTATTAATTAATTTTATTCAAAAATAAATAAAATCCTGAATGTTTTAGACAAAAATGCGTTTTATACTCTTGTTATAAATTAATATTAAAAATATACACATGAAAAAAATCATTTTAGCAACAACTAATCAAAATAAAATCAATGAATTTAAAGAATTGTTATATAAAGAAAAAATTGAAGTAATTTCTCAAAAAAATTTAAATATAGAAAAAGTTGTTGAATCTGCACCAACATTTATAGAAAATGCATTGATAAAAGCACGTCATGCATCTAAATCGGGGTTTCCAGCGTTAGCTGACGATTCCGGATTAATTATAAAAATGTTAAATGGAAAACCCGGCGTTTATTCTTCACGATTTTGCGGCGCATTATCTACAGATAAAAGTAATATTGAAAAAGTTTTAAAAGAAATGTCTAATTTTAAAATGTCTGAACGTAATGCACAGTTATATTGTGCTTTAGCATATGTACGTTTTCCTGAAGATCCAATTCCAATAGTTGTAGAAGGATCTTTAAATGGAGTTATTGCAAAATTTATATCAAAAAGTAAAAATGGTTTTGGATACGATCCAATTTTTTTTCTTATCAATCATAATAAAATGCTTTCAGAGCTTACTTTAAAAGAAAAAACACGAATATCACATAGAAGTAAAGCAATTAAAAAAATGATTAATAAAATAATTTATTCATAATGTATTTTTCTACGTATTTATTACAAATAAAATTACGCAATTAATTTTTTTCATCATTAAAAATTTTTTAAATTTTTATTTCAATAATTACTATAAAAGTATAGGTTAAATTTTTTTATTGATAGAGATAATCTGAAGTTTTATTACATGTTAGCTTTGCGAATAATACAGGGGGATAATTTTAAATTTTTAAGTGTTACATTATACATAGTTCATTTAAAATTCTAAATTTATAGTATAAATTAAAAAATTTTTAAAATTGATTTTTAATATAAATTTTGAATAAATAATTTTTTAAAAATTATTTTTTATGACATCAAAATTTACTAAAAGAACCTAATAAGAAGTATTTGATTTATGATATAATGTGATTTTTATCAATAAATTTTAATGTTTTTTCAAAAAATTTGATATATCCGAATAAATTTTATTTTTTTTAATCGTAATTAACTTTAAAAATAAAATTTTAAAAAAATATACTAAAACTAAAATTTTTTTAAATTTTCTAAAAATTTTCATCAAATATATTGCTTATTTAAAATCAAATTAGATTATAATTATTAATATTCTTTTAAAAGATTTTCATCAGTGAAAAGCTATCTTTAATAAAATGTATATTTTTTAATATTCATATAAAATTAAAATTTTATTTTCTTTTAATTGTCATCGAAGTGTAACAAAAATACGAACATGATTATTTTTTTTTCATGTGATAAATCAGAATTTTATTTTAGTAAAATTTATAATTTTTATTATTTAAAACATTTTTAAATCATATATGAAAAACATTTTAACTATTTCTTCTAAAATATTATTTTGGCATCAAGCATTCGGCAGGAAAAACTTACCTTGGCAAATAAATAAAACAATTTATAAAGTTTGGATATCAGAAATTATGTTACAACAAACTCAAGTAAAAAAAGTAAAAATTTACTTCAGTAAATTTATTAAAAAATATCCAAACATTTATTCATTATCTCAAGCTTCTTTAGATCATATTTTACATTTATGGTCTGGGCTAGGATATTATGCACGAGCACGTAATATATATAAAACAAGTCAAATTATTCAAAATGAATTTAATGGTAAATTTCCAAAAGATTTTTACATTTTACTAAAATTTCCAGGAATAGGACGTTCTACTGCAGGTGCAATATTATCGTCAGTATACGATAAAAAATATCCAATATTAGATGGAAATGTCAAAAGATTATTTAGCAGATATCTATCTATTGTATATTCTGAAAAAAGAGAAAAATACTTCTGGAAATATCTCGAAAAAATTATGCCTGAAAAAAATTGCGGTAATTTTAATCAAGGCATCATGGATCTTGGTTCACAAATTTGTACTAAACATCATCCAAAATGTTTAATATGCCCGATAAGCATGAATTGTAAAACATACATTAATCAATCTTTTAATGATTTTAGTTTATTAAAAAAAGTAAAAAAATATTGTATTTCTAACATAGAAATATGGAATTTAATATTAATTAAAAAAAGTAATCAGTCAATTTTATTACAACATCAAACATCATCCAAAATTTGGAAAGATCTATTTTGTTTTCCTTATTTTAGTTGTCGAAAATTATTATTTATTTGGTTAAATATCAAAAAAATTCAAATAGATTCTATAGAAAAAATGAAAAATATAAGACATAGACTATGTAATCTAAATTTATATATTATACCAATTAAAATAATTGTAAAAAACCATATACAAGAATCTTTTTTCGGAAAAGAATTTATTTGGTATAAATTAAATAATCCACCCAAAATTGGAATACCAGCACCAGTAAAAAAAATATTAAAAATAATAAATTAACAGTGATTTAAATCATAAATTTATGTAAAATTTTTAATTTTAGGAAACAATATGAAAAAAAAATTTTTTTGTACTTTTCTAAATCAAACTAGTGAACAATTAGACTTTCCGCCATATCCAGGAGCCTTAGGAATACGTATTCATAATCATATTTCTAAGGAAGCCTGGAAAATTTGGCAAAATTATCAAACAGTATTAATTAATGAAAAAAAACTTAATATGATAAACATAAATGATCGCAAATTGATAGAGAAAAAAATGATTGATTTTTTATTCAAAAAAAATCAAAATTAAAATTACATTAAATCAGATTAAAATTCTAAATATATTAAAAAATTAAATTTAATTTGATTCAAATTTTTATGAAAAATATACCTTTTTTGCTAATTATAATTTTTTTACAAACTTCTTGCTCTAACAGCCAAAATAAAATTGATCAAAATCCAAACAAATACAGCAATAGCCTCAATATTATTATTCAGAATACATCTCAAAATTCAGAAAGTTTATGGGAAAATAATAAAATTTTTATTATTGATCCAAAAAATTTTTCTAAAATTACATATAATAACATTACTATAATTCATATAGACTTTCTTTTTAAAAATATTATTATTGAAACTACTATGCGTCAAGATCCAAAGGCTTATTTACATAAAGCAATTGTGATTGCATTATTAATGAATAATGATTTTTCAGATTTTGATTTTAATAGTCAATATTCTAATTTTTCTAGAAAAGAACCATTACTATATGGTCAAGTGTTAGATCATCATGGCGTTCCTGTACGTCATCAATGGCGTGCAAACAAATTTGCAGATTATTTATTGAAAACAAAATTAAAAACATATTATATGAATATTAACCAAGTTTGGTCTATTAAAATACCTTTAAAGTTTGATAGATCTAATAAAAGAGCACATAAATATTTAAATTTTATTTATAAAGCTTCAAAGAAATATAATATCGATAAATCTTTAATTTTAGCAATTATAGAAGCTGAATCGAATTTTAATCCATACGCTATAAGTAGTTCTAAAGCAGTAGGATTAATGCAAATTGTGCAAAATACTGCCGGTAGAGATGTATTTAAAATGCAAGGTAAACTAGGAAGTCCTAGTAAAAAAATTTTGTTAAATCCAGAAAAAAATATAGATATTGGAACTGCTTATTTATCTTTATTACGTGATACTTACTTAAGTGCTATTATTAATCCTATATCTAAAAAGTATGCAACGATTGCATCTTATCATGGTGGCGTGACTGCTATGTTAGAAGTATTTTCTCGTAATCAAATAAAAGCTTTTCAGATTATTAATCATTTACATCCTGATGATGTATATCAATTGATATGCAAACGTCATTCATCTTTAGAATCACGTAGATATTTATTTAAAGTATATCACTTAGAGAAAGCTTATTAAGCTATTTTCTTGTTTCAAAAAAGAACAATATATATGCGTTTAAATAAATAATTTTTTAATAAAATTTAAAATCGTTTGTATTAAAACTAATTTCAATGTTTGAATTTCATTTAAAATATAATAATGATTTTAAATATATTTTGACAATTAAATGCTAAACGATATTCCACAACTGCAAGTAGTTTTAGCATTTGGATTGATAACAAAAAAACATGATTCTAACAGTTCTTCTTTATAATCTATAGTACCACCAATCAAATATTGCAGGCTTATAAAATCAACTACTACGTCAATTTTAGAAAATGAAATTATAGAGTCTTCTTCGCTTATTTTATCATCAATCATAAAATTATATTGAAATCCATTACACCCTCCTCCAGAAATATATATTCTAAATTTTTTATTTAATTGGCACTGCAAAAGTTCCTGAATTTTTTTTATAGCAAGATCTGTTAGTTTTAAATTTAATAAGTTTTTAGTATTCATAGTTTATATTTTATTGTAAATAACATTTATTTTTTTATTTAAATATGATTTTTTAATAAAAAACTACATGTTATTTAATTAATTTTTAGTTATAATTATTTATATTGACTTAAATATATAAAATGCTAATAGAAAATAATATTTTATGAATATAAACTTAAATAATCTATACATGCAAGCAAAAAAAATTATGCCAGGAGGTGTAAATTCGCCAATACGTGCATTTAGTTCAGTTCAAACAACTCCTTCAATTATAAAAAAAGCATATGGCCCATACTTATTTGATATTAATAAAAATTGTTATATAGATTATATCTGTACTTGGGGTGCAATAATTTTAGGGCATAATAATATACAAATTAAATCTCAAATAAAAAAATTTATAAATAATGGATTACATTTTGGTTTATTAACTGAAATAGAAATAAAAATAGCGCAATTAATATCTAAATGTATGCCTTCAATTGAAATGATACGCATGGTAAATTCAGGTACAGAAGCTACAATGAGTGCAATAAGATTAGCAAGAGCATATACTCAAAAAAATAAAATAATCAAATTTGATGGATGTTATCATGGACATTCGGATTTTCTATTAACATGTAGTTCTAAAAAAAATATAAAAAATGAATTTTCTAGTCAATCTATTTCAGATGGAATTCCAGAAAGCGCTTTATCAGAAACTTTATCATGTCCTTATAATGATTATGAAAGTGTAGAAAAAATATTTAAATTATTCTCTAATCAAATTGCTTGTGTTATTGTTGAACCTATCGCAGGAAATATGGGTTGCATACCATCACAAATTAAATTTTTAAAGCAATTACGAATTTTGTGTAATCGTTTTAATGCTTTATTAATTATGGATGAAGTAATTACTGGATTTCGTATATCTTTAGGAGGTGCGCAATCTTATTATAAAATTGATGCAGATCTCACTTGTCTTGGTAAAATTATCGGAGGAGGACTGCCTATCGGAGCATTTGGAGGAAAAAAAGAAATAATGCAAAATTTAACTCCAACAGGATCAGTATATCAGGCCGGTACTTTTTCTGGAAATCCGATATCAATGATTGCAGGGTATACTTGTTTAAAAATTTTGCAATTTCCTGAGATATATAACGAATTAAATAAAAAAACAACTTATCTAATAAATGGACTCAATGAAGTGGCAAAAAATAATAATGTTTCTATATTAATTAACCAATGTGGAAGCATGTTTAGTATTTTTTTTACAAAAAACAAAAAAATTCAATCGTATCAAGATGTTGTTTTGTGTAGCAAAAAAAAATTTAATTTCTTTTTTCGAGAAATGCAACATTTTGGAATAATGTTTTCTCCTTCTTTTTCTGAATCAAATTTTGTTTCTTTAAAACATAAGAAAAAAGATCTAGATAAAACAATTTCAGCAGCAAAAAAAGTATTTAAAAATAATGTTTTTAAATAATAAATATATTTTTATTTAATAAAATTGCTTTTTAAGATTCTACAGAAAAACGAATTTTTTTCATAGCGTTTTGTTCTAATTGACGTACTCTTTCTGCTGAAATACCATATTTTTTAGCCAACATCTGTAATGTGCTTTTATTATCATCCTGAAGCCAACGAGCACGTATAATTTCTTGACTTCTGAGATCTAATTGAGATAATGCAGAACATAATTTATCTGTGGCATGAAGATCCCAGTTATCTTCTGCAATAAGATTGGCAAAATTTGAAGTTTTATCTTTTAAATAACGCGTGGAACATCTTTTATTTTTTTCTTCTTCTAAATGAAAATCAAATCTCATATCTTGTGCAGACATTCTGGATTCCATTTCCCTCACATCTTTACTTGTAACGCCAAGAGTTTTAGCTAACATATCTACTTCGTATTGATTAAACCATCCAAGTTTTTTTTTAGCTTTACGTAAATTAAAAAACAATTTTCTTTGTGCTTTAGTAGTAGCAACTTTCACAATTCTCCAATTTCTTAAAACATATTCATGAATTTCAGCTTTAATCCAATGTACTGCAAACGATACTAATCGTACGCCAATTTCTGGATTAAATCTACGCACGGCTTTCATTAATCCGACATTACCTTCTTGAATTAAGTCAGCTTGAGGTAATCCATATCCAGAATAATTTCGTGCAATATGAATTACAAATCTTAAATGAGATAATATTAATTTTTTTGCTGCTAATAAATCTCTATTATAGTGCAGTCGTTTAGTTAAAAATTTTTCTTCTTCTATACTTAACATAGAATAAGAGTTGGCAGTTTTAATATATGCTTCTAAGCTACTTTGTGTAACACATGTTAAAGTGTTTATATTTTTCATATATTTCCTCAAAATATAGTAAAATATATTATATATTTATTAAATTTATTACAATAAATTTGTTAAAAATTAATAATTTTAAAAAATTTAAATTAACTTTTTTTAAATTAATTGTTATGTATAATACCTTCAATTATAAGTAACAAAAATTTTATTTTTTTTGAGAAAATAATGCTTCTACAAATGTACTAGATTGAAATTGGTATAAATCTTGAACATGTTTGCCATATCCAATATAACGAATAGGAATATGAAATTCATTCGCTAATCCAATAATTGCTCCACCTTTTGCAGTACCGTCTAATTTTGTTAATGTAATTCCGCTAATATCGATAATGTTGTTAAAAATTTTTACCTGATTTATAGTATTTTGACCGGTATGTGCATCAATAGCGATCATAGTTTCATGCGGAGCTGTAAAATCTAATTTTTTAATAACTTGTACTATTTTTTTAAGTTCTTTCATTAAATTAATTTTATTATGTAATCTTCCTGCAGTATCTATAATTAAAATTTGAATTTTATTTTTTTTGGCATAATTAATTGCCATAAATATTATTGAAGCCGCATCAGATTTATAATAATCATAAATTACTGGAATATCGTATTTATCTCCTAATATTTTTATTTGTTCTATGGCTCCAGCACGAAATGTATCTCCTGCTACTATTACTACTTTTTTTCCTTCTGACTTGTATTTATATGCCATTTTTACAATAGTAGTAGTTTTTCCTACACCATTTACGCCTACCATTAAAATAATAAATGGCATTTTTTTGTTAAAAGTAATTGGTTTTTGCACTTTAATTAGAATATTCAAAATTTCTTTTTTAAGTAAAATATATAATTCATTAGAACATACAATATTTTTTTTTTTATTTTCGATTATTAAACTATCAAGAATTTTTTTTGTAGTTTGTACTCCTAAATCAGAACTTAACAAATGTGTTTCAATTTCATTAAATAATGTTTCATTTATTTGTTTAGATTGAAAAATGTTAGACAATTTTTTGCCAAAATATTTTTGGCTGTTAATTAAGCTTGATTTTATATTGGCAAAAATTTTAGTATTAAATTGTTTCAAAAAATTAGATTTTTTTTCTATATTTGTATTTTTCATTCTTTTTGTTATGTGATAGTTTACTAAAAAATATTAATTAATATATTATACCATTAAAAAATTAGTTAATTTTAATCATTTAATTAAATTTTTAATTAAGTTTAAATCAATAATCTATTTTTAAATAAATATTTAAAATCATAATTAAATAAATAATTATAATCATAAAAATGAACATAAAAAATTTAAATAAACATAAAATTCGTATTATTGGAGGAAAATGGAAAAATACAAAATTTTTAGTACCATTTATTACTGATTTGCGTCCTACTTTAAGTTCGATTCGAGAAACATTGTTTAATTGGCTTGCTCCTGTTGTTCAAGGATCTTTATGTTTAGATTGTTTTTCTGGTACCGGTATATTGGGTAGTGAAGCGTTGTCAAGATATGCCAAATTTGTTTTTTTTATAGAAAAAAATTTATATCTTAATCTAAGATTAATGAAAAAATTAAATGATTTACATGCAAAAAATTTTCGTGTTATCACGACGAATATTTTAATTTGGTTAAAAAAACCACGATTTTCTTTTGATATAGTTTTTATTGATCCTCCATATTTAAATATTAATTTAGTTAATTATGTAGTTTATTTTTTAGAAAAAAATTATTTTTTAAAGCAAAAATCGTGGATTTACATTGAAATAGATCGATCAAATTCAGATCCTATAGTTCCAAAAAGTTGGAAGATATATAGAAAAAAAACTACTAAACGTACTTCTTACTATCTATATAGTAGAGATCTTTGATCTTAAATTAATGTATTTATAAGTTTCGTGAAAATTTTTATTTTTCATCCCATAAACAAAAATTATTTGTATTTTTTATCATTTGAATATATTTTTTATGTGCATGTATTTCTTCTGCATTTGCATAAATTATCGGAGTGCTTGTTTTTATTGTTTTTTTATGATGATTTTTATCAAAAAATTTATAATTTTTTCGTAAAATATTAGCATTCATTTTTTTTGAAAAATTTATGCAAATTTGCCCTCCTGTCATTGACAGATATACATGAGAAAGGATTTCAGCATCTAATAATGCTCCATGCATAGTTCTTTTTGCAGTATTTACACCATATCTCTCGGATAATGCATCCAGATTGTTACGTTTTCCGGGGAATATTTTTCTTGCTAATTTTAATGTATCTGTAACAGTGCAAATTTCTGCAATATTTTGAAGATTATTTTGCATTAATTTAAGTTCGTAATTTATAAATCCTACATCAAAATTAGCATTATGAATTATTAACTCCGACCCTTTGATAAAATTAATAAAATCTAAAGCTATATTAGAAAAAATAGGTTTATCAAATAAGAATTCATCACTAATACCATGTATTTTAAAAGCAGAAATATCTACGGGACGATTGGGTTTTAAATATGTATGAAAACATTGATTGGTGAATCTACGATTAATAATTTCTATTGCTCCAATCTCAATTATTTTATGATTATAATAATGTGGTCCATATTTATTGATTCCAGTTGTTTCAGTATCTAAAACAATTTGTCTATCAATTTGAGTTTGCATATATTAAAAATAATTAAATGTTTTTAAGATATTAATACATTACAATGAAAAAGAAAATTAAAATATTTACAGATGGATCATGTTTAGGGAATCCTGGACCAGGAGGATATGGTATTTTAATATTTGGTGATGGATTATATAAAGAAATTAGTAATGGATATTATTTTACGACTAATAACAGAATGGAATTATTAGCAGCTATCATAGCTTTAGAATCATTAGAAGATATTTATAATATTACTTTGAATACAGACAGTAACTATTTAAGATATGGAATTACAAAATGGATCCAATTTTGGAAACAAAATGATTGGAAAACAAAAAGAAATAAACCTGTAAAAAATATTGATTTATGGAAACAACTTGATTCGCTTATAAAAAAACATCTTGTTCACTGGAATTGGATTAAAGGACATACAAATTACACAGAGCATGACAGGTGTGATTTATTAGCACGTCTTGCTGCTGAAAATCCTAGTACGGTAGATATAAAGTATCGAAAATGTTAAAATTAATATTATATTTTTAATTTCAATATTTAATATTATATTTTTTAGATGCTCAAAGTTTATTCGTATTTTATTGAATAAAATTTATATTGACTAATATAAATTTTAATTTTTTTTAATAAAAATTTTTTTCATGAACGTTATAAATTTTTTATCAAAAATATAATAACGCAATTATGATATAATTCTATGTTAAATAAAAAAAATTTTTTTATTGTATAAAAAAAATTAATTACAATTTATTTTATAAGTTTACTATGCATTAAATAGTATTAAAAATAAATAATGTTATTAATTTCAACTCAACCAGGAAAACTATATGTATCTTACTAAGATTGAATCAAATAAAGATAACTATATTTGGATTTTATATAATGAAAAAAAAGAATGTTTAATTATTGATCCAGGAGAATATAGTTCTGTATATAAGTTATGTGTAAAAAAAAATTTTATACCAATCGCAATATTATTAACGCATCATCATTACGATCATGTTGATGGCGTACAAAAATTGAAAGATATTTTTCAAATTCCTGTATATGGCCCTAAAGAAACAATCTATAACGGTACTACTAAAATAGTAAAAGAAGGAGATAAGTTATTTTTATTAAATCAAATATTTCAGGTATTTAATCTTCCCGGACACACTTTAGGTCATATAGGATTTTATACTACCCCATGGTTTTTTTCTGGTGACACTTTATTTTCTGCAGGATGTGGAAGATTATTTGAAGGAAATGCTTATGATATGTATCTATCAATTAAAAAAATAAATAAGATGCCTCCAAATACACTAATTTGTGCAGGACACGAATATACTTTGCAAAATTTGAATTTTGCGCTTAGTATATTACCTGAAAATGCTGCATTGCTACTTTATAAAAAACATGTCGAAATGCTACGTTTGCATAAAAAACCCACTGTGCCGTCTATATTATATTTAGAACGTCAAATTAACATCTTTTTAAATCCTTACAATTTCAATTTTCAAGGCAAGCTAAAATCTTTATTACTAGAAGAAGAATGGTATATTTTTAAAACTCTTAGAGAAATGAAAAATAATTTTTGAAATATTTACATGAAATAACGATTAAAAAAGTATATAATCAATTTTTTTATGTATAAAATATATACTTGATTTATTTTATTAAACTAATAAATATGCTTCAATCAAAAATAAATTTTTAGTTTTCAAAATGAAAATAAAATAATTCTGAAAAAATTTTTAAAATATTTAAATATAAGTAAATTTCATATTAAAGATCTTCTGCCTTTTAAAATTAATAAACTAAATTGTAGTAAAATTACTATATTTATTATTATATAATGAACTATGATATGTTTCAATAAATTTATATATTTGATATAAATCAATTATATTTAATATATTTAATTTTTTCAAATGAATTTATAAAATTTTTCAAAGATATCTTATAAAGATCAAAAATTTATCATTATGAATAATTAAAAATTATTTTAAATTTTAATACATATAAAAATTGAAATTTTAATTTATATTAATTTTAAACTAAAATAATTAGACGAGATTTTACTTTGCTTAATACAAGTTATATAAAACTTTTAAAGTGTTCAAATAAAAAAATTGATATTTTAACTCACAAGATATACAAATACACTTATAAACGATTATTTTACATACATCGTGCTTTAATCGAAAATAAAAATAAAAAATATAATATGTTTTGTTGGAAAGATATCACGATGTCATCTGTAAAAAAACGTCTTAAATTAGCTTGGCCAAAAATTATAAATTTTCCAAAAATAATGATAAAAGATTCCAATAATCGTCCATTAATCCGATCTACACCTAAAGTAAATCGTTCTAGTATTGCTCCAACACCATGGATAATTAATTCTTACATATTAATTTTTAAACAACTTTTTAATAAAAAAAAAATTTTTCAATTTATTTTTAAGAATAAAAAAAAGTGTAATTTAGAAAAATGGAGAATTGTAGGTATTGCAAGAAGATATATATTTTTACTTTTAATTTTAATACAAACTACGATAGCATCATACAAGTTAAATAGTATTTTATTACACCAAAATTTATCTTGTATAAATTTAATTCATAACTTCAATTATAGTTTTTTAAAATATTCTGAAAAAATTATCTTATATACATTACATACTACAATATTATTACTATTTTTTGTTTTATTTTTTTGGGTTTCAGCTAGTTTTTGGACTGCATTTATGGGATTTATTCAATTAAGTGTAAAAAATGATAAATTTAATATTTCTAACAATCATATTAAAAAAAAATTAAATCATCACCACCGAACTGCGATTTTAATGCCGATTTGTAATGAAAATGTTGAACGTGTATTTGCAGGTTTAAAAGCTACTTATGAATCTATTATAGCTACTGGAAAAATTAAATTTTTTGATATATATATATTAAGCGATAGTTACAATCCAGATATTTGTGTTTCAGAACAAAAGTCTTGGATAGAATTATGTGAAGAAACCAAGGGATTTAATAATATTTTTTACCGACGTCGTCATAGACGTATAAAACAAAAAAGTGGAAATATTGATGATTTTTGCCGCAGATGGGGTAAAAAATACTCATATATGGTTATTTTAGATGCAGATAGTGTCATGAGCGGAAATTGTCTTATTCATCTTGTCAAATTAATGGAATCAAATCCTAAAGCAGGAATTATCCAAAGTATTCCAAAAACTTCAGGCATGAATACTTTATACGCACGTTATCATCAGTTTGCAACACAAGTATATACTCCTTTATTTACAGCTGGAATGCATTTTTGGCAATTAGGAGAATCACATTATTGGGGACATAACGCTATTATTCGAATTCAACCATTTATGAAAAATTGTATTCTCGCCCCCCTTCCTGGAAGCGGAATTTTGTCTGGATCAATTTTATCACATGATTTTGTTGAAGCCGCTCTAATGCGTCGTGCCGGGTGGGGAGTATGGATTGCATATGATATACCTGGGAGTTATGAAGAGCCACCACCTAACTTATTAGATGAATTAAAACGAGATCGCAGATGGTGTTACGGAAATTTAATGAATTTTAGATTATTTCTAGTTAGAGGATTGCATCCAGTGCATAGAATAGTATTTTTAACTGGAGTGATGTCGTATTTATCAGCGCCGCTTTGGTTTGCATTTTTAATTTTATCTACAATATTACAAATAATATATAATATTAAATTTCAATATATTTCTGCAATAAACTCTTATTTTCATTTTTTTCCTTATTGGTATTTAAAAATAGCTACAGAACTATTTTTTGTAACTTTATTTTTGTTATTTTTACCAAAGTTATTTAGTATAACGTTAATAATTTCCAAAAATTCAAAACCATTTGGAGGTGCTAAATGTTTTATATTATCAATATTATTAGAAATAATATTTTCTATGTTTTTTACTCCGATTAAAATGGTATGTCATACATTTTTTATTTTTAGTGCATGTATTGGACGTCCAATAACGTGGAAATCGCCAAAACGTAACAACGAAATCACGAGTTGGCGTGATGCTTTCAAGCATCATTTATCGCAAGTATTAATTGGAATTTTTTGGACCTTAGGATTAATTTTTTATATTAATTTTAAATATTTATTTTGGTTCATTCCTATTCTTAGTGCGTTGATTATGTCGCCATTAATTTCTGTTTATTCAAGTTATTCGACTATAGGTTTATTTTTAAAAAAATTGAATTTATTTCTAATTCCTGAAGAATATTTACCACCAAAAGAACTAGTGAATACTAAAAAATATTTTAAAATTAATCAATCAAGATTATTAAAAAATGGTTTTTTTCAAGCTATTATACATCCTGCGTATAATGCACTTGCTATAACATTTGCAAATTCACGACACAATCATTCTGAATTAATTGAAATCAACAGACAAAAGTATTTAAATATTATTTTTTTAAAAGGAATTAAAAATCTCGATATTTTTGAACGCTTATTTATATTGAATGATCCTGTAATTTTAAGTAAGTTACATTTTTTAATTTGGTTACAATCCAAAAAAAATTTACTTAAATCAAAATAATTACATTAATTTTATCGAAAATTTAATTTTTATGTAATTTGAAATAAATTTATGCTTGATTTATAATTTTGAAATACAATTTTTTATATAAAAATTTTAATTGTTTAAATCTTTATGAAAAACATTAATATAAAATCTAGTTTAACTTTTAAAGAAAAGAAAACAATATCTTTTTACCGATATTTCCACATTCAAAATCCAAAAAAATTACAATTAATATTACTGAATAAATTAAAAGAGTTAAAAATCTTGGGAAGAATTTATATTGCTCAAGAAGGCATTAACGCGCAGATTTATATATATAAAAAATATATATATATATTAAAAAATTTTTTATATGAATTAAATCCAATTTTTAAAAATGTAAAATTTAATTTTTCGACTGACGATCATTCAATATCTTTTTATAAATTACAAGTAAAAGTTAGACCTCATATTGTAAATGATGGTATTAAAAATTTTAAATTTAATGTAGAAAAATTAGGCAAATGTATATCAGTGAAACAATTTAACACTATGTCTAATAGCAAAAATTGCTTAATTGTAGATGTAAGAAATAATTATGAATATGAAATAGGACATTTTGAAAATTCAATACATGTGCCTGCACAAACTTTTAGAAACCAATTAACAAACATGACTAGGGCGCTCAAAAATTATCAGCATAAAAAGATTGTTTTATATTGTACAGGAGGTATTAGATGCGAAAAAGCGAGCGCATGGTTAATACAAAATAATTTCGAACATGTATTTTTTTTAAAAGGCGGTATTATAAATTATATTAATTATATGAGAAAAAAAAAATATGCTGTAAAATTTTTAGGTAAAATGTTTGTATTTGATGCACGTCTGTTTGAAAATACTAATATAAATATAGTATCTTATTGTCATCAGTGTAAAATTAATCAATCTTATTTACATAAAAATTGCGCAAGAAAAAAATGTAATGTACTTTTTCTTCAGTGTAAAATTTGCAACGAAAAGTTTAAAGAATTTTGTTCTTCGTATTGTTATAATAATGAGTTTTTTTGATTTATTTATTTTCTGAAAATATATGGCCCCGAAATATATAGGACCATATATTTGTTTTATTTCTCTATCTTAATAGAGCTAAAATATTTTGAGGAACCGCATTAGCTTGTGCTAAAACTGCTGTACCTGCTTGTTGTAGAATGTTAGCGCGATTCATGTTAGATACTTCTGTGGCAAAATCTGCATCTAAAATATTTGATCTTGACTGTGTCAAATTTGCTATTGTAGTACTTAAACTATTAATTACGGAACCTAATCGATTTTGAGTTGCTCCTAAAGATCCTCGTATATCGTCTATTTTTGCGATAGCATCATCTATTTCTTTTAATGGGTCCATGGTTAAAAGTGTTTCGAAATCTAGTTCGGAACCTGATTTTACTTTTCCTTCGTAATTAATAATAGCTTCGTGATAGATTTCTTTATCTCCTTCTTGTTTGTGTATAAGATACTGTTGAATACCATCTTTCATATAAGATTTTAATGTTTCTCCTACTGCAAGCGTTTTTGGATCAATTTCTACTGTTATTTGAGCTGTTTTTACTGACTTAGGTATTTCAGTTAATTCGGCTGGGGAAGATGAGTTGTACTGTGCTACTCCCGTATTTGATATTTCTACTTTATAGTATTCATTGCCGTCAATTTGTTTAAAGAAATATTCGCCGCCTGATTCATATAATTGGCGTTTAATGTTCTTTTTACTTTCTGGAGTGCTAGAATCTAATATTTTTTTTGCTTCTATTCCTATCTTAGCACTTGTAACAGCATTTTCGTCTATGTCAGAAGCGTACAGAGCATCTGAATTTACATTAAAATCTTTAACGTGCAGAGATTCTGTATCCAATTTAAATAGATCGATGTTAACTACTTGTCCGTCATTTGCTCCAATTTGAACGCTAAGTCGTTGATTTTGACTAAGAATTTTCATTCCATTAAATTCTGTTTGTTCCGCTAAGCGATCAATTTCGCTAAGACGTTTCTTTATTTCGTCTTGAATTGATTTTTTATCTGCTTTAGAAACTGATGCAGTAGACTTAATTTGTACAGTCAAACGTCGAATAGCATGCATGTTTTCATTAATTTCGTTAATAGCTCCCTCTGCAGTTTGAGCAACTGCAATACCGTCATTTGCATTTCTTGCTGCTTGACCGAGACCATTAATAAGCGAAGTAAATCTATTGCTAATAGCTTGCCCGGCAGCATCATCTTTGGAGCTATTAATTCTTAAACCGGAAGAAAGTCTTTGAATTGCCGTGTTAAGAGATGTCTGAGACTTGTTTAAATTATTTTGAGCAGTTATAGATAGCATGTTAGTATTAATTACATGAGACATATACGGTTTCCCTCGTTTTATGCGAAGTTCTGTTGAATATATTTAAGAACACGATAAAAGATATCGGCTCGGATTAACAAAGCTTTAAAAAATATAGTAATTTACAAGTTTAAATTTTGTGTTACTAATGAGATTTTCGCATTTTTTTATATGCCTAGAGCTTTTATATTTATATGTCAAAATAAACTTTTTTTAAAATTCACCGATATATTTCTTTTAAAAAGAAAAAATATCAGAGGATTTAAATGACAAACATATCCATGTTAGGTATTGGATCTAAAGGTGCTACGTCTGAACTTATGCAAAGGTTAATAGAAATTGAAAACTTGAAATTAAAACCTTTACAAAATGAGAAAGAAATAATAAAAAATAAAATAAGTGCATGGGGAAAAATTTGTTATTCATTACAAAATATTCTGCAGAAATCTTCTACTATTAATTCAAGATCTTTTTCTTCCTTTCAAAGCAGTAAAAATGAATGTTTTTCTACATCTGGCGGTCAATCCGAAAGCTCACATGAAGTAAGTGTCGTGCAACTAGCAAAAAATCACACATTATCCTTATTTTTAAAACAAAAGAAAAACACGATCTTAGGAAATTCAGAAAATATACGTTATTTAAATATCGTTCAGGGAAACAAACAAAATCAAACTAATAAAAAAGTTCGGATAAAACTTAATCGAAATAATACAACTTTAGAAAATATATCCAAAGCAATAAATAAATCCAACTTAAATATTCATTCTGAAATTAAAAAAATTAACTTTAACGAAAACTGTTTGTTAATAAGTTCAGATATATTAGGTACAAATGGACAACTTGCAATTAATGTTGACGGAGATGATAAACTAGATCAAATTTTACGTTTTCCTAACAAAAATGTAGAAAATCTAGAAAAAAATCAAAACGAAACAACTTATACACAAATGCGAGAGAATCAAAAAGCACAATGTTCTATTCTAGAAGTAGATGGAATTAAATACTATCGCGAAAGCAATATTATTACAGATGCTCTAAAAAATGTTACATTCAATTTAATTAAAACATCAAAAAAAGATGAATCCAAAAAATTTTTCGAAAAAGAAACTGTAAGATTTTTTAAAGATAAAAATTTTGTATTGAAAAATATAAAAGAATTTGTTACCTGCTTTAATACATTTATAGATCAAACATCAGAATTTAGGAAGTTGAAACTTGAAAACAGTCATAATTCTTATCTAAATAAGCAATCTAAAGATCATATGACGCAAAGTTCTATTTTGTTTGGAAATAGCTTGTTAACAAATTTAATTTCCAAATTAAGACAATGTACAAGAATAAATTATTGTGACTATAAACAAACTAATATTACATCATTGATAGATGTAGGAATAGCAATAGATCAGAAATCTGGAAAATTAATTTTAAATCAAGAAAAATTAAATTCTAATACTGAAAAGAACTGGTTAAATATGCAAGATTTTTTTCTTGGGAAAAAAAATCAAATAGGATTTATTTCAAATATATCTCAATTAATTCAAGAATATATTAACAATACAAAGTTAAACAAATCAGGAATTATCGAATCTGAACTTCAAGATTTAAAATTGAAAAATAAAGCAGTAATTAAAAATATCAATCGTACTGAAACTATGATTCGTAATAGAATTAATTTATACCAATTACAATTTCAAAAATTAGATGTATTTTTAACTAAAACTGATGCTATTAGTAAACAAATCGATATAATTTTGTCTTCTCATAAAACGTAAAGTATTTGATATCTGAACGGAGTATGATATGTATCAAAACAAACATGCTATTAATATGTATAAAAAATCGAATCTTTTTTCTTTAAAGGACAAGATCCTAAACGCTAATCCTAAAGAGCTAATTGATATTGTTTTCGATATATTACATTCGGAACTTAGAAAATCAATTTTTTTAATAAAAAACAATCAAATTTCTATGAAGGGAGAATCGATATCATATTCTATTTCTATGATCGAATCTGTTCTTATACCTGCGCTGCATAATGACGAAAATTTTATGCTTGCTCAAAACTTAAAGTCTTTATATATATATTGTATTCGTGTCTTACTAGAGGCAAATTTAAATAATGATGTTAAAAAAATAAAGCATGTAAACGATTTATTGAGAAAAGTATCTTCTGCTTGGAAGTTAATTAAATAAAAAATTAGTGTTTTAAAAAAATTAAAAATTTTACTCACAATTAAAATATAGTTTATATGTTCATGTTCATAATTTCCTGATAAGCTCCGACTAATTTGTTAGTGACTTGAATTCCAAAATTTAAAGCTATTGCGGCTTTTTGCATTTCAAGCATAACGTCATTAATGCCAACATTTTGATATCCTAGTTCAAATTTTTTTGATATATCTTCCGATTGTACTTCTAAAGTATTAATTTTTTTTATACTTTCTCTGAAAATGTTTAGGAATTCTGAATCCTGAGAAATTTTGCTTATATTTATCTTTGGATTCAAATCAAATTTTATTGCGTTCATTTTGTTTATTATTGGATTTTCATCAAAATCTATTTTCATCTAAATAATTACCTTTTCATTAAAATTTAGTTATTTTATATTTCAATAAAATTTTAAATATATGTTGCTTTAGTGTTTAATAATAACTTAAATAATAATATTCAAATCCAAAAAATTAAGGTTGAAAGAACTGCTTTATTTTCCTATCAATAGATTTTTTATATGTGAAACTGTTAATTATTAAGCAAAAATAACACAAAATTTAAATTACAATAAATTTTAGAAAAAAAATATTGAATTAAATAAATTGCATTTTAGGGAAATTAAATGAATGTTTTGGCTACAGATATAAAAAACAAATCGACTGAATATTTCACTGATTTTTTTAAAAAAATTTTTAATAATCCAAAATACTTTCTTTTAATTTCTGGAATTTTCGGAATTACTTTAATCGCAGCACTAGTCATATGGATACAATCTCCAGATTATCAAGTATTATATAGTAATATTAGCGATCAAGATGGAGGAGAAATTATAGCAGAATTATCTTCCGCAAATATTCCATACAAATTTTCATATGGAAACGGAGCTATTATGATTCCTGCAGACCAAGTATATAAAACTAGGTTAATGCTTGCTCAAAAAAATTTGCCGAAAAGAGGTTCAGTAGGATTTGAAATTTTAGATGATTCTAAATTTGGAATGAGCCAATTTAATGAACAAATTAATTATCAAAGAGCATTAGAAGGAGAAATTGCACGCACAATAGAAACAATTAATTCTATTCAATATGCACGTGTTCATATAGCTATTCCAAAAAATTCTGTTTTTGTAAAAGATAAACAATCAGCAAAAGCTTCCATTACGCTTACATTATATCCAGGAAGAATGCTCGATGATAATCAAATTCAAGCAATCACATGGTTAGTTTCAGGTACTGTTCCTAATTTACCAGCAAATAATATTATTTTAGTTGATAATCACGGAAAGTTACTTACTCGACCGGAAAATAAAGAAATCAGCAGTAACGTAGTACAATTACAATATATTCGAGAAATTGAATCAGAATATCGCAGAAGAATTGAAGCTATTTTGACTCCAATAGTAGGAATCAATAACATCCGCGCAGAAGTCACTGCTCAAATAGATTTTACTAAAATCGAACAAACTTTAGAACAGCATAAACCAAATACTGATCCTAAAGACATGACTATTCGAAGTCAACAAATTACAGAAAATAAAAATTTTGGAAACATTCCAGAAGGAATCCCAGGAGCATTAAGCAACCAACCATCACAACCATCATCTGCTATGATCGAAGATTCTGAATATGAAAATAATAAAACTGACTCAAAATCACTTTCTGAAAATTCATCTAACAATTCTGAAAGATCAAGTAGTATTCAAAATGAAAAAACAATTAATTACGAAATAGATCGTAAAATTACTCATAATCAATTTTCTTCTGGAACTTTAAAAAAGTTATCTGTTGCTGTGTTGATAAATAATCGAACTAACCTTGATGGTAATCAAATAAAGTTAAATGCACAAGAGATGCAAGATATATACGCTTTAGTACGAGAAGCCATGGGGTATTCAGAAAATAGAGGAGATACAGTAAATATTGTAAATATGAATTTCGTCGATAATCAAAACGAATTATCACGTCTTTATTTTTGGGAAAATCCGCGTTTACAAAATATTATTTTCAGTATTTTTAAGTATATAATATCTTTTATTGCAATCTGGTTTGCTTGGAATAAATTTATGAAAATGTGGAAACAGCAACAAGAAAATCAACAAAATATGATGAAAAAAATAAATTTGCAACAAAAAGATAATATCCCTTCAGAAGAAGAAAAAATGCAAATAAAAAATCAAAAAAATATAGAAAATAATAATAATTTAATAGAAAATAATATTAAAGAACTAAAAGAAATTGCTGAAAAACAACCAAAATTAGTAGCAAAAATTTTAAGTCAATGGATTAAAAAAGAACACAAAAACTATGAATTTAAATAAAAATAGCGCAATTATTATGTTAACTCTCGGAGAAAAAAGAGCATCATCGGTATTTAAATATTTAAATCGCCAAGAAATAGAAGTAATTAGTAAAAATATGGCAAATTTAGGTATTTATTCTAGATCAGATTTAAAATCTGTTTTAGATGAATTTCATAATGATGCTCGTACATTAATCAGTCCAGAAAAAGAATGTTATGATTATTTAAAAACAACATTAAGTAGTGCTTTAGGAGAAGAACAAGCGCTTTTATTGTTAGAAGAATTTAATGTTAAAAATGATCAGCTTTGTAAAGGAATTGATACTTTAAACACTATGAATTCAGAAACAATTTTTTCTTTTATTAAAGATGAACATCCTCAAATAATTACAGTGACATTATCTCTATTAAAAAGAAATATAGCAGCTGATATTTTATCAAAATTTGATGATGATTTACGTCGAGATATTTTAATAAAAATTGCAAATTTATCTAAGTTAACGTCTTTTGCAATCAAAGAACTCACTCTTATTTTAAATGATTTAATTCAAAGTTATAAATCATATTCTAATGCTCAAGGAGGCATTAAGCCTGCAGCAGAAATTTTAAATTACATGCAATCTGATCAAGATAAAACAATCCAACTCATGAAAGAAATAGATCAAAAACTTACAGAAAAAATAATTAAAAAAATGTTTATTTTTGATGATTTACAAAATTTAGATGATCAAAGCTTACAGCGTGTATTAAGAGAAGTAGAAAACGATTCTCTTATTGTTGCTTTAAAAGGTTGCAAAACAGAATTAGTAGAAAAAGTACTGAATAATATGTCTAAACGTCAAGCAGAAATTTTAAGAGAAGATTTGAACTTGAGTAAACCAATTAAATTATCTAAAGTAGAAATTGAAAGAAAAAAAATATTAGATATAGTTAGACGTTTATCAGATGCAGATGAAATAACATTGAACCAAGATGGAGAAAGTTATGTCTGAAAATTATAAAAAATCTGATTGGACCACGTGGCTAGTAAGAGATTTCTCCAGTTCTCAAGATAAAGAAAAAAATTCAAAAAATATATTACATAACAAGGAAAACGTCGAAGAACTAACAAAAAAAAAAATTACTACTGCACAAAAAAAAGGGTTCGAATCCGGATATAAATCAGGCAAAGAATCCGGATATCTTCAAGGATTAAAAGAAGGTTTAAAACAAGGATTAGATCAATTTAATATCAAAAAAAAAGAAAAAATATTTCAAATAGAACAATTAATTAAAGAATTAAAATCTAGTATATCAGGACTAGAAGCTATAATACCATCACGTATAATACAAATTGCATTACAAATATCAGAAAAAATAATAAAAAAATCACCTATATGTGATACTAAAGTACTTTTAAAAGAAATTCGAAAATTGTTACATGAAAAAAATTTTTTAGGAGACGATTTACGATTATATGTTCATCCGGATGATTTAAATGTATTAAAAGAGTATTTTGGAGAAACTTTTAAAAATCAAGGATGGCGTCTTTTAGGAGACGGTCAATTGTTACGCGGCGGATTCCGCATTCTTACTGAAGATGGAGAAATTGATGCAACATTGGAATCAAAATGGAATCATATTTGTCAAATACTAAAAAAAGATAATATTCAATGACACTACAATTAAAAAAATGGATTGATAAAATTAGCAATCAAGAAAGTTTGATTTCTAATTTACCTGATTACTATCAATATGGCAAATTAGTTCGTGCAACCGGTATTATTATGGAAGTAACTGGTTTGCAGCTTCCTATCGGATCAACGTGCATTATTGAAAAGTATGTTGAAAAATCCGTCATCCAAGTAGAATGCGAAGTAGTAGGATTTAAAGAAAAAAACTTGTTTGTAATTCCTTTAGAAAATGTAGATGGAATCTTTCCGGGAGCTAAAGTATATTCTCCAGAATTAATTAATGGAAAAATTTCTACAAGATTACTGCCATTAGGTACAGAACTATTAGGTAGAGTGTTAAATAGTTCTGGACAATTCTTAGATCGTATGCCAGTACCAAAAGTATTAAGAAAAGAATCTTTGTATACTAATCCCATTAATCCTTTATTACGTGATCCAATTACAAAAATTTTAGATGTCGGAGTTAGAGCTATTAATGGATTGATAACTGTAGGAAGAGGCCAAAGAATGGGATTATTTGCTGGATCTGGTGTAGGAAAAAGCATGTTACTTGGCATGATGGCTAGATATACCGAAGCAGATATTATAGTAGTTGCATTAATTGGAGAAAGAGGCCGTGAAGTTAAAGATTTTATTGAAAATATTTTACAAAAAGACGGAATTTCT
Organism: Wigglesworthia glossinidia endosymbiont of Glossina morsitans morsitans (Yale colony); assembly: GCF_000247565.1. NCBI lineage: Bacteria > Pseudomonadati > Pseudomonadota > Gammaproteobacteria > Enterobacterales > Erwiniaceae > Wigglesworthia > Wigglesworthia glossinidia. The sequence goes on along the minus strand of NC_016893.1, from coordinate 62,775 downwards.
AGATCTGTAGTAATTGCAGCTCCAGCTGATATTGCGCCGATGTTAAGAATACAAGGTGCAGTATATGCTACTCGAATTGCAGAAGATTTTAGAGATCAAGGCAAACATGTTTTATTAATTATGGACTCTTTAACTCGCTATGCAATGGCACAAAGAGAAATAGGTTTAGCTATCGGAGAACCGCCTACAACTAAAGGATACCCTCCTTCTGTTTTTTCAAAATTGTCCGAATTAGTAGAAAAAACTGGGAATGGTACACAAAATCACGGCTCTATTACAGCTTTTTATACTGTTTTAATAGAAGGCGATGATCAACAAGATCCTATTGCGGACGCTGCGCGAGCAATTTTAGATGGACATATCATACTATCTAGACAACTATCAGAGTCTGGACATTATCCATCTATAGAAATTGAAACTTCTATTAGTAGAGCTATGCCAAATTTAGTAAAAAAATCACATTTTTTTCATATACAACAAATTAAACAATGGATATCGAGTTATCAAAAAAATAAAGATCTATTATCAGTAGGTGCATATGCTTCTGGTAATGATCCGATATTAGATGAAGCAATAAAAAATTATCCTAAATTAATGCAATATTTAAAACAAAATATAGAAGATAAATGTTCTTATGAAGAATCTTATCAACAATTAAAAAAATTATTTTCTTAAAACACGAATATACTTGAACATCATGAATATAAAATTTAATTTTAAAATATTAAAAATACATGCAAAAATCTCTTTTCAACAAGCATCAGTACAACTAATGCAAGCTTGCAATTTATATCAAGAATCAGTTAAAAAATTAAATATGCTTATTTTATATGAAAAAGAATATCGACTTAGTTTACAAGAAAATATGATAAAGTACGGTTTGGAAATAAATGTTTGGCATAATTATCAAGTTTTTCTTATATGTTTAAATAATTTAATTTTTGATTATAATAAAGAAGTAAATAATTATAAATTACAACTTAATAAAGCAAAAAATTATTGGAAAAAAAAAAAAATAAACTAAACGCGTTCACAATTTTAAAAAAACGTTGCATTTTAACACATAAAGTTCTCCAAGATAAAAATTTACAAAAGCAAATAGACGAATTATATTTAAGAAAATATACCAAAGGAGTATAATATTTTGATATGTTTGAATGAAGATAATATTCTACATAATATACAAGACGTAATTAATGTTATTCCAGAAATAACAGACAAATTAGAATTCAAAAAGATATTAAAAAATATTTTTGAAAAATCATTTTTTAATCAATTTAATACTTCAATTTTTGATGAAAAAAATGTTCAAAAATATTTTAATGATTCAGAAATTTTAAAAACTGAGAAATCAAATTTTAACGAGGAAAATAATACATTATATAATTTTAGTATGTCTAAAAATGACATTCAAAACTTGTTTAATTCTAAAATTGATAATACGTTAAACAAAAATTTTAATAAAAAAATAAAAAAAGATATATTAGAAAATTATTTTTCAGAAAATTATATTTTCAACAATAATCAAAATTTGATTTTTTCGAAAGATTTTGATTTAGATCATTTGAACTCAGCAAACCAATCACCAAAAAGCTGTTTTTTATCTATTGATCAAAATGATTATATTCAATTAAAACAGAACAAAAAAATTTTTTTAGTAAATAAAAACATATTTGAGAAATGTATTTCTAATTTAAAAAATGAAAATATAGAAAAATCATATCAAAATATAGAAATTAAAAAAAATTTGGAATTGATTTTTGAAAACTTTAATCAGGATAATCGACAGAAAAATATAAATCAAAAATTTAACAATTTATCTGATTTACAAGATATTTATTATATGAATACCAATGAATTTTCTTCCATTACAGAATCGAAAAATTTTGTTCAAACATTATATATAAAAAATTTTGATGATTTAAAATCTTGGATGAATTTAGTAAAAGAAAAAATTGCATTTTTTAAAAAAGATGGCGTATTTCACTTAGAATTTAAAATACATCCGAAAAATCTGGGATCTATTAACGTTATTTTAAAATCTTACAAAAGTAAATTAAAATTACATGTATTTTCTGAACATTCAGAAGTAAGAGGGGTTTTAAAAAGTTCTTTAGAAGAATTACGTAAATCTTTATTAGATAACGGTATATTATTAGATAGTGCAATGATTAGTAATCATTTTATAAAAGATTTTTTACATTACAAGTCAGATAACATTTTTAATAACATAGAAAATCAAAATCAATATAGATTAAATGAAAAAAATAATGAATTTAATAAAGATAGAAAAAAAAATAAAAAAGAACAGCTAAATTTGAATAAAATTGAAAACGATAATATCTATAAAAATAAAATACAGTATATCTTTAATCAAGATCATACAAGAATAGATATGTATGCTTAATTTCAGTATGATTCAAAATATAATATCGTATTAAATAAATACAGGAAATTAAAAGTGGCAATTATGAAATTTAATTTTTTTAAACGTCCAATAGTTATTGCAATGCTTATTGGAGCAATCATTTCAATTATTTTAGGAGTTATATACTTTCAACCTTGGATAAAAAACAAAAATGATATACCTCTTTTATCTCAAGCTGCAGAAAATGTTCCTGTAGAAAGTTCTTCTGCTCAAATATACTTCCCTTTAGATGCATTTACTGTAAGTTTACAACCAGAAGACGGCGAATACGGAAGTATGTTATATATCGGATTAACATTAAAATTGAAAAACGAATCTGTAAAAGAACTATTAGAAAGTAAACTTCCAGAATTACGCAATCAATTAATTTTGTTATTATCTCAACAAACCCCTTCATCTTTATCTTCTTCAGATGGAAAAAACAACTTATTAAAAGAAATTAAAAAAGAACTTAACAAGCAATCTTCTGACAATCAAATTCCAATAGTTAACGACGTTTTTTTTAATTCGTTCATTATAAGGTAATATAATTATGTCCGATCAACAGTTTAATATTGATAACAAAAAAAATGATAGCTTTTTAAATTTACATAAAAATTTTTCTCTTAATATAAATAAATTAGATAAAAAAAATCAATTAAAAGTAGAAATTTTACAAAAAATTAATCAAAAATTTTCAGGATATTTTAAAAGCATGCTGTCAAATTATATAAAAAAGTCAGTAGAAATCACTCTAAATAAAACAGACATACAAAAATATTGCAGTTTTATAAAACAATTTAAAAAACTAATTAGTTTAAATATAACATATAGTAATGCATTAAAAGCAAATATTATATTAATTTTAGATCCTATATTTATTTCTATTGTTTTAGAGATTTTTTTTGGAGGATCCGGAAATAATATATCTGTAAAAGAAATTAAAAAATTTACTATATCAGAAAATCGAATAATTCAAACTTTAATCAATTTAATGATAAAATCATACCAAAAATCTTGGGAGACTAGTCATTATTCTATAGATATAAATTTTATCAGTTCAGATACATGCATAAAAATTATTGAATTTGAAAACGAAGAAGATATGTTAATTTCCTCATTTAAATTTACATATAAGAATATAGAAAATAATTTTTTTATTATTTTTTCTTCATATGCATTAGAGATATCTGATAATTTTAATAATAAAAAATTATCAAAAATATCAAAAAATTCAGAAATTAAGTGGAAAAAAAAATTATCAAATGAAATACAATCTAGCGAATTAAATATTCAAGTACGTTTTTCAGAAGTTGCAATATCTATTGCTAATCTAATAAAATTAAAAAAAGGCGAAATTATTCCTTTTTCTTGCTCAGAAAAACTTACAGCATATGTTGACTGTGTACCTGTTTTTTCTGGCTATTATGGAAGTTTAAATGGATATTATGCATTAAAGATTGATAATACCATTCACTCATCTATTAATGAGTTAAAAAAACAAGGAAGTACCGAATAATGAATAACATAAATAAAGAACTAAAATCAGATGATACAAAAATAAATGAAAAGAAATCAACAGATAGCGTTTTAAATCAAAAAGAAACGTCAGAAAATCCGAGTGATAATAAAATTGTAGCATCTGAAAATATTTTTGAAAATTATGATGTAGAAGAAAATAATCTTAATTTAATTTTAGATATTCCGATAAAAATGACTATTGAACTCGGTAGAAAACGCATGACTATTAGAGATCTGCTATATTTGAAAAAAGATGCTATTGTTACTTTAGATGGAGTCGTCGGAGAACCTTTAGATATTTTGATCAATAATTATTTGATTGCTCGAGGAGAAGTAGTAGTTATGCAAGAAAAATACGGCATTCGTATTTCGGATATTATCACTCCAGAGGAACGTATACGTCGGTTAAATAGATGATAAAACATATTTTTTTATCAAGTTTTCCTGAATTTTTAAAAATTGCTATTGTACTAATTTTTATTATATTGCTAATATTTTCAATATTTAAATTATTAGTCTATTTACAATGGGCAAAAATATACAATAAAAAAATACCACTTATTAAAATAAAAAATAGCATATCTTTAGGAAATCGAGAAAAAGTTATTGTTCTACAAATAGAAAAAGATTGTGTTGTTCTTGGGGTTACACCAAATTGTATTAATTATTTATATACTATTTCTAACAAAAATAATCATCAATTTAATAATAAATCTAAAAATTTTTTTAAGGATTGTAATGCAAAAAAGAAATAAAAATATGCATATTATAGTTTTCGAAAAATCCATATTTTATATAAAAATTTTTCTAAAAAAAATTGTTTTTATTTCAGTGCTTGTATTTTTTTGTTTATCAAGTACAACTTATGCTGCAAATTTAGATAACGTAAATGATTCTGTAAAAAATTTAGAAAATCTTAAACTATCTTTACCAGTTCAAACACTAATTTTTTTAACTTTTTTAACTTTTATTCCTGCTTTAATATTGTTAATGTCAGGATTTACTCGAATTATTATTGTACTTAGCATTCTTAGAAATGCTCTTGGTACACCTACTGTACCGCCGAATCAAATTCTTATAGGATTATCGTTATGTTTAACTTTTTTTATTATGTCTCCGATAATAGAACAGATTTACAGTAGCGCATATCAGCCATTCTTACAAAATAAGATTACATTTCCAGATGCAATATCTTATGCAGAAAAACCTATTAAAAAATTTATGTTATCTCAGACTAGAGAAACAGACTTAGCATTTTATTCTAAAATTAGTACGATTGAGATACAAGATGCTAATCAAGTTCCTATGAAAATTTTATTACCTGCTTTTGTTACTAGCGAATTAAAAACTGCTTTTCAAATTGGATTTACGTTGTTTGTTCCTTTTTTAATTATTGATATTGTTGTTGCAAGCATTCTAATGGCATTAGGTATGATGATGTTGCCACCAACAACAATATCACTTCCATTTAAATTAATGCTGTTTGTTATGGCAGATGGATGGCAAATATTATTAGGTTCTTTAGTAAAAAGCTTTCAGTTAAATTGAAACATATATTATGACATCAGAATCGGTAGTATTAATCGGATTAAATGCAATTAAAATTGCATTAAAAATTTCTTTTTTACCTTTATTTGCTGCAATGATTACTGGATTAATTATCAGTATATTTCAAGCTTCTACGCAAATTAATGAAATGACATTATCATTTATCCCTAAAATATTAGCAGTTTTAGTAATAATTCTAATTTTTGGATCTTGGATGCTACGCACATTCTTAGAGTACATGATTAACTTATTTAATCAATTGCCGTATTTATCGGGATGAATGTATGATTGATATTTCAACAAATTTCTTTTTTGATTTAATTCATCAAGTTATTTGGTATGTAGCACGTATAAATGGGTTATTTATCAGCGCTCCATTGTTTAGTGAAAATATCATACAGAAAAAAATTAAAATTGGAATTTCAATTTTATTATCTTTAGTTTTTGCTTATCAATTTCCATTAATTAATATTAAATTTTTTTCTTTTGAAGGAATATATCTTTTAATTGTACAAATTATTATTGGATTTTTAATAGGATTAATTCTGCAATTTTCTTTTTGTAGTGTTAAATTTGCTGGAGAACTAATTGGATTACAGATGAGTTTATCTTTTGCTGTATTTTTTGATCAAATAAGTGGTCCAAATACTCCAATAATTTCAAGATTCTTGTATATTATGTTGGCATTAATTTTTTTGTCATTTAATGCTCATTTGATAATATTTCATATTATTTTTATAAGTTTTAAGTTGATTCCAATCAATATGCATTTTAATTTCGGAAACGAAATATTTTTTTCTATTATTAATTATTCCGGTATAATATTTAATTATGGCTTGCTACTTGCAATACCTTCAATTACTGCTTTATTAATTTTAAATATATTGCTTGGAGTTTTAAATAGATTTAACCCTCAATTTTCAATTTTTGTTATTGGTTTTTCTTTTACTTTAGTGCTCGGATTATTATCTTTAAATTTTATTTTGTCTAATTTTGAAAATTTTTCTAAAAAAGTCATTGAAGATGTTTTCCGATATATCACTGAAAACTTGATTTATTAATTAAATAAATTTTTAATTTATATCACTCCATTAAACAAAGACATATTTTTCATAATTTGAAAAACTTGCATAGAAGATTCTACAATTACTTTAGAAAATTGTAATTCGGAAGCCATACGAATTAGTTCGTTATGTGTTTGACCTAGAATATTTTGCGTATATTCATTTATTTTTTCTATATCTGATGTTGCAGACTTTTCTAAGTCATCTAATTTTGTTAAATAATTACCAGATTTTACTTGAGCAGAAAATACCTGATTTTCAGTTTTTTGAATTAATATTTTTGTTTGATTTATCAAATCATACGGTAATTCTATATTAATTTCTTGAGATTTTTCATTTTTTATTTTTTTTAATGCATATTGTGATAATTCATTGATTAAAGCATCTAATTTTTGAAATAAATTTTCTTTTTCATTTTTTATGAATATTTCGCTGCCTATATGTCCTATATCTATTTGCCAATTTTCAGAAATTTTTAATTGTAAGCATTTTTCTCCGCCTTGATAATTTTCTTGATTATTACTATTAAAAGGTGCTTGATTACATTGATCTCCAGAAAAAATATAATTTTGATTTTCATCTGTGCTATTGGCAAGCATAATAAGTTCATTTTTTAAGCTTTTTAATTCTTCAATTAAAATTGTAGGATCTCCTAAAGTTTTTTGAATACTAACAACTTTTACTCCTATAACGCTTAAAGTATTACTAATATCTTGTAATATACTACATTCTTTAGATAAGAAAGATTTTATGTAGTTTCGAGTTTGATTAAATCTATTTAATTTATATAATCTATTTTGATTTATTATATTTTTTGATATAGCACTAGGATTATCTGAAGCATTGCATACGCGTTTTCCCGAATTAAAATAAGATGTCAGTCTATGAAACTGAGATGTAGAATATGTAATGTTATTTGAGCAATTTTTATATAAAGAATACGTGCTTAAAGTCATTGAATTTTCCTCTAAATTAATACTTTAAAGAACTTAAATCAATTAACTATTTACTTACTATTCCTAATAAAGATTCGAATAGAGAAGAAGCGATTTTAATTAATTGAATATTAGCGTAATAATATTGGCGATATAATTCTATATAAATATATTCTTCTTGCAAGTTAATTCCAATCTTATTTTCGTGTTCCAAATGTAATTGATTGTTAATTTTTTCTTGAGAATCTTTTACATTTTGTATTTTTTTAGTGATTTGGCCTATATAAGACATAAAATCAGCGTAGTTTTCTGTAAAAGTTGAATTATTAAATAATTTTATATTTTGAATTTCTAAAAGTTTTAAAGCATTAACATTATTATTGTAACTGAGATTATTATCTGAAGCAGATAATAAATTTCCATCATTTAAATTTAATTTAATACTATCTGAAATATTCATAAGAGAACTAATTTGAAATTGATCGCCATTGTTTGGAATGCCATCTAAATGTACAGAAATATTGTCAAAAAGAATTTCATTTTTAAGATTTTTTTGATCTGTTTCATAATTAACCTTCGTTTCTTTTCCGTTAACGAGTTTAAATATAACCCAGTGATCAGATTGATATAGTAAGTTGTATCTTAAAGCAGAAATATTAGAGTCTTTTATATCTAGGTTAGAAATTTTCGCATTTCCAGTATTAAATTTGCTTTGTACTGAATTCAATTGTTGATATGAAAATATATCTTTTCCTTTATTTCGATTTAAATCATATCCTTCTCGATTTATTTTATTGAATTCCTGAGACAAATAAAAGATATTTTGATTAATTTTTTCTTTTAATATAGGTATATTATAATTGTAAAATGATATTAAACCTCCAATTTCTCCTGAACTAATAGTATTAAAATTAATTTGTACTTTTTCTTTCTGAGTTTTTGCATCATTTAAATATGAAATAATTATATTTTGATTGTTATCTTTTTCATATATTAAAGGGTAAGATTGAGTATTATCTAATAAAGTAAATCCATTTTCTAAAGTAATATGAGTTGATCCTTTTTCATTTAAATGAACTATAATTCCTATCTTTTTACTAAGTTCTTCGAGAAGAGAATCTCTTTTATCTAATAAATTTAAAGATACTTGATTATGATTTGAATTAGCAATTAAGTAGTTAATATTTTTTAATTCACTAGATAAATTGTTAATTGTATTAATAACAGAATAAATCTCTTCGGATGTATTAGATTGAATTTTATTTAATTGATTTCCTATATTATTAAATTGGTTTACAAGAGATTCAAATTCTAACACTATATTAGTACGATAAATATTATTGTCGGGTTGTTGAGCAATAGATTCTAATGAACTAAAAACGTTATCTAACTGTTTTGAAAAATTTTCGATATTATTGCTAAAAAAATTGTCCAAATTTTTTAGTTTATTGCTTTTAGCATAAAGTGCATATAAAGCACTGTTAGTATGTCGAATTTTTTCGTTACTTGCTTCGTCGTATATTCTAGAAATATTTGTAATTTCTATTCCGTTTCCAATGAATCCTTTTGCAACGTTTTTGCCTTCCATAGCTGTATTTATCAACTGTTCTCGATGATATTGAGTATTATTAGCATTAGATATGTTGTTTTCAGCAACACTTAATGCTAGTTCGCCGTATTTCAATGAATTTCCAGCGATGTGGTATAGATTAAACATGTATACAGCCTTTGTTTGATTTATTTAAAATAAAATAGTAATGATTATTATCGGATTAATTAATAAAAAATTTGATATTTATTAATATTTATAATTTTAAAAAATTCTTATACAAAAAATATTTATAATTTTTGGAAAAAGTATTTGTTAAAAAAATTTTTTAATCCTATGCTTTTTTGACTAATTTTATCAGATAGCATCTGATCGTATATCGATTGATATAACATAATTTGTTCGTTATTTAATAGATTTTTTTCTAAATGTGTAGAACGCATACTTTTTATCATCAAATTTACAAATAAGCTTTCCATTTGTTCAGAAGAAGCGCTTTCTAGTTTATTTAAATTTTTTTGATAAATTAAATCGGATTGATTCAAAAAATTACAGTTAGTGTTTTCTACAGATAGAAGATGATTCATTTTTAATTTACCTCAATTTTAGCATTTAAACATCCAGCAGATTTCATAGATTCTAAAATAGCCATTAAATCATTGGGCTTAGCACCAATGCTATTAAGAGATGCAATTACAGCATTTAAACTTGTGCTGGAAGAAATTTCTTGTAAAGAATCGCCTTGATTTTTAATTAAAATTTCTGTTTCTGGAGTTATAACAGTATTGCCGCCACCTAAAATTGTATTAGGTTGATTGACTTTATTAGTTTTTTTAATTTCTACTGTTAATTCGCCATGAGCTACAGCGCAGTTATTTAATACGACTTCACGATTAATAACTACAGATCCAGTTCGCGAATTAATCACTATAATAGCATCTGCAGGTCCAAGCATAATTGGAATATTTTGTAAACGTGCAAGAAATTCTATTTTTTCCATCTTATTGTTGCGAGATAGTAAAACTTGAATAGTTTTACTATCTATCGGATACGCACTTTTTTTCCCAAAATAAGTGTTAATTGCATCACTAATTTGTTGTGCTAAAGAAAAATCATTATTATTTAATTGTAATGTAATTGTTTCTTTATTGTTAAAATCTATTTTTATTGATTTTTCTATAATTGCTCCTTCGTGAATTCTACCACCATTTAATTGATTCACTTGTGTATTATTTCCTCCTGATTGCGCTCCAAAACCAGATATTAAAATATTTCCCTGTGCAAAAGCATATACTTGATTGTCTACTCCTTTTAAAGGAGTCATCAATAGTGTTCCGCCTCTTAAGCTTTTCGCACTTCCTAATGATGATACTATGACGTCTATTTTTTGACCAATATTTGCAAAAGGAGGTAGTTTTGCAGTTACCATAACTGCAGCTATATTCTTAAGTTGCATGTTAATTCCCGATGGAACAGTGACTCCTAATTGAGATAACATATTTCTTAGACTTTGAACTGTAAATGGAGTTTGTGTAGTTTGATCACCAGTACCATCTAAACCAACAACAAGTCCATATCCAATTAATACATTATCTCTAATCCCTACAACAGTAGTAAGATCCCTAATACGTTCTGCATAACTACTATTAATATAAGTTATATATGCAATTAAGATTGTTATCTTAATTAAAAAAGGTTTCATATTTTTTCCTTAAAATGGCAAATATTTTAAAAACAATCTTTGTAACCATCCCATTTTTTGCGCTTCATGAATGTATCCATCGCCGATGTATTCTATTTTAGAATCAGAAATTAAAGTAGATATAACTTGATTATTATGATCAATTGTTTTTGGATTAACAATTCCAGAAAATCGGATAGATTCTGTTCCTTGATTAATTGCAATTTTTTTTTCTCCAGCAACACGTAGATTTCCATTTGTTAAAATTTCCATGACTGTTACTGTAATAGTGCCATGAAATGTATTGTTAGCTTCAGCTCCACCTTTTCCATTAAAAACATTATTTCCGTTAACGTCTGTAGTCAATCGATTATTTCCCATAATGCCATTAAGTATATTTGGTAAAGCGCTAATATCTAAATTTGTGTTTCCTTTTCGGCTAGCATTTGTTGAAGTACTTTTGCTTGCACTGACATTTTCCTGCAATAATACAGTCAGAATATCTCCAATATTACGAGGTCGTCTATCTTCAAAAAGAGGCTGGTATCCATAATTGATATTATTTTCTGGCTGAAAAATTGTTCCATTCACAAAATTAGGTAATGGTGGATTAGGAGTGATAGTTGTAGATCCTTCTATTAAAGATTGATTGCGCGGTGTAGAACATCCTCCTAGGAGGATTAGGAGAGCTATTGTAAAATAGCGTGATTCGTGCATTATATGCCTTTAAACTTAAAAAAAATTAAAAACTAAAAAAAAATTAAAAAATTTTTATACAAATTATATTTGAGATAAACGTTGCAACATTTGGTCAGATGTGGAGATTACTTTACTATTTAATTCGTAAGCACGCTGTGCTTGAATCATAGTAATTAATTCTTCTGCAATGTTAACATTAGAATTTTCTACAAATTTTTGTTTTAAAGATCCTGCTCCATTAATTCCAGGAGCATTATCTATAGGTGATCCAGAAGATTGAGTTTCTCGATAAAGATTTTCTCCTACGTTTTCTAATCCAGATATATTAGCAAAAGTAGAAAGTGTAATTTGTCCTACTTCTTGAGGTTGTGTTTGACCTGGTACGGTAACACTTACTATGCCGTCTCTACTAATAGATACATTAGATGCTCCACTAGGTATTGTAATAGATGGTTGAATAGGATATCCGTTAGAAGTTACTAACTGGCCGTATTGATCTAATTGAAATGATCCATCTCGGGTGTACATATTGGTTCCATCTGACATTAATATTTGGAAAAATCCTTGACCTTCTATAGCGAGATCTGTTTCATTTCCTGTATTAGTTAATCCACCTTGCAAATGTATTCGAAGAGCAGCGGACGGACGTACTCCTGTACCTATTTGTAAACCTGAAGGTAATACTGTCTGTTCGGAAGATTTTGATCCTGGTTGTCTGATTGTTTGATATAATAAATCTTCAAATATTGCTCTATGTCTTTTAAAACCGTTTGTAGAAACATTAGCAATGTTATTTGAAATTATATCGATATTTGTTTGCTGTGCTTCTAATCCAGTTTTAGCAATTGTTAAAGAACGAATCATTTTATTTCCTTATGCTTGATTAAACGATAATATTTGATTAGATAAACGAGAATTTTCATTAATATCATTTATAATTTTCATATTAATTTCAAAATTTCTAGCATTATTTATTATTTTTATTATAGCATCTATTGTTTGAACATTGCTCTCTTCAAAAGCACCCGAAATTAATTTTACTGATGTATCTTCGGTAAGTTTTTTATTTTTATAAGTCATAAATATTCCATTATTATTTAAATAAAATTCATTTGGTTTTGCTTTTACTAATTTCAATTTTCCAATAGATACTATTGATTTTGGTGAATCTCCTGCACCAAGTACAGAAATAACGCCATCATTACTAATTGTTAATGAAGCACCCGGCGGTATTTCTATTTCGCTACCTTCAGAACTGAGTAGTGGATAATTTTTGACTTTTAATTTTCCTTCTTCGTTGATTGTAATGTTTCCATTTTTAGTATATCCTTCAGTTCCATTTTTTAATTGTACTGTTAACCATCCATCATTCATAATTGCTACGTCTAAATTATTACCGCTATAATATATAGGTCCTGGTGCACTACTGTGCATTGGTGTAGTGGCGATTGATAAGGTCCTTGTGGATAGCGTAGGACCTTGTATAGGAATTGATTTTGCAGTTGGAATTTGTGCACGAAATCCGGATGTCGAAGCATTAGATAAATTATTTGCTGTAATACTATGACGTTCAGACTCTGAAATAGCCGCATTCATCATTGTATAAATTGCACGATCCATAGTAATTACCTCATATTTACTAAAACTTGTAATAGTTGATCTTGTGTTTTTATTGTTTGAGCATTAGATTGATAATTGCTTTGCTGTATCATCATCTTTACTAATTCATTACTTATATCTACATTTGAAGATTCTAATTTTTTTCCTAAAATTTGACCAAAGCCTCCAGATTCAGAAGTTCCAAGTGTTGCAGCTCCTGATTCTTCGGTCTCTATCCAGCAATTTTCCCCAGTTGATTTTAATCCAGATGGATTAGTAAAGTTTGCCATTACTATTTGTGCAATTAGTTGAGTTTGTCCATTACTATAATTAGCAATTATTTTACCGGAATTACTTATTGTATAGTCAATAAATTTTCCTACTCCGTATCCGTCAATTTTTTGATTATAAATTTTATTTTCGGATTCTTGCTGAATTAACTGATTCATGGATATTGTTACTTCGAATGCTTTAGATCCATTAATACTCGAACTTGGTATGGTAAGTTGTGGATAAATTTCTCCAGATTTTTTTAAATTTCCATTTTCATCAAATGAAATTGAAACAGATTTAATGTCAATGTTTTGTCCGTTCATAATTGGCGCTGTTTCGTCGTATCCGTTCACTGTCCAATTACCGTCTTCTTTATTTTTTACATAAAAAATCTTAATAATATGTTTTTTTCCTAGACTATCATAAGCTTCTAACTGACTAGTGAAGTTGTAGCTGTCTGGATTATTAAATTGAAATTGTTCTATTTTTGGAGGTACATCATTTGATTTTAAGTTTCCTTGAATGCTGCCTTTTGTAGAAGCCATAGGATACATTGAATCGTCTGGTAAAAAAATATTTTCTATAGGAGATCCCGTGCTAATGGAGGGAGGATTACCTGTTGCTTGATATCCTGTAAGAAACTTATTTTGAAAATTAACAATTTGTTTGTTAGAATTTAATTTAAATTCTCCATTTCTAGTAAAATAAACTTGACCTCCATTATCTGATAATCGAAAAAATCCATTTCCAGAAATCGCAAGATCTAAATTTTTTGCACTGGATAACATTGATCCATTCTCGAAATTTTGTGTTATACCAGATGTTTGTGAACCTAATCCAATTGCGCCTGAAAATATATCAGAAAATGATATAGCGGAAGACTTGAAACCTACTGTTTGAGAATTTGCAATATTATTTCCAATAACATCTAGAGCTTGTGATGCTGAATTAATTCCGTTGATACCTTGAGAAAAACTCATATTTTATTTCCTAGTTATTTATATTTTTTTAATTTTTATTATGAAAATTTTTATTCAATAGAAATGACATCTTTAACGTCGATTAAATTTCCTTTTTCTAAAGCTAATTTAGACTGACCATTTTTAAAAATGATGTTATTAATTTTTTCGGATTTTAACGCATAAATTTCCGGACGATCTCCATTGTTATTAAATGCTTCAAAACTGACTCTAAATATATTATTTTTTTCATTACTACTGGAATGTATTTCTGGAACAGTACGATTGTTATTAATATTTAATTTATAAATCCCAGGTTTTAAATTGTAATAATTTTCTACATATGAATTTCCTGATGTATCTGTTAAATTCAAGATCACGTGATCGGCTTTCGAAGCGAGTTTAAATCCGTAATTTTTTTTACCTTCGAATGATACTACTGGATTCCCGGAAATCATAATTGTATGTCCAATCCAATTGGATAAATTAATTGCTTGAGTATTATTGTTTGTATTTTTTATTTCTTGCATAATTTTGCTTAATTTTTCTATTCCCAATGCGGTGTGCATTTGTGTCATTTGTGATGTTAAATGATTATTATCTATAGGATGTGTGGGATCTTGATTTTTTATTTGCACTAAGATCATTTTTAAAAAATTATTTGTTAATGATTCAAGATTACTGTTATTTATTTGAGAATTTTTATCAAAATTTTTTTGATTCTCTATACTGTATATTTCGGAAAAATTTCGATCATCTTGAAAATTATTTTTTATACTTTCAGAAAATTTTTCTGGGAAAATGCTACGCTTTTTTATGCGATTATGATGAATTGTATCTAAATAAATATTATTTTCGTCTAATATTTTTTGTATATTGATTTGTTTTGTTGGAATATTCATTTTTCATTTTTTTTGAAAATTTGATTTAGTATTTATTGTCCTAAAGATAATGTTTTTAATATCATTGAACGCGCTGTATTGATGACTTCAATGTTTGCTTGATAACTTCTAGATGCAGAAATTGTATTCACCATTTCTTCAATTATATTTACATTTGACATTTTTACATATCCATATTCGTTAGCTTTTGGATGATGAGGATCATATATTAATTTTAATGGTTTTTTATCATTAATAATTTTTTTTATTTTAACTCCACCTATTTGATTTTTATGATTATTATTATCTAATTGAAAAATTACTTGTTTAGATTGATATGGATCTCCATTTTTATCAACACTTTCTGAATTTGCTATATTACTCGCGCTTATATTAATTCGGCAAGATTGCGCAAATAAAGCTGATCCAGAAATTTTTAAAATATTTAGCATAATTTATCCTTTATATAATACAGACATCATATTTTTAATATATCCGTTTGTAATTGTAATGCTTGCATAATATTTAATACTATTTTCAAGAAAATTTATTCTTTCTCGATTCATGTCTACTGTATTTTGATCGGCTGAAGGCTGATCAGGTGTTCGATAAAGTAAGTTTTTAAAAAAATATTGTATATTTTTTCTATTAAGATGATTTTTTGATGTTAAATTTAAATTTATTATGGAATTTTTTTCTTTTTCTTCTGAATTTGAAGCTTCACGCAGTATTTTTTCAAAATTGATATCACGTGATTGATATTTTGGAGTATCTGCGTTAGCTATATTTGCCGCTAATATTTCTTGTCTGACGCGAAAAGTATTCATGGCAATTTTTTGAAAATTTAAATATCGTTCTAGTTTATCTAACATACGGTATATTTTAATAAAATTTGTCCGAACAATATGCTAATAGTTATTAGACATTTTTAATGGAGAAAATAACACAATGTTTTTTGCTTATTTACGGTTATCATAATTTAAAATTTTAATGGATTTACTTCAACATTTTTTAAGAAAAATTGCATATGAAAAAAAATTTAAAAAATTTTTTAGTTTTTATTTTATTTACACTTTTTTTTGAATTTAAGATATTGGCAAAAAATTCAGACTTTTTAATTCCAGAAATAGAAAAATTATTATATGAACGAAATAATAGCAAATTAGTGGAATATAAAATTTTTATTCTTTCTCCTAAATTTATTGAAGATAATTGCATAAAACCAAAACTTTATATGACTAATTATATAAATATCAATAATATTTCAATTGTCAATATACAATGTACAAATAAAAAATATATTTTCAAAATTAATATAAAAAGTTATTCAAAATATTATAAATCATCTGTTCTTATCAAACCTAAAACAACTATTAAAAAAACTCATATTCATCAAACATATGGTGAAATTACTAATTTACCTAATGATCTTGTTTTATCTAATTATCCTATAATAGGAACAATTTCTACAAGATTGATCGGGGTTGGACAACCTGTTACTTTTAGTATGATACGCGACCCTTGGAATGTACATCAAGGCGATAAGATCTTTATTGAACTTATTGGAAATGGATTCCGAATCCGCTATTATGGAATTGCCATGAAAAACGCTGTTATAGGAGACATATTAAAAGTAAAATTACCATCTGGAAAATTTATTCAAGGAATTTTAAATTCAGATAACATGTTAGTTTTCAATATAAAATAATTTTAAGAAAAATTATATTTTGTCGATAAAATACTGTGTTATTTATTTCCAAAAAATTTTTTTTAAATACAGATATTAAAGAAAATTATTAATTTTTTAAGAAACTTTAAATTTCGTACTGATTAGAATATGAAAAATAATACAATTAATTTATGTTCTTTTGAAGAACTGCATAAAACTTTAAATCACATCTTTTACAATTTAAAAAAATTCAAGTTTATATTAAATTTAGAAGCAAATTTTTTGTCTACTACACCTGTAAATTATTTAAAAATTCAATTTATTATCGAAAAAAAACAAAAGATAGTTAATAAATTAAATGAATTAGACAAAAAACGAATTTCTCTAGAAAAAACTTTGAATATTCGATCTAATGATTTAAAACATCCTAAATCCCAAAATTTATGGAAAAAAATACAAAGCATCACGCATGAAGTTTATGAAAGAAATGAAAAAAATAATCAAAAAATTAGTACTCAAATGAATTTTGTGAACACGTTACAAAAAAAATTTACACAAGTTATTCCAGAAGCAACATTTTACCGTTCCGACGGAAATTCGTATAAATTACTTACAAAAAATTTTCAGAGTAAAGCTTAAACTCTTTAAAGCTTATTTAAAATCAATAATTGAAGTAAATTTAATCGGTCTTGTATCAATAATTTCTAGAGTAGATAGCACAGTAATTTTTGGAAATGAATTTCTTAATAGACGCGATAATACGTTACGTATAACAGGATTAACTAACAATACGTAAGGTGCTTTTAATTTTTTTTGATTTTTTAAAGCATAAGAAACATTTTTTATAAGATTTTCGACGATCTTTGGCTCTAAAGCGCTTCCGCTTTTTACAGTATCTATTAATAATTTTTCTAATTTCGAATCTAATCCAATTGCTTGAATTTCATTTTTATATTGATTTTTTGGAAACCAATTTTGTGTAATAAATCTTCCTAATTTTTGACGCACTAAACTTGTTAAAATTTCAATATCATTTTGTTGTGGACAATTTTCTGCAAGACAATCGATGATTGATCGCATATCTCTGATGGAAATTTGTTCTGTAAGTAAGTTTTTTAATATTTTATTAAATGTTGTAATAGAAATTATTTCAGGAATAAGTCCATCTACTAATTTTGGTGTAGTTTTTTTAAGATGTTCCAGTAAATTTTGAGCTTCTTGTCTTCCAAATAATTCTCCTGCATATTGCATTAAAATAGAATGAAAATGTGTAGCAATTACTGTGCTTGCATCAACTATTGTATAACCAATTGAATTTGCTTCTTCTTGCATATCTTTGCTAATCCATACTGCTGGTAATCCAAATGCCGGTTCATAACATGTTTTTCCGATCAGATCTTTTTTAATAAAACCTGGATTAATTGCCATGATTTTTTCAGGATATACTTCGTTTGATCCAATTTCAACTCCATTTAATAAAATACGATAACAGATCGGTGTAATTTCTAAATTATCACGAATATGTATCACAGGAGGCAAAAAACCCATTTCTCGAGCAAATTGTTTTCTAATACCTTTTATTCTTTTTAGTAATATCCCATTATTTTTGTTATTGTCTACCATATTGATAAGTTTATAACCTACTTCTAATCCAAGTGCATCTTCTTGATGCACATCATTCCATGTAGCTTCATTAAAAATTTTATTATTTTTTTGCAAATTAGAATTTGGTGTTTTGGTGATTTTTATGCTGTTTGTATCTAATTGTTTTGATAATTTCCATGTTATAAAAAGTAATAAACAAGTAAAAAACAAAAATATTGTGTTTGGCATACCCGGGATTAAGCCAAAAACCCCTATAATTAATGCTGATAAAAAAATTACTTTTGGATTATTAAATAATTGAGACAAAATTTGCTCACTAACATTTTGTTGTGTAGTTACTCTAGTAACAATTACTCCTGCAGCTGTAGAAATAATTAATGCTGGAATTTGTGCAATTAATCCATCTCCTACAGTTAAAATAGTATATGTTTTGCCTGCACTTAATATGTCCATATTATGCTGCATTGTTCCGATTAACAAACCTCCAATTAAATTAATCATCATAATCAGTATTCCTGCTACTGCATCTCCACGAACAAACTTACTGGCTCCATCCATTGATCCATAAAAATCTGATTCTTGCGTAATTTCTGCTCGTCTTTTTTTTGCTTCTTCTTCTCCAATTAATCCGGAATTTAAATCGGCATCAATAGCCATTTGTTTGCCTGGCATTCCATCTAAAATAAATCTAGCACCTACTTCGGCAATGCGTACTGAACCTTTTGTAACTACCATAAAATTGATAATTACTAACATGGAAAAAACTATAATACCTACTGCAAAATTTCCACCAACTAAAAAATTTCCAAAAGCATCTATAATTTTTCCTGCAGCGGAATTTCCATATTGACCATTTAATAAAATTATACGAGAAGATGCAATATTTAATGCAAGCCTTAAAAGCGTTGAAAACAAAAGTATAGTAGGAAAAATTAAAAAGTCCAAAATACTACGAGTGAACATAGTTAACAGAAGAATGATAATTGAAAATACAATATTAAAAGTGAACATAACGTCTAAAATAAATGCAGGTAAAGGCAAAATCATCATAAACAAAATCATAAATATGATTATTGGTCCTGCAAGCATTTTATATTTAATTTGATTAAAAAATTTTTTTAAAAAAATTAAATTATCGCCTGTATTATTCATTCGAAATTTTCCGATTTTTTGAAAATTTTAGTATATTAGGAACGTTGATATTAGTTGGTTTTTCAGGAGGAATGCCACCTAAATTTCTCCAACTTTTTAAGTTGTACACCCATGTTAAAACTTTAGCAACAGATTCATACAATTCTGATGGGATATATTCTCCAATACGACAATATTTATATAATATTTGAGCTAAACTAGGTATTTGTATGATAGGAACAAAATATTTTTGTGCTTTTTCTTTAATTTTTTTTGCAATATTTCCTGATCCTTTCGCTAAAAGAACAGGAGCATGCATTTTTTTTTGTTCATATTTTAAAGCAACTGCATAATGAATTGGATTTAATATAATTACATCTGCTTTTTTAATATTATTCATCATACGATGATATGCTAATTTACGTTGTTTTTGACGTATAAAATTTTTTAATTGTGGATTGCCTTCATTTTCTTTATTTTCATCTTGAATTTCAAGACGTGACATTTTTAACTTTTTTTTGAAGTTAAATAATTGAAATAATATATCGAATCCTACAATAGGAACAAGACTTAAAAGTATTAAAAAAACACATTTTTTAATTATTAATACGCTTTTTTCTATCGCAAATAAATAGTAGTTGCTAGATAAATCTGCAATTTTGAATTGCATAAACCATAGGTATAAAATACAAAACGTAAATGTTAAAATAAATTTAAAAACTGTTTTAATCATTTCAAAAAAAATATTATTTTCAAATATTTTTTTAATTCCTCTATATGGATTTATTCTAGAAAAATCAATACGTAAAGGTTTCTTAATTAATACCCATCCTCCTAACAAACCGGAGGTTCCGATAGATACTATGATGATAGAAATAAAAATTATCATTAAAATAAAAAAAATATCTTTTATTGATGAATAAAAATTAAATAGAATAAAATTGTTTTCTTCTTCTTGAAGAAACCCAAAGTTTAAGTTTTTTGTAATAAAAATTTTTATATATTTGATTAAATGATTTCCTAAAAAAACAAAGATAAGCCACCCAAAAAATAATGTAACTAAAGAAGAGAGATCTCTTGAACGTGGTATATTTCCTTCAAATCTAGCTTTTTTTAAACGATGCGGAGTGGGGTCTTCGTGTTTTTCTGATTCATTATGATTCATTATGATTTCTTATTTATTTTTTATATATATAATAAATACATTTATTTTTAATAAACTAAGTTAAAAAATTATTATTCATTTTTTTTTGTAAAATTATTCAAATTAGATTTCAGTTGAAATTCATTTTTTCCAGTAAATGCTTGAGGAGCAGCTAATTTCCATAATTGAGATGCTGGATCATCATTAGTTTCAATAAATTCGCTATGACTTTCACTGTTTTCTTTTTTGATGGCTGCCTCTTGTTTTTGAGTTAAAATAACTATGCTAATTCTTCTTTGTGATGCATAATGAGAATGTTTGTGCTTTGTTGCCATCGTATTAGCCATACCAATCACCCTTAGTATTTTATCGCTCATTAATCCACCTTCTACAAGTTCACGACGTGATGCATTTGCACGATCTGCAGACAATTCCCAATTTCCATATCCACGTTCTCCGTTAATGTATGGTTGATTATCAGTATGACCTGCCAAACTAATACGATTAGGTAATTCGTTTAATACCGGAGCTATTATACGCATAATATATCTCATATATGGTGCGATTTCTTTTCCTCCGGTTGTAAACATTGGTCTTTTTTTACTGTCAACGATTTCAATTCTTAATCCTTCATGTACTAAAGTAATATGCATATTTCGTTGAAAATCACGCAATCTTGGATCATTTTTTAATATTTGTTGCAAATGATAACGTGTTTTGTTTAATCTTCTTATATCTTTTTGATGCGCTAGTTCTTGTTCTTTTCTTTGATTTGCATGTTCTGTTTGAATAGTGCTTCCACCATTTTCTGGCATAGGTATAGAGTGAATGTTAGTTTTTTGATTTTTGTTTAAATTATCTTTTATTGGCATACGAAAGTAATCAGCAATTTGTTCGCGTTGCTGCGGAGTGCTTGTGCTAAGTAGCCACATAACTAAAAAAAAAGCCATCATTGCTGTCATAAAATCAGCATATGCAATTTTCCAAGAGCCACCGTGATGACTAGAATTTTGAGCTTTTCTCCATTTAATTAATATTGTTGTTGGTGAGTTTTTTTTCATGAATTCACTGTTGCATTATCGTTACGAGATTCTAATCCTGATTTTTTAACTTGACGTAAATGTTCTTCAAGTTCAGTAAATGAAGGACGTTCAGATGAGTAAAGAATTTTTCGACCAAATTCGATTGCTATTTGAGGTGCGTATCCATTAATACTGGATAACAGAGTAATTTTAATACATTGTAGCATTTTAATGTGTTCGTCACTTTTTTGTTTTAATAAAGCTCCTAGCGGCATCACACAGCCGTAAGCTAATAAAATTCCTAAAAATGTTCCTACCATAGCGTGAGCAATTAACTCTCCTAATTCAGCTGCCGGTCTATCTGCAGCGGCTAACGCATTAACTACGCCCATTACAGCAGCTACTATTCCAAAAGCAGGTAGTGCATCACCAACTTGTAACAAACTGGTAATTGGAACTTCATGTTCTTGCTCGCAAGTTTCAATTTCTTCATTCATTAAGGCCTCAATTTCATAAGCATTCAAATTTCCGCTAATCATAAGCCTTAAATAATCTACAAGAAAATCTATAATGAGTTTATCTTTTAGCATTAATGGATAATTTGAAAAAATTTTGCTTGTTTCAGGATTATCGATGTCTTTTTCTAAACTGATTAGTCCTGATTGTCTACTTTTTGAAAGTAATCGATATATAAGGGACATGACATCCATGTACATATCTTTATTATAACGTGATGAGTGAAATAATTTTGGAAATGCTTTGATAGTTGCAAAAATAGATTTGCCGTTATTTCCAACAATAAAAGCACCTAATCCAGCCCCTAATATAATTAATAATTCTACTGGTTGAAATAATGCGCCAATTTGGCCTTCTGCTAATAAAAAACCGCCAAACACAGAAACGAATACAACGCAGTAACCGATTATAATTAACACAATGATCCCTTAAAAAATAATGAATATTAAAATTTGTGAGTTTTAGAATAAATTTTGAAAATTTATTTAAACAATATTAAAACACTGAACTTTTTAAACATTTTATATTTTAATTTGTTTTAAAGGCATACGCGATTATCGGCTGTAACATTAGAAAGTTTACGTTTTTTTACCGCTCTTGATGGTGGATGACAAAAACTGCAAATAAAAATTTTTTTTGGATGAAATGCATATGTAATAAATGCGCCGCTACATTTAGTACACTTAGTTTGCCCTAATAATTGACTATCAATAAAACGTAATAATATCCAAGCTCTAGTTAATCCCAGCACTGGTTTCCCGTTTTGGGATCTTGGACACAATTCTAAATATAAACGATAAGCTTTTACCATTGCTTCTATATTTGAAATGTTTCCTGTACGTATCAAGCATAAATAAGCATTATAAAAAGCTGAGGAATGAATGTTTTGTTCCCAGGATAAAAACCAGTCTGCAGAAAATGGAAGCAAGCCTTTTGGAGCAGGAGATCCTTGTACTTCTTTATATAATTTAAGCAATCTACTGCGACTTAAACATGTTTCATTTTCAAGTATAGGTAGTCGTGCTCCTAACGAAATAAGTTCTGTAGCTAATTGTATGTCTTTTGATTCTTGCATAATACTTTTTCTATACATAATAATTACTCCTTGAGTAAAGGAATAGAACGCGCATGATATGATTTTAGCAATTGCGTGGATAACATAATACCGGTGTGTACTTGCTGTAATTCGTCTACTCTAGATTCACGTGTTAAGCAATTAATCACTTTTTTATCATCTAATCTTAGTAAACAGATTAATTGATTAGTTGCGCCTAATTTAATTAATTCAGATAAAGAAAGTTCTGATATCTTATCTAGTGTTTCTTCACATACACCAAGGCGAAAGCTTGCTATTTTTTTATCTTGTTTGATTATTTCTTGAGCAAGCAAAAGATAAGATAAATTTATTTCGTGTATATTCTTTAGAATATTATCATTACTCATTTGTATGCATCCTTGTTTTTCTAGCGAAGAAAGATTTTAAATAAACTCTTAATTAATTAATTTACTAAATTAAAATTTTGATAATTGAGCTCATTTTATAAACTTAAGAAGTTAAGTTTTTGTTTTCAATATTAAAAACTATTTTTTTAAAAATATAATGTTCTCGTTCCTGAATATCAAAATATTAATCTATTATTTCATGTTCATTGGAATAAATTGAGATTTATTTTATTTTAAATAAAATAAAAAATGTTCTTTTTTTAATTGAATATAAATTCTTTTTATATCTTTAATTTTATCTCTAATAAATTTTTAATTTCTAATTTTTTTTAAATTTTAAATCGTATTGATAAATAGTTATTTTAATTTATCTAAAATTAATGATTCTTTATTTTTTATTATTTTTTAATTGATATTTTATTTTAAATATATAACAAAATTAATTTTTTTAAAAGTTATTTGAAAATCACAATTTTAATGATTCTAATTTAAAAATGATACTTTTGTCTATAGTTTATTTGTAACAAAATTTTTTGTATTTATTTTTTTTAAATGAATGGTGGGAAATATTACTGTTTTAATTTAAATACGTCAATATTTTTTTATTCAAAAAAATAAAAAATTTTTATTAATCTTAATAAGATAATTTTATATTTAAAATATAAACTATATTTTATAGACATAAAAAAATCTATTTTAATAAAAATAAAAAAAATAAATTTTATAATAAAAATAAAATTTAATTTTTATTAATTAATTTATATTCTTAATAAAATTTAATATAAAATCAAAAATTGTATGATTATTTTATAATTTTTGAATTAACAATTTTTTCTGTAATATGTTGAGGAATTTTTTTATATTTTAAAAATTCCATTGAATATGAAGCTCGACCCTGAGTTTTTGAACGTAAATCTGTAGCATATCCGAACATTTCAGATAATGGAACTTGTGCGGTAATTATTTTGATTAAATTACTTATGTCTTGCATGCCTTCTATTATTCCTCTTCTACGACTTAAATCTCCAATTACATCTCCCATGTATTCATGTGGAGTCTCTACTTCTACTTTCATAATAGGTTCGAGCAAAATTGGTTTTGCTTGCATAAAGGCATTTTTAAAAGCTATAGAAGCTGCAATTTTAAATGCTATTTCTGAAGAATCAACTTCATGATATGACCCATCAAATACAGTTACACAAATGTTTACAATTGGATATCCTGCTAAAACTCCGTTATTTAATTGTTCTTGAATTCCTTTGTCAATTGCCGGAATATATTCTTTTGGAATTACTCCTCCTGCAATTTTATTAATAAAAGTATAATTATTTTTATTTTTTTCGTTTTTTAAATTTTTATTTTTTGGTTCTATACGTAACCAAACATGTCCAAATTGTCCTCTACCTCCAGATTGTCGAATAAATTTGCCTTCTTCTTCAATAATTTCTTGAATAGTTTCTCTATAAGCTACTTGAGGTTTACCGATATTTGCTTTCACATTAAATTCTCGATACATGCGATCTATAAGAATTTCGAGATGTAATTCACCCATTCCAGAAATAATAGTCTGACCAGATTCGTTATCGCTATGTACATGAAATGATGGATCTTCTTTTGCTAATCTACTTAATGCTATACTCATTTTTTCTTGATCTGATTTAGTTTTTGGTTCAACAGCAATAGAAATTACGGGATCTGGAAATTCCATTTTTTCTAAAATAACAGGATGATCTGGATGACATAACGTATCTCCTGTAGTAACATCTTTTAAGCCAATAGCTGCAGCAATATCGCCTGATCTAACTTCTTTAATTTCTTCTCTTTTATTAGCATGCATCTGTACAATACGTCCAAATCTTTCATATTTATTTTTTACGGAATTGTATACTGTATCTCCAGATTCTATTTTTCCTGAATAAACTCGAAAAAACGTTAAATTTCCTACAAATGGATCGTTGGCAATTTTAAATGCTAATGCAGAAAATGGTGCACTAGTCTTTTCTGTTTTTTTTTGATTTATGTTTTCAATATTATTATTTATTTTATTAAAGCTTATATCAAGTGGTGATGGCAAATATTCAATTACCGCATCTAACATTGATTGTATCCCTTTATTCTTAAAAGCTGATCCGCATGTAACGAGTACAATTTCATTTTTTAAAACACGTGATCTTAATCCTTTTTTTATGTCTTTTTTTGTTAAATGATCATTTAAATATTTTTCTGTTAAAGTTTCTGAATTTTCTACAGCAGCTTCGATCAAGTTTTGATGCCATTTTTTTGATAGTGCATTTAATTCACTTGGAATATCTTTATAAAAACAGGTTACACCTTGATCTAAGGTATTCCAATAAATTGCTTGCATTTTAATTAAGTCTATTATTCCAGAAAAATTTTGTTCATTTCCAATTGGTAAATGAATTGGTATAGGATTAGCAGATAATTTATATTTTAGTTGATGAATAACATTGAAATAATTTGCTCCAACACGATCCATTTTATTAATAAATGCAATTCTTGGCACATTATATTTATTAGCTTGTCTCCATACTGTTTCAGACTGAGGCTGTACCCCTCCTACTGCGCAGTATACCATGATTGCTCCATCTAAAACGCGCATTGAACGTTCTACTTCTATAGTAAAGTCAACATGACCTGGAGTATCGATAATATTAATACGATGTAAGTTGAATTGATTTTTCATTCCTGACCAAAAACAAGTTGTTGCTGCCGAAGTAATAGTAATTCCACGTTCTTGTTCTTGTATCATCCAGTCCATAGTAGCGGATCCATGATGTACTTCTCCTATTTTATGATTGACTCCAGTATAAAATAGTATGCGTTCTGTAGTAGTAGTTTTTCCAGCGTCTATATGTGCGCTGATTCCGATGTTTCTATAATTTTCTATTGGTGTTAAATGGTTCATGTTTTCCTTCATACTATAAAATATATCATTAAAATATTTTATTACCATCGATAATGCGCGAAAGCTTTATTTGCTTCAGCCATACGATGCACTTCTTCTTTTTTTTTCACCGCGGCTCCTTTATTTTCTAAAGCATCTGATAATTCATTTTTTAAACGTATAGACATAGAATGATCTTTTCTTTTACGAGCAGCTTCTATAATCCATCTCATTGCTAATGTATTTCTACGAGCAGATCTTACTTCAATAGGTACTTGATAAGTAGATCCTCCTACTCTTCTGGATTTTACTTCAATGATAGGACGTACTTTTTCCAGAGCTAAATCAAATATTGTTAAGTAATCCTTATTTAATTTTTTTTCTAAAGAAATTAGCGCAGAATAAGTAATTTTTTCTGCAATCGATTTTTTACCATTCATCATTAAAATATTAATAAATTTTGATAATAATTCTGGTTTTAATTTAGAATCTAGAAGAATTTGTTTGTAGTTTTTAACGCGACGTCGAGACATTTCGACTCCGATTTTAATATATTGAAAATTTATATAGTTATATATGTTAATTAAAATTTATATATGTTTTTTTATGTTTTATTTTTTTTCATTCCATATTTAGAACGACTTGTCTTGCGATCTTTTACTCCGGCACAATCTAAAGCACCACGAATTGTATGATATCGTACTCCTGGAAGATCTTTTACTCGGCCGCCTCGAATTAATACGACAGAATGTTCTTGCAAATTATGTCCTTCGCCTCCGACGTAAGCAGTGACTTCAAAACCATTGGTTAATCTTACACGACATACCTTACGTAATGCCGAATTTGGTTTTTTTGGAGTTGTAGTATATACTCTAGTGCATACTCCTCTTTTTTGAGGACAACCTCCTAAAGCTGGCACATTAGTTTTTGAAACTTTTATAGCACGAGACTTACGCACTAGTTGGTTAATTGTTACCATATTTGTATTGTTCCTTATCAATAATTTTTATACATTATCAAATATAATTTTTAATTTTTATCAATGTTTTTAGCTAAATATCGACTTTTTTAAACATTTAAAAACAAATATAATTTTATATTATGTGTGATATATTCAAGTGTCAAGTGATAACAAAAATATTTAACCAAAATATTTTTTATACTCTAAAAATAAGCGTAATTTTTTAGTTTTTCTTAAAATTTTATTAAGTTTGTTTTTTTAATTATAATTTATATTCTTTTTTATTGAAAAATTTATAATGTTTTTTAATTTAATTTTAAACATATTTTAATATAAAATTAAAATCTATAAAAACTAATTTAATAAAAATTAATACATAATATTCATTATGTTAAAAAAATTGTTATAAATATAAATTTTATTAAAATTATTATATTAAATATAATTCATTAATTTAAAATAAAAAAAATTATAAATATTTAAAAAAATAAAATATTCTTATTTAAATTAATTAAATTTTAAAAAATTAAAATTTTTTTTGATTTAAAAAATGAAAATATTAAAAAACTTTTAAAAAAAATTAAAATTTATTTTTTTAATATACTAAAATTATTAATTTTTTGTTTATAATCATAATATATTAAATATATATTAATTTTTTTTTTTGAATTAAATTAAAAAAATTTTATAAATATAAATTTTTTTTACTTAAAAAAAATAACAATATTTTATATGAAAAATATATTTTTTATGTAAAATATAATTTTATTTTCAATTTTTAATAGAATGATAATTTTGAACAATCTTATATATTTTTTTATTAACATTTCTGATATTTTTTTGAAAAATTATTTATTTTTAATTTTTCACAAAATTATAAAGTAATTCAAAACCCATATCACTTAAAATACTTTCTGGATGAAATTGTACTCCATACAAAGGAAACTGTTTATGTTTAATAGCCATTATTTCATATTGATCATTTTTATGAGATAAATAATTTTTTGCATTTATTATAAAATGATCAGGTAAAGTATTACTTTGAATGATTAAAGAATGGTAACGTACGACATATAATGGATTTTTTAAATTGTGAAATAAGTTTTTGTTATTATGAATAATTAATGATTTTTTACCATGCATAATTTTATTTGCACGAATAATTTTTGCGCCAAAAGCTAATGCAATTGCTTGATGTCCGAGACATACTCCAAATATTGGAATTTTTTTGTAAAAATTTAGTATTAAAGACAATGATATTCCTGAGTTCTCTGGAGTACCTGGTCCGGGAGAAATAATAATTTTATCTGGCGACATTTTTTCAATTTCTAAAATACTGATTTCATCATTTTTTTTAACTATTACGTGTGTGCGCATTGCAGAAAAATATTGATATAAATTCCATGTAAAAGAATCGTAATTATCAATAATTAATAGTTTTTGCATAACTTAATAAAGTTCATTTAATTTTTTTAAAAAGTTTAATAAATAATTATATTTAGCACTTTAATTAATACGTTTTTTCGTAATATAAAAGATAGGTATTAAATTAAAAAATAAATGCCAAGAAATTATTAATATTACTGGTCCAAGAAAAATTCCAATTATTCCAAATGATAATAATCCACCAAATACACCACATAAAACTAATAAAATAGGAATTTTCATTCCAATAATTTGGATAAAAATAGGACGTAAAATATTATCCAAAACAGACACTAAAATAGACCAAACCAGCAAAATTGTTCCTGTAATATTATCTTCCACAAGATATAACCAAATTACTATTGGAATTAATACTGGAAGGGCTCCTAATTGAGCAATAGAAAAAATAAATATCAAAATTATTAAAATTGACATAACAGGAGCATTAATAAGAATTAATCCCACGGCACTTAAAAATGTTTGTATAACAGAAGCAAGTACAATACTAATTGCAACGGCTCTTATAGATTTTACGGTCAAAAGAATTATTTTTTCGCTTTTTTTAGCATCAACATATTTTCCAAAAATTTTAATAGCTTTTTTAATATGATTTCCGCGTATATATAAAAATGTACTAAATACAATAGTTAAAATACTATTGATTAATAAATTTCCTAGACTCATGATATGATGAAATATCCATTTAGTCAATTCCCCTACATATGGTTGCAATTTAGTAGTTAAAAAAAAATTTTTTTCGGAGAAAAATTCTTTACTGAAAATAAACAATTTTTCACCAACTATTGGAATATTTTTCATCCAAAATAAATTTGAAAGCATATAAATATCTGCATTAGAAATCCAAGAAATTATTTTTGGAAAATTATTAAATACTGCAATAATTACGATAAAAACAGGCAAAATAAAAAAAAATAATAAAAAAAATATCATTGATAAAACCGATAAAAAATACGAGTTCCATAAAATTTTTTTTAACTTAATAAAAATAGGCCAAGTAGAAATTACAATCATGGAAGCCCATAAGAAACTTAAAATAAAAGGTTTTAAAATAAATAAGCATCCAAATAATATTAATACAATAAATATTATATTCAACGATATCTTTATGGAAGAATTAAAAAGTATACGAAAATTCATAATGTACTCTTAAAATAAAAATTTTAAATTTTTAAATGAACAAAATATCTAAAGCATCACTTTTATAGTAGAATTAATATGTTTTTTATATATATTTTTTTAAAACGATTAATATTAAATTCTGAAAATAAGAAATTATATTATATAAGTATTTTTTTTAAAAAATAATACATATAAAATATAATCAAAATAACATGGAATATATTGAAAATATATAATAAATTATTTTAGGTAAATTTTTTGAATTTTTTGTTAAAATATAAATTATCAACTTATAGCTAATAGATTTAAATTTAATTTAAACAATTTTTGTGATACAAAAAAATATTAAATTTATATTCTATATGAAAATTAATATCTATTTATATGCAAACTAGCAAAATCTCTTGTATTCGTATTGCTACTACTGGTGCAAACGGAAAAATGGGATCACAAATAACACGAACAGCATTAAATTTTCCGCAAATTATACATACTGCTGCATTAGTAAGAAAACAATCACCATTGGTACATCAAGATATAGGATTATTAGCAAACATTCATCCAATCGGAATTTTAACCCAAGATAACATTGAAAAAATAGAAAACAAATTTGACATACTAATTGATTTTACATCTCCTCAATCTAGTTTAGAATATTTAGATTTTTGCTACAAAAATAAAAAAAACATAGTTATTGGTACTACAGGATTTAATAAAAAACAAAAAAAAATTATTAAAGAAATGTCGAAAAAAATAGCAATATTTTTTTCTTCTAATTTTAGTTATGGAATGAATATTGTATTAAACTTATTGAAAAAAATTTTTCATGTTATTCATATTAACAATTTTGATATTGATGTTATAGAAATGCATCATAGAAAAAAATCTGATATTCCATCGTCAACTGCTATTGAAATATGTAATTGCATTAAAAGAAATTTTCGAAATTATCAAAGTAGTAAAATTAAAGTTTCTTCTATTAGATCTGGAAATATAGTTGGAGAACATAAAATTATTCTATCTTTTCTAGGGGAAAGTATAGAAATTACACATCATGCGTATGATAGAAACATTTTTTCTTTAGGAGCAATTCAATCTGCAATATGGTTATATCAAAAAAAATCTGGTTTATTTAACATGAATCATATTTTAACAAAAAGTAAATTGAAATAATATATTTTAACAATTTTTATTATAAATTATGGAGAAAATGTTTATAAATGGCCTTATTAACATTAGAAAATGGTATGCAATTTTATGGTAAAAGTATTGGATCAGATAAAATAGCTATTGGAGAAATTATTTTTAATACATCTATGATGGGTTATCAAGAAGTTATAACAGATCCATCTTATTTTAATCAAATTGTGACATTTACTTATCCGCATATTGGAAATGTCGGAATCACTCGAGATGATAACGAGTCTTCGTGTATTCAAGTAAAAGCAATTATTATATGTCAAGATTCGTCTATTATTAGTAATTTACGTAATAAATTAACATTATCTCAATTTCTTACAGCGCACAACGTTGTTGGTATTAGCGGTATCGATACAAGAAAGCTTACTAGGTTGATTAGAACGACGGGCAAGCAGTTTGTTGGTTGCATTTCATCGCAAGAAAATATTACCGTACAATCTGTTAAAATAAAAATAAAAAATTTTTTAAAAAATCAAACTTTCGATTTGGCAAATCAAGTTACTACAAAAAAAAAATATGTCTGGAAAAATAAAACAAAATATATCAAAAATAAAAAATTTACACAAAAATTTTTTTATCATATCGTAGCATACGATTTTGGTATTAAAAATAGTATTTTAAAACAATTAGATAATTTAAATTGCCGTATTACGGTAGTTCCTGCATATACTAAAGCTAAAGATGTTTTTTCTTTGCATCCAGACGGGATTTTATTATCTAATGGTCCCGGAAATCCAGAAGAATATAAGTATATTATCAATAATATTCAAAAATTACTTAAAAGTAATATTCCAATATTAGGAATATGTTTAGGACATCAATTATTAGCTCTTTCTGAAGGAGCAAAAATATTTAAAATGAAATTTGGACATCATGGCACTAATCATCCTGTAAAGGATCTAAAAAAAAATAAAATTATTATTACTTCTCAAAATCATGATTTTGCTGTTGATCCGAAAACATTATCGAAAAATATGATGATTACTCATATTTCTATGTTTGATGGAACATTGCAAGGCATTCAGTTTATTAATAAACCAGTGTTCAGCTTTCAAGGACATCCAGAATCTGGCCCTGGACCACAAGATGCATTATTTTTATTTAAAAAATTTATTGATTTAATCGAAAAAAATTTACATGCAAAAATAGGAAATTAAAATGCCAAAACGTAAAGATATAAAAAGCATTTTAATTATAGGTTCAGGTCCTATTATTATCGGACAAGCATGTGAATTTGATTATTCTGGCACTCAAGCATGTAGAGCATTAAAATCTGAAGGGTATCGAGTAATTTTAATTAATTCTAATCCTGCAACTATTATGACAGACCCAAACATAGCAGATGCAACTTATGTAGAGCCTATCGAAATAAATATTATAGAAAAAATTATTCAAAAAGAACGTCCTGATGCAATTTTGCCAACTATGGGAGGTCAGATTGCACTAAATTGTGCAGTCAAATTAAGCCATAAAGGAATTTTAAAAAAATTTAATGTTAGTATCATAGGAATTACTGTACAAGCTATTGAAAAAGCAGAAAATCGAGTTTTATTTAATCAAGCTATGAATAATATAGGTTTAGAAACAGCACAATCTTATTGCGTGAAATCTATACGTGAAGCATTAAAAATATCAAAAAAATTAAATTTTCCTTTTGTTGTACGTTCTTCTTTCGCAATGGGCGGTTCTGACAGTGGAATTATTTATAATACAAACGATTTAAAAGAATTCTTCTTAAAAACTTCTCGTCATTTAAAAAATTTTGAATTTATTATAGATGAATCTTTAATTGGATGGAAGGAATATGAACTTGAAATTATTCGTGATAAAAAAGATAACTGTCTTGTTATATGCTCAATTGAAAATGTTGATCCCATAGGTGTTCATACCGGAGATTCTATTGCTGTTTCTCCAGCGCAAACGTTAAGTGACAAAGAATATCAAAAAATAAGAAATGCTGCAATTGCAATAGTACGTGAAATTGGGATAGATTCTGGAGGAGCAAATGTGCAATTTGCAATAAATCCAAAATCTGGAAAAATATTAATTATTGAAATGAATCCGCGTGTATCGCGATCATCTGCTTTAGCATCAAAAGCTACAGGGTTTCCTATTGCAGAAATATCTACAAAGCTATCTGTAGGATATACGCTTGATGAATTAATGAATAAAGTAACAAATAATAAAATTCCAATTGCATTTGAACCATCTTTAGATTACATAGTAACAAAAATTCCTAGATTTAATTTCGAAAAATTTTCTGGTTCCAAAAAAACACTAACAACGCAAATGAAATCTGTAGGAGAAGTAATGGCAATTGGAAGAAATCAACAAGAATCTCTTCAAAAAGCTATAAGAAGTTTAGAATTAAATATACACGATGGATTTAATTCTAACTTAAATTTAAAACAAAAAAATATTAAATCAATTATTTATAAAAAACTTTTAATACCTAATCCAAGCAGATTATGGTACATAGCAGATGCATTTCGTATTGGTATATCTGTTCGCATTGTTTCTCATTTAACAAAAATCGATTGTTGGTTTTTATATCAAATTTATGAACTAATAGAATTAGAAAGTAAGATAGTACAATATGGCTTATCTGGATTAACTAAAAAACGTCTTTTTTTGCTCAAACAAAAAGGATTTTCTGACTCAAGATTAGCTAATTTGTTAAATGTTAATTATCGTAAAATTATGCAATTACGTGCAAAATACGATTTACATCCAGTATATAAAAGGATCGATACGTGTGCAGGAGAATTCAATACTAAAACTGCTTATATGTATTCTACATATGGAGAAGAATGTGAAGCTTTACCAAGTCAAAATAAAAATAAAGTTTTAGTTCTTGGAAGCGGACCCAACCGTATAGGACAAGGAATCGAATTTGATTATTGTTGCGTTCAAGCTTTAATTGCGTTAAAAAAGAATAAATATGAAACCATTATGGTAAATTGTAATCCAGAAACTGTTTCTACAGATTATGATGTAGCAAACCGTTTATATTTTGAACCAATTACATTAGAGGATGTTTTAGAAATTGTAAAAATTGAAAATCCTAAAGGAATCATTATTCAATGTGGAGGTCAAACTCCTTTAAAATTATCTTCCGAGCTAGATGCTTTTAATATCCCTATTCTTGGTACACAAGCAAAATATATTAATGTTGCAGAAAATAGAGAAAAATTTAAAAAAATAGTGCACGATTTAAATCTTAAACAACCCAAAAATGCTATTTCTACAACTGTTATATCTGTTTTTAAAAATGCCAAAATTATTGGATATCCAATAATTGTTCGACCTTCTTACGTTTTAGGAGGAAGTTTGATGAAAATTATATATAATAAATCAGAATTAATACAATATTGTTTTAATATAAAGAATATTTCGCAATATTTCCCAATTTTGTTAGATGAATTTTTAGAACACGCTATCGAAATAGATGTAGATGCAATTTTTGATGGAAAAAATATATTAATTTGTGGGATTTTAGAACATATAGAATACGCAGGAATTCACTCTGGAGATTCTACATCTGTTTTTCCTTCATATACTCTTTCAGAAAAAATTAAAAACCAAATTAAAGAACAAACTAAAAAAATTGCTATTGCTTTAAAAATTGTAGGCTTCATAAATATTCAATTTGCAATTCAAAATACAGAAATTTATTTAATTGAAGTAAATCCTAGGGCATCACGCAGTATTCCTTTTATTTCAAAAGCAACAGGTGTTTCGTTTACAAAAATATCTACTTTAGTAATGATTGGAAAATCGTTATTAGATCAACAAAAAACTCAAGAAATTTTGCCTCCTTATTTTGCTGTTAAAGAAGTGACGTTGCCGTTTCATAAATTTCCAGGATGCAATATCATGCTAGGCCCAGAAATGTATTCTACCGGAGAAGTCATGGGAATTAATAACTGCATGTTTCAAGCTTTATCGAAAGCTATATTTAGTAGTCAAATCGAAATCAATTATCAATTTTCTTTAATGAAAAAAGCATTTTTATTATTTCTTAACAATGATAAAAGCAATTTTTTAAAAATAGTACAATATTTATTGAAATATCGTTTTTTATTAGATATGAATGAACGTGCTGCTATTTTTCTTGAAAAATACGGAATTGATATAAAGTTAATAAATAAAATATATAAAAAAAATATTAACTTAAAACAACACATTATATATGGTAAATACGATTATATTGCAATTTTTGATCATAAAAATCATATGAAACCAAAAATAAAAAAATATTTTTGGTCAGTTTCTTTAAAAAAGAAAGTTTATTCTGATAGAAATTTTGAATGTTTTCCAATTATTAAAGCTTTAGGCACTGATCCTATAAAAAATATTATTTCTCTACAAGAAGCACATGCACAGATCCATTTCGAAAAAAAATAAAATTTATAAGATATATTTTAATTATGAACATTAGTATTATTTGGGCACAAGCAAAACATGGAGTAATCGGATATAATAATTCGATACCGTGGTACTTACCTCAAGATTTAATATGGTTTCAAAAAAATACTATATACAAACCAGTAATTATGGGAAGAAAAACATTTGAGTCTATAGGAAAACCATTACGAAATAGAATAAATATTATATTAAGTAAAAATAAAAAAATAAATAAAAACTTTGATAAGTGCCAATTTACTGATGATCCGAAAAAAGCGCTAAATTTTGTTAGAACACATAAAGAAATTATGATAATAGGTGGAAAAAAAATTTATGAAATTTTTTTGCCTCAAGCAAGTACTTTATATATTACTGATATTAATGCATTAATATTCGGAAATGTATTTTTTCCACATTACGATAAAAAAAAGTGGAATCTTGTATTTGAAAAGTATTTTTTACAGGATTATTTGAATTTATATGATGTTTGCTTTAAAATATTTAAACGTAAAAATGAAGTATAAATTAACAATTTTTTATTTTAAAAAGTTATTTTAATTTATTGACATTTTACTGAAAAAAATTTTTTATTTGCCCATTTTAGCGCTGTTAATTCGCCCCCCCAACAACATCCAGTATCTAACTTGTAAATATTTTTTGGCGTAGGATAATTACCTAAAGATGACCAATGTCCAAAAACGATATTGTACTCATTAAGTACTGTATTATAAAAATTAAACCAAGGTTTAATAAAATTCGGAGCTTTTTTAGGAGAAATTTTGTGATGCATATCTATTATAGATTTGGAAAAACAATATCGAATTCGAGTAAAAATATTTATACTTAATTGTAATCGAAATTCTTCCGTAAGGTTATCATGCCAAATTTTATTTGATATATTATTTTTTTTACATGTTTTATTTAAAAATATTTTATATTGCTTTTTTTTTAAATTATTTTCGATGTCTTTAGCATTTTTAAGTAAATCATTTAAATTCCAATTTGGTAGAATTCCTGCATGTACCATAATGAGTTTATTTTTTTCATCAATTTTTAAAATTGGTTGATTACGTAACCATCGTATAAGAGTACTGGAATCTGGAGCATGGATAATTTGCATGAATTGAGGATCAATTTTAAATTTTTTTTTATTTATATATGCAAGTAACAAACTAATTTCATGATTTCCTAAAATAACAAAAATATTTTTTCTAAATTTATATATAAATCTTAAAACATCTAACGAATTAGGTCCACGTCCCACAAAATCTCCAGTAATCCATAATGTATCTTTTTCAAAATTGAATTTAATTAATTTTAAAAGAGATAAAAATGCTTTATAGCATCCGTGAATATCTCCGATAATATATCTTGACATATAAATTTTAATTCCTTCTAACAATATCAAAAATAATAATTTATAATAACATTTTGTTTTTATATTTTGGAATAAAAGGTTTTTTATTATATTTAATGTTTACGAGAAAACACCTTAGATAGATCATAGTATTCTTGCATACTCAAATTTTCAGCACGTAAATTTGGATTAATATTGACATATTTAAAATCTTTTATAGATATATATTTTGATAAACTATTTTTTAATATTTTTCTTCTTTGGTTAAAAGCTAATTTAATAATCATTTTAAATTTTTTGAAATCTTGATAAGGAAACTTAAATATTTTATTTGGAATTAAACGAATTAATGTTGATTCTACTTTAGGAATCGGTATAAAAGATGTTTTAGATATATCGAGTAATTTTTCCACACGACAATAGTATTGCATTATGATACTCATGTACCCATAATTCTTACTGTTAGGTTGTGCCAAGATACGTTCAGCTACTTCTTTCTGTAAAATAAAATGCATGTCAAAAATTTTTTCAGTTTGTTCGATAAGACGATATATTAATTGTGTAGATATATTATATGGTAAACTACCAAATATTTTTACGGGTTTATTAAAATTAATAAAAAAATGATCTAAATTCATTCTCATAATATCTTGATTTATAATATTTAAATTTAATTGAATATTTTTATTATTTTTTAATTTTAAGACTAAGTTTTTATCGATTTCAATAATAGTAAAAAATTTAGATTTTTTAGATATCGGTATGGTTAGTGCACCTAATCCGGATCCTATTTCTATTATTTCTATGTTAAAGCTTGGATTAACAAAATTTACGATTTGATCGATTATATTATGATTACACAGAAAATGTTGTCCAAATTTTTTTTTTGGCTTACACATAATTTTTAATTTTATATACTATTAATATTTTTATTTAACTTTACTTAAATTAATCGCGAGTTTAATTGCTTCATATAAACTACCATGATTAATTTCATATGGTTTTAATAAATCTAAAGCAGTTCCATGATCCACTGATGTTCTAATAAACGGTAATCCTAAGGTAAAATTAACTGATTTTCCAAATCCCAGATATTTTAAAATTGGTAATCCTTGATCATGATACATAGCTAAAATAGTATCTGCATTTTTTAGATATTTATTTTGAAATAAACTATCAGCAGATATTGGACCAATTATATTACATGGTAATGTTTTTAAAGATTGTATTGCTGGCTTAATAATTTTTATTTCTTCCGTTCCGATATAACCGTTTTCCCCGGCATGCGGATTTAAACCGCAAACATATATGCATGGATAAGAAATACGAAATTGATTTATTAACGTTTTGCATATCGTAATAAGTGTTCTTTGAATTAAAGAATAAGTAATAGTATTCGAAACCAATTTAATTGGAATATGAGTAGTAGCTAAAGCAATACGTAAAGAATCGCATATTAACATCATAACTGAATGTTGACACTTAGCTATTTTTGTTAAGAATTCTGTATGTCCAATAAAAGAGATCCCGCTATCTTGAATAATTTTTTTGTTTACAGGACCAGTTACCAAAGCAGAAAATTCATTTTTTATACATCCTTGACAAGCTTGTATTAGTGTTTCAATAACATAACTGCTATTTTTTATGTTTAATAACCCTCTGGTAACTGTATGAGCGATTTTTACCGGTAATATTGCTAATTTTTTTGGCTGAGTATATTGAGGAGGGCTATTTTTATTAAAATAATATAATTTTAATTTTATTCCAATATTTTCAGCACGATTTTTTAGTAATTCAGGATCGCAGCATATAACTAACTCTGCTTCCCAATTATATTGTGATATTAGCGCAACTAGTTCTGGTCCAATCCCTGCTGGTTCTCCTGGTGTAATGACAATTCTAGGAATTTTTTTCATATAGGGTTGATTTTTTCTATATAATTCAGCAAATATTCTGTTTTCAGCCAATAGTGTATATTTTCAGAAATTTTTTTTAAAAATAAAATTTTATACGCTTTTGACAAATATTTTTTATATGTATTATCGTATGCTTTTATATCGACTAATTGAATAATATGCCATCCTAAATCAGATCTAACCGGCATAGTAATATTATTTTTTTTTAGATAATTTATTTTTTGTAAAATAAATAAATTAAATTTATGATTAATTTTCCATCCTAGATCACCTCCTTGTTTTAATGATCTTAAATCTTGAGAATACTTTTTTGCTGCATATTCAAAACTTATTTTTCCAGATTCTATATAATTTTTAATTTTTAACAATTTGTTATAAGTGTCATTTTCATTAGATGTTCTATTTGGAATAATTAATATATGTCTGATATGCCTAGAAAAAGTAATTTCTTTTTTATATTTGATATCGCGTATATGAAATATATGTAAATTATTATTTAAAATAATTAAAACTATTTTGTTTTTTTTTTGATATGCATTTAAAAAAATCATATGTAGTGATTTTGGCAAATTTTGTAAATTTTGCCATCCCGAATATGATTCTTGTTTAAAATTATGTGCATACAAGTATTTTATAATTTTTTTTTTGATACATTTTGATTTTTAATTAAATTTAATATATATATTTGAGATTTTTTAAATTCATTTATTTTATTAATTGATGTATCATGTATTAATGGTATTATAAAATGTGCAAGATTTAATAATATCTTGTTTTCTCGTAAAAAAATTATTTTACTTAAACTATCTAATTCATAGAAATCAATATTAATTTGTCTTTTTATTTCATGATATTTAATATAAATTTCAGAAATTTTTTCATTTATTTTTTTAAAAATTTCAGTGCTATAAATATCAGGTGATAAAGAATTTTGTGATGTACTATTTTTTATAATATAGTCGCATATTAAATAATTTAAAATTTCATTTTTCAAATTATTTTGAATAGATTCTGAATGTGCACTGTTTTGTAAATATGAAGAATTTTTTTTTAATATCATATCTACATCATTCTTTAAGATGACATCTTGATTTACAATCGCAGATACTTCATCCAGAATTTGAAGTTTAGTATAAGCATTTTTAATATAAAAGATATATAAAAATAAGCTAAATAATATATTTTTTAGCATTTTATTTTGTAATTATTTATCTAAAAATTTATTTATTCTTAATTTGAATATATTATATATTAAAAAATTTATAGTTTCAAATTAGTTCACGTTAATATTATTTTTTAATTCAATTTTTTGTAAATACACATCATTTGATTGTTTTAAACCGATATTAAGAAAAATACTTTGTTCTATTTTTTTATAGTCGTTTTTTTGAAAATTTATCTTTTGTTCATATTGTAATTTATATGTAAAGCAAGATGCATTATACTCTATGTTAAAAGTATTTTTTAAGTATTTTATGGGATTTAAATTGTAACTATTTGACGCTAAAATAAAGAATCTGTTCTTTAATAGAAATTTTCCGGAAAATTGAATTTCATAAATATTATTTTGTATTTTTTGATTTAATTGAAAATAATTTATCCAATATTGACTTAAAAAACGATATCCTAAAAAATAAGAATAATAATTTTTTTGATATATAATTTGTGTATCAAATTTCAAAAATCTTTTATTAATTTGATCTAATTGAAAAGCGCTATTTAATTTTAAATATTTATTAATTTTCCAATTAGCAATTCCAAAAAAATTTGGATATTTATGACGAAATTTTTTTGTATAAGACGGTTCAAAATTCAAAATCTTTTTAAAAGACATATTAAATCTTTCGATATATTTATTATCATAAATATATGTTTTCCATTCCAATGTTGCTTTATTTGAATGAGAAAATGGATTTAAATAATTATAGCAAATATTATTAGAAATATTAAAATAATCTATATTTAACATGCAAGGAACGTATTTTAGTTTCATATCATTTTTTTTATGATATGGCATATATACATACTGAAATTTTAATTGCATACTTTGGAAATAACTTTTATAATTAATTATTATATTTTTCAACAAGTGAATATTTGTTTTAAATTGAGGCGCATATTTATTTACTTTTTTTAAAAAAGTATTATTATAATTATATTCATAATAATTCATTATTATTAATTTTATTTCATTATTAAATGAAATTCCTGAATAAAAAAAAGTATTAAAAAAAGTTGGTTCTATGTGCGTACGTGTTATTTTAGAAAATAAATCTTTTTTTATTTGAAATTGAGTTAATTCACCAAATAGTTGAAAATTTAAATACATATTTTTATCGTTCACATTATACTTAAAATATAAGTACGGCGATGTATTATACGCGCCTTTATCTGCAGTATAAACATAAAATTTTCTATATGCTGATTCTATTTTCCAATTTTTATTGGAAAAATTTAATTTTAACTGTGTAACAATATCATTTTCAATGAAATTTTTTTTATTTAATTCAAACGTATTTATGAAATAAAATAAGTTATTACTATTTAAATAATGTGCATTAATATTAATATTATTATTCAATGATTCTTCATAATTCCAGCGAAAAAACCAAATATAATCATTGTTTTTTTTACTTTTTAACCAACGAAAGTTTACGTATTGTTGTTTATTTAAATTATTTGTATAAAATAATTTGTTATTAAATTCAAAACCATGATTCGTTGTATATTTTGGAAAAATATAAAAATAATAGTTTTTAAACAAATTTGATTGATATGAAAATAATATTGAGAATCCAGATTTGTTATTATAATTTATACTAGGTACAAAGTGATTAAAATTATTATTTAAATTTATTTTTAAATAAGGAAAATAAAATACGGGAAATTTTTTAAAATATATTTTTGGATTCCAAATTTTTATTGTTTTTTTTATGCGATTATAAATTATTTTTGATCCTGAAATTTTCCATAGGTAACATTTATATTTGCATATACTTATTGATCCATTTTTTAAAAGAACTAACTTGTTGTCATTTCTAATTTTAAATAAAGTTGCATTTCCAAAAATATTATCGTTAAAAAAATGATAATTTATTTTATAGAAGTCTAAATCACCTGTTTGTTTAACA
This sequence comes from Wigglesworthia glossinidia endosymbiont of Glossina morsitans morsitans (Yale colony), assembly GCF_000247565.1. Taxonomy (NCBI): domain Bacteria; kingdom Pseudomonadati; phylum Pseudomonadota; class Gammaproteobacteria; order Enterobacterales; family Erwiniaceae; genus Wigglesworthia; species Wigglesworthia glossinidia. The sequence continues at coordinate 20,687 of NC_016893.1, read as the reverse complement.
AAAAATGCTTTTACCCCTGTTATATAAAAATCTGAATTAAAAATATATTTCACATCGTCCGTGGCAAAAATCAACGTACGCTGTTTTTCATTTATTATTTTAAATTTTTTTGCAAAAAATAAAGATTTATTTTGATATATCTTTGCATTTCCAATAAAAAAAAATTTGTTAGGAAATTCAATGTTTATAGAATCAGAATAAATATATAATTTATTTTTTTCTAGATGTAAGCTAGAGTTGGTATGCTTAGTTTTTTGAAGTATATCAAAATTATCACATCCAGTTACCTTAGATAATGCTTTTATTCCATATAATGTTAAAAAAGAAAAAAAAAATAAATTATTAATTAACTGTTTCATAAAAGTTATTTATATTAAATATTTTTTAGTTTAAGATTAAATAACTTACAATAATTATTGCACTTAACATTTTAATATTAAAGTTTAAAAAATACAAATTTTAACTTTATTTTTAAAAATTTTAAATCGTTTAATTTATATATCAATATTTAAAGCTTTTAATGCGTTATTTTCAATAAATAATCTTCTAGGCTCTACTGAATCACCCATAAGAGTAGAAAACAATTGATCTGCAGATTCTGCATCACGGATGGTAACTTGAATCATTGATCTTGTATCAGGATTCATGGTAGTTTCCCATAGTTGCTCTGGATTCATTTCTCCTAATCCTTTATATCGTTGTATGTTAATACCAACTTTAGATTCTTTTACTAACCATTCGAAGGCTTGTTCTAAATTATTGATTTTTTGACGCTTTTTGCCTTTTTGTACATATGCATATTTTGGATTAATGGAAGATAATTGACGTAATAAACAGATAATATTTTTATATTCTATAGTGTTAATAAATGTATGATTAATTTCATATTTTTCTTGAACACCATACATTTTTTTTCTTAATAAAATTTTATAAAACTTGCATGTATCGTCTTTACAAATCTCGTACAAATAAGTGAAAAATACTGATTTATTTAAACATTTAAAATCTTTTAAAGAACGTATCCAGTTTGTTAATTTATCCTTATTTAAGAAATGTTCTTCTGTTAATTCAGGTTGATGTAATAAGTATTGCAAAAATTCTTTAGGCAAAGAATCATGCGTATGAATCATTTTTTTAATAGCAAAAAAATTAAGCATGACTTTTTTTAGCGATTTTCCTGATAATATTGGAAATTGTGAATTAATTTTTAAATTTGCATCTTCTATTGCGCGTTGAATTTGAAATTTTTCCATATCATCATAGTCTTTAATATATTTGATTAATTTTCCTATTTGTATTTTATAGAGAGGAGGCTGAGCAATAAATAAATAACCTCGATCTATTATTTCTGGCATTTGACGATAAAAAAAAGTAAGCAATAAAGTACGAATATGTGAGCCGTCTACATCTGCATCGGTCATAATAATAATGTAATGATATCTAAGCTTATCTGGATTATATTCTTCTCTTCCAATGCCGCATCCAAGAGCGGTAATAAGTGTTGCTACTTCTTGAGAAGATAACATTTTATCAAAACGAGCTTTTTCAACATTTAGTATTTTTCCTTTTAATGGTAAAATAGCTTGATTTTTTCTGTTTCTTCCTTGTTTTGCTGATCCTCCGGCAGAATCTCCTTCAACTAAATATAATTCACATAAAGATGGATTAGTTTCTTGACAACTTGCTAATTTTCCAGGCAATCCTACAATATCTAGCGTACCTTTTTTACGTGTCATTTCTCTAATTTTTTTTGCTGCCTCTCTTACACGAGCTGCATCCAGAACTTTATTTACAATAGTTTTCGCATCTTTTGGATTTTCTAATAAAAAGCTAAAAAATTTTTCATTCATTAAAGATTCAACTGCAGTTTTCACTTCAGAAGATACTAGTTTATCTTTTGTTTGAGATGAAAACTTAGGATCGGAAATTTTTACTGAAACAATTGCTACTAATCCTTCTCTTGTATCTTCTCCAGTAGTAATTACTTTTGATTTTTTATTATATCCTTCGCGATCCATATACGAGTTTAGTGTACGTGTAATGGCAGATCGAAAACCAATTAAATGTGATCCTCCATCTCTTTGTGGAATATTATTAGTAAAACAATAAATGTTTTCTTTAAATCCATCGTTCCATTGCAAAGCACTTTCTACAAAAATATTGTCTTTTTCTGTAGCAAAATGAAATATATTAGGATGAATAGAATTTTTATTTTTATGACAATATTTTACGAAAGCTTTGATGCCACCTTCATAATGAAAATATTGTTTTTTTTGATTCTTTATATCGTTTAAATAAATAGAAATTTGAGAATTTAAAAAAGATAACTCCATTAATCTTTTAGACAAAATATCAAATTGAAATTCAGTGTTCTTTTTAAAAATAGAAAAATTTGGCCAAAATCTTATTTCTGTTCCGTTTTTTTTAGTATTTCCAATTGTTTTGAGTGGTTGATCAGGAATTCCATGAAAATAATATTGTTCATATATTTTTCCTGATCGATATATTTTAAGTTTTAATTTTTCTGAAAGTGCATTAACAACTGATACGCCTACTCCGTGTAATCCACCAGAAACTTTATAAGAAGTATTGTCAAATTTACCTCCAGCATGCAATACAGTCATGATAACTTCTGCAGCAGATACTCCTTCTTCTTCATGAATATCTGTAGGTATTCCTCTTCCATCGTCTTCGACAGAAACAGAACGGTCATCATGTATAGTAACTTTGATTGATTTACAAAAACCAGCGAGAGCTTCATCAATAGAATTATCAACAACTTCAAAAATCATATGATGTAATCCTGTTCCGTCGTCTGTGTCTCCAATATACATTCCGGGACGTTTTTTAACTGCTTCTAAACCTCTAAGCACTTTAATACTGGAAGAAGTATAATTGTGTGACATTTTTGTATCTCCTTGAATTTTGAATGTGCCTAGATTAAATATTTCTTAATTTAATTAGTATAATAAACTTTAAAAGTTTTATTTTAATATATATTGATATTTTTGTTAGTTAGTATTTAAAAAAAATCAAATTTTTTAAAGTAATTTTGATATTTTATTTTTATAAAGTATGCTTATTCGATAATTATATTTACTAATTTTGTATTATATTCGAATTGGCATTATAATATGATTAATTGCGAAATCCGATTCATCTTCTATTAAAATGCTAGATTTAGAATTAATAATAAATATTTTTACTTTGTTAGATTTTATTGTATTTAAAGCATCAAGCATATAGCTTACATTAAAACCAATTTCTATAAATTTACCGATATAATTTATTTCTAATATTTCTTCTGCTTTTTCATGAAAAATATTTTTTATATAAACTATCATACAATTTTTTTTTAAACTTAAAATAATACTATTTGATTTATCAGAAAGGATAGAAATACGTTTTAATGCATTTTTTAACATTGTACAATCAACTAATATTATATTATTATCTAAATAATTTTTTTCGAAAATGTAGTTGTATTCAGGAAATTTACCTTCTAATAATTTAGAAGTGAGAGTATATCCTGAAACGCTAATACAAATATATTTTTTTGAAATATTAAATTTCACTGTTTTATTTGTGTTCTCTAAAATACGAACCAAATTTAAAATTCCATTTCTCGGAATAATTATAGCATAATCAAAATCAATGTTGCTACTTATAGCACATTTAGCTCTAGATAAACGATGTCCATTTGTAGCAATAACGTGTATACAATTAGTTTTTATTTCAAATAACATACCATTTAAATATGATCTTACATCTTGATTGGCCATAGCAAAATAAGTAGATTCAAGTAACATTTTGAAGTTATTTTCTATTAAACTGATTTCTTTTTGATTATCTAGAATATTTATACTAGGAAAATTTTTTGCAGGTAAAGTGGATAAAGAAAATTTAATTTGTTTACAAAAAATTAATAATTTTTCATTTTTTAAAATTAAATCAATCTTTGTTTTTGGCGAAAAACTTCTAATAACGTTTAGTATTTTTTTCGCAGATACAGTAGTTTCTCCGTTTTCTGAGCAAGATGTTAGTTTGATATTTTTTTTTAATTCAATATCTAAATTTGTTCCTATAATCAAAAGGTCTGTTTTATTTGTTATTTTTATTAATATATTTTCAAGAATTGGTGCTGTAGCGCGTTGTATAGAAACTAAATATATTTTTTGTAAAATAGATAGTATTTGTTCGCGTTGAATTTGAAATTTCATAGTTTTAATATTTTCAATTTAAATATTTATATAATACATTTTTTATAAAAAAATTTTTAAAATCAAATTTAAATTTCTTAAATGTGTTAGTATGTATTAATAATACTATATTAAAATATTTTCTGACTACCACATCAATATAATTTTTTAAAAATATAAATATATACGAAGTATATTTTTTTTAGTAATACTGTTTTTTTGAGTATTATAGATACATTAAAATCCTGCTAATTATTTTGAACATATCAATCACATATAAAAATTGTATATATTATCAATTTAAACAAAATAATAATATTTTATTTACTAAATTTATATAGTACATTATATTTCTTATTTCTAAATTAAAAATATATTGAAAAAATTTAAAATATTAATTTTAATAATTTTTAAAAGAACTACAAGATATGCTATATTTTATAAACAGTTTTTTAATGGTTAATATAAATTATGAAACGTACTTTTCAGCCGTCTATTTTAAAAAGAAAAAGAGATCATGGCTTTAGAATTCGAATGTCTACTAAATCAGGAAGAAAAATTTTATCTAGAAGACGCGCAAAAAATCGTACTAAATTGATAGTAGCATAATGGAATTATTTAATGAAAAAAAATATGCTTTCTAAAAATATGCGTATATCCAAATCAAGAGAAATTTTTTTTATTTTAAAACATGCTAAAAAAATTTATTCACCATGGATAATTTTTTTTTATCACAGAAATATATTTGTACATCCTCGTATCGGATTAATAGTTTTAAAAAAATATATATATTTATCGCATGATAGAAATCGTATTAAAAGATTAATAAAGGAAAGTTTTCGGTTAAATCAATTTAGTTTAATAAAGTCTGATTTTCTAGCATATCCTAAAAAAAATATATTAAAATATAACAATCATGTACTGAAAAAAAAATTAAATATTTTATGGCAAAATTATTTTTACTTATAATTGATTATTTTTTTATCTTTTTAATATACAATTATCAAATTTTTATTAGCCCAATTTTAGGATCAAATTGTCGATTTAAAATAACATGCTCACAATACGCAGTTAAATCTATTAAAAAATTAGGCATTTTTTGGGGTACATATATTGCGTGCAAAAGATTGTTAAAGTGTCATCCTTATAATTTAAAAAAATAAAAACTATCGAGATTATGTTTTATGGGTTTACAAAATAATTTTTTATTCATTGCTTTTCTGATCATTTCATTTATAGCGTTAGAAACATGGCAAGTTGAATTTTCTGACCCAGAAAATTTCAATAAAGAAAATAAAGTAGAAAAAAAAAATATTATAGAAAATAAAATTTTTGAAAAACAAAATAATTTTATTACCATAATTACAGATTTATTAATTTTAAAAATTAACACTTATGGTGGAAATATAGAAGAAGTATCATTACGTACTTATTTTGAAGATTTAGAAAATAAAAACTTATTAAAGTTACTTGAAACTTCCAAAGATTTCATATATCAAGCTGAAAGTGGATTAATTAAATCTTACAAAATAAAAAATAATAATACCGAAATACATCCTATATTTAAAAGCGAAAAAAATACATATGTATTGTCGGATACTCTAAACAATCTTAGCGTATCTATGATATATGACGATAATTTAGGAATGAAATATACAAAAAATTTTGTATTTACTAAAAACAGTTTTGCATTCAAAATTAATCATAAAATTCAAAATTATGGAAATAATCCGATAGAAATTGCACTTTTTAGTCAATTAAAACAATCTATAGAAACTAAAAATATCAATGAAAATTACAATTTTAATTTTCATACGTACCGCGGTGCTGCATATTCTAGCGATGATCATAAATATAAAAAATATGAATTTAATGATATTAAAAATAATAAACATTTAAATATTACAACTATGTCAGGATGGATTGCTATGCTGCAACAATATTTTCTTGTTGCTTGGATACCAGAACAAATGTATAAATATCATTTTTATACTGAAAATTTTTACGATCAAGATCAAGTAATTATTGGTTTTAAATCATATCCAATATCCATATTGCAAGGAGAAGAAAAAAATATTCAATCTACATTATGGATTGGTCCAAAACTACAAAATACCATCAAAACTGTAGCAAATCATTTAAATTTAACTATCGACTATGGTTGGCTTTGGTTTATAGCTCAACCATTATTTAAAATGTTAACATGGATATATAAATATACGAACAATTGGGGAGTATCTATTATTCTTATTACTTTTATAGTAAGAGGTTTAATGTATCCTCTTACAAAATCTCAATATACTTCTATGGCAAAAATGAGAATTTTGCAACCAAAAATAGTTAATATTAAAAATAAATTTAGCCAAGATAAACATCGTCAAAGTCAAGAAATGATAGCTTTATATAAAAAACAAAAAGTTAATCCCCTGGGGGGATGTATGCCGTTGTTTATTCAAATGCCGATTTTTTTAGCTTTATATTATATGCTTTCTGGATCTGTAGAGTTACGACATGCACCATTTATGTTGTGGATTTATGATTTATCTGAAAAAGATCCATATTATATATTGCCTGTTATAATGGGTATAACAATGTTTTTGATACAAAAAATGTCGCCTTCTACACATGTTGACCCAATGCAAAAACGAATTGTAACATTTATTCCATTAATTTTTACTATATTCTTTTTATGGTTTCCATCTGGATTAGTACTGTACTACATAGTGAGCAATTTAGTTACTATGATGCAACAATATGTAATATATAAGGGATTAAAAAGAAAAGGAATATATACAGAAAATATAAATTGATATGTTAACGATTAATAATCAATACAATAAAAACGACACAATTGCAGCAATTGCTACTCCTCCCGGAAGGGGAGGCATAGGTGTATTACGAATTTCTGGAGCATTGTCTGCAAAAGTCTCTAAAATTTTTTTAAAAAAAATACCAAAGATAAAACACGCTACTTATTTGCCGTTTTATAATATGAAAGGTAATTTACTAGATCAAGGAATCGTATTGTTCTTTAAAAAACCATATTCTTTAACTGGAGAAGATGTTTTAGAATTACAGGCACATGGAGCACCAATAACGTTGAATGTCTTATTGCAAGAAATTATTTCTATACCTAATATCAGAATAGCAAACCCAGGAGAATTTTTAGAACGCGCTTTTATAAATGGAAAAATAGATTTAATTCAAGCAGAAGCGATTTCTGATTTAATTAACGCCCGTTCAGTACAAGCATCTAGATCTGCTTTATTTGCCTTAAAAGGAGATTTTTCTAAAAAAATTCATAAATTGTTATATTTAATTCAGAAATTACGTATGAACATAGAAATGACATGTGACTTTTCTGAAGAAAACACACATGTCATAGATATAATAAATATGAAAAAAAATTTAAAAAAGATCTTTTTAAAAATCAAAAAAATACAAAACTTATCTAAATATAGCAATCTTCTACAAGAAGGTATAAAAATTGCTATCATAGGAAAACCTAACGCTGGAAAATCTAGTATATTTAACGCATTATCTGGTCGAAAATCTGCTATTGTGACTAAAATTCCGGGAACAACGCGAGATGTTTTACATGAATATATCAATATAAATGGTGTTTCAATAAACATTAGTGATACTGCAGGTTTAAGAGTAACTCGTGATATAATAGAAAATATCGGAATTCGTCGCGCATTAAAAGAAGTTTGTATATCAGATCATGTTTTATTTATAGTAGATAGTAGTATAGATAGTTCAAATGATATATATAAATTATGGCCTCAATACAAAGAATTTGCTTTAAAATTAAACAAAAAAATTGCTGTTATACGCAATAAAGCAGATTTAAGCAAAGAACCTATCGGCATTATAGATAATCAGGATTATCCAATAATTACGATATCAGTTAATGATAATTCAAGTATAGATATTTTAATAAAATATTTAAAAAATTTAAAATGTTTGCAATTAAATGAAGAAGGATATTTTATCGCGAAACAAAGACATTTATACGAATTAAAAATTACGAAATATCATATTTTTCAAGGAAAAAAAATTTTGAGAGAAAATACTTTAGAATTAGTTGCAGAGGAACTATCTGCTGCTCAGAAGGCTTTAGAAAGAATTTTAGGAATAAATCTTAATTCAAATAGTTTTCTTAATGAAATTTTTTCAAATTTTTGTATAGGTAAGTAGTTAAGAAAAATTATTCGACTGTAACTGTTTTTGCTAAATTTCTAGGATGATCAACATCTATATTTTTTTCTAATCCTATATAATAGGCTAAAAGTTGCATTGGCACAATATAAGCCATAGGAGTCGAGATATCTTCTACAAAAGGGAGTTGAATATTTTTAATATTTACATAATTTGAAAAAAAAATATTTTTTTCTGAAAAAATATATATTTTTCCGGAACGAGCACGAATTTCTTCTATATTAGATAACAATTTTTTTAATAAACTATTATTTGGTGCAAGTATAATCACTGGCATGTTAATATCAATGAGAGCTAAAGATCCATGTTTTAACTCTCCCGCTGCATAACCTTCAGCATGAATATAGGAGGTTTCTTTTAATTTTAATGCGGATTCTATAGCGATAGGGTACAATTCGCCTCTTCCGATAAAAATTGCATTATTTGTATTGGCAAAATCTTTTACTAAATTTTTAATGTAAGGTGCCAAAAGCAGCATTTGTTCTATTCTATAAGGCAAAATCTGCATAGCATGAAAAATATCTAATTGTAGTTTTTTATTCATTTTTTTTAATAAACTTATATGTGCTATTAAGCTTAGTAATGCTGTAAGTTGTGTAGTAAATGTTTTAGTAGAAGCAACACTAATTTCTATTCCTGCGTATGTTAAAATATTTATATCAGATTCTCTACTTAAAGTAGATTCTGGAGTGTTACAAATTGCTAAAGACGATAAATAATTAAGATTTTTTGATAATCGTAACGCAGATAAAATATCTGCAGTTTCTCCAGATTGCGATAAAAAAATTAATAAACTATTTGGATTTACTACAATATTGCGATAGCAAAATTCGGAAGCTATATCAACATTACAAGATAATCCAACTAAATTTTCAAACCAATACTTTGACACCATAGCAGAATTATATGAACTTCCACAAGCAACAAGTTGAATATGTTTTGTATTAATTAAAATTTTATTAGATTTATCAGACATTTCTGATAGATACACATAATTGTTTTTTAAACGATTTTTTAAAGTATTTTTAATAGCTTGAGGTTGCTCAAAAATTTCTTTTTTTAAAAAATAACGAAATTCTCCTTTTTTATTAGGATCTAAGATAATATTTTTTTTTACTATATCTCTACGAATCAATTTTCCATATTTGTTCCATATCTGAATATTCGAACTAGTAATTTCTGAAATATCTCCATTTTTTAAAAAAATAAATTTATTAGTTATATCTAATAAAGCTAATTGATCTGAAGCAAAAGCATTTTCTTTTATACCGCATCCAATAATTAAAGGGCTTCCCGAACATTCTGCTACAAGCGCTTTCGGATTATTAGCATCTATTATTACTGCACTATAAATTCCAAATAACATAGGTGATACGCGTTTTACTACTTCTATTAAAGTGCCTCCGTTACGTTTTTGTTCCCAATGAATTAAATGAGCAATAACTTCAGTATCAGTATCACTGTGAAATTGATATTGATATGTTCGCAAATGATGCCTTAAAGATTCATGATTTTCTATAATACCATTGTGTACTACTGCTATGTGTTCCGATAAGTGAGGGTGTGCATTGTTTTCTGTTGGAGAACCATGTGTGGCCCATCTAGTGTGTGCTAAACCTGTATTTCCTAAAAAAACAGATTTTTTTTTAAAAATTGATTTTTTTAATACTTTAACTTTTCCTACTTTTTTTAAACATTTCAACTGATTATTATTATCTATAACAGCAATTCCGGAAGAATCATAGCCGCGATATTCAAGACGATTTAATCCTGATAACAAAAGATCTAAAACATTACGCTGTGAAATTATACCTACTATTCCACACATTAGAATTTTCCTAAATTTTATATGTAGTGTTATAATCAACATGTTTTATTAATCATGTTGTTAATTTTAAACTAGTTATTGTTATAATAAAATTTTAGAATATAACAATTTATACTTTTATACATAGTTATATTTAATAAATTAAATTTTTAATTGATTTTATATTAAGAATTATTTTTTTTTAAAATCGAAAATTGTCTTATTCTACTAATTATTTTTTCGCCATTATTTATGTTTTTAGTGACAGTAGTTCCTGCACCTACTGTAGCGCCAGATCCGATTATAATAGGTGCAATTAATTCTGAGTTAGCACCGATAAATGCATCATTATTAATTATAGTTTTATTTTTGTTTTTACCATCAAAATTACACGTGATTGCTCCAGCACCAATGTTTACTTTTTTACCTATATTTGCATCTCCTAAGTAGCTTAAGTGACCAGCTTTTGAATTTTTTCCAAAAATAGTGTTTTTTACTTCAACAAAATTTCCAATATTTACATTTTTTGATATTCTACTATTTGAATGTATATGGGCAAAAGGACCAATAATACTGTTAGAATCTAAATGAGTGTTTTCTATTATAGAATATGGGTAAATAATAACGTCATTATTAATCGTAACATTTTTTAATTTACATCCGTTGCAAATTTTCACTCGATCGCCAATAATTATATTTCCTTCTAATATCACATTTACATCAATAAAAATATCTTTTCCATGTTTTAACGTCCCTCTTAAATCAAAACGTCTATGATCTGCTAAACTAAGACCGTTTAATAATAGTTTCTTTGCTTGTTTTTTTTGATAAAAACGTTCTAGGTGCATTAGTTGTAAACGATTATTTATTCCAAAAATTTCAAATGTATTTTTTGATTGCATCGAATTAATGACATGACCGCTGTGATGTGCTATTGAAACAATATCGGTCAAATAAAATTCTTTTTTTGCGTTGTTGTTATTTATTTGATGAATCCAAGTATTTAATTTTTTTTTATTTACTACCATTATCCCGGTATTAATTTCTCGAATTTTTTTATGATTTTCTGATACATCATCTTGTTCAATAATTTTAACAATTAATCCGTCTTTTCTTAAGATTCTGCCATAACCATACGGAGAATCAATTTTTGCTGTTAACAAACTTATATTAAAACCAGTATGAAAATATAATAGCCTACTTAAAGTTTTTATAGATATTAGTGGAATATCTCCGTATAAAATAAGTATCTGATCATTGTTTGCACCCTCATATTTTTCCATAACTTTTTGAATCGCATGTCCAGTACCGTTCTGATTAGATTGTAAGATCCAATTTAAAGATGAGTGATTTGATATTATTTTTTTACGCAATAATTGACCTTCATATCCATAGACGATATAAATTTTTTTTGTAGGAAGATTTAATACGGTATCTATAACATGCTGTAAAATTGGTTTTCCAGCTAATTTATGTAATACTTTCGGAGTCGCACTGAACATGCGCTTTCCTTGACCGGCTGATAAAATAATTACGCTCAATTCTTGAGACGAAGTATTCATGTATTTATCTCTCTTTAATAAGAGAACTAAAAATATAATATAAGATTTAGATTTTTAGTAGAATAGTTTTTTGTTAATTAATAATTAATAAATTATTTAAAAATTTTCGAAATTTAATATTTTATACATATTTACAATCAAAACTATAATTAAGTTGAAAATATTAAAAATTTAGAATAAAAATTATTATTTTTTATTTGACAAATAATAGGTTTTTAATTTTGCAATAGACTTAGATAATTCTATTATGGCTCTCATGTATTCTTTTTTTGCCTGTGCAGTTTTAATTAAATTTTCTGCTTTTTTTTTTGATTCTATTGCTCTATTTTTATCAATTTCTTGCCCTCGAATTGCAGTATCCGCTAAAACTGTTGCTACATTTAAATAAATTTCAAATATTCCTCCAGAAAGATAAATATATTCTCTATTTTTGTTTTCAAATATTATTTTTATAAATCCAGGTTTAATAGTAGTCAAAAAAGGTGCATGTTGTGATAAAATCCCAAATTCTCCTTCTGATCCTGTAATTTTAATTTGTTTTACTAAATTAGAAAAGATTATTTTTTCTGGACTAATGACTTTTAAATGAAAAAGTTTTTGCATAATAAATTTGATTTCAAGAATTAAAATTTTTATATTTATTTAAAACATCTGATATATTACCGGTCATATAAAATGCTTGTTCAGGAATATGATCATACTCACCTTGTATTATATTTTGAAATCCAGAAATAGTATCCTGTAAAGATACATATTTACCTGGACATCCAGTAAAAATTTCTGCAACAAAAAATGGTTGTGATAAAAATCTTTGAATTTTTCTTGCACGAGATACTAATATTTTGTCATTTTCTGAAAGCTCGTCAATTCCAAGAATAGCAATTATATCTTTTAAATCCTTATAACGTTGTAATATTGATTGTACTTGACGTGCTATTAAATAATGTTGTTCTCCTACTACTAACGGATCTAAGTGCCTGCTAGTAGAATCTAATGGGTCAATAGAAGGATAAATACCTAAAGATGCAATGTTACGACTTAATACTATAGTAGCGTCTAAATGTACAAATGTAGTAGCTGGGGAAGGATCGGTTAAATCATCTGCAGGAACATAGATGGCTTGCACTGAAGTAATAGACCCTGTGTGCGTCGAAGCGATACGTTCTTGAAACATTCCCATTTCTTCTGATAAAGTAGGTTGATATCCTACAGCCGATGGCATACGTCCTAATAATGCGGATACTTCTGTTCCGGCTAAAGTATATCGATATATATTATCAATAAATAATAAAACGTCGCGACCTTCGTCTCTAAATTTTTCAGCTAATGTTAATCCTGTTAAAGCAACACGTAAACGATTTCCAGGCGGTTCATTCATTTGACCGTATACGAGTGATACTTTATCAATTACTTTTGAAGCAATCATTTCATGATAGAAATCATTACCTTCTCTTGTACGTTCTCCTACTCCAGTAAATACCGAATATCCAGAATGTTCAATTGCAATATTACGAATTAATTCCATCATGTTCACAGTTTTGCCTACTCCTGCACCTCCAAATAAACCTATTTTACCTCCTTTAATAAAAGGACAAATTAAATCTATAATTTTAATACCTGTTTCTAATAACTCATCAGAAGTAGAAATAGCATTATAATTTGGAGCCTCATTGTGAATAGATCTGTATTCTTCTGATATAATGTCTCCTTTCATATCGATTGGGTGCCCTAAAACATTCATGATGCGACCTAGTGTTACTTTGCCTACTGGAATTTCTATTGTTTTATTTAAATTGTATACTATTAAACCTCTTTTTAATCCATCGGAAGATCCCATTAAAATGCAGCGTACTATTCCATCTCCAATTTGTTGCATAACTTCCATAATTAATGTTGTATTTTTATTTTTGACTTTAAGAGCAAAATTTAATTTTGGTAAATAATTTTGAGAAAATTTAACATCAATAACTGGTCCAATAATTTGGACTATTTTTCCGGTATTCATGTATACATCCTGTATTTTAATCAACTAAATTAGATCCTGAAATAATTTCAATTAATTCTTGAGTAATATTTGATTGCCTCTTTTTATTATATAATATATTTAATTCTTTGATTAAATTAGTGCTATTATCCATTGCAGATTTCATTGCTATCATACGAGCTGCTTGTTCACTAGATAAATTTTCAATATAAAATTGATAAACCATAGATTCTATATATCTTGGCAATATAGCATGAAATAAAGATTTAAAATCAGGTTCATACAAGTAATTTGTAGATGCTGTTTGATGTGATTTTTGTTTAAAATTTAAAGGTAAAATTATTTTAATTTTAGGTGTATACATCATAGTGTTAACAAATTTATTATATGCAATATAAATTTTATCTATATTTTTATCATTGTAATTATTTATGATAATTTTTATAGGATCCATTATTTCTGAAATTTTTGGTGTGTCGCTAATGTTAGATATTTGTGCTATTATATCTTTTTTTAAAAAACTAAAAAATGATATTGCTTTTAATCCGATTAGTGCGAGTTTAATACGAATATTTTTTTGTTGATATTTTTCTAAATCATATAAAACTTTTTTAAATAAATTAATATTTAATCCTCCAGTAAGTCCGCGATTTGTAGAAATAATTACATATCCAATACATTTTAATTTTCTTTCCGTCAAGTATGGATGATTAAATTGCATATTTTGCATAATTAATCGTTGTAAAATATAAAATATTTTTTCAAAATATGGATGAGTTATTTTTAACAAATTTTGAGTTTTTTTCATCTTAGATGCAGAAATTTTCTCCATTGCTCTTGTAATATTTTGTATATTTTTTATACTAATAATTTTTTGACGTATATCGTTTATGTTAGTCATATTTTGCCTGAACGATTTTTTTAAGAGCACTAAGTACTTCGAGTATTATATGCATTAATTTTACATGAATTTGAATTCGTCCAAAATTTTTTTTATTTTTTCTTGAATATCAATGTTATATTTATCAGAAAAACGAATATCTTTCATAAATTCTGAATAATTTTCTTTTGCATAATATAATAATTTTTTTTCATATTTATTAATATCTGCCACATTAACATTTTTAAAATAGTTATTTTGTATAGCAAAAAATAATAATGCTTGATTTTCCATAGAAACAGGAGCATATTGTTTTTGTTTTAATAATTCTACAATTTTTTCTCCATGAATTAATTGATTTTTAGTATTTTTATCTAAATCTGAAGAAAATTGAGAAAATGATGCAAGCTCATTATACTGAGCCAAAGAAGTACGTATGTTACTTGATAATTTTCTAATGATATCAGATTGCGCTGCCCCACCTACTCGAGATACTGAAATACCCGGATTAATTGCTGGTCGTATTCCTGAATTAAATAAATTAGATTCTAGAAAAATTTGTCCATCTGTAATACTAATTAAATTAGTTGGCACGAATGCGGATATGTCACCTCCTTGAGTTTCAACGATAGGCAGGGCAGTTAAAGAACCACTCTGATTTTTAATTTTGCCTCTTGTAAGATTTTCTACATATTTGTGACTTACGCATGCTGCTCTTTCCAATAAGCGTGAATGTAAATAAAAAATATCTCCTGGATATGCTTCTCTACCCGGGGGTCTTTTGAGCAATAAAGAGATTTGACGGTAAGCAATCGCTTGTTTAGACAAATCGTCATATACAATTAATGCATTTTCTCCACGATTTCTAAAATATTCTCCCATAGCACATCCTGCATAAGGTGCTAAATATTGCAAAGCAGCAGCATCAGAAGCAAAAGCAGAGACAATAATAGTGTTTGATAATGCTTGATATTTCTTCAACGTTTCTACTATTCTAACAACTGTAGATGCTTTTTGTCCTATAGCAACATAGATACATTTAACGTTATTATTTTTTTGATTAATTATAGCATCTAATGCTAAAGTAGACTTTCCGGTTTGTCTATCTCCTATAATTAATTCTCTTTGACCTTTTCCTATAGGGATCATAGAATCGATAGCTTTATACCCGGTATATAATGGTTCATTAACTGATTTTCGATCAATTACTCCTGGAGCTTCGGTTTCTATTGGAGCAAAACAATTACAATTTGTTTTTCCTTGACCGTCAATTGGATAGCCCAAAGAATTTATTACGCGTCCTAATAATTCATTTCCAACTGGAACTTCGAGAATACGACCTGTAGAATATACTTTCATGCCTTCCACGAGATTAATACAATTTCCCATGACAACTGCGCCTACTAAATCACGTTCTAAATTTAGTGCAATTGCAAAAATATTATGAGGTAACTTGATCATTTCTCCTTGCATAATATTATTTAATCCGTAAATTTTTATAATACCATCGCTTATTGATAGTATAATTCCTTCTTCTTGAATTTCACTTTTTATTTCAAATTTTTCAATTCTTTTTTTAATTAATGTACTAATCTCTGTAGCGTTCAAAATCATATTTTTTCCTTTGCATGAAATTTTTATAAATATTCAGATAGCTTATTTAAGCGATTTTTTATGCTACTATCTATTATAAAATTTTTCGATTTTATTACAATTCCTCCTAACAAAGATTTTTCAATTTTTAATTGAACTTTTATTTTTTTTTTAATTTTATTTGATATTAAAAATTTTATATCTTCTAATAATTTTTGATTTAATTTAAATTTAGTAATAATTTGAACTATTTCGATATTTTCTGAAATATTTTTAATTTCTATAAATTTTTTTAAAATGTTTGGCAAAATAATTAAACGATCGTTATAAGCAATAATTTTCAAAAAATTTTCAAAATATACATCAATTTTCCCTGATAAGTTATTAAAAAAATTTTTTTTATTTAACTTAAAAAAATATATATTAGATAAAATGTGTGGTGTGAATTTTAAAGCAGTACATGATTCTGTTAGCATGTACAGCCATTTTTCAGTTTTATTTATTTCTGAAGAAAATTTAAATGCTGCTTCCGCATATGGATGCGATACAAAAGTTTTATTTTCAAAATTCATACAATATTTTCTCTATAACTTTATTTAAAATTTAACATTTCTTTTTTTATGATTTTGTTACTCGTTTCTTCATCAAGAGATGATTCTATAATTTTTTTTGTAGTTAAAATTACTAAATTTGTAATATCTTTTTTTAGTTCTTCTCGAATTCTTTTTTTTGCATTTAAAATTTCTAAATAACCTTGAGATATAATCATTTCTTTTTTTTGTTTTGCTTCTATTATAGCGTTTTTCAAAAAAATCTCTTTTTTATGATGTGCTTCTAACAAAATACTTTGAGATTGAATTTTTGCTTTTTGTAAGCATTTTTGAGCTTTTTCTTGAGCTAATTGAAGATTTATTTGTGCCTGTTTAGCAGTATTTAGCGCAAATTCAATATCTTTTTGTCTTTTTTCAATAGATGCAATCAAATTAGGCCATATATATTTCATACAAAAAAATACAAAAATAATAAACGCAATAGTTTGTCCAAATAATGTTGCGTTAAGATTCATATGATGTTTCCTATTTTAATTTTTAATTGATTGAAAACATTAAATATAATCCTAGACCAACTGTAATCATTGGAATAGCGTCAACTAAACCCATGACAATAAAAAATTGCGTACGTAATGTCGGAATAAGTTCGGGTTGACGAGCTGCTCCTTCTAGGAATTTTCCTCCTAAAATTCCAATTCCTATAGCAGCTCCAATAGAAGCTAATCCCATCATGATAGCAGCTGCAAAATATAAAAGATCTATATTAAAATTGTTCATTATTTTCTCCATAATTCATTTTTTGTGCACTTTTTCACTTGCCATTGAAAGATATACTATTGTTAAAATCATAAAAATAAAAGCTTGTAAAATAATCACGAGGATATGGAATATAGCCCATGGAACACTTAAAATCCATTGCATCCACCATGGTATAAATCCGGAAATCAAAATAAAAATTAGCTCTCCTGAATATATGTTTCCAAATAAACGTAAGCTTAGTGAAATTGGTTTAGATAATAAATTTACGCTCTCCAGTAATAAATTAATGGGAATAAAAAAATAATTGTTAAATGGGTGAAAAATTAATTCTTGAAAGAAACACTTGGCTCCTTTTACTTGAAAATTAAAATATACGATTAACGCAAAAACTCCTATTCCTATGGATAGAGTAGTATTGATATCAGATGTAGGAACAATTCTAAATGAAGAAATATTAAATTTTTTTTCGACAATATATGGTATAATATCTATGGGTATTAAATCCATAAAATTCATGCAAAATATCCAAATAAAAATTGTAAAAGAAAGTGGAGCAATAAGATTGTTTTTTTTAAAACCAAAAATATCTTTTACATTAATATTAATAAATTCAATTAATAATTCTACTGCAGATTGACATTTATTTGGAACTCCAGAAGTCATACTTTTAGAAACTTGATAAAATAAAAAAAAAGCAACTATTCCTATTAGAACAGAAAAAAATAAAGAATCTATATTCAAAATCCAAAATGAATTAGATTGATTTTCTACAAGTTTTAATGTACTTAAATCTATTTGCAAATTTTTTAAATGATGTGACACGTATTCTTTTGGAGTTAAATTTTGATTAAATTTTGACATAAATATTTTTCAAGTTAAATAGGTAAAATTTTTATTTTTTAAAATAAATATAAAAGTTTTGTAGCTAAAATAAGATGCATTTTTTAATGAATATATTTAAAATATAAATTATTTAATTACATTATACTATTAAACGAACAAATTTTAAATTTTAATTTAAATTTATTTTTGAAATTTGTTAAAAATATTTTATTTATATTAAATAAATTAAATCTTTAAAAGATTATTTTTTTTCATCCATATTAATATGATAGATATAGCTACCGGTGTAATTCCAGATAATCTAGAAGCTTGTCCAATCGAATAAGGACGAAAACAATTCAATTTTTCAATTACTTCGCTAGATAATCCAGAAATATCTTTAAAATTTAATTGATTAGGAAAAATTACATTTTCATAATATTTATTTTTTTTAATTGTTTTTTTCTGACGTTTTATATACCCTGAATATTTAATTTGTATTTCTACTTGTTGCATAATTTCTTCGTCTTTTATAGTATTTTGCATGCATTGTAGTGATGATAATGTACGATGATTTATTTCTGGATGTAATAAAAAGTTTTTGGCTGTAATATGATTTATTTTATTTTCATTGAAATATGCACGGAATTTCTTTTTTTCTTCTATATTAAAATTAATGTGAGTATTTTCCAAATTTTTATGTTCTTGACAGATTTTTTCTTTTTTTTTGCAAAAATTTTTCCAACGGATATCATTAATCATGCCTAATTTTCTACCAATCTCTGTAAGACGTAAATCAGCATTATCTTCTCTAATGATTAGTCGATACTCAGATCTAGCAGTAAACATACGATATGGTTCTTCTGTACCTAAAGTACATAAATCATCAATTAACACACCTAAATATGCCTGATCTCTTGTAGGAAACCAAAATTGATTTTTTAACGTTAAAACAGCATTTACTCCTGCTAATAATCCTTGCGCAGCAGCTTCTTCATAACCTGTAGTACCATTAATTTGTCCTGCTAAAAATAAACCAGGAATAATTTTACTTTCTAAAGTTAGTTTGAGATCTTTTGGATCTAAAAAATCATATTCAATTGCATATCCTGGTCGTGTAATTTTTGCTTTTTCTAATCCTGAAATGGAACGAATCATTTTTATTTGTATATCTAAAGGTAAGCTGGTAGATATTCCATTTGGATAGATTTCATAACTATTTAACCCCTCAGGTTCTAAAAAAATTTGATGTGAATTTTTCTTTTCAAATCGAATTACTTTATCTTCAATTGATGGACAATATCGAGGTCCTATTCCTTGAATAGTACCGTTGTATATAGGGCTATTTTTTAAATTTTCTTTAATTATATTATGTGTATTTTCGTTGGTATGAGTTATATAGCACGGTACTTGTTGAGGTCGAATACCAGAAAATTTTTCAAATGAAAAATTTGGTATTGGAACGTGTCCGTGTTGCATTTCTAATTTTGCAAAATTAATACTTCTTACATCAATACGAGGTGGTGTCCCTGTTTTTAATCTTCTAATATTAAAATCAAAGTTGTTATCTAATATTTTAGATAATTTTAATGAAGCATGATCTCCGGATCTTCCAGAAGTATACGTTGTATTTCCAATGTGAATTTTTCCATTTAAAAATGTACCTACGGTAAGTATTACTACGCTGCTATTAATTACTAATCCGGAATTTGTAATAATTCCAGAAATTCGGTTATTTTTTAAAACTAAATCTACTACTTCTTGTTGTAAAATTTTTAATTTTTTTTGTTTAAATATAGTATCAAGTACAGCTTGAGCATATAATTTTCTATCCATTTGTGCACGAGTGGCTCTTACTGCAGGTCCTTTGCTTTCATTAAGTATTCTAAATTGAATGCCAGATTGATCTGCAAAATTTGCCATAGCACCACCGATAGCATCAATTTCTTTGACTAAATGTCCTTTCCCTATACCTCCAATTGCTGGATTACATGACATTTGTCCAATAGTATCAATATTTTGCGTAATTAAAAGCACATGACAATTCATTTTTACAGCAGCTAAAGCTGCTTCTACTCCGGCATGACCTCCACCGACAACAATTATATCAATATTTTTTAAATAAAACATAGTGCAGTTTCCATAAAAATAGATAAAATTCTTATTAATATTATTTATATATTAAATATTTAAAATATAATTTAATTTTTATACATTATGATAAATTTTTAATTAAATAAATAAAATAAAAACTTTATAAAAATATTTTAAATATATTTTATACATAAAATATTTTATTTAATTTTTTG